>JBGVPE010000030.1:0-14382 GCA_045126895.1 Acutalibacteraceae bacterium | reverse complement strand
CTTGAAGCGGAGAAGGCACTTATCCGTGAATGGTACTTCCCCGAAAGAGCTCAGGTCAAAGAAAAACATCATGAAGGGAGGTAGATATTATGAATGCTGAAGAGCTTTGCAAAAAGGTACAGGATACCAAAAAGGCTGACGGTAATGAATGTAACAAGGAAGAGATGTCTTCAAGCGAATATGCTCACAGGTATATGGGCAGACCCGGATATTCTGTAAGAAAACACTTACAGCTTATTACTGATGAACAGAAAAAGTATAAAAGGAATTATTAATTTTATGGAGGTAAATTATGTTTAATCAAAATATCAAAGCACCGGTAAATATCCCGGTATCAAAAATTCATCCCTTTGAGGGAAATCCTTATAAGGTTCTGGATAACGATGAAATGAATTCTCTTATATGCAGTATTCAGGAGCAAGGTATTCTTACTCCTATAATTATCCGACCTATTGAAAACACAGATGAATATGAGGTGATAAGCGGACACCGACGCTTACACGCCACAGTAAAAGCAGGGATGAAAGAAGTCCCTGCTTTTATTTATGCCGTCACCCGTGACGAAGCTGCAATTATGCTCGTTGACAGTAATCTTTATAGGGAGCATATTCTCCCGTCGGAGAAGGCATTTGCTTATAAGTTGAAGCTTGAAGCTATTAAAAGGCAAGGTGAAAGGACAGACTTAACTTCCCGTCAAGTTGTCGGGAAGTTAGAAAGTGCAGATCTCGTTTCTGATACTGAAAGTGGCAGGCAGGTACAGAGATATATCCGTCTGACTTATCTCATTCCCGAATTGCTTGACCTTGTTGATGAAAAGCGAATTGCATTTACACCTGCGGTAGAGCTTTCATATCTCAATGAGGTGGAACAGGCTGATTTGGTTGAAGAAATCTCAGTTTGTGATGCTACTCCGAATTTATCTCAGGCACAAAGGCTTCGTGCAATCAGCAGAGAAGAAGGTCTTACTCCTGAGGATATAGGTGAAATCTTGGCGGAAGAAAAGGCAAATCAAAGACCTACAGTAAAATTCTCCGTTGAACGCTTACAAAAGGTTGCTCCGAAGGTAAAAGAAAGTGATCTTGAAAACTTTGTTATGAAAGCCTGTGAGCATTATTACAGGTATCTTCAGCGACAGCGTAACAGGGATGCGAGGTGATGAGTATTGATTAACAGAATTATTGATTTATATGAAGGCTTAAAAGTGGGTTTTATCAGAACAATAAGCGATATTAAAGGTGAATATGCTTTTAATATCCCTGATGTTTCGACCTTCACCAAAGAACAAAAAATAGCATTTAACCAGATGATTGATTTTCTTGCAGATATGATTGAGAAATACGGTGACAAGATACCAAAAAGTGATACAGAAATCAGAAACAAGAAGACAGCTTAAAAGTGTTGTGAGGCAGGGTTATGCTGCCTCACACATTTGTTAAATATACGAAAGAAAAATATAATCAAAATGAAAAATTACAAGGAGTTGAAAATATATGAAACGATTAAATTGCTATATCTACACCCGTGTTTCAACATCAATGCAGGTAGAAGGCTTCAGCCTTGATGCACAAAGAGAAAAGCTCCGTAAATATGCCGAGTATCAGGAAATGCATATTGCAGGTGAGTATAGTGATGAAGGTAAATCAGGTAAAAACATTGGCGGAAGACTTGAGTTTCAGAGGATGTTATCAGACATCGCAAGTGGCAAAGACAGTATAGATTATGTGCTTGTTTTTAAACTGTCACGCTTCGGAAGAAATGCTGCTGATGTTTTATCTTCTTTGCAGATTATGCAAGACTATGGCGCAAATCTTATCTGTGTTGAAGACGGTATAGACAGCTCAAAAGATAGTGGTAAACTTATGATTTCTGTTTTATCTGCTGTTGCTGAAATCGAGCGTGAGAATATTCTTGTTCAGACTATGGAAGGCAGAAAACAAAAGGCACGAGAGGGTAAGTGGAACGGCGGCTTTGCCCCTTACGGATATTATCTTGAAAAAGGCGAATTGAAAATTGCCGAAGATGAGGCTGAAACCATACGCATTATATTTGATAAATATATAAATACAAATATGGGTGCAAACGGTATTGCTAAATATCTCAACCAACACAGTATTGCTAAAAAGCCAAGGCAGAACGGCACATTAGATACCTTTTCCGCACATTTTATAAAGCTGGTTATACAGAATCCCGTCTATTGCGGAAAGATAGCTTTTGGCAGACGAAAGACTGAAAAGATTAACGGCACCCGAAATGAATATCATATAGTCAAGCAGGATACCTATCCTGTTTATGACGGCATTCATGAGGCTATTGTATCTGTTGAAGATTGGGAGTTGGCTCAACAGAAGCGTAAAAAGTTAGGCGTTAAACGGGAAAAAATTTACAATCTTGATCACGAGCATTTATTATCCGGGTTGCTTCGCTGTCCTGTTTGCGGTGCGGCAATGTACGGCAATATTAACCGTAAGAAAAAGCCGGACGGTACAATCTATAAAGACCACTTTTATTATGCCTGTAAGCACCGAATGAAGGTTGACGGACACAAGTGCGATTATCACAGGCAATGGAATCAGACTGTTGTTAACGGTGCTGTTGAAGAGGTAATTGAAAGGCTTGTATCTAATCCTGAGTTTGAAAAAGCCTTGTGCGAAAAGATAAACACAAGAGTAAGTACAGAAGGTCTTGAAGAAGAGCTTGCAGTATTCAAGAAACAACTTAATCAGCTTGTTATGTCAAAGAGAAAGCTTGCATCTCAGATAGATACTCTTGATGTTACTGATAGACATTATGATAAAAAGTATCAGGATATGCAGAACAGACTTTATGATTTCTATGATGAGATAGAGGTTGTAGAGGAGCAAATAACAGAATTACAGTCCCGTATAGCAAATATCAAAGAAGAAAAAATATCAGGTGAAAATGTCTATCTTTTTCTGCATTATTATGGTACAATGTACAAAGAGTTTACCGATGCTGAGAAAAAGAGGTTTCTTAATACCTTTATTGAAAGCATTGAGATATTCAAAGAAGAACAGCCCGACGGCAGACTGTTAAAGTGTATCAATTTCAAATTCCCCGTCTTTTATGACGGGGATGAGAATGTGACACATATCTGTTGGGACAGTGAAACAACAGTCGAAAGCGTTGCCTTATTAAGGAGAGCTTAAAATGAGCAAGAGAATAGTTTATTTTGATTATCTGCGAGTGGTTGCAATAATCGCTGTTATTGTTTTGCAACTGTTATTATTTCTTTTGTTGCTTCGTGGTTAATAAACAAAATACCGTTAATAAATAAATGGATAGTCTGATAAAAGGATAGTATCTTAAGCTTTTAGAGGTGAATTATATGAGCGCTGAAATGAAAAGAACTTATGTGCCGTTTAAGGATTGGAAAGAGCCGTCAAAGCAGATTGAGTATACCCAAGAAACCCCTCTGCTTTCACCTGACGGTAAGCTTCTTGCAAAAGGCTGGGCAAGACATAATTATTTTACATACAACCGCGATTATGTAAAAACAGGTATAATGAGCCGTAAGGAGTGGGATTTTTATACCATAACTGACGGTAAAATGCAGATTCTTGTAAGCTTCGCAAATATAAATGTGGGCGGTTATGTCAGTGCAAAACTTCTCGACCTTTCAACAGGTGAAGTTATCGTTGACGCTATACAGTATTTCATCGGTGCAAATAAGCATGTTCCGCCTGCAAAGGGTGATGTGCCCAACCGCTATAAAGATAAAATCGGTAAAGCTGAATTTGATTTTAATACCACCGAAAATGAAAGAACACTGTGGTATAAAAAGATGCATAAGGGTAAGCTGGTCGAATGTAATATCAGTATGGATATCATGCCCGGCTCTGAAAGCATAACAACGGTTCTTCCTTTTGACGGTGATGATACAAAATACTTTATGACTACAAAGCAGATGTGTATGCCTTGCGGCGGTACATTTAAAATCGGCGACTATGTTTACGAATTTTCTAAAGAGGATGCGTTCTGCTCTATGGACTGGGGCAGAGTTAACACCGTTCATAAAATGGTCTGGTATTGGGGCAGCGGCTCAACTTTTCTTTATGACGAAGACGGCACAAAACACAGCTTCGGCTTTGAGATAACATGGGCAATCGGCAACGAAAGTTACGCAACAGAAACCTGCCTTTTTTATGACGGAAAAGCTCATAAATTCGGCGCTGTTGATGTAGAAACGTTCCCTAAAGGCAGATTTATGGAGCCATGGAAATTTGTTTCTGAAGACGGCAGATTCAATATGACAATGAAACCTACACTTGATAATCACAGTGACACTGATTTTAAGGTGGGCAGAATGAATTGCCATCAGGTATACGGAATCTGGAATGGTGAGGTTACCCTTGATGACGGAACAAAGCTTGAAATAAAAGACCTTTTTGCCTTTTGTGAATATGTTGAAAACAGATGGTAATTATTCAGGCCGAAAGGGGAGTCGTTTATGAAAAAGAAACTTAAAGTATGGCAGCTTCTCCTTATATATCTTGCTATATGGTTGTGCTGTATAGCGGATTTCTGGGTGTCGGGTATATCTGACGGAATAGGATATTCGGTTTTTGTTTTGTGGCTGACTCTTCCTTTAAGTGCATTTGCATTTTCTTTTATGATAAGCAACAGAGTACCGGGTTGTTCAAAATGGTTTTGTGTTATTTTGTTTTCCCAGTCACAGATGCTGGCAGAATATTTTACTTTTGAGCTTGCCAATATGATAACATTTCATAAAACCAATATGCCTGAACCAACATTGATGATTATCGGTGCAGTTGCATCTGCAGCAGGAATTGCAGTAAGTGAGATTTACAAAAGAAAATCAAAAAATAGATAAATTTACAATTGACGAACAGCAAGTGTTGTATTAAAATAGAAAAGGCATTTTATTAGTGGAGGCAAATAATTATGGGTGGTTTTTTCGCAGTTGCATCAAAAGAATCCTGCGTTCTTGATTTGTTTTACGGCACAGACTATCATTCCCATCTCGGTACAAAACGAGGCGGTATGGCAGTTTATGGTGAAGACGGTTTTTCACGAGCAATTCACAATATACAGAATTCACCTTTCAGAACAAAGTTTGAACGTGATATTGATGAACTTGAAGGCAATTTAGGCATCGGCTGTATTTCTGACTTTGAACCTCAGCCACTTATGGTTCACTCTCATCTCGGCAGCTTTGCTATTACAACTGTTGGCAGAATAAACAACCCTGATGAGTTGGTTGAAGATTGCTTTGAGTCAGGTCACACTCATTTTCTTGAAATGAGCGGCGGCACAATCAACCCTACCGAAATCACAGCGGCTCTCATTAATCAGAAAGCTACTATTGTTGAAGGCATTAAAAATGCACAAGAAAAAATCAAGGGTTCAATGTCAATAATTATCCTCACACCTGAAGGAATATATGCAGCCCGTGACCGTGTAGGACGTACACCGGTTATTATCGGCAAAAAAGACAATGCTTTCTGCGCATCATTTGAAAGCTTTGCCTATCTTAATTTAGGATATCAGGATTATAAGGAGCTCGGCCCTGCTGAAATAGTTTATTTTACCCCTGAAAGCTGTGAAACAGTAAGCCCTCCGGGTAAAGAAATGAAAATATGCTCTTTCCTTTGGGCATATTACGGCTACCCGACATCCAGCTACGAGGGCGTGAATGTTGAGCAGATGCGATATGATTGCGGCAGACTTCTTGCTAAACGTGACGATGCAGACCCTGACAGCGTTGCAGGTATCCCTGATTCAGGTATTGCACATGCAATCGGATATTCAAATGAAGCTAAAATACCTTTCACTCGTCCGTTCATCAAGTATACACCTACATGGCCTCGTTCGTTTATGCCGTCCAATCAGTCTCAGCGCAACAAAATCGCACACATGAAGCTTATCCCTGTTAAGAAACTTATTGAGGGTAAAAGGCTTCTGTTTATAGATGACTCTATTGTAAGAGGCACACAGCTTAGCGAAACAACAGAATTTTTATATAATTCAGGGGCAAAAGAAGTTCATATCCGCCCTGCTTGTCCGCCTATTATGTTCGGCTGTAAATATCTTAACTTTTCCCGTTCAACATCTGAGCTTGATTTGATTGCACGCCGTGTAATCCTTGAACGCGAGGGTGACAAAGCTTGCGATAAAGATGTTCTTGCTGACTATGCAGACCCGACAAGCAAGAATTACGAAGAAATGGTTGAAGCTATCCGTAAAAAGCTTAACTTTACATCTCTTCGTTACCACAGACTTGATGATATGATTGAGTCAATCGGTATCGAGCCTTGCAAACTCTGCACATATTGTTGGAACGGAAAAGAATAATGGCAGATTTAAAGACAAATGTAATGCGAATTCTTGATCAAAAGAAAATTCCTTACATTCCTCATGAATATAACAGCCCTGACGGTAACGCGCCTGATGGTGTGACCGTTGCAAATATGATAGGCAAAACAGCATCCGAGGTTTACAAGACACTTGTTACCAAAAGCAGCTCAAACAGATATTATGTTTTTGTTGTGCCGTCAGATGCTCAGCTCGATTTAAAAAAGGCGGCAAAAGCAGTCAATGAAAAATCAGTTGAGATGATTAAGCAAAAGGAGCTGTTGCCGTTAACGGGCTATGTCCACGGCGGGTGCAGCCCTGTAGGGATGAAAAAACTGTTCAAAACGGTTTTTCACAGTGATGTTTTGCTGCTTGAAACCGTAACTGTCAGCGCAGGTAAAGTTGGCAGGCAGATTGAGATTGCACCAAAGCTTATAATTGATGCGGTCAATGGTATAACGGCTGATATAACTAACAGCTGAAACTGTAAAAAACAAATCACCGATAACTACTGTGTTATCGGTGATTTTTTATTGTTAAGATTTAATTTGTTTTTTGTACCTGAGTTTACAATCGCTATGCCCAGGGCAACAAAAATAACTGATACAAGATGCATAGGCTTCAATATATTTTCACCTAAAGCAAGTGCTGAAAAAATGTTGCCGAAAACAGGCGTCATCAGCTTGAAAACGCTGACCTTGCTGACAGGGTTGTGTTTAAGCAATCCGGACCATATCAGAAAAGCCGCTGCAGAAACAATTGAAAGGTAAATAAGGCAAAGGTTTGCTTTTGGGTTTTCGAAACTTATTGTACCGCCGAAACCTAACGCTATAATTATAAGAATAACGCCGCCGAAAAGCAGATGATAACCTGTAACTATCATGGTGTCTATATTCATAGACGCTTTTTTGTTTATCATAATGCCAAATGTAGAAAACAGTGAAGAAATAAGTATAAAGCCTTCACCTGTAAGCTTGAATGTAATTTCACTGTCGGTGTTAAGATTAACAAGGATTATTCCTGCAAAGCCTATTGCACAGCCAAGCAGCTTTTTGGTTGTCAGCTTATCACTTTTAAAGAAAAGCGAAACCAATAAAACCGTAACAAAGGTGTCAAAAGAATTAAGTACCGATGCAATACTGCCTGCGGTAACAGAAAGACCTAAATAATAGAAAAAATAATTGCCTGTTATCTGAATTGCTGACAGAGCTAAAACTGTAGGCGCTTCTTTTTTTGTAAAAGCAGGGAATTTCTTGTTTTTTATCACAAAAACAGTAAGCACTATCAGACCTGCAATTGCAAAACGGATACCTGCAAACATAAGCTTTGAGCCTGTATCATCAGCGCCAATGCCAAACCACTCATATCCTAATTTTACACCGGGGAATGCAGTGCCCCATAAAGCCGTACATATAACCGCAAAAATTATAAATGAAAATTTATTTTCAAAAACGTTTTTTCTCATAGTATCTACCTCGCAGTGAATTATACCACAAATTTTTCCTGTTTCAATAAAAATGTGGACAAAAAACTGCTGATATGATATTATTACTTTGAATAGATGTTTAAAGGGGAAGCTTATGCTTAAAAAGGCAGTGAAAAGAACAATTTGCATTTTTCTTGCATTGACTGTTATGCTTTTAGCTAACGGTGTGGTTTTTGCTGCTCAACCTGAAAACGCAAAGCTGAAAGTCATTGATATTTCAAAGTGGAATAATAACATAGATTGGAAAAAGGTTTCACTCTCTGTTGACGGTGTAATCGCGCGAATAGGCTACCGCGGTTCAGTGTACCGCGACCGTATTGCAGAGGATGATTTGTTTTATTCTCATTATCAGGGCGCTTCAAAATACGGTATACCCTTCGGTTGCTATTTTTACAGCCTTGCGGTTACAGTAAATCAGGCGGTTGAAGAAGCGGAGTGGATAATCTCAACGCTGAAAAAATATAACTGTAAGCCTGATATGCCCATATATATTGATATGGAAGATTTAATTGTTGAGAATGAAATAACTGACAGAAAACGTACCGATATTGCAAATGCTTTTTGTAAAACGCTGATTGATAACGGATACTATCCCGGTGTTTATGCTAACAGGTACTGGTTGACCGATTTGCTTTATCCCTCAGAATTTTCTGAGTATTCAATATGGGTTGCTCAGTATGCTGATGAATGCACCTATGAGGGTAAATATGATATGTGGCAATATACCGAAACAGGAACAGTCAACGGTATATCAGGCAAGGTTGATATAAACCACTGTTATAAAGATTATTCAACTTTTATAAAAAAGTACGGCTTCAACGGCTATGAGGGTACAGCAGATCCTGAACCCGATAAGCCTGATGAACCTGATTCGGAGGTTGTTGCGGATTCAACCAGATTCGGTATGTATAAAATCACAACCACCTCAATGAATGTACGGGAAAAGCCGGGTACTGAATTTTCTTCTGTGGGCACTGTTAAAGAAAACACTGAAATATATGTTTTTGACTATTATGACGGTTGGGGCGGTATTCAGTTCGGCAATTCAATCGGGTGGATTTATCTTAACCCCAATTATCTTGTGAAAACCCTCAACCACAATTCACTGCAGAAAGGTATCGGTTTTTACAACATAACGGCAGATACTTTAAATGTGCGTAGCGGTCCGTCAACGACTTATGACAGAGTTGACAAACTGTATGCCGGTGAAAGGGTATATCTTAGTTCTGTCAAAAACGGTTGGGGCAGTTTTTATTACGGTGACGGATTGATCGGCTGGGTAACATTGGAATATGCTGATTTTATCGGCACGGTAAATTTTATGGCAAACGGCAGCGCAGGTAGTATGAATCATCAGCTTATACCTACAGGTACCACCCAGAACCTTGCAAAAAATACCTACACTTTTGAAAACAAGATTTTTTCGGGGTGGGCAACGTCCCCCACAGCAACAGTTAAGTATGCTGACGGTGCATCCTTAAAAATGGGGGATACTAATATCGTTCTCTATGCGACTTTTAAATCAGGTGAGTTTTTCACATGGAAAAACGGTGCAGCTGTAAAAAACGGTGTGGTAACTGTGCCTGATTTTAAAATAAAAGATACGGATTTTTCGTCAAAATACCTTAATATTCTTTCAGGCACTGCAACCTATCAGACGGTGTTCAAAGGCGTTATAGGAACGGGTGCGAAGGTAACTCTTTCTGACGGTTCACTTAGTCAGACCTTTACGGTATGCATCAAAGGTGATATAAACGGTGACAGTCTTTGCGACGGTCTTGATTTGTCTATGGTTGCCGAGCTTGTTCACGGCACCAAAAAAGATTTTTCGGCAGTTCAGCTTACAGCTATGGATATGAACTCTGACGGTAAGCAGAATGCGGAAGATATTGCTGAGTTCAAAAATATAGTTTTTAAATAGGAGATAGCGGTATGAAAAAAATAGTTTCAGTTTTTATTTGTTTAGTTATGGTTTTGTCGTTGATTCCGTTTACTGTTTCTGCGGCAGATTCAATTGACTTTAAGCTAAGACTTAAAGAAGAAACAGACTCAACAGTCACACTGACAATTGATTATGACGGGGGCACAGGCTTCTCTGCCCTTGATTTTGAAGTGACTTATGACAGAGCAAAGCTTCAGGCAGATACCTTTCAGGAAGGCGAAGGTTATGAAGCTTTTGCTAAAAAAATAAAAAAAGACGGTCAGATTTCAATCTGTGAGCTTAACTCACGAGCTAATCCTCTCAGAGCTTCAATTGCTAACACAGTTGGTTTTTCTGTAACTGACGGTAAAAAATCTGTTGTTGAGATGAAATTTATAAAAGCTCAGGGCACAAAATTTTCAAAAGAAGATATAAGTGTAGAATTCACAAATTGTCAGACAGCTTCTTTCACCGATATAAAAGTTTCTTTTGCTTATGACCTTTCTGCTCCTGCCGCTGACGGAAATTCGTCTGCAGATGTTTCAACTTCGGCAAACTCTGCTGCGGGTCAGTCTGTGTCTGTTGATTCAGGTGTAAACGGTGGTGATTCAGCTGACAACACTGATAAAAATGCACCGCAGGGTGAAAACAGTGATGCAGGTAATGGTGATGAGGGCGGCGTATCACGTACAACTGTTGTTATTATCATTGTTGTTGCGGTTGTATTTGTTGCAGGTGCAGTTGCATTTGTGGCTTTAAAAAAGAAGAAAAATTGATTTAATTTATGTTGAATTATAATAAATGCCTGAGTATCTTGATGATACTTGGGCATTTTATACATTTTGTAAAAAAAATAAGTCAAAAATATATCAATTATTGTTGACATTTAATTCTAAATTGGATATAATTGTACCGTGTCATAATGTATAGTAATATCTATACATATCTTTAGATTCTTTGAAGGAGGAAAAATCTATGGCAATCTCAAAAAGAATTTTTAGTGTTGTTTTAGCTATAGCAATGGTTTTGTCATTTGTTCAGATCGGCGCATCTGCAATTGACATCTCTGCAGGCGAAACAATCACAGCCAATCAGGCAACAATGGTAGATGACGGCTCAGGTAGAGAAGTTATCCCTCAGGCAACAGTTACTGCTACAGAAGTTATCCGCGTTGCGGCTTCAGTAGGTTCAATGGCTAAGGGTTCAACTATCGTACCTGCAACACCTTCAGGTGTTCCTCAGATTACAAGCACTTATGCTGCTGAGGCTTATTCAGGTGAAACACCAAGCTATCCTACTGTTATATTCAAAACAGATCTTTCATTGGCTAATAACAAAAATGTAACAATCAAGTTCAGCAACTCAAGTGTTACATATACTGTTACTAACCCTGACAGCAATACATGGATCTGGACAATCACAGGCGGTACTGCAACAGCAGGCTCATACATTGATTATGAAATCGGTTATGCATACACATACACTGACAGATTAACAGGCAAATCTGTTACTAACACATATGTTGCTTACGGCAGCTCATATGTTGAAGGTATCATTCAGCCTGCAGGTATGTATATTGACTCTTACAGAACAAAGCCTTGGAACCATTCAGGTACAGACGCTGACTTCGTTTACCGAATTCTCGGTCTTAACACATACGGTAGCTACTATGATCCGGGTGACGGAAGTGCCGGTTCAGGCGATAACTTCAAAAAAGACTCAAGCGTATGGGCTCACGGTTACTTTGACTTTGTAAGCATGACTCCTGTTCAGTGGGGTTGGGATGCTAACGAAGCAGCCGGCTACGGCTCAGTTCTTTGGGGCGTAGATAATGGCGACGGTAACCGTTACGGTAACACATCAGTTGACCGTCAGAGAGCTGTTTCTACAACATACATCGACTCTTCAAGAGGTACTGCGCTTAATGGTGCAAACATTAACCTCCGTTATGCTGTTATGGACCTCAGATACGGTTCAAAGGATGACGAATATACACGTAGCATTTCAAGCTTCTCAGTTCTTCCCGGTGAATCAGGATTTGACAGCAACTATGAAGATAACGCAACAGCTTCTACACAGCTTGCTCCTGCATCAATGGGTTCAGAGGTTGTGTTCAGAGACGGTAACACAATTCCTTCTACACCATACAGAATTTCAAACTATGCTCTTTCAGTTCCGTTCAACGGCACAACATATAAAGATGCTATGGCAACTCTTGCTGACGGAACAAAAGAGATTAAGTACACATTCATTTCTTCTCTTTACGGTAGATATCATGCATCTGACCGTATGATTGCTAACCATACAGCAGTTCACCTTCATTTTATTATGTATAATAAGGGTGACCTTCGCGGTCTCGTTCAGGACGCTCTTACATATTACGTTCCTGACAGCCCTACAGGCACAAAGATGGGCGTTATGCCTCAGGCAAGATATTATTCAAACGGTTGGGAAAACTTCAAAACAGCTCTTACTGCAGCTCAGAGAACAATTGCTAAACCTAACCTTAATCAGACAGATATCGATACTGCTTATGCAAACCTTGATTTAGCTATGAAAGAGCTTGTTGTTGCAGAAGCTGATTACACAGTAATCACAAATGCAGTTACAACACTTTCAGGTCTTAACCCGGCTCATTACACAGATGAATCATGGGCAAACGTTCTTGTAGCAAGAAACGCTGTTGTTGAAGGTTACAGCACATTCTATCAGAATGCTGTTAACAAGATGGGCGCAGACCTTCTTGCAGCTATTGATGCTCTCGAATACAAACCTGCTGATTACACTTATGTAGATGAAGCTATCGAAGCAACAAAAGGCTTTGACACATCTGTTTACACAGTTGAATCAGTTAAAGCTATGACAGATCTTGTAGCTGACGCTCAGGACCCTGCTTTCCGTTCAAAGAATATTACAGAGCAGGATGTTGTTGATGAAATGGCTGACAGAATTTATGCAGCCAAAAATGCACTTGCTTACAAATCAGCTGATTATTCAGCTGTAAATGCAGCTGTTGATCGCTATAATGCAATCAACAGATCACTTTACACAGAGCAGTCTCTTAACAGAGTTACATCATATTATGAGCAGATCATGTACGGTCTTAATATCACAGCTCAGCCAATCGTTGATGAAATGGCAGCAGATCTTAACTATGCTATCGACAAATACCTTGTTTATAAACAGGCTGATTACACAGCAGTTGACGAGGCTATCGAAAAGTATATGGATTTAGACTCAAAGAGATATACATCTGCATCATGGTCAAATCTTGAAGATGCTGTTTATGAAGCTGAAGATAATTATGGCCTTGATATCCGTTATCAGTCAGATGTTGATGCTTTAGCAGCAGCAATTGAAGAAGCAATTAAGAATCTTCAGTACACAATCGGTGATTATTCAAAGGTTGATGCAGCTCTTGAGCAGTATGAAGAGTATGCAAAAACAACACATCTTTACACTCCTGAATCATGGGCAGATGTAGAAGAAGCTGTTGACGCTGTTCAGTACGGTCTCACAGCTGACAAACAGGATGAAATCGATGCTTTCGCAAAAGAAATCAATAACGCTATCGCAGGTCTTAGCTATGTTGGCGCTGATTATACAGAAGTAGACAAAGCTATCGCAAGATTCAATGCTCTTGACAGAACTCTCTACACATCAGCTTCATACGTTAAGGCAAGACAGGCAACATTAGCAGTTGACCGTACTCTTACAGCTGACAAACAGGCAGATGTAGATGCAATGGCAGCAAACATCAACAAAGCTATTGATGATCTTGTTTATAACACAGCTAACTACTCAGCAGTTGATTCAGCTAAAGCAAGTGCACAGAATTACATCAATCTTGCTAATGAATTTGCTGCAGCACATAAAGGCTATTCATACTACACACCTGAATCATACAAGGCTCTTACAGATGCTATTGCAGCAGTTGTAACAGGTCTTGATGTAAGATATCAGGCTCAGGTAAACAACTATGCAGTTGCAATCAATGCAGCTATTTCAGGCCTTGAAGAGAATGATGCTGACTATTCAGCAGTTACAGCAGCTCAGAAAAAAGCAGCAGCTATCAATGAATCTCTTTACACAGCTAATTCAGTTGCAGCTCTTAAACTTGCTGTTAACTCAGTTGAAACAGGTCTTTACACTGACGAGCAGGCTCTTGTAGACGGTTTTGCAGCTGGTATCGAAGCAGCTATCAAAAATCTTGTTTACAAGCCAATCGATACAACTGTTTATGAAGCAGTTAAAGCAACAATCCCTGCAGATACAAGCATTTACACACCTGAATCAGTTAAGGCTGTTACAGATGCAAAAGCTACAGTTGACACATTCCTTTCAGGTAATGTAAACATCACAAATCAGGCTTCACTTAATGTTCTTGTATCAGCACTTGATTCAGCTATTAAGGCTCTTGAACTTAAGGCTGCTCCTATCGACACAACAGAGTACGAAGCAGTTAAAGCAACAATCCCTGCAGATACAAGCATTTACACAACTGAATCAGTTAAAGCTGTTACAGATGCAAACGCTGCAATCGAAGCATTCCTTGCAGGCGATGTTGACAGCACAAATCAGGCAGAGCTTGATGCACTTGTAGATGTACTTGATGCAGCAATCAAAAACCTTGCATTAAATG
>JBGVPE010000029.1:0-5132 GCA_045126895.1 Acutalibacteraceae bacterium | reverse complement strand
CGGGCGGGCCAAAAAAAGAGAGTGCAACCATCAGGCTTGTGCTCTCTTTTTCCGCTCGGTGGGATTCGAACCCTGAGAGGGTGAGCACCGTCAAAAAACAGTCCTGTGAACTGTTTTTAGGTGCGAAGTCCGAAACGGCTATGCCGTAAGGACATAAGATGCAAGGCAGAGCCGCAGCAGCTGTATCCCTTCGGGCGGGCCAAAAAAGAGAGTGCAACCATCAGGCTTGTGCTCTCTTTTTCCGCTCGGTGGGATTCGAACCCTGAAGCACTATAAAAGTGACACTTACACAAAATCTACCTTTAACCTTACACTTGACAAGTGAATATCATAATGATATAATAATCGCAAATTTAACACTTAAACCGTTGAAGTGGGAATAAAGGTGATGATGCCTTTACAGAGAGTCTGCGTTGCTGAGAGTCAGGCAAGAAACAAATCATCAAATGGGCCACGGAGGGTGCAGGGAAAAGTTACACTCAGTATCTGCAACGTGTGGGCATACGTTAGTTGCCGGAGGTATGTCGGTATCTCGCAAAGTGCACGGCTCAGCTGTGAATCAAGGTGGCACCACGGATATAATTATTCGTCCTTGGCAGAATTATCTGTCAAGGATTTTTTATTTCAATTTTCAGGAGGAAAATAAAATGAATTTAAACGGAGTTAATTTTGACACATATTTTAACAACTACCCTGACAAAAACGGTTATTTCGGAAAATACGGCGGAGTTTATATTGATGACAAGCTCAAAGCTGCTATGGCTGAAATTACAGAAGCTTATTACTCAATCTGCCAGTCAAGAAAGTTTATTGCTGAGCTTCGCAGAATCAGGAAAGAATTTCAGGGCAGACCTACACCTGTTACACACCTTGAACGCCTTTCAGATGCATTGGGCGGTAATGTTCAGCTTTATGCGAAAAGAGAAGATCTGAACCATTCAGGTGCCCACAAGCTTAATCACTGCATGGGTGAGGCGCTTCTTGCAAAATATATGGGCAAGAAAAAGGTTATTGCTGAAACAGGCGCAGGTCAGCACGGTGTTGCACTTGCTACTGCAGCTGCATATTTCGGCCTTGAATGTGATATTTATATGGGCGCTGTTGATATTAAAAAACAAGCCCCTAACGTTGCAAGGATGAAAATTCTCGGTGCAAATGTTGTTGAGGTAACGCACGGACTTCAGACTCTCAAAGAAGCTGTTGACGCTGCATTTGACGCTTACAGCAAAGAGTATAAAGATTCTATTTACTGCATCGGTTCAGTTCTCGGCCCTCACCCGTTCCCTATGATGGTTCGCGATTTTCAGAGTGTTGTAGGTATTGAAGCAAGAGAGCAGTTTATTGAAATGACAGGTCATCTTCCTAATTCAATTGTTGCCTGCGTTGGCGGCGGCAGCAATGCAGCAGGTCTTTTTGCAGGATTTTTGAATGACCCGGTTGATATTTACGGCGTTGAACCTTTGGGCAGAGGTCCTAAGCTTGGTGACCACGCGGCAAGCCTTAAATACGGCACCGAAGGTGTTATGCACGGATTCAACAGCATTATGCTAAAAGACGAAAACGGTGACCCTGCACCTGTCTACTCTGTTGCAAGCGGTCTTGATTACCCTTCATCAGGTCCTGAACACGCTTTCCTTCAGGAAATCGGAAGAGTTAAATATGATGTTATTGATGATGAAGAAACAATTGATGCATTTTACAAGCTTTCCCGCCTTGAAGGTATTATCCCTGCTATTGAAAGCTCACATGCTGTAGCATACGGTATGAAACTGGCAAAAACAATGGAGCACGGTTCAATTCTTATCAATCTCTCAGGCAGAGGCGATAAAGATATGGATTATATCATTGAAAAATACGGTATCAGATAAAAAAATCAGCCATCATTCACAATGAATGATGGCTGTAATTTTTTCTTATTTCTTAAGTTTTGCAAGAATCATGTTTGCACAATCAATCTGGTTAGGGATGTTACCGTTTTCATCACGGACTCTCCAGATATCAGGTGTGATTTCGTCAGCAACATAAACTTTGCCGTTTTCATCATAACCGATTTCAATTTTGAAGTCGATAAGTGTAAGATTCATGCTTGCAAGCTCAGCTTTAAGAACTTCGCCAACGCGAACCAATACATCGATAGCTTCGTCATACTGACCTTCATGAAGTAAACCTTTCATAAGGCAGATGCGTTCACTGATGAGCGGGTCACCCTGCTCGTCACTCTTAAGAGTAACTTCTGAGTATGGTGGATTGAATTCGATGCCTTCTTCAAGGTCAAAACGGCGGCACATGCTGCCTGCTGTCTGATAACGAAGAACGAACTCTAATCTTGGAACTGTGAGGTTACGAACTTTCATCAAGCCCTGCTCAATATCACCGCCAAGGTAGTGAGTCGGGATACCGTTTTTCTCCATTAATTCAAAGAAGTAAGTTGAAACTTCAAGACCAACTTTACCTTTACCCTCTACGCTGCCGCCAACTGAGTTTGAGCCCGGGTCAAAAACACCGTTTTCGCCTGTTGCTGAATCTTTAAAGAAAAGATGTACTATGCCGGTTTCTTCGTCAAGAAGAACGTTCTTTGTTTTGCCTTCGTATAACTGCTTCATAAAAGGAGCTCCTTTCAATATCGCCGTCTGCCCAAAGGGTATGCTGCACGATAAAATAAATTTGGGGCAATGACAACCCATGCACGTATTATAACACATAAACATTTTTAATATCAATAAAAAATTTATTACTTTTACAATTTTTATTTCATTTATAATAAATACACTGATTTACTTTCATCTTTTGTGATGATTTTACAAAAATGTTGTGATTTAAACATTTGATAAAACATTTTCAACCTAATGTTGTGCTTTTTCAGTTGTCATTTACTTTTGTTTTGTGTATAATATTTACATACTCATATGTGAAAGGTGATTATATGTTAGCTTTTTTACAACAGGTACTTGCTTTTATTCTTGCACTTATTCAGACTCTTGTTCCGTTTGTAGCGTATGAACCGCTGAATAAAGATGAGATTTTATTTAATGCTGCTATTTTTTCAGACACGCATCTTGATGACCGTCTCCCCGGCGGTAAATGGAACCTTGCTCTCGGTCTTAAAGATATAGCAAGGAATTCTGTGCCTGCTGATGCAGTTATAGTTACAGGTGACCTTACCAATTACGGTGATGAAGCATCTGTTGCCTGCTTTTATGAAACCATGGATAAGCACTGCTCAACTGACCCTTCTGCCTGGATTATTGCATCAGGTAACCACGAAATAGGTCATCCCGAAGAATTCACAAACGAAGAGGCCCGTCAGAATTTTATTAAATACCACAAACAGTACACTAACCACGATATCAATAATGTTTATTACAGTGCCGATGTAAAAGGATATACATTTATCGTTATGGGTGACCAGAGTGAAGACAACTGGGACAGCTGCGATGTTTATGAAGACCAGCTCAATTTCCTTGATACTGAACTTGCTCGAGCTACCAAAGACGGTAAGCCTGCTTTTGTTATATGCCATGTACCTGTTGAAGGCGTAAACGGTCAGGAAATCATATATGAAGGCGGCTGCCTTGACCCTGACATTACAGAAAAAGTTATGGGCATTATGAAAAAATATAACAATGTATTCTTCATCAGCGGCCATGTTCATACAGGCATCAACGGCCACATTTCACAGGATTTATTTGATATCTCTTGTGTTGAGCAAATTGACGGCGTTACTTATGTGAATCTCCCCACCTACGGTATTGTAAACCGTTACGGCATCCCTTGGAACGGTATGGGCTTCTGGATGGAAGTTTATGAAAATCAGATCGTTTTCCGTGCAAGAAAATTTAATACTTCAAGATGGTATTCTTACTACGAATTTCCCATTGAACTTGTATAATTGCGTTCCCCTCCCGGTTGTGATATAATCAGGAGGGTTATTTTTTTAGAAAGAGGTTGGGATTATGATTTTTGACAAAATTTCTGAGTTATTAGGTCTGAGTATCAGAGAAGAATGGGCAATAGTCAAGCTTTTTGAAAATTTAGGCAATATGTTTTCTTCATTTTCATTAAAAGGCTTTTTTGCAGGTCTACTTGCAGTTATTGAATTTTCGTTAATGCTGATTTTCGGATTTGCCACTACCCCACGAGGTCAGGAATTGGATCTGACAGATTATCAGCTTGTTTTTTGTGATGAGTTTGATGGTAACGAACTTAACACTGATGTATGGCAAACACGAGGCAACGGCCCTCGCAGAGGCGGTTATAATGCTGCAAGTCAGGTTTTTGTCCGTGACGGTAACCTGGTAATAGCAGGTGAATATCTTAAAGACGGCACATACGGCGAAGGCTGGTATGCAGGCGCAGTAAAGCTTATTGAAAGATATAAACAGGGTTATTTTGAAATACGCTGCATATGCAGCCCCGGTGAAGAGTATTGGAGTGCATTCTGGATTCAGGCTGATTCACCTTACACTGCAGAAATATCAAAAGGCGGAATCGGTGGAGCAGAAATTGATATTTTTGAAGCGCCGTCTTACAATGAATTCGGTTGCCACAACTCAATAACTACAACAATCCATTGTGCAGGTGTCGATGGCGTACAAGAAGGCTTCCAATCTGCTAATTTAGGTAAATTCAAAGGTAACGATATTTATAACGAATACAATACTTACGGTCTTGAATGGACTGAAGATGAATATATATTCTACATAAACGGTGTTGAAACTACACGTTCCTCTTTTGGCAACGGTGTATCACAGGTTGAAGAAGATGTAATTGTTTCGCTTGAATTCCCCGATGAAATAACGCTTGACAAAGAAAGCTTCTATACCGAGTTTGTTGTTGACTATGTCAAGATTTATCAGAAATAAATAAAGAGCAAAACAAAAAGACCGTAGCATTAGAGTCGTACTCTAAAGGACAAAAAGAGTTAATGTAGCAAAAACTACATTAACTCTTACTTTTTTGCACTGTCACTAAAAGTGGTGAGTAAGTGCGCTTTTAATTTTAAGTGATATTCTTTCCTTCGGAAAGAGTGATATTATGCACTTTTCGGCATAGTGATATTGAAATCTTCGATTTCAGTGTTATTTTATTCGCATAAAACTGTCCAAAGGACAATATCACAATGCGTAGCATTA
>JBGVPE010000028.1:0-3865 GCA_045126895.1 Acutalibacteraceae bacterium | reverse complement strand
TTGTGAGCTTTCAAAGCTCTATGCATATAACGGTCTTCTCTTTTCGTCAGGTATCAGAGTTGAGCCGGATGATAAGTTTTTCCTTGAAAATGTTGCTATTGTACCTAACCCGAAGCAAATCACAAATGATGTTTCTTATGTAACTGTTACTGACATTACGGGTGAAGGCAGTATAAGAAAATATGAAAGAACAGAATGCACAGGTGATATTGAAACCACACGCTTTGACGGTATGGGACTGATTTCACCTGAGTTTGCCCGTGAGCTTGACAGTAAAATCGGCAGTAAAAAAGAACATACCTCTTTTCAGATTCGTATGCCATATATAAAGGGAATGGTGCATAAAACCGATTTCAAAGCCTTGTTCAAAGAAGCAGGCATTGATGCAATAACCGATATATGGGGAAGAAAGCACCAAGTTGACAATCTTTGTATGATACTTACAGAAAGTCAGTTCAAGGGCTACAAGTGGCTTAAGCAGTATAATGTTTCATGGCAGACATATGTACAGCTCTGCCGTGCTTATGAACACACTCTGTACATCACAAATGTCAGTAAGACAGAAGCTGAAGATATAACCGAGCTTAACTATCAGTTCCTTAATACTGTCAAAATGCTTTCATCTGAATTCAGACCTGATGATTTGCCTTTGGGCTGGGAGCATTCTCCATCTGAGGATGAAAGAATGTGGCTGACAAAACCGACGGAGCTGAGGTATTATGAGCTTCGCCGTGACAAAGAAGCAAGAATAAGGTATTTTACCGACAAGGCTGATGAATGGACCTTCGGAAGAAAGAGCCGCAGTTATCATCTCGCAGAGCTTTTAAGAAGAAATCCCAAGTTCATCAATGAGCCGTATTTTGTCCGTCAGCTTGACGATGCCGCAGAAAGCCTGCTTAAAGATTACTCCATAGGTCGCTTACTTGTTGACGGTGATAACCGTTTCTTTGCAGCTGATATTATGGAGCTGTTCTATGAGCTTATCAGAGATAACGGTGGAAGACCTGATATCTACTCGGACATAAGGAATGAATTCCTTGATACAAATGAGTTTTATGCTCCCGGTGCAGTGTATTCTCAGCAGAATATCTATGCTCTTCTCCGTAATCCACATATTGCAAGAAATGAAGAAGCACTTGTTAAGCCGTTAAAAAAGATAGGCACTTACAGAGAAAAGTACCTTTCAGGTCTTACGGATGTAATTATGGTAAACTCTGTTTCACTCCTTGCCGAAAGACTTGGCGGTGCTGATTTCGACGGTGATATGATTAAGACAGTAGCTGAGCCGAGGCTTACCTCTTGTATTGCAAGCAACTACAGCGAGGGTGATTTAACACTCGGCGGTAATCTGCCTCTTTTAAGCATACCATCCGCAGAGCCAATCATTGCAGATGCAAACGATTGGTACAAACGCTTCGAAACAATACGAAATACTTTTTCATCCCGTGTCGGTCAGATTTCAAATGCAGCTCTTGACAGAAGTATAATAGCCTATGATGAAAATACCGACGATGAAAAGAAGGAACAGTACCGCAAGGAAACTGAGGTGCTTGAGATACTGACAGGTCTTGAGATAGACTCAGCTAAAAGCGGTATAAAGCCCGATTTGACAGAATATCTTGAAACCAACAAAGCCGAAAGAACATCCTTCCTTAAATACAAGACTCTTATTGAAAAAGCCGAGGGCAAGCGCCGTTGGTATGAGCCTACCTTTGATGA
The DNA here is from genome assembly GCA_045126895.1 of Acutalibacteraceae bacterium. Taxonomy (GTDB): domain Bacteria; phylum Bacillota; class Clostridia; order Oscillospirales; family Acutalibacteraceae; genus CAG-488. The sequence continues at coordinate 2,146 of JBGVPE010000028.1, read as the reverse complement.
ACGCTTCAAAAAATTCTTTGACGGTCAGAATTGGGATGAGGTAAGCTCTAATCTTGAAAAGCTTCCGTATTTTGCAAGAGAGCTGAAAAAGCATACACCAAGGGCGAAAATTCATCAGGCTGATGCAAGTGAGCTTTTTACTTTCGCAAAGAATCCCGATTGGGAAAAGAAGCTTGATCCGAAGATTCTTGACTATGTAAGCAGAGTAATCTCTGATTATGAAGAATGCCTTAAAAGAATACGGTCAAGGCGACATGCCGCAAGCAAGCTTAAAGCAAAGCACAATGATATTAATCGTATTCTGTATATGCAGAACAAGGAAAATGATTATGAAGCCGATGAGCTTGCCGCAGTATTTATTAACCTGCCCGAAGAAAGAGTAAATGAAATATATCTTGCGGTCAGAAATGAAAAATGGCACTTTATGAAAGAGGAAGAAAGATACGCCTTTCTCATAAAGCATCTGCCCGAAACAGAGTACAGAGAGTATTATGACATCTTTGCTGATTTCCGTTTCGGCGGGTATAAATTACTGCCCGATATTATTACCGAAACACGGAACTACAACATCTCTGCAAATGCTTCGGCTATGCAATATCCCAACGATTCCGAGGAGCTTACCTTAATGGTAAAAGCCTATCTCAGAAATCCTGTAGGCAACTACCGTGAAACTGTTTCAAGGGAAGCTGCAAGGATAATAGAAACTCATATACTCTCTTTCAATGCTTCCGTAAAATACATTGTTGCTCTTGGCAAGCGCGATTTCCTTTATGATGCTTATTACAGGCACATCAACAGATTTGCAAGGAAGGGAGATAAGAGCTATGACTAATGAATGGCTTGAATACAAGGCATATACAGACACTCCCGTTTTCCTTGCGGGCAGTAAGCAATCAACTGCTTTTATGGGCAGATTTTCAACAACCATCATCAAAAAGAATAAGGGCTTCAGCCGAATATTTACTATCCTTGCAAGAGGCTATCTTTTTCATAATTCTGACGGTACACTTCGCACTGATGATCCTTACGAAAGAACGGAAGAAGCAAGACGTTTCTTATATGCTTGGTGCAGTCTGCCTTATGAAGTAGTAACAAACAAGGCTCTGAAATTTCACACATCATTCCCTGAGCTTCACAGTAAGTTCCCCAATATTATTGATCAAAACGGTGCGGGATGGTATTACAGATACTTACATTCACTGTCAGATTACATCAAGAAAAACAAAGAGGATGTTACAAAGAAGCTTCATTGCTTTGCCGAAAAGAAGACCTTAAAAGCTATTGAAAGCACTTGGGCTAACAAGCTGATACAGTATCAGTATTCCGTATACAATGACAGGTCTTCTGCTGATTTTCCTCTGCTTTTTGACACAGCTATTGCAGATGCACTTGTTCTCGGTCCGTTGCGTACTGAAGCGGTTGTGCTACCCGATGAAACACTGCAAAAAATCAAGGCTTACGGTGTAAACGCGAAAACTGAAAGGCTTATGATTACACTTGCCGAATATTATATTGCAAACAAAGAGCCTGATTCTGATTGGGTTATAATACCAAGGACTAACATCTCCGCTTATCTCGGCTCTGCTTCTTATGTTGACAATTACGAAAAGAAGATACCCGAAGGCTTTATGGAGAAAAAGCCTGAAATGGGCGGTGTGTCTGCGGTGAGGATTAATCTATAACGGAAAAAGCTCCTTGAATCGGTGTGAGCCGAAATGGGGAGCTTTGATGTTTTATTTATATGTATAAACTGAAATTCCTTTCCTTTTATGTTCGCTTGTCTTGTGCATACGCTCAACGATTATCTTCTTATCCTCAGGAATATCGCCGCCGGAAAGATAACTGTCAAGCTCGGTATATGTTACGCCCATTTCCGTTTCATCGGTCTGTCCGTCAAAGAGTGCTGCGGATGGAGCTTTTTCTATAACGCACTTCGGAGCATCGAGATAGCGCAAAAATTTATATATCTCTGTAACGGTGAGATCTGCAATGGGATTAAAATCGTGAGCACCGTCGCCCCACTTGGTAAAGTAACCTACATAAGCTTCACTTCTATTGCCCGTACCGGCAACCAGTCGGTTTTCCGCTGCAGCAACCGCATACAATGTGAGCATACGAAGTCTCGGTGCTATATTGGAAAGTGCTG
>JBGVPE010000027.1:0-23060 GCA_045126895.1 Acutalibacteraceae bacterium | reverse complement strand
CGTAAACTCGGTCAGGCTTTTGCCGCAGGTTTATCAGGCTGGCTTCTTACAGCTATCGGATACAATGAATCAGCAGCAACACAGGGTGTTCCACAAACAAAAGAAGTGCTTGACGGTATTTTTGATATTTCAACACTTGTTCCGGCAATCGGATTCTTGCTTCTTGCACTTGTGCTTTGGTTCTGGTATCCGCTTCACAAAAAGCAGGTTGATGCCAATGTAAAAATTCTTGCTCAAAAGAATAATCAAAGTGAATAAATAAAAATTTTTCTTGTGGGTCACAGTGTTTGTGCTGGGACCCACAAGTTTTTTGATAAGAAAATGAACAGATTTAGGCTTTTTGTTCACTTTTGGTATTTACTTTTATTTTATAAAATGTTATTATATGTTAGAGTATTTTATTGGAGGAAGTGACAGCATGGGCGTTTCAGATTTAGGCGTATTTTTGGGCGATTTATCATTGTGGCATATCAATAAAGCTACAAAAGACCCTATGAAAGAACAGCGTAAAACTCTTAATAAGATTTTAAAAAGAAATAAAAACAGTGAGCTTGGTAAAAAGCTTGGTTTAGGTAATATTAAATCTATTGAAGAATATCAGGCAAAGGTGCCTCTTTCAACTTATTCAGATTATGAGCCTTATGTAGAATATATGATCAAAAACAAGGGCAAAAACCCAATGTTTTCAGGTCCCAATATCCGTTACTGTTCATCATCAGGCAGCGTAGGTAAACCTAAAATTCTTCCCAAATCAATTAAAGATTTATGGAATATGCAGTGTATCGGTTTCTCATGTACTGTTGCAACTGCACATCATCATCTCAAAAAAATGGGTGTTAAAATGCCGCCGCAGATGGGACCGCTTGTTCTCATTCTCACAGGTCATCCTCTTGATGACGGCAAGATGTGCAACGGTGCAGGTCAGGTTCCTCTTACATACCTTAAGCCTATTACAAATTTTTTCTGCACATCTCCTACATCCTTGCTTTATCCGGAGCACGAGGAGTTGCTTGATACCTCATATCTTCAGCTTCGCTTTGCTCTTGAAAACAGAAATGTAAGCTATCTGGGTTCACTTGTTGTGACACTCCTTACAACAATGTTTGATTACCTTGAAGATAACTGGGAAATGCTTTGTGATGATATTGAAAAAGGTATAATCAACCCCGATATCAAAATTACACCTGAGCTTTATAAAGAATATTCTAAAAAGTTCAAGCCTAATCCTCAAAGAGCTGCTGAACTTCGCCGTGAATTTGAAAAAGGCTTTGATACTCCTATTGCCCCTCGAATCTGGCCGAAGCTTGCATGGGGTTATGGTATGATCGGCTCAAACCTTAAGGTTTATGTTGATAAACTTCGTAAATCTGTTGGCGATATCCCTCTTCATAATATGGGCTTTGCCGCAGCAGAAGGCTTTTTCTCAATGGCAACCGAGCTTGATGTTCATGACGGTGTACTTCTTCCTCATTGTCTGTTCTTTGAATTCCTCCCTGTTGAGGATGAAGAAGAAGCTCCCCGTGAGGATGCTAAGCCATTACTTATATCTGAGCTTGAAGTCGGCAAGAAATATGAGATTATTGTTACAAACTTCTCAGGTCTTTACAGATATCAGATGGAAGACGTTGTTCAGGTTACAAGAATGTATAATAATACTCCTCAGATTGAATTCCTTTACAGACGTAACCTTGGTATGAACCTTGCAAATGAAAAAACAACAACAGCAATGGTTGATGCGGTTGCAAAAGAATTATCTGAAGAAATGGACAATGAGTTTGTCGGTCACAGTCTTTATGCTGACCATTCAACAAATCCTCCTCGTTACTGTATGCTTGTAGAGGCAAAAAAAGAAGTTTCTGAAGAAGACAGACAAAAATACATCGAGCTTGTTGATGAAAAGTTCTGCGCTGTTAATGAAAAATATTATAAATACAGGCGTTGGGGTATGATTAATGTACCTGAAGTTCTTTTCCTTAAAGAAAAAACTTATTGGGATTACAGAGAAATGCTTCGTGCAAGAGGTACTGTTCTTAACCAGATCAAACCGGTTACAGTTATCAACACAGAAGAGAGAAAGCAGTTCTTCTTCTCACATGTTGCAACAGATACAAAACTTCCTGTAGAATTGGAGAAATAATTTATGAAAAAATGTTTTAAAAAAGCTTTATCGGTTTTTTTGAGTCTTACAATGATTTTTGCAGCAGTTGCTATGGCTTTCCCGTCAGCATCAGCTGTCAGTGCATGGACTGATATCCCGGTTATTTTAGTTGAAGGCCAGGGCACAACCCTCGGCATCAAACAGGCAGACGGTTCTTATGATAAGGTTTACGGTATTGAAATACCTGAAGGCTATATCGAAGATGTTGTTAAAGAGAATATTGATGTATTTGCCCGTGCTGTTTTAACACAGGAATGGGATGAGTTCTGCGATGTTCTTTATGAAGCAATGGTTCCTCTTTATGAAGAAATCAAGCTTGACGAAAACGGTGAAGCACCAAACGGCAGCCGTGTTGCCTGGGATTGGTCAGAGTCATCAATCAAAAAGCAGACAAACAACGGTAAATATGAATTTGAACAGTTCAGATATCATTATGACTGGCGAATGGACCCGTTAAAAACAGCAGATGATCTTCACGCTTATATTGAAGCTATACTTAAAGTTACAGGTAAAGATAAGGTTGCCCTTTCAGGACGTTGCCTTGGTTCTTGTATAACAATGGCATATATGCAGAAATATGACGGTGAGTATGTATCTGATCATATTCTTTATGCAAGTGCTCTTGAGGGTGTAGAAGCTTGCGGTAAGGCATTTTGCGGTGACGTTACTCTTGATGCTGACGGTGTAGAAAGATTTGCTTATGATCTCGATCTTTCCACAAATGAGTTGATGGGTGACCTTGTAAGATCTTTCGTAACTGTTGCAAACGATACATATGGTCTTGATCTTGCATTATCTGCAGTTAATAATGTAATTCCTGATATTAAGCTTCAGATTTTCCCTCGTATTCTTCGTGAAACCTATGCTTCATTCCCATCATATTGGGCAATGGTTGGCGATAAAGAATATGAAAAAGCAAAAGAGGTTGTTTTCTACGGTGCTGAAGAAGGCAAATATGACAACTTCATTAAAATGATTGATAACTATCATTATAACGTTCAGATTCCTGCTGCTGATATACTTGTTGAACAGCAGGCAAGAGGAATCGATTATTTCAATATCACCAAATACGGTGTTCAGTCTGTTCCGGTAACAGACAATTCTGATGCAGTATCTGACAGCCTTGTTGATATCCCAAGTGCTTCTATGGGTGCAACAGTAGGTTCGGTTGATTTTGATTTGAGTGAGAGCTATATTCAGGAAATTGAAGCAGCAGGTAAAGGGAAGTATATTTCAATCGATAAAAAAATCGATGCATCAACCTGCTTGTTCCCTGATCAGACATGGTTTATCAAAAATCTTAGTCATAAAAATTTCCCTACCATTGTAAATGTGTTTATGGCAGAAATGGTTAATGTTGATAATTTTAATATCGAAAGTAATGAGAATTATCCTCAGTATCTTGTTTTTGATGAAGATACCGAAACCCTTTCACCTATGACAGAGGATAACCATAACACTACTGACAGATGGCAGGTATCATTTATGGATGCTCTAAGAACTTTGATAAGAACAATTATTCAGATTATTAAAAACTATTTTGCTTCTATAGGTACTCCGCAATAATTGAGTTATAAGTAAAGGCTACGGATTGTTCAGTCCGTAGCCTTTTTATTGTTTCTGTGATGATTTTCAGCTAACCCCTGAGATATTGCAGGGAATTCATTATCTGTATCAGCAGTAGGCTGAATGTTGTACGTTCCGTATTTGTTGATTTGCTCAAAAGCATCTTCAGGCTGACCTTTTATTCCGTCAGCTGAAATTTCAAATTTATCTTTATTCAAAAAAATCACCCTTGCTTATTTTTTGTAAACAAGGGTGATATATTATTTAAAAATAAAATTAATTAAAACCATATAAATTGCAGTGCCGCCAAAAACACTTAATAAAGTATTCTTTTTCCATATATGCAACAATACTACGATAATACCTGCTAAAATTTCAGGTAAACCGTGAGGAGCTTCAAAAAACGTAATATTTTTAAAGCAATAAACAACAAGCATACCTATAATTGCATAAGGCAAAACCGTGCCAAGGTATGTAATGAATTTCGGCTTTTTTCTACCCTCAGGGAAAAGTGCAAACGGTGCAAATCTGATTGCTGCAGTGATAACAGCCATAACTGCAATCTGTATAATAGAATATTTAATGTCAATCATTTTTACTTTCCTCCTTTTCGAGCTTTTTACGGAAGATAGCAAAAACAACCGTGATTGTTGCCATTGACGGAATTATAAAGCTGTCAGCACCAAAAATCAGTAAGCATATTATTGATGAAACTATACCTATAACTGCCGGCAGATGATTTTTTTGTGAACGCCATTGGTCAACTAAAATTACAATAAACAAAGCTGTCATGGCAAAGTCAACACCTTTTAATTCAAAAGGTAAAACAGCGCCTAAAAATGCACCTGTAATACAGCCTAAAATCCAATATGACTGATTCAGCATTGTAAGAAAAAGAAAATATTTTTTCTTATCTGCACCTTCAGGGACTTCACCTGTGCAAACTAAAGAATATGTTTCGTCAGTAAGACCAAAAATCATATACGGCTTTGCGGCACCCATTTTTTTATATGTATCAAGGAGTGAAAATCCATAAAAAAAGTGACGAGCCTGAATAAAAACCGTCATCATAGCTGTTGTTAAAAGAGTTGCACCACTGCTCATAAAGTCAACTGCGGCATACTGTAATGACCCTGAGTACATAGTCAGAGCCATAAAACCTGCCCATAATATGTTGTATCCTTTGCTTTCAAGTAAAACACCAAAACCTATTCCTAATGCAAGGTAACCTGCCAGAACGGGCAGACTTGCCTTGAAAGCGTACTTAAACGAATTTTTCAACGCACTTATCCTTTCTGATTTGTTCGACAGATATTATATCACCATACAAAACAAAAAGCAACAAAGCTTATTGACATGATTACGATATTATGATAGATTTATTTTAACTTTTTTAGGAGATGATACTATGATAATTTCAAAGCCGCCAATGGGATGGAACTCATGGAATACTTTTGGTGAAGATATAAATGAAAAAGTAGTTATGGAAACCGCTGATTATATAGTTGAAAGCGGATTGAAAGATTGCGGATATGAATATGTGATTATTGATGATTGCTGGAGCCTTCGTGAAAGAAATGAAAAAGGTGAGATTGTGCCTGATCCGGCAAAATTCCCTCATGGTATGAAATATGTTGCAGATTATATCCATTCAAAAGGGCTTAAATTCGGTATGTATTCCTGCGCAGGTACACTTACTTGTGCCCGTTATCCCGGTAGCTATGACCATGAATTTATCGATGCAAAATGCTTTGCTCAGTGGGGTGTTGACTACCTTAAGTATGATTTTTGTTTTCATCCCCATTCAACATTAGGTCACTTCCTTTATAAAAGAATGGGACTTGCTCTTGCTAATTGCGGCAGGGATATTGTTTTTGCTGCGTGTTCATGGGGTGATGAAAATACAAAAGCGTGGATCAAAGAAACAGGTGCTCATACATGGCGCTCAACAGGTGATATTTTTGATTCGTGGGAATCTGTCAAGATGCTTGCACAAAGTCAGTTAAAAGTGCCTGAATTTAATGGTAACGGCTGTTATAACGATATGGATATGCTTGTAGTCGGTATGAACGGTAAAGGTAATGTAGGGTTGACAGGCTGCACAACTGAAGAATACAAAACACATTTTGCATTCTGGTCAATGATGGGTTCACCTTTGATTATCGGCTGCGATTTAACTAAAGCTGATGATGAAGCTATGAAGATACTTAAAAATAAAATGCTTATTGATATTGACCAGGATGAAGCATACCGTCAGCCATTCTGGGTCAACGGTAACCGCCATTTTAACAGAAACCGTAAAGGTGATGACCCGCTTTATGAGTATTATCCTGTTGATTCACCGGTGCTTGTAAGATTTTTGTCAAACGGCGATGTTGCAATCGGTATATTTAACTTTATGGATGATAAAAGAAAAATCTTTGCAACTCTTGACTCTATGGGTCTTGGTGAATGCACAGGCAAAACACTTGAAATGACTAATGTATGGACAGGTGAAACTTTCAAGGTTATCAACGGCACTATTGATGTTGAGCTCGAAGGTCATTGTTGCGAAGTTTACAGAGCAAAAGTGGTTGATAAATAATGAGCCAATGCCAAAAATGTAAAAGAGACCTGTCACCAAACGAAATCGGTCTTACCAAAAAGCTTATTAACAGAGGTGCAACAGAGTATTATTGCATTGATTGCCTTGCGGAGTTATTTAATTGTGAAGTCCCTTTATTAGAAAAAAAGATTGAACATTTTAAAAAGCAAGGATGTGCTTTGTTTGGATAAAGCAAAGGCTTTCAGCCGTATTATAGAGTTGATTATAATCTTAATCATAATGGTTGTTTCTGTATTGATACACGGTATATGGTGCAATACAGCTCTTGAAACAAACACTTATGATGTTGATGTGGAAGACTTTAAAGGCTCTTTGAAGGTTGCCCATGTGTCAGATTTGCATAACACTGAATTTGGTGAAAATAATCAGAAGCTTATTGAAATGCTGACAGAAAATGAACCTGATATTATTGCAATAACAGGTGATATTGTTGACGGTAATAAAACGGATATTCAGATTGCTGTTGATTTTGCCAAACAGGCAGTTAAGATAGCACCGTGCTACTTTGTTTCAGGTAATCATGAGTATATAATTGATGATTATGACCTTTTGAAGAATGGTCTTCGGTCGGCAGGTGTAACCGTTATGCAAGACGGTTTTGAAACTATTGACCATAACGGACAGAAAATTACACTGGTCGGCTTGAATGATATGAGTGTTACTTTAGCGGAGCAAACAAAAGTTGATAAAATGTATTATATGATGAAAAAGAAGCTGTCAGATATAGTTCCTGATGATGCTGACTTTGTCATCCTTCTTTCTCACAGACCGGGTATTATCAATGTTGCTTGTGTATGTGATGTTGATGTTGTTCTTTCGGGTCACACTCACGGCGGTCAGATAAGGTTGCCTTTTGTCGGTGGGTTATATGTACCTTCGCAAGGATTCTTCCCTGATTATGTTGAAGGTATGTATGTGAAAAATGATACTCATTTGATTGTAAGCAGGGGACTTGGTAACAGTGTTTTTCCTCTAAGAATAAATAACCGACCTGAATTAGTTATAGTCAATATAAAATAAGATAACCACCTTTATACCTGAATGGTGTAAAGGTGGTCTTTTTATCAGTTGTTTTTTGCCTTTTTCTCAATTTTCTCTCTGTCAGGTGTAACATTTACAGAATAGTAAACGTGATAGATTACCTTACCGGGAGGGGATGCGGGCGGCTTTTTCAGATTCTTGACAAGAGTGTAATCAACAGGTACAAGCTTAGCTTCCCTTGCTTTGCTGTGATAAGCTGCAATCTCGGCAGCTTCAACAATAGCATTGTCACTGATTTCATGGTTATCACTTGCAATAATTACGTGTGAACCGTGAATTTTCTGAGTGTGAAGCCACATATCGTTTTTGTTAGCTGTTTTAAAGGTGAGCTTGTCATTCTGAATGTTATTTCTTCCTACAAAAACTCTGAATCCGTCAGAGGTTTCATATTCAAGAGGTGCAGACATCTTGATTTTTTTCTTGTCATTTTTGCCTCTTGATTTCATATAACCGCTGATTACAAGTTCGTTCTTTATTTCATCAATTTCAGCCTGAGTTGAAGCTCTGTCTAACGCATCTGAAACTGATTCAAGATATTGCAAATCTTCTTCACCTTTATCAATAAGAGTTACAAGCATTTGCTCAGCAGTTTTTGATTTTCTGTAAAGCTTAAAATATTTTTGTGCATTTGCAGCAGGTGAAAGTGAAGGATCTGCCTTGATGCGCAAAATATTGTTGTTGTCGTAATAATTTTCAAGGTCATAGTAAAAAGAACCTTTTTCAAGCCTGTAGAGATTGGCGTTGATAAGCTCAGCGCTGATTCTCAGCTCTTCTCTGTCGGCGCATTGTTCAAGCTCAACTCGTTGCAAATCAAGCTTCTTGGCAGTTCTTTCGATAGCGTTGTGAAGGAATTTAACTAAATCTCTGCCTTTTTGTCGGGTTCGCTCGGTACGGTCTTTTTCAAAGTAGAAATTATCAAGCAGAGTGGAAAAACTGCTTTGCTTTTCACAAACTCGTTGACTGCCGTATTGTGTTATCTCGGTGAATGAGAAATCAACGGGGAATCCGTTTTCGTCTTTGATAAGATAAGGTGTGCCGCTGTGAGCTTCTACTGTATTTTTTAGCTTGTCTAATTCTTTGGTTAAAATATCTTTCTGAATATTATCAATATCCCATACAGGAATATCACCGCCGCTAAGGTGTGCAATTTCACGGCAGATAAGAGGGGAAACACCCTGAACAGAATTTAATATAGCAGATGACAAAACCTTGGTTTCAAGCTGTTCAACGGCTTTTACTATATCCCGGGCAGATGCATCTGATAAATCCGGCTTATCCTGAGCAGGTGGAGGGGTATAGGGAAAACCGGGGAGTATCTGCCTGACGGTTGAACGGCTCAGGTCAACTCGTTTGATAGCGTCAACAATTCTGTTGTTTTCATCAATAAGAATTATATTGCTGTGTTTTGCCATTATTTCAATTGAAAGGCAAACAGGCACTTTGTCACCGATATCGTTAGTAGCCTCAAAATCAAAATATAAAACTCTGTCTAATCCGTTCTGACGGATACCGGTCAGCATAGAGTTTGTAAGCTTTTTTCTCATAAGCATACAAAACATCGGTGGTGTTGCCGGGTTTTCAGGCGGATTTTCAGTTAAGTGAACTCTTGGTGAATTTACTCTGACTGATAAAAAAAGCTTGTAGCTGCCTGATCTTGAGCGCAGGTGAATAACCAACTCTTCGCGTGAAGGCTGATGAATTTTTTCAACTCTGCTGCCAATAATGCAAGGCTCAATTTCGTTTTTTATATGGTTTAAAAATATACCGTCAAGTGCCATTATTTACTCCGTTATATGTTTTTAATAGGGCTTTTTTGTGGAATGATTATAATATCTATGTCAGGGAACTGACAGCGCAGTCTGTTAGCAAGTGAAGCAACAACAGGGTTTTCTGTTTCAAAATGCCCTGCTGCAAAAAGAGCAAGTCCGTTTTCTTTACAGTCAAGAAAATCGTGATGACCTGCATCGCCTGTAATATAAGCGTCAATACCCGCTTTGATTATATCGTCATTAAATGAGCATCCTGAACCGCCGCAAAGGGCAACAGACTCTATAGTTTTACCGTTGTCGCAGTATCTGATGTTTCCGCCAAGCTCTTCTTTAAGCTTATGAGCTAATTCATCACAGCTCATAGGGTAGGGCAATACCCCCACTCTTACTAAATCAGCACTTTCTTCGCAAGGGAAAATCTCGGTATTCTCAATTTCGAGATTTTCTGCCAGAACATCATTGACACCGCCTACAGCACTGTCAAGGCAGGTGTGGGTTGAAATTGCGCTGATACCGTTCTCTGCCAGAGCAAAAGCCACGCTGCCTTTGAGAAAGGTTCTCTGAGCTTTGAATATAACAGGGTGATGGCTGATAATCAGATCAACACCAACCTGACAGGCATATTCAACAACTTCTTTTGTGATATCAAGAACAACAGCTGCTCTTGTAACCTCTTTCTTTTCATCACCGATAAGCATACCGCTGTTATCCCACTTTTCCTGAAGTGAGAAAGGGCATATTTCATCAAGGAATGAATAAAAATCATTTACTCTTGCCATGGTTGAACCTCCTCAAAATCGGTTAGGATTTTTTCTAACTCAATAAGCTCCTGTGAGCTTATACCTGCTTTTTTAAGAGAATCAGCTCTTTTTCTGACCCTGAAAATCTGCTTTTTGGCATAACTCAAAGAAGAAATATTGTCTTCTAAGGGATGACAGCCTATGTAATAATACAATCCATCAGCCTTAGTGTTTTTGCCTGAAAATTCAGCACAAATGCATATGTAATCTCTGCCGTCATCGTGACAGGCATTTTCGCAAAGAACAGTGAATCCGTTTTTACAAAAAAATTCTCTCACGTTTTCACTGTGGGTCATAGGCTGAACAATAATCCGTTTGCCTGAATCCTTAACCCAGGGTGTGCGTTCAAGCAGCTCAACTATAAGGGTGCCACCCATACCGGCAAACACAATGTCATCGCATTCTTCGGGCAAAACTGAATCAAGCCCATCTGAAAGACGCAGTTGGATTTTATCCTCAACACCGTAAATGTTTAAGGTTTCTCTGGCGTTTTCAAGTGGGCTTTTTCTTAAATCAGCAGCTATGCCACCCGGGCATTTGCCGCTCTTAACCAACCATGCAGGCAGGTAGCCGTGGTCAGTGCCGATATCGGCAATCAAAGACCCCGGACGTACCATATCTGCAACCATTTTAAGTCTTGGTCTTAAACTCATTATTTTGAAGCAAGGAATGTGTTGATTTCATCAACCATTTCGTCAACGTCAACACCGTGAACAGCGCAAGCCATTTCAAGTGTTTCGCCTCTTGCAGAAGGGCAGCCAAGGCAATGCATACCCATATTAAGGAAAAACTGAGCTGTTTCTCTTTCTGCATCAAGAATATTACCGATTAACATATCTTTTGTAATAACCATAATTTTACTCCTATCCGATGTATGGGTGTGATATAAAACCACACCCTACATTATTTTTATAATTTTAATTTTATTTATGCTTTTTTAACGCTGATTTTAACTTCAACATTTGCAGCTTCAACATTTTTTGAAAGGTCAGCACCGTCAAGTGCACCAAATACAACATCATCAGCAAGAAGCTCTGCTGCAATATGGTCTTTGCTTTCTGTTAATGCAGATGCGATGAATGAATCAGCACATTCCATAGAAACAACGATTCTCTGCTCAACCTGATAGCCTGCTTCTTTACGAAGGAGCTGACACTGACGGATGATATCTCTTACTGCGCCTTCTTTCTTGAGCTGCTCTGTAATAACAACATCAAGAGCAACAGTAACACCTTCTGAACATTCAGCAGAAACAACACCTGATTTTGTCTTTGAGTTCATCTGGAAGAGTGAAGCGTCAAATTTTTCATCCCATCCGTCAACAGTAACTTCTTCACCTGCTTTAACAGATGCTACCATAGCCTGCATCTGCTCATCAGTTGCAGCTTCAAGACTCTGCTTGAATTTGTTGACATTCTGTTTAAGAACAGCACCTGCTTTTCTGAAGTCAACAGTAAGATAGCTGTCTTCAAGAACAGATTTATCGCTGATGTATTCGATTGATTTTACATTAAGCTCATCAAGAATGTTTTTCTCAAAAGTCTTAATGCTGTCAGCTGTTGTATCATCACAGCAAACAAAAAGCTTTGCAAGCGGCTGACGAACCTTAAGCTGATGCTCGTTACGAAGTCTCATAGCTACAGCAATTGCATCACGTGCAAGGGCAGTCTGAGCAACGATACCGTCATCTTCAAAGCCTTCCATAACCTGAGGCCAACCTGAAAGATGAACTGAGATTGAGCTTGAAGGAAGAACTTTTCTTGTAAGCTCCTGCCAGATATGCTCAGTCATGAAAGGAATAATCGGAGCCATTACTTTAACACAAGTGTTGAGTGCAAAGAAGAGGGTATAGTAAGCAACCATCTTGTCTGCCTCATCTTCTGTTTTCCAGAAACGGCGGCGGTTAGTGCGGATATACCAGTTTGAAATATCATCAACAAATACTTCAAAATCCTTAACAAGAAGATAGGTCTTGTAATCATCCATATATTCAGTAGCTTTTTTGATGAACTCGTTTGTACGGATGATGAGCCATTTATCTGTAGCTGAAAGAGCGTTCTTATCAAGCTTGTAGTTCTCAAAATTAGGGTTATCAATCTGAGCGTATGTGTTGAAGAATGTGTAGATGTTCCAGAAAGAGAGGAGCTTACGTCTTGCTTCGTCACCAAGATTAAATCCGAAACGAACATCGTTTGCAACAGGAGCCCCTGCATAGAGATAACGGACTGTGTCAGCACCGATTTTTTCTGCAGCATCATCAAACTTGATCATGAAGCCTGTTTTTGAGAATTTAGAGCCGTCTTCAGCAACAACAGCGTTATAGCTGAGAACTCTTTCATAAGGAGCCTTGTCTTCAAGAACAACGCTCATAAATAACATTGAATAGAACCAGAGACGAACCTGCTCACGCATTTCTGTAACCCATTCAGCAGGGTAGTTCTTAGCCCATTCTTCTTTGTTTTCAAAGTAACCTGTTGTTGAGAAAGGAACAATACCTGCATCAAGCCATACGTCACCGATTTCGTTGACACGGCTTACAGGTTTTGAACATTTAGGGCACTTGATCTTAACTTCGTCAATCCAAGGTCTGTGGAGTTCAGGAAGAGCGTCTACCTGAGCAGGTTCAACAGCCTTTTCTTTAAGCTCTGCTTTAGAGCCGATAACTGTGATTTCACCGCAATCCTCACAAACATAGAAAGGAAGAGGCATACCGTAGTAACGTTTTCTTGAGATATTCCAGTCACCCATATTGTTGAGCCAGTCTGCCATTCTCTTGCCGTTTGAAGCAGGTTCCCACTTAACGCTTTCAGAAGCTTTGATAAGTCTTGGCTTTAACTCGCTTGTAACAATGTACCAAGCAGGAACAAGACGGAAGATAACTTCGTTCTTACATCTCCAGCAAACAGGGTAGCTGTGCTCGTGAGGTTCAACCTTGTAAAGCTTGTTTCTCTTATCAAGCTCAGCAAAAACTTCTTCTTTGATTTCATGGCTGTCTTTACCTGACATAAAGCCGAATTTCGGAAGGAAGATACCCATATCGTCAACAGGCATAACCTTTGCAAGACCAAGTCTTTCACCTAATTCGAAGTCCTCTGCACCGCAGCCCGGAGCAATGTGAACAACGCCAACGCCTTCTTCAGCGTCAACATCTTCCCAGGCAACAATTTTGTGGTCGATTTCAGCCTGAGCTTCAAGCTCAGGGAAGCAGGTTTCATAGTGAAGACCAACAAGCTCTTCGCCTTTGAACATACGAAGAACCTCAACCTTGTCATCACCAAGGTATCTGATAGCGTTTTTAGCAAGGATAAGTACAGCGTCATCGCTCTTAACCTTAACCTCAACATAGTCAATCTCAGGGTTTACTGCGAGAGCAACGTTTGATGAAAGAGTCCATGGAGTGGTTGTCCATACAAGAATTTTAGCACCTGTTTCAACAATCGGGAGCTTGAAGAAAACAGAATCATGAGTCATAAGCTTATATGAACCTGTCATTTCATGCTCTGAAAGTGAAGTGCCGCAACGAGGGCACCAAGGCATTGGTTTGTATTCTTTCTTAATCCAACCGTTATCGTTACATTTTTTAAGGAAATGCCAGATACCCTGAATGTTGGTATCAGTGTTTGTGTAATATGAGTTTTCCCAATCCATCCACTGACCGAGTCTCTTTGACTGCTCGGTGATGATACCTGAGAAATGCTTAACTCTTTCTACACACTTACGGGTGAATTTATCCATACCGTAGTTTTCAATATCTTTTTTTGTTTTGAAGCCGAGTTCTTTTTCAACTTCAACCTCAACCCAAAGACCCTGAGAGTCAAAACCGTTCTGATAACGGCAGTCATAACCCTGCATACCTTTGTATCTGATAAAAATGTCTTTAAGGCTGCGACCCCATGCGTGGTGAATACCCATAGGGTTGTTAGCTGTGATAGGACCGTCTAAAAAACGGAACATTTCGTGACCTTTGTTTTGTTCACGGAGTTTGCCGAAGCAATTGTTTTTCTCCCAAAAATCCATTACGTCATGTTCCATACCGATGAAGAAATTGTTTTCATTATCAGCCATTTCTGTAATACCTCCTGATTGGCACAAATGTGCATAAACATACAAAATATATTATACATTAAAATACAGAATTTTCAAGTGTTTATCACAATAAAATATACATTTATAATATAAATATAAAAATATTGCAAAATTTACCTTTTTGTTGTAAAATAAAATTCATGCAAGGCAAATCAGCTTGCCTCAGATTTTTGCGATAAGGAGTTTTGATTATGACAGTAACATATAAGGCAGCGGCAAAAATAAATCTTATGCTCGATATTATATCAACACTTCCTAACGGATATCACAGCCTTTTTATGATAATGCAATCAGTAAGCCTTTTTGATAAAATAACTGTTAAAAAAACAACTTCAGACGGTATAGTTCTTTCAAGTAATGAACCGGCTATCCCTTGTGATGAAACAAATATCGCTTATAAGGCAGCTGTTGCTTTTTTTGATTATTGTGATGTTGAAGACAGAAATATCTCTGTTTATATCGAAAAGAACATTCCTTTTGCTGCAGGTCTTGCCGGAGGCAGTGCAGACGGTGCCGGTGTTATTGCAGCACTTAATGACATCTATAAAACAAACTTATCCGAAATTCAGCTTTGTGAAATCGGTGTAAAGGTTGGTGCTGATGTTCCTTTCTGTTTAACAGGCGGTACCAGACTTGCTCAGAATATAGGTGAAGTTCTTTCGCCTTTGCCTGATTTTAAAGATTGCTATATTGTTCTGGCAAAGCCTGATATCGGTGTGGCTACAGGTCCGGCCTATGCTGAGTTTGATAAGCACGGTGTACGTCATCTTGACACAAGCTCAATGCTTTTTGCTGCTGCAAAAGGTGATTTTGATAGTATATGTGCAAAAACGGGTAATGTGTTTGAGCAGCTTATTGAAGTTCCTCAAAGAGTTCCGATTAAAGCAGTTATGTATGATAACGGTGCTGTTTGTGCTTGTATGAGCGGCAGCGGTCCCACTGTTTTTGGCGTTTTCAGAAACGAAGATGATGCTGTCAGCGCAGCCGAACAGCTTAAAAAAGATTATGAGCAGGTATATGTTTGCCAACCGGTAAAAGCAGGGGTAATTAAAGAATGATAGGTTTAGGTACAATAGTAAATGTTGCAGCAGTTGCTGTAGCAGGTTTAATAGGCACATTTGTAAAAGGCGGCATCAAGCAGAAGTTTCAGGATACTATGATGGGTGTTCTCGGTATTGCAACAATGTTTATCGGTGCATCAGGTACCCTGCAGGAAATGTTTGTTGTCGAAGACGGAAAAATAATATCACAGGACTCTATGCTGTTGGTTCTTTCTCTTATAATCGGCGCCGTTATCGGTGAACTTATTGATATTGAGTTAAGACTTGAAAAAGTAGGGCAGTGGCTTAAAAATAAAGTCAGAGCAAAAAATGACACAAAGTTTGTAGATGGTTTTGTCAATTCAACTCTTGTAATTTGTGTGGGAGCTATGGCGATTGTCGGATCTTTGCAGGATGGTCTTACAGGTGACCACAGTACATTGCTTGTAAAGTCTGCTCTTGACTTTGCAATTATTCTTATTTTTGCATCAACTTTAGGTATAGGTACAGTTTTTTCTGCAGTCCCGCTTGCTTTGTATCAGGGTTCAATAACCTTGTTTGCAGGTGTAATTTCACCTTACCTTAACGATTCATTGGTATCTGATCTGAATCTTGTGGGTTCGGCAATGATATTTGCAATTGGTGTCAACCTTGCTTTTGGTAAAAAGTTCAAAGTGGGTAATATTCTTCCGGGATTGCTTGTTCCGATTGTTTATCATATTATACAAAATTTAAGCTGAAGACAGGTCTTCGGCTTATTTTTTTGATAAAATTGTTACAAAAGGTTGCAAAAGGTTACAAAACGTGATATACTATCAGCTGTTGTGCGTAACCTAAAACTAAAAAATCAGTTTGGAAGTGACGGTTTGCGAGGCAAAAAAGCAATAATCAACATTCTAAGTTCTTCGGTTCTTCAGGTCATTACTTTAGTGTGCGGACTGATTGTACCGAGAGTTATAATAGGCACTTACGGCTCCGAAATTAACGGAATGATGAATTCCATAGCTCAGTTTTTAGGCTATATAGTATTGCTTGAATCAGGTGTAGGTGTGGTTGCCCGTTCAGCGCTGTATAAACCTGTTGCTGATAAAGACGGTAACAAAATCAGCGGTATTGTAATGGCAGCAGAGGGATTTTTCAGAAAAATCTGCTTTACATTTATTGCCTATTCTGTTGTAGTGGCATGTGTTTTTCCGTTTATGGTTGATGGTGATTATGATTGGTTCTTCACCTTTTCACTTGTAATGATAATTTGTATCAGCACAGTCAGCCAATATTATTTCGGCATAACATATCAGTTCCTCGTTCAGGCTGACCAGAAACGTTATGTTACAGAAATAGCTCAGGCAGTTACCCTTGTTCTTAATGCGCTTGCAGTTATTATATCTGTTAAGCTTGGTGCAGGCGTTCATATAATGAAACTTGCATCATCTCTGGTTTTTGCATTAAGACCGATTGTTATAAACATTTATGTCAGAAAGAAATATAACATTAACAGAAAAACAGTTCCCGATAAAGGTGCTTTATCACAAAGGTGGGACGGTTTAGCTCATCACATAGCTTTCTTTATCCACCTTAATACTGATGTTGTTATTCTTACGATTTTTTCTAAAATTTCAAATGCTTTTTCAATTGCTGAGGTTTCAGTATATTCAGTTTATTATTCAATAATTTACGGTATTGAAAAGATTTCAAATATTTTACATTCAGCTGTTGAGGCTGCATTCGGCAATATGCTTGCTAAAGGTGAAAAGAAACTTCTGAAGCAGAACTTCAGGGTTTATGAAAGCCTTTCTATGATGATGAACACATTTTTGTTTACCTGTACAGGTGCATTAGCTGTTCCCTTTGTTTCAGTATATATGGCAGATGTTACAGACGCTGATTATATTAGACCGATGTTTGCTTATGTTCTTACAATGGCAGAGGCTATGTTCTGTTTAAGAAAACCTTATAACAACGTTACTCTTGCAGCAGGTCATTTTCATCAGACTAAAAAAGGTGCTTTTGTTGAAGCCGGGCTTAATGTTGCGCTTTCAATAATTTTGGTTATTCCTTTCGGTATAACAGGTGTTGCTCTTGCTACATTGATATCTATGAGCTTGAGAACATTTGAATATGTGAGATATTTATATAAATACATTCTTGAAGAGAAGTTAACGGCTTTTATTGTTCGCCTTGCAGTGAATTTTCTTGCTTGTGCAGCAACAATGGTAACTGTTCAGTTGATTTCAAGTGAATTTGTTAAATCATTCGGAATGTTTTTTGTTTATGCTGTTATAGTCGCTTTTATCTGCGGTGTTTTTGTTTCAGTATTTAATTTAATCTTTTTTGCAAAAGATTTTAAGTTTATAACCATTAAAGCAGTCAGTACGATTAAAAATTTTAAAAAGAAGTAAAGGGGATATTATGAAAAAAGTATTTAATATTGTAATTTCTATTTTGCTTATTATCGCAACGGTCAGTGTCAGTGTATGGGCAGTAGCTCCTACCTATACAGTTTCAACCTCTTATAAAAACGGTGCATATTATAAGAAGCTTGCAGATGTTAAGCTTACCGGTAATCAGGCACAGGATATTGTTAATATAGCATTATCACAGGTAGGTTACCACGAAGGCAGCAGCAACAGTGACCTTAGCGGTTCAAATACTTCAAGCAAGGCCAACTATACCGAATACGGTAAATGGTACGGTCAGCAGATTAACTGGTGTGCAATTTTCCTCAGCTGGTGTGCAAACCAGGCAAGAATCCCTACTTCAATTATGAAAAAGAATGCAACTGCAAGCGGCACAACTTGTCAGTATGGTGAAAAGAAATACAGCTTCAGCTCAAGAACTCCTCAGGTCGGTGACATTCTTTATATTCAGAATGACTCTGACTCAGCTGTTGACCATGTAGGTCTTGTTTATAAAGTTGACAGTACTTATATCTATTCTGTTGAGGGTAACTTCGGCAATAAAGTAGGTACAATACGTTATTACAGAAGCTCAGGTAAACAGACATATTACAATACAACAAAGATTCTTTTCTACGGTGTTCCGAATTATCAGAAGGCAACACCTACTACAACCAAAGCAACAACTAAAGCAACGACTACAGTTAAACCTACAACTACAACTGTAAAGCCGACAACAACTACAACTAAACTCACAACAACAACCACTACAACTACAACAACGACAACAACTACTACAACAAAAGTGTCAACTATATTGGGTGATACAAACGGTGACTTCAAAGTAAATTCATTTGATGCGTTGAATGTACTTGAATTTGCAGTAGGTAACAGAATTTTATCAACAGAGCAGAGAAAACTCAGTGATATGAATTCAGATGGTGAACTGAACTCAACAGACGCTCTTGAAATTCTGAAAAAGGCAACAGGTCAATAAATGAATTATACGATGCAATCTTATTTTGAAGGTTGCATCGTTTTTTTGTTTTATTTTTCCATTGAAAAGTAGAAAGTTTTGTTATATAATTACTTTGATAACCTATAAAATGAGGTATTGTTATGTCTTTTATCGAATTTCATAATGTAAGTAAGAAATATAAAATGGGTGAGCTTGATCTGAATGCTCTCTCAAATGTCAGCTTTAACATTGAAAAAGGTGAAATCTGCACAATAGTCGGCCCCAGCGGCGCAGGCAAAACTACTGTTCTAAATATTTTAGGCGGTATGGATACTTGCGACAGCGGTAATGTTATTGTCGATGACCGTGCCATTACTTCACTCGGCAAGCGAAATATGACTATGTACAGACGAAGAGATGTAGGCTTTGTATTTCAGTTTTATAACCTTGTTCAGAATCTTACAGCCTATGAAAACGTTGAACTTGTAGCTAAAATCAGCAAAAACCCTCTTGATAGCTACAAGATGCTTGAGCTTGTAGGCCTTCAGGACAGGGCAGGTAACTTCCCGGCTCAGCTTTCCGGCGGTGAACAGCAGAGAATTTCAATTGCACGTGCATTGGTTAAAAGACCTAAAATTCTTCTTTGTGACGAGCCTACGGGTGCCCTTGACTACGAAACGGGTATTCAGATTTTAAAATTACTCCAGGATGCAAGCCGTGCAATCGGTATGACAGTAATTATAATCACTCATAACCAGGCAATTACACCTATGGCAAACAGAGTTATCACTATGCGCAGCGGTAAAATTCACCGCATTGAAATTAATGAAACACCGGTTCCGGTTGAAAGGATTGAATGGTAAGACTATGAACAGGCCGATGCGAGTAGACTTGATTCGCTCCATAAGAAAAAGCATAGCACGATTTATTTCCATTGTAGCTATTGTTGCTTTGGGAATAAGCTTTTTTGTCGGCATTAAATCAGCATCACCTGATATGAAAAACACTGCAAATGAATATTTTGTAAGTGATAATCTCCTTGATATGTCAGTGATTTCAACAATCGGCTTTACTGATGATGAGGTTAAAGAAATTCTTGAAACTGACGGTGTTAAATCGGTAGATCCGATAAAATTTGCTGATACTTTGGTTTTCGTTGACAATAAAGGTATTGTTAATGTTGAAAACGGTGCCGCTATGACCTGCCGTGTTATGTCTATGGATTTTGCCAGAGCAAAAGCTTTTTCGCAAACCGGTAAGGGCGATGACAGTTATATAAACAGGGTAACACTACTTGAAGGAAGATACCCTGAAAATAAAAATGAATGCCTTATAGATAACGCTGTTGCAGGGTCATATTCAGAGCTTACTATCGGTAATGTTGTGAATGTTGCTGGTGACGGAACCACTTTGTCAGATGTAATGGATACAGATCAGTTTACAATAGTGGGCACTGTATCTACACCTATGTATATCTCTTTTGAAAGAGGTGCAACAAACATCGGTTCAGGTACTTTGGGTATGTATCTGTATGTTGATGAGGATTGTTTTACAGCTGATTATTACACTCAGGTCAATGCAACTGTAGAAAACAAGTCTGATTATGACGCTTTCTCCAAAGAATACAGGGACTATGTAAAATCTGTAGGCAAAAAAATTGAAGCAATCGCACAGGAAAATATTTCTGTCCGTTTAACACAGGTAAAAAATGAGTATTCACAAAAAATAGCCGAGGGTGAGGCACAGTACGCTAAACTTGAGGCAGAAACTACAGCTCAGCTTGAAGATGCTCTGAGCAAAATAACAGAAATTGATGAATACATACAGACGGGAAGCAGTGAGCTTGACTCTGCCCGTCAGAAGCTTGACAGCAAAATAGCATCCTCTAAGGGTGAACTTGAAGCATCTAAGGAAGAGTATGAATCAAGCCTTGCTGAATATGATAAAAACAAAAACCTTGCAAATGCAGCGGGTAATGAGCTTGACGGTTACAGTAAAGCTAAAGAGATGTATAATAATTATCGCGAAAAGCAGCTTAAAGACAAGGCTGACATTGACGCATTGAATGCTACCGTTCCGACTCTTAAGGCAAGCTATGAAAAAGCAAAAGGACAGTACAATAATGCTGAGAAAAAATGCACTTCTGTTTCTAATCAGATTACACAGAAAGAAAAAGAGCTTGCAGAAAGCCGTAAAATTCTTCAGGCGTACAAAGATAAAGAAGCCGCATGGACTCCCGAAAATTCAACAGAATCAATAGAATCCATCAGAAACAGTATTGCAGAGTATACCAAAAAATGCGGTGATATTCAGGCTAATATTACTTCGTTGAATTCTCAACTTGCACAGGCTGAAAAAGACAGAGATGCATTGAGAAGCGAATACGAAACAGTCAACCATGACTATGCCTCTCTTTTGGCAACTATTAAAAGCAAGGAAGAAACATATAAGAGCAACGAAGATGTACTTAATTCTTATGCTGATGATATTGCAAAGCTCGAACAGGGTGAAAAGGATCTTGGTATTTTTAATGCCGTTCTTGAGGATTCGCGTAAAAAACTTGAAGAGGCAAGGGTAAAAATAACTGAGGCTCAGCTTAAACTTTATTATGAGCAAAGTAAAGGTGAGAAAGAGATAACCTCAGGTCAGGCAGGTTTGAAATCTGCAAAAGTAAGACTTGCCGCTGCCGAAGAAGCTTATGCTGCTGCTGAGCACGAAATAAGAGTGAATCTGAAAAAAGCTCAGGGTGATATAGATAAAGCCAAAGCAGCGTTGGAAGAGCTTAACCGTTCTGCCTGGACAGTTTCTTATCAGAATGATTTGCCGGGTCACGAAAGCTACGGTCAGAGCCTTGAGAATATCAACGCTATGGCAAATGTTTTTCCTGTTTTCTTCTTCTTGATTGCTGCCATGATGTGCCTTGCAACTATGACAAGAATGGTTGAAGAGGAGCGTATGCAGTTAGGTACGCTTAAAGCACTTGGCTACAAAGAAAACAGCATTCTTTCAAAATATTATTGGTACGCTGTTATTGCCTGCATTTCAGGTTCTGTATTAGGTGCATTGATTGGTGCAGTTGTTTTCCCGAAAGCTATAAATTCAGCTTATGCTATGATGTATTGCTTACCGGATGTTAAAATATATTTCCACTGGTCATTTATTTTAATCGGTGCCCTTTTCTCAATTGTAACCACACTGTTTGCAACCACTGTTGCTTGCAGACGTGCGCTGAAAACTCAGGCTGCTGAGCTTATGCGACCAAAATCACCGAAACCGGGTAAACGTATTTTCCTTGAAAGATTTACAAGCCTCTGGAATTCGATGTCTTTCGGCTCAATTGTTACTTTGAGAAATATGTTCCGAAGCAAAAAGAGAATGTTTATTACCATTCTCGGTGTTGCCGGCTGTACTATGTTGATTCTTGCTGCATTCGGTATCAACAACTCTATTGATACAATTATTTCAGCTCAATACGGTGAAGACGGTATTTCTCATTATAATCTTATGGCTGTTCTTGATACAGAGCAGATTCCGGGTGACAGTGAAACAATTTCTGAGCTGGAAGCTGATGTAAGAGTCAAAAACGCCATGTTGCTTGATACCAAAACTATGACAGCTTCATCCTTGAAAGAAGATAATAAAATTGAGCATTCTGTTCATGTTTATATTCCTGAGAGCAGTGATGAGCTTAAAAAGTGCATAACTCTTCGTTCAAGAGCTGATGGTGAACAGTATTCTCTTACCGATAACGGTGCAACTATTACTGAAAAACTTGCATCTGATACAGGTACTGAAATAGGGGATAAGCTCGTTCTTACAGGTGCTGACGGTAAAAAATATGAGGTTGAAGTATCACAGATAGTTGAAAACTATGTATACCATTATGTGTATCTTTCACCTGCATATTATCAGCAGATTTTTGGTGTTATGCCTGAATATAGCTACACTCTTGTTACATTAAAAGACTTTACAAATGCAAACGATGAGCAGAATATGGCTGATGACTTACTTGCTTATAATGAAGTTTCAGGTGTCGTTTCAACCGATGTTATGGTTGATTCTTTCAATGCTATTGTTGACAGACTTGATGTTGTGGTGGTTATATTCATAATTGCAGCAGGCTTGCTTGCATTCGTTATTCTTTATAACCTGACCAATATCAGCGTTCAGGAGCGACTTCGTGAAATTGCAACGATCAAGGTTATAGGCTTTACCGACGCAGAGGTAACCTCCTATGTTTACAGAGAAAACATATTCCTTACATTGATAGGTATTTTAATCGGCCTGTTGGGCGGCGTAGGGCTTCACAAGGTAGTTATAAGCATTGCTGAAGTCAATGTAGTTATGTTCGGCAGAGATATTTACTGGTGGAGCTATGTTTTAGCTGTTGTTCTGACCGCTTTGTTTGCAGGACTTGTAAGTGTTCTCGTTCACAAGAGATTGCAGCGTTTTGATGTTATCGCTGCCCTTAAATCAGTTGAATAGTTCAGACCACGTTGCTTTCGCTGACACCACATAAGGAAGTATTTGTTTCTCGAACAAAATTCCTTGCATCATCACCAAAAGCCTCGCAAGGCGGTAGCCTTGCTGCATTTTTGGCTTCAATTCAAGCAATTTTGCTTTTCTACGAAACTGCGTAGC
>JBGVPE010000026.1:0-44967 GCA_045126895.1 Acutalibacteraceae bacterium | reverse complement strand
TATTCTCTCCTCAAAATCACCGCGATACTTTGTGCCTGCAACCATACCTGTCAGATCAAGAGATATAATTCTTTTGCCTTTTAAAAGCTCAGGCACTTCATCTGTTGCAATTTTAAGAGCCAGACCCTCTGCTATAGCAGTTTTGCCTACACCGGGTTCACCGATAAGGCAAGGGTTGTTTTTGGTACGGCGGCAGAGAATCTGAATAACGCGGTTGATCTCTGTATGTCTGCCGATAACAGGGTCAATTTTGCCCTGACGAGCCATTTCGGTCAGGTCTCTGCCAAACTGCTCAATGGTAGGTGTTTCACTTTTTTTATTCTGCTTATTTTTATCGGCAGAACCGTTACCTGATGATGAAACATTTTTTGTTATTTCGTTTATCAGTTCAGACGGCGAAACACCGAATTTTTCAAGAATTGACGTTGCAAAGCTGCCTGAATCTTTAACTATCGCAATAAGAATATGCTCTGTGCCTACGTATGAGTGATTCATTGAACGTGCAGCAGCTATTGCGCTGTCGATTATCTGCTTACTTCTGGGGGTGAACTCGTTAGGAGATAACACTGTGGGTGTACCTATGCCTACAGTTGTTTTAAGCATATTCTCAACAGCATTTGCAGTTATGCCTTTATTTGAAAGAACTGTTTGTGCAACGCTGCCCGTACTTCCCAGAAGACCAACCAGCAGATGTTCACTACCGATATAGGTATGACCAAGATTTTCAGCAGTTTCAATAGCATCATTCAATGCTGCATTTGCCTTTTGTGTAAAGCCTGTGAATTTATACATTCAGCATCTCTCCTTTATAGTTTAGTTTATTAAAACAAAATATCTTTATTCAAAAACCTTTCTGACTTCTTCAGCTCTTATTACATCCCTTTGATTAGCTGCGAAATCAGTGTTTTCACGGGCATTTATTGTAGCCGGTTGAATGTTATAGGTAAGCTCATTAAGTTTTTTAGCATCAATCTCAAACAAGCCTTCTCTTGCACCTAAACGAACAAGTGAAGAAAGCTCCATAAACTCATCGCAACTAAGCATTCTTGCATACTGAAGTATTCCTCTTGCCCGCCAGATATTATCCACCTGTACAGGATTTTCAAGCAGTTTTTTAGCAGCTGCTCTTTCCTGAGCTACAAGCTGAAGTGTGATTGACTGAAGATTGTCAAGTGCTTCTTTTTCAGAGATACCAAGAGTAATCTGATTGCTTAACTGATAAATTTCACCCTTTGGTGATGAACCTTCACCGTGAGCACCGCGGATAACAAGACCCAGCTTTGATACAGTGTTTGCCAATTTGCCTATCTGACCGCATTTTGTCAGGGCAGGTAAGTGAAGCATTACAGAGGCTCTCATAGCTGTACCTAAATTTGTTGGACACTGAGTAAGATAACCGATTCTTTCATCAAAGGCATATTGTAATTCAGATGAAAGAATATTATCAACCTTATCAGCCACACTGAAAGCTTCCTGAAGTGCAAGACCCGACATCATAACCTGCAGCCTGATATGGTCCTCTTCACAAAGCATTATGCTGATTGCCTCGTCATCTGTTAAAACAAGAGCACCGTCTTTCTGAGATGCAAAGTCAGGGCTTATAAGGTGACGCTCGGCCAGAGATATGGACTGAGCCTTTGTAAGAGTCTCCATTTGTGTATATGAAAAATCCCAGTATTTCTGAGATAACAGAATATCTCTTACTTTTTCACAAACCTCTTTTTTGCCCTCTTTTGTAAGTTTTGCAGGGAACGGATATTCATCGATATTTCTCGCTAAACGAATACGTGTACTTAATACAACATCCCCTTGCTCTCCGTTTTCTATATACCATTTATTCATAATTAAAATCGTTCCTTTCTTTGAATTATCAACATATATCTATATTTTTAGATTATTTGTTTTCTAATTCTTTAATTTTATCCCTGATAACCGCAGCCTGTTCAAATTCCTGGTTTTCAATAGCTGCTGCAAGCTCTTTTTTAAGCTCTTCAACAGGGTCGATTTTAATCTGCTCCACCTGATTTGCAGTCACTTCGATTGACGGAGCCTGTTTGCCGTTATGCTTGATTCTGCCGTGAATTCTCTGGATAGACGGCAAAAGCTTGTCGTAAAAGATGTTGTAGCATTCACTGCAACCAACCTTACCGCTTCTGACGATATCGTTAAAGCTGTTACCGCATTTTGTGCATCTCTGCTCACCCTGAGAAACAAGTTTCTGTGTAGCATCCCCTAAAAAGCCGCCGAAGAAATCATCAAGATTCAGACCGAAACCTGAAAACATATCACCGTAACCTAATGACTGCGCACATTCGGCACAAAGGTGCATCTGTGTAGTGTCACCGTTTACCACTCTTCTGATATGAGTAGTTGCTTCATTTTTTCCGCAATTCTGACAAACCATTCTCATCTTCCTTTCTTAACTGTTGATAACAAAATATTCTTGAATACGGAAGCTCGTATTATGTCCCTCACAGGTAAATCAAGCTCCCTTAAGCATTTATCACTTGTTGCTGCAAGAGCAGCTGCAGAGATTTCGTTGCTGAGCAGATTCTGATAATTCAGGTTGCTGATATGAGCCCTGCAGGTTGCCTCGTCAACCATAATGCCGATGCTGTTGATTACATGCATCAGTGCCGAGCCCTTATCGTAGCTCACTCTTGAGATACGGACATATCCTCCGCCTCCGCGTCTACTCTCTACAATATAACCGTGTTCGGGCGTGAATCTTGACGAAATAACGTAGTTGATCTGACTCGGTACGCAGCCGATAGTCTGTGCCAGCTCATTTCGTTGAATTTCTGTAAATCCTTCCCTTTCCAACATACTTAATATCATATTGGCTATTTCGTTGCTCATATTCATAAAATCATCTCACTTTTGAATTTGACTTTCTTTGACCTTGACTATATTATATTGACCTTTGACACAAAAGTCAAAAGGTCAGACAAGGTCAAATTTGTTTGATTTTGCAGTATATTTTAAAATAGCTGTTAATTGCTTCTGTTTTCTTTCTTTTTCTCACTTTTTCTTTATTTTAAAGCAAAATAAAATGGGCATAAAACTCTGACTTTCATACTATGGTATCAGGGAGATTTTATGAGGAAAAACTTTACAAAAAAGTACCTCAAATTTCCTTATAAATATATATCATAAATAGCAAAAAAATATTGCAAGAGAGGTTAAAGTGATGTATAATAAAACCATATATTTTAAAGTGGCAGAAATATCGCATTCAGGAGGGTATTTTTATGGAAGCATATCTTGATAACAGTGCAACAACACCGGTTTGCCCGGAGGCTGTTGACGCCGTTCATGACGCACTTACAAAATACTGGGGTAACCCTTCTTCCCTTCATTTCGGTGGTATTGAAGCTGCAGAAGTTCTTGAAAATGCAAGGCGCAGCATAGCAAAAAAGCTCAGCTGTGAAGAAAGTGAAATCTTTTTCACCTCAGGAGGTACAGAAGCAAACAACATTGCCGTTTTCGGCGCTGCTCACGCTTTCCGTCACAAAGGTATGAGGATTATCACAACATCTGTTGAGCACCCCAGCGTTGACGAGCCTGTCAAGCAGTTGGAGAAAGAGGGCTATGATGTTGTAAGGCTGAATGTTGACAAAAACGGCAACTTTGACGAGCGTCAGCTTTTTGCCGCAGTCAACACATCGACTTCACTTATCAGCATAATGGCTGTCAATAACGAAACTGGCACCATTCAGGCAATTGAAAAAATCAGAACTGCCGTTAAAAAATACAACGCCCCTGCCCTTATCCACGTTGACGCTGTTCAGGCATTCGGCAAAATTCCGTTGAAGCCTCACACTCTCGGTGTTAACCTGATGTCAATCAGCGCTCATAAAATCCACGGCCCTAAGGGTGTCGGTGCTTTATTTGTGCGCAAAGGTTCAAGAATTGCAACCAGCATTTTTGGCGGAGGTCAGGAAAAGGGTATAAGACCCGGTACAGAGCCAATGCCGGCAATCGCAGGTTTCGGCGCAGCAGTTAATGCTTTGCCCGATATAAACACCCAGCTTAAAAAGGCAACTCAGCTCAGGGATTATCTTGTTGCCCGTCTTGCTGAAACGGGCGGAGTTTTAATCAACTCACCTATTGATGCATTACCTTATGTAACTAATATTTCAGTTACGGGTATCCCTTCCGAAGTTCTGCTTAACTTCCTTTCTGAAAGAGGAATTTATATTTCAAGCGGTTCTGCCTGTGCCAAAGGCCACAAAAGCAGGGTTCTTACCGAAATGGGATTTGACTCTTCAAGAATCAGCAGCGCTATAAGAATCAGCATTTCAAGATACACTACAAAAGAAGAAATCGATTATTTCATTCAGGGTATTGCTGATGCTCAGAGAGTTATGCGAAGAATGAAATAAAATATTACAAAATTATCGGAGTTTAAAATGAAGGAAATAATTCTTATTAAAAACGGCGAGCTTGCTCTTAAAGGGCTTAACCGCCGCACATTTGAGGATATACTCATAAAAAATATGCGTCACCGTCTCAGTGACCTTGGTAAGTTTAAATTCACCTCGGCTCAATCAACAATTATGGTTGAGCCTGAGGGCGAAGATATTGATTTTGACGAAGCTGTCAGACGCCTTACAAAAGTCTTTGGTATTGCTGCGCTTTCAAGAGCTGCTGCCGTTGAAAAAGACCTTCAGGTAATCCTTGACAATGCAGGTGATTATCTTCGCGATCAGCTTGAGGTTGCCAAAACCTTCAAAGTAGAAGCAAAGCGTTCTGACAAAAACTTCCCGTTAAAGTCCCCTGAAATCTGCCGTGAAGTAGGCGGTAAAATTCTCAGTATGTTCCCACACCTTAAAGTTGATGTTCATAACCCTGATGTTGTTGTTATGGTTGAGGTCCGTGATTTTTATGCATACATTCACGGTAATCAGATCAAAGGTGCAGGCGGTATGCCTACAGGTTCAGCAGGCAGAGCTGCTTTGTTGGTATCAGGCGGTATCGACAGCCCCGTTGCAGGTTGGATGATGGCAAAACGAGGCCTTAATATTGTAGGCATTCACTTTGCTTCACCACCATATACTTCACAAAGAGCAGAGATGAAAGTTCACACACTGTGCAAAAAAGTTTCACAGTATTGCGGCAGAATCCCTCTTTTTGTTGTTCCTTTCACCCGCATTCAGGAAGAAATAAAAGACAATTGCCCTGTAGACTTATTTACTCTCATTATGCGCAGACTAATGATGCGTTGCGCTGAAATTATTGCTCTTAAAGAAGATTGCGGTGCACTTATCACCGGTGAGAGTGTAGGTCAGGTTGCAAGTCAGACAATGCAGGCTATCGCATGCACAGAGGCAGTGGCAAATATGCCTGTTTTCAGGCCTCTTATCGGTATGGATAAGGACGAAGTTGTTGCAATCTCAAGAAAGATTGACACCTTCGAAACATCAATTCTTCCGTTTGAAGATTGCTGTACCGTATTCACCCCGAAACATCCTAAAACAAAGCCGAAGCTCTCTCAGCTTGAAGAGGCAGAGGCTCTGATTGATGTTGACAATCTTGTAAAAGAAGCAATAGAAAACACAAAATTTATTATGATAGACAGATAAGGTGGACTCATTTTGGCAGTATGTGAAATCATCAGTGTCGGTACAGAAATTTTATTAGGTGATATTGTAAATACAGATGCACAATTTCTGGCAGTTGAATTGGCAAAAATGGGCATCAGTGTTCATCACCAGACCACTGTAGGCGACAACCCTGAAAGATTAAAAAAAGCTCTTGAAATCGCTCTTGACAGAAGTGATATCGTTATCGCTTCAGGGGGTCTCGGCCCTACACCTGATGATTTGACAAAAGAAATCTGCTGTGATTTTTTTGACAAAGAATGCAGTATTCATCAAGAAAGCCTTGACAGAATGAAAAACTACTTTGCCTCTAAAAATCTTGAGATGAGTGACAACAACACAAAGCAGGCATTGTTGCCTGTTGACGGCATCGTTTTCCCTAACGATAACGGAACAGCTCCCGGCTGCGCTATCAGTAAAGACGGTAAGCATATCCTTATGCTCCCCGGACCTCCGAGGGAGTTGAAGCCTATGTTTTTAAACTATGCTGCAAAATATCTCAGTCAATTTTCAGATAAAGTTATTTTATCTCACAATATCCGCACTTTCGGTATCGGTGAGAGTGCTATGGCTCAAAAGGTTGAAGATTTGCTTGAAAGCAAAAATCCTACCGTTGCTCCCTACGCAAAAGATGGTGAAGCTCTGTTAAGGGTCACTGCCATGGCGGATGATGAATCCACGGCAGATGCCCTTGCAAAACCGATGATCGAAGAAATCACAGCCCGGCTTAACGGCTATGTTTACGATATCGATGTGCCAAATATTGAAACAGCTGTTGTTGCAATGCTTAAAGAAAAAGGACTTACAATTGCAACCGCAGAATCATGTACAGGCGGTCTTATAGGTAAGAGGATCACAGATGTTCCCGGTGCCTCCTGTGTTTTCGGCTGCGGAATTATCTCTTACTCAAATGATATTAAAAAGAATATTTTAGGCGTCAGTCAGGAAGACCTGAAGGCCTACGGTGCAGTAAGTGAGCCTGTTGCCCGTCAGATGGCTGAAGGCGCACTTAAAGTCAGCGGTGCTGATATTGCCGTCAGCGTTACCGGTATTGCAGGACCCGACAGTGACTCAACAAGCAAGCCGGTAGGTCTTTGCTATATAGGTCTTGCCGCTAAGGATTCCACTGTTATTGTCAAGAAGCTTCTCACCGGCAAAACCGGGCCGGGTTGCCGTGATTATAACAGATATGTCACAGCATCAAATGCATTGAATTTAATCAGGCTTTATATTGAAGGTAACCTTAAGTAACATTGATTTAAGGAGAAAAATATGGACGATTTTTTTGATAAGAAAAAACGAAGTGATGTTGATTTAACAAGCTTCGATTTAACTCAATTTAAAAAATATTTTGATGAAGAAGATGCTCAGCGTCTTGCTAAATTAAAAGAAAGTATAAAACCTAAGACAGAAGAGGAAGAAAACAAAGAAAATAAAGAAGACAAGCCTCAGGCTGAAAAAAACGATGAAATTAAAGCTGATTCTCAGGCAGAAGAGGAAGAAAGCCGGGATTCTGAACCCGTGAAAGAAGAAAAGAGTCAGGAAGAGAAAGATGCCGAAAGAATCCGTATAGAGCAAGAAAAGCTCCGCAAAAAAATTGCTGAAGCAAAAAAACTTGCTCAGGATAAAGCTGCCGAGCAAAAAGTTTCTCCCGAAGAAAGAAAAAAAGAAGAAGCCCACCGCGCTGCCGAAAAAACAGCCGCTGCCGTTCTTGCTGCTAAAAAGGCTGAAGAAGCAAAAATTAAAGAGCAGCAAGAAATTTCTGCAAGACTTCT
Organism: Acutalibacteraceae bacterium; assembly: GCA_045126895.1. GTDB lineage: Bacteria > Bacillota > Clostridia > Oscillospirales > Acutalibacteraceae > CAG-488. The sequence goes on along the minus strand of JBGVPE010000026.1, from coordinate 37,589 downwards.
TGAACAGGCTGATGTTGATAATTCAAGCGACCTTGGCAGTGTTTCTGAAAAAGACAAAAAGAATGAAGAACTTGATTTTGCTGAGGTTTCTTCAATTCTTGATATAAAAAACAAAAAAGAACAATCAAATGATATCGCACACAAATATGTAGATACAGAAGAAGATGATGAGGATGATTTTATTGAAAACTCTTCATCAGAATTAAACGAAAAGAAAAAAAGCATCATATTCACAATCTTATGCGTTGTTCTCGGTGTTGCAACAGTTGTCTGTGCAGGTCTTGCAGTGCTTAACTTTTTAAAAGGCGCAGAAAATTCAGATGCAAATTCGTCTGATGCCAACACTCAGGACATCCGGTCATATAACCCATACAGTGATCTTAAAATCAACTATAATAACGCTACATATCCGAATGCAATTAACCCTAAATTAAAGGCAATGTATTCAGAAAATAACGATATCGTAGGTTGGCTTACTATTAACGGAACTGCTATTGATTACCCTATTATGCAGGATAATAATAACAAATATTATCTCTATAACCATAATGCATATAATGAGTCTGCCCGTTACGGTACCCCGTTCCTTGATTTCAGATGCAATAAATTTAACCTCAGTAAAAATACAATCGTTTACGGTCATCATATGAATAACAACGCCCACTTCGGCTCACTTGACGGTTATGCTGACCCTGAGTATTTTAAAAAGCACCCTATCATCAGATACGATACTCTGACAGCCTCATATTCATTCAAAGTGTATGCTGCTTTTTATGCGACAACTCAGAGCAGTGTTGACGGCGGATATGTTTTTGATTATTACAATCCTAATATGAGCTCATCAAATTTTAAGGGTTATATTCAGATGCTTAACCAGTACGCACTTTACACAACCGAAGCAGGACTTCGTGAGAATGATAAAATTATTACACTTTCAACCTGCACTCACGTTTATGATAACCTTAAAAAAGGCGGCGTTGACGCCCGACTTGTTGTTGTAGGCAGACTTCTTCGCAGCGGTGAGAGTGAAAATATGAACACTGATAACGTTCTTGTAAACTCTGACTACCGCCGACCACAGCTCTGGTATGATAAAAAGGGTAAAACCAACCCTTATGCAGCTTACAGAAGCTGGCAGCCATCTACCAGATAATTTTTCAGGAAAGGAGCAAATCTGATGGCAGACGGATTAGATAAACCGATTATGCCCAAGGAAGAAAAGAAAAACCTTCCCGAAGCAATCCCCGTTGATGATAAAGGTCAGCCATTGCCTGACCCTTCTGAAAATTTAAGCGGTTATATTGTAACCTCCGGTGTTGAACATCTGAAAAAGACATTTGCCAGTGTTGAAACTGATGATACTGTCAGAGAAACTATGGAGCCTCCCCAGCAGACAAACTTTTTCAAAAAGCATCGTTCAGGGTCAAGAGGATATGACTATTACGGTATTCCTGCCGGCAGTATACCTAAAGATGCAAACGGCATTGAACCTTCACCGTTGTCAAAGCTTTTTGCCGAGGCAGAGGTTCTTGAGGATGATTCTCAGGATGTTCAGCCTCAGCCTGCAGCACCGATAAAGCAGGGCAAAATTGAAACACCGAAGCAGAGAACTATGCCCACTGAGGTTTCAGATGACCCAAAAGATATTTTTGAAAAAGCAGGTTACCATGTACTCGAAGACACTGTGAATGCGTTTAAACTTGCCGAAGCAAGAAAAGACACTGACACACCACGACTTCGTGATATGTACAAAACAAATACAAAGGTTATTTTTCAGTCTGATGCAGATGCTCAGGCTAACGGAAATAAGCTTGATATTGAGATACCTGTTGAACAAGCAACTGATGTTTTTACCGAACCTTCACAGCTCACAAAGGTTAAAACCGAAATCACAAAAAAAGAACTTAAAGCAAAAATCCGTCTTGAAAAGCAAAAAGCAAAAATCAGACGTAAGAACGAAAAAGCTCTCAGAAAGCTTCAGCTCAAAGCTGAAAAAATCAAATCAAAACCAATTACAGATAAAAATAAATCCAAGCTTCAGAAGCTTGAAATTCAGATTGCAGAGCTTATAAGCAAAACTGCGGTTTATAACGACATTCATCAAAAAGCTCAATATGATATTGCTCAGAAAGAGCGGATTGTCAACGAGCAGAAAGCTCATGAGGCCGAATTGAATGCACAAAAAGTTTTAGCAGAGAAAGCTGAAGCTGAAGAAAAAGCAAAGCTTGCCGCACAGCAAGCTGAAATTGAAAAACAAGAAGCAAAAAAGGCTGAAGAAAAAGCAAAGCAGGCTCAGGCTGACGCTGAGAAAAAAGCTCAGGAAGTTTATGAAAAAGCACAGGAACAGCGTCAGGAGGCCGAAAAAGCAGTTGAACTTGCAAATAAGCAAAAAGAAACTGCTCAGCAGGCTGCACAGCTTGCCGCTCAGGAAGCTAACAAAAAACTTGCCGAAGAGCGTGAAAAGCTCCGTCTTGAAAAAGAGGAATCAGCAAGATTACATGCCGCCGAACAAGCAGAAATCAACAAAGAGCTTGAAAGCCAGAAAGCTGCTGCACAGCAGGCTCGTATGGATGTAGAAAAAATAAAAGCCGAGCTTGAAAATATGCGCCGCACTGCCGCACTTGCCCTTGCTCAGAAGCAGGAGGCTGAAGAAGCTGCCCGACTTGCTCGCGAAGAAAAAGCAAAGCTTGATGAGGAGCTGGCAAAACAGGCTGAGGCTGAAAGAATAAGGCAAGAGGAGCTTGCTGCAAAACGTGCTGCAAGAAAAGCACGTGAAGAAGCTCAGAAAGCCGAAACAGACAAAATCCGTCAGGAACGTGATTTAGCTATTGCAAAAGCAAAAGCCGAAAAAGAGTTGGCTATTGCAAAAGCGAAAGCTGAAAAAGAGGCTGCTATAGCAAAGGCAAAAGCTGAAAAAGAGGCCGCTATAGCTAAAATTCAGAACGCTCACAAAAGAGAAAGTATCCCTAAAGTTGAGCCGAAAGATATCTTTTTCACTAAGCCCGTACCATCAGAATTGAAAATAAACAAAGAAAATATTGTTCACCGTTCAAAAGAGTGATTAAATGAAAGAAAAGATTAAAAATAAAAAAGAAATTCTTCGTAAAATATTGCTTGTGATTTCAATCATAGGTGTTATTTGCAGCTCAGGTTATCTTGTTTATGACCTTGTATGGATGCCATATTCCATAGAGAAGAAAAACGATCAGTTTAAAGTTGATGAAAATCAGCAAAACACCACCGTCCAGGCTTCAGATAAAGAAAAAATGCCTATTCAGGAAAAGTATGCTGCGCTGAAAAATCAGTACAAGGACTTTTCGGGTAAACTGATTGTCAAGGGTCTTAAAATTGATTTCCCTGTTATGCAATGCGAAGACAATAAATATTACTTAAAATATAATATTGACGGCAAAGAGGATAAGCACGGTGCATTGTTTGTGGACTATCGTAATGACCTTATAAACCTTAGTCAGAATACAATAATTTTTGGCCACAATATGCGTGACGGCACTCAATTCGGTATGCTTAGTATGTATAAAAAGCTCAGCACATACAAGGCTTGTCCCGTTATAACCTTCAACACTATTTATAAGGACTATCAATGGAAGGTTTTTGCCGCCTTTTTAATCAACACCCGTCCGGAGCATGATAACGGATATGTTTTTAACTATATACGCACTGATTTTGGCAGTGATAACGAATTCAACAAATTCTACAAAGAGGTTATGGAGCGTTCTTATTTCATAACAGATGTTGATGTTACACCTGATGATAAAATTCTAACGTTGTCAACCTGCTCACTTGCTATTGATAATTCAAGATTTGTTGTTATGGCTCGTCTTGTGCGTGACGGCGAGTCAGCTTCGGTGGATACATCAAAAGCCCGTGTGAATCCTGAGCAAAGATTCCCGCAGGCATGGTATGACGAAAACAACCAGACTAACCCATATATTGATTAACTAAGAGGTTTTTATATGAACATCAAACTTTTTTCTCTTGCAAAAGGTGAACCCGCTTTATTTGCCAACGATAAAAAGCTTATATCTGACTGTGCAAATATCTTCACATCAGAGCAGGTAAAATTCAGCAACTTTGTTTCTCCAAAAAGAATGTTCCTTGCTGTTTCACAGGCTTTGCGCAGTGCAGACTGCATCATTATCGGTGTTCAGAGTCAGTTGTATAATTCTATTAAAAAAACGCTCTGTTCCGCACTTGAAATCGAAACAGAGCAAAAAGAATATATTTATTCAGAGCTTGTAACCCTTTTTGAAAAAGGAAGAATCTCTGACGCTGCATTGATAAACAACTCCACCTTCCCTGTTAAAGCAAATATCTTTGCAACTAACGATATGCTTTGCTGCGGCTATGCAATCTCATCAGGCAGCCAGAGTATTGTTGTGTTGCCTCTTGATTCAATAAGAACCTCTGATGTTGTTTTTGGCAGCCTTTATAAATATTTAAGTCAGGAAGCTCAGATTGAACAAGCCGCTGAATTAGCTAAAATCCGGCGTTTCCGCGCTACTGAAAGGCTCGTTTCTCTTCTTAATAAATCAAAAACCTCTCTTGCCGTCGCAAACCTTAACGGTGTTGATCTTATCAGAGAAAGTGTTGATTTTGTCAGTGAAAACAACACTGCATTTAGATTTGGCAACGATATCGAAACAAGGTCCCCTATGCAACCGGTAAAAGATTATATGGCATTATCTGCCCAGAATACCCGTGTTGAAACAAAAAGTGATTACGCCATTGGTGTTTCAAGCGTATTTGCCGAAAGCAACAATGAAGACAATATGTTTATTTACATAGCTGTTGCTGATAAAAACGAAACTGTTGTTACAAAAATTTTTGCAACAGATGAAGAAAATTCTGATGAGCTTATCTGTGTAGGTGTTCAGAATGCAATACAGCTTGCCGGTAACCATATTGTTGAAAAGATGAATGCCCTTAATTCAAAATCTGCAAAAGCAAGTAAAAAATTAAGGCAGAATCTTATCACCGCAATCGCCTTTGCTATCGGTGGCTCAACAGCATTATGCGCTATCCTTGCCCTTTTATTAGGCAATTAAAAAAGACTGCATAAGCAGTCTTTTAATAATAGCGCATAACGGCAACTACCTTGCCCAAGATAGAAGCTTCTTTTACAATAATCGGCTCATAAGTGCTGTTTTCAGGTTGAAGTCTGTAATAACCGTTCTCTTTATAGAAGGTTTTAACTGTTGCTTCATCTTCAACAAGAGCCACTACAATTTCACCGTTTCTTGCAAAAGGAGTTTTTTCTGCAATAACAAGGTCCCCGTCAAGAATACCTGCCTCAATCATACTTTCACCTTTAACGTGCAAGGCAAAAAGAGGCTTATCCCTTGAAATTGTACCTGTGTAAGGGAAATAACCCTCAATTGATTCAACGGCAAGAATTGGAGCACCGGCAGTAACAGTACCCACGATAGGCACCTGAACAATATTATCTTGCTGACCGACTATTCTGATTGAGCGTTTAAGTAACGGGTCGCGGGAAATGTAGCCCTCAGCCTCAAGCACGTCAAGATGAGCCTGAACCGATGAGGTTGACTTAAGACCTACTGCTGCGCAGATTTCTCTGACTGAAGGCGGAACACCGTCACAGCTTCTTTCAACAAGGAAATCATATATCTTGCGTTGCATATCATTTATAGCCAAAATTACCCCTGCCTTTCCTTCTTTATTTATTTTTGACCATTATAGCACAAATGTTCGAGAAATGCAAACATTTGTTTGTTGTTTTTATAAATTTTTTATTTTGAGGTATACCAATGAAATTGATGTTTAAAAGTTTTTCTCTTGTTTTAGCTTTAGCAATAATTTTCAGCCTGTTTTCTTTTGTCAGCTCAGCAGCTGTTGACACTGCAGGTGCAGGTACATCAGAAGAAAAAAACATTCTGCCCGGCAATCAGGTATCTGCTGTAAAATATACTACAGATATTAAAAGCTGTGCAAATATGGGCAATTGGCAGAGCTATGCCGAAAACTCACTTGAGGCCGTTGAAGCTTGTGAAACCGACTATGTTTCTGTTGATGTTAAGCTTACTAAAGACAATATAGCTATCCTTATGAAAGATGACACTCTTGAGCGTATGTGTGTTGACGCTGAGGGTAAAGCTGTCAGCGGTGCTGTTAAAGATAAAACATTTGATGAAATTTCAACATACCGTCTTCGTATGGGTAACGGCGGTAAAGCCTCTAAAGCAAGTAATTATACTGTACCCACCCTTGACGATGTACTCAACGCGTTAAACGAAGGTACATCATTGATAATTGACACTGACTCAGCTGATTTAAGCGTGATTTATAACACTGTTCTCAATGCAGAAAAGCTTAACAGCGTCCTTTTCAGACTCGAAGATTGCGACAGCAAAGATATCACATCAATTGTAACAAAGAACGAGAAACTCAGAAACCTCATAATCCCTGAGTATAACGGTAATATTATTTTTGGCGCAACCACTCTTTTAAAAGAGGCTGAAATCGCAGGTCTTAACATCGTAAAGTTAGGCACAAAAAATGTAAACGGTGTTATCTTTTACGATTCATTCACAAAAAAATTCAAAGAAAAATCTGTTATGGCGATGTTCTCTATGGTTGATGAATATTGTGCTGAGCGCAGTGATGACATCACAGGATGGGACAATGCTATTGCCTGCGGATATTCCATTATTGAAACAAACTACCCTGAAATGCTTGAAAAATATATCAAAGATACCGCTGCTTTAAAAGACGACCTTAAATCTTTAACTGATATATGCGAGCCGTATATAAAAGGTGATTTTTCATCAGAAAGCTTCAGCAATTTCACCTCAGCTTATGAAAATGCAACTTTATGTTTAAACAGCGTTTCTTCAAGGTCTGAAATATCAAAAGCATTTTATGATTTAAGTCAGGCTTACAGCCGACTTGAACCTGCAGATGAAAACGAAACTATAGGTAAATTCACTTTCTCAGCCGGCAGAGTAATTGCAGTTTTGCTTTGTGGCAGTGCATTTGTTGCAAGTCAGGTTTACTTATATAAAAAGAGAAAAAAATAAATTTCGGTCAGGAGTGATTTTATGTCAACTAATGAAGGTAAAAAAATCAGCCTTAAAAGAGCAGATTATCCTGAACAGGTTGGTGTTTCATCAAAGGAAATTGAAGCTCTTATTGCCGATTTTAAAGAAAACAATATTGAAGTTCACAGTTTTATGATAATGAGTCAGGGTAAGGTTGCCTTTGAAACATGGGCAGAGCCTTATTCACCCGACTTGCCTCACGCTATGTACTCTGTGAGTAAAACAGTTACATCAATAGCTATAGGCTTTGCCGTTGAAGAAGGTTTGCTTACAACCGACACTAAGCTTATTGATATTTTCCCTGAATTTATACCTGATAAGCGTGATAAAAATCTTGAAAAATTAGATATTCATTCACTTCTTACAATGCAATCAGGCAAAAATGTAAGTGTGTTCACAGATAAAACAAAGCCTAACTGGGAACGTCAGTTTTTTGACTCCCCCTGGTCCTTTACGCCAAATGACGGTCATTTTCAGTATATAAGTGAAAATCAATATATGCTTTGCTCAGTGATTCACCGTCTTACAGGTAAAACCGTAACAGAGTATCTCACTCCCCGTCTTTTTGAGCCGTTGGGTATCGACATACCTGCATGGGAGGTTTCACCGCGAGGCATTGAAGCAGGCGGTTGGGGTCTCTTTATTAAAACAGAGGACCTTGCAAAAATTGTTACCTGCTATCAGCACAACGGTGTTTTCAACGGCAATCAGGTTATACCTGAAAGCTGGGTCAGAAAAACAAGACGCAAACACGTTGACAATTCACAGGCTAACTCAACCCCTGACAGTCAGTGCGGTTACGGTTATTGTGTATGGCATTGTGCAGGTGCCTCAGCTTACAGAATGGACGGTATGTTCTCACAGTTCGGTATAATTTTTAAAGACCGCGATGCATCATTTATCATCACAGCAGGTGAAATCGATGAGCAAAAAACAAGGGATGCTATCTGGCGTCATATACCAAAAATGTTCATAGAACCTGACAGTGAGCCACGCTATGAAATCAAGGGTCTTGCTCCGCTGGATGATATTCTTGAACCTTGTGAGCGCAGCGTACTTGAAAACACAATTGAAAACAGAAATATCAAATTCAATAAAAACCTTATTCTCGAAACATCAGGCTTCCCTGTGAGTATGCTGCCCATACCTGTTGTTTATATGTCAGCAGATAAAGCAGGTAATATCACTAATGTTAAATTTAATTTTGATGAAAATGAATGCACTATGACCTGGGATGAGGGTGATGAGCATAACACCATCCTTTGCGGTATGGATGGCAAATACAGAGTTTCAAAAATCAGACTTGCAAGTATGGATTTCACGGCATACAGCACTGCAGCATGGAAAGATGAAAGCACTCTTGTTATCAATATGCGCCCTGTCGAATCAGTTTGCAGAAGGACTATTGAATTCACTTTCAAAGATAATAACGCGGTTATTTTTAAACCAAGCTCACAGCCACCGTCAGATACAATCGCAAAAAGCATAGCAGATATGTCTGACTCAATTATGCCCGGTGTACCTAAAGCCATGGCAGAGATGGCGTTTGATCAGCTGCCAAGAATTATTGACGCCAGCTACCGCGGCTCATTTGAAGAATAAAGTGTAAATGGTTGACTCTATCTGAGCCAACCATTTTATTTTCACCTCATCCGAGTTGTTGTCGCAATCCACCTTATCCTTGAATTTTCAGCGGGAGGCTGATAGCCTCCCCTACCTGACGGACACCCTCGCGAGCTTTTTGCAAAATTTTTATTGTAGTTTGAAATTTATTGCATTTTTCCATAACTTGTGGTAAACTAATGTTGCCAAACCAACTTAATAATAAGCAGAAAGTGTAATTTCCACAGGGATATTATGCTCATTTTTGCAACAACAAAATGAATTTGATAAAATGCAAATTCCTTTTCTGTTGTTGTGATATATTCGCTTTCTGCAGAGTTGGTTTGGCGACTATCGGAGTTTGCGTTTTTGTGCGGTTACTTCGGTAGCCGCACTTTTTATTTTATGGAGGTGGTAAAATGTCAAAAAACACTTGCCCAATATGCGGAGAAATTTTTGACGACGAGCATGCAGACTATCTTGATAACGGCAGTCCTGCTTGCTCACAGTGTGTTGAGAACGAACGTAAAAAAGAAAAGGAGGATTAATTATGGAAGACAAGATTTTAGTAACGAGCCAAAGATATAACATTCAGAAGTTGCTTAAAACTTTTATAATAATCGCTTTTGCTGGAGCAATTATTTTTTCTCTGGCAATAATAATAGACCAATGGTCTTATTACTATTTTTTAGAAGATTATTATAAGTATAAGAGTACACTTGAATTTTTAAATAGTGTAGATTTTTGCGATAACGGTTTCAGTTTTGCTATACATGAGTATTTTGATTTGGGCTGCTTTTTTTGGGCTATATTAATACTCGGAGGCATTTCTGGAATAGGATTAATTATATACGGTTGGTTACATAGCTATGAACTGATTGTTACAGACAAACGAATTTACGGCAAGGTTGCATTCGGCAAAAGAGTTGACCTTCCTCTTGACTCTGTTTCAGCTACCGCAACAATCCAGACCCTCAAAGGGATTTCAGTTTCAACTTCTTCAGGTAGAATTTCTTTCCTTGCCATTAAAAATGCAAAAGAAATTTACGAAGTAATTAACAATCTTTTGATTAAAAGACAAAACGAAAAGAAATCGTCCGAGATTATAATTCAGGACACAGTTAAAACTGATGAAGCAGACCAAATTAAAAAATATAAAGATTTATTGGACAGCGGAGTAATATCACAAGAAGAATTTGACGCTAAGAAAAAACAGCTTTTAGGCTTATAACCTTTTCATGCAAACAAAAAGACGGCAGATTACTCTGCCGTCTTAATTTTATTTTCTTGTAATAACAGGGTCTTTGCCGTCAGTAACACATTCACCTGTGAATTCCACCTTTTTGATGCCTTTTTCACTGGGGATCTGATACATTGTAGGAAGAAGAACATTCTCCATAATTGAGCGAAGACCACGGGCACCGGTTTTCTTTTCAAGTGTTTTTTCAGCTACTGCCGCAAGAGCTTCATCATTAAATGAAAGCTCAACACCGTCCATATCAAACAATGCCTGATACTGCTTAAGAATAGCGTTTTTAGGCTCTTTGAGGATTTTAATCATATCCTCCTTGCTTAACTGCTGAAGAGTTGTGATAACAGGGAGTCTGCCCACAAGCTCAGGGATAAGACCGAATTTTGATAAATCCTGATGAATAACCTTACCTAAAAGATTTTCAACAGTCATTTCGGACTTATTTTTAATCTCTGCGCCAAAGCCAAGGGCTGAGCCGCCGATACGCTTTTCAATAATTTTCTCTATGCCGTCAAAAGCACCGCCGCAAATGAAGAGGATATTAGATGTATCAATCTGAATAAACTCCTGTTGAGGATGCTTTCTGCCACCCTGAGGGGGAACATTGGCAACCGTTCCTTCAAGAATTTTAAGAAGTGCCTGCTGAACGCCCTCACCGCTTACATCACGTGTGATTGACGGATTCTCTGATTTTCTTGCAATCTTGTCAATTTCGTCAACATAGATGATTCCTCGCTGTGCTTTTTCAACATCAAAGTCAGCTGCCTGAATAAGACGAAGAAGGATATTCTCAACATCTTCACCAACATAGCCTGCTTCTGTCAATGTTGTAGCGTCAGCAATAGCAAAAGGAACATCAAGTGTTCTTGCAAGAGTCTGAGCGAGCATTGTTTTACCTACACCGGTAGGGCCGAGGAGCATAATGTTACTTTTTTGAATATCAACATCACAATCCTGACCTTTATAAACTCGCTTATAATGATTATAAACGGCAACACTCAATGCGATTTTAGCATCCTGCTGACCGACTACATATTCATCAAGCTGAGCTTTAATCTCTGACGGGGTGGGTAATTTAACGTCTTCCTTACTCTTTTTCTTTTTAGATGGGAGCAAGGTGTCATCATCAATTATATTCTGACAAAGCTCGACACATTCATCACAGATGTATACACCCGGACCGGCGATGAGCTTTTCCACCTGATTCTGTGTTTTCTGGCAGAATGAACAGCGGACATTCTTTTCTCGTCTTTCGTCACTCATTGAAGTATATCCTTTCGGGTTATCTGTTTGTGATTACTTTATCAACAATACCGTATTCCATAGCCTCCTGAGCTGAAAGGTAATTATCTCGTTCAGTGTCAAGGGCAATCTGCTCAATAGATTTGCCTGTGTTTTCAGCAAGGATTCTGTTGAGCTTTTCTCTTGTTTTGATAATATGGTTAGCTACAATCTGAATTTCAGTTGCCTGACCTCTTGCACCGCCTAACGGCTGATGAATCATAATTTCACTGTTTGGAAGTGCAAGGCGTTTGCCCTTTGCACCTGATGAAAGCAAGAATGCGCCCATTGATGCTGCCATACCCATACAGATTGTTGAAACATCGCACTTGATATACTGCATTGTGTCATAAATAGCCATACCTGCAGTAACTGAGCCGCCCGGGCTGTTGATATAAAGGCTGATGTCTTTTTCAGGGTCCTGACCTTCAAGGAAAAGTAACTGCGCAACAACAAGGCTGGCAGTTGTATCGTTAACTTCATCAGAAAGAACAATGATTCTGTCATTTAAAAGTCTTGAAAAAATATCGTACTGTCTTTCTCCTCTGTTTGTCTGCTCTACAACGTAAGGTACTAATGCCATAATAAATCCTCCTAAGATTACCTTATTCTTGCCGCAAAATATGCTAAATGAAATGAATGGCAGTTAAGCCATTCACTCCATTTAATTATAGGTTCAGTTTTTAAAAATTATTCAGCAGCTTCGTCCTTTTTTTCTGCTGCTTTTTTAGTTGTTTTTTTAGCTGCTGTTTTCTTTGCAGGTTTTTCAGGTGCTTCAGCAACAGCTGCATCAACAACGAGCTGAACTGCCTTGCCGTTTACGATATCTGTTTTGATATCTGCTGCAGGAACAAAGCTCTTAATCTGCTCTGCTTCCATTCTGTACATTTCAGCCATTTCTGTGTATTTTGCTTCAACTTCTTCATCAGAAGCTTCAATGCCCTCAAGTTTAACAATTTTCTCAACAGCAAGCATAAGCTTAACCTGTTTTTCTGCACCTTCACGGAATGACTCTTTAAGTTTGTCCATATCCATGCCTGTGTACTGAAGATAACCGTCAAGATTCAAGCCCTGCTGAGCAAGACGCTGAGCGAAATTGTTGATTTCGTCTTCAACTTTGTTTTCGTACATAACTTCAGGAATTTCACCCTGAAGGTTTGCTGCAAGCTGCTCAAGAAGTGCGCTTTCAAAATCTCTGTCAGCCTGTGCCTTTTTAGCCTCAACAAGATCAGCCTTGATGCTCTTTTTAAGAGCTGCAAGTGTATCTGCATCTTCGCTTACATCTTTAGCAAATTCGTCATCAAGCTCAGGGAGCTCTTTAACTTTGATTTCGTTAACTTTAACTTTGAATGTTGCATCTTTGCCTGCAAGCTCAGGTGTGTATGCTTCAGGGAATGTAACATTTACATCAAATTCTTCGCCTGCATTGTGGCCGATAATCTGGTCTTCAAAGCCTGGGATAAACTGACCTGAACCGATTGTAAGCTCAAAGCCTTCGCCTTTGCCGCCGTCAAATGCTACGCCGTCAACAAAGCCTTCAAAGTCGATAACTGCGATATCGTCTTTAGCAACTGCTCTGTCTTCAACAGTAACGAGTCTTGCGTTTCTTTCCTGCATTTCTTCAAGCTTTTTCTTAACTTCTGCAGCTGAAACAGTTGAATCTGCTTTAACAGCTTTAAGGCCTTTATATTCGCCAACTTCAACGTCAGGTTTAACTGTAACTTTCATTGACATTTCAACGCCTGTTTCATCAATTTTAGAAACATCAACGTCATAAGGAGCTGCAACAGCCTCAATGCCTGATTCTTTAATTGCATCGCCTACAACTTCAGGGTAAAGGATGTCAAGAGCATCTTCATAGAATACGCCCTTGCCGTAGTAACGCTCGATAACTGCGAGAGGAGCCTTACCTTTACGGAAGCCCGGAATTGCAATTTTACCTTTCTGCTTATTATAAGCTTTTACGATAGCGGCTTTGAAATCTTCACCGCTGATAGAAACCTCGAGAGTATATGTGTTGGTTTCTGTTTTGTTTGCTGATTTTAACATCGTACTTCCTCCTGTACATTCTTTTACTGATGTATTATAACAGATGTTTTCATTATTTTCCATAGTTTATTTAAAAAATTCTGCCTAAATGTCAAAATTTTACAACTAATTTTGGGCAAAATTTTAGGTAATCTCCCGAAACAAGATGAAATTTAATACCAAACATTTCATCTGTAAATGCATAAGATGTTGAATAGCCGTGTAAATGACCATAATAACAATGAGTAACGCCGCCTTTGACAAGCTCATCACAAATCTCCTGACAGACCTGACCGCCGGCTATCGGAGGATAATGAAGGAACGCTATTTTTTCACCGCCTAATTTGTCGGCTGCTTCAATAGACATTCTGAGTCTGCCGGCTTCACGGGCAACAATTTTTTTATCAGCCTGTTTATCACTGTCAAAAAACCATCCGCGGCTGCCGCAAAGAGCATAATCCCCTGCTTTATATGCATTATTATTTAAAATTTTTATTGTATCAATACCGTTTTCTTTAAAGAATTTATCTGCTTTGTTTTTGGTTGACCACCAATAATCGTGATTGCCTTTAAGGATTATTTTTTCACCGGGCAATCTGTCGATAAACCTGAAATCCTCTATAGCCTCCTGCATAGTCATTCCCCAGGTTATATCACCGGGTATTACAACTGTGTCATTTTCGTTCACAACAGCTTTCCAGTTTTTTTCAAGTTTTTCTTCAAAATTTTCCCATCCTTGAAAAATATCCATAGGCTTATCAGTACCGAAAGATAAATGAGTATCGCCTATTGCAAAAATTGACATTGTAACACCTCGCATATCAGAAGTTTTTTTGTTTAAAATAAGTAAGGGTAAATCCCAATATCTAATGGAGGATTCTTTTTATGCGTCACGAAATCAAAGACATCAAATGTAATGTAACTCATTGTATTTACAACGAAGCTAACAACAAATGCACTGCAGGTTCAATCGAAGTAGGCCCGTCAAGTGCATGCAGCTGCTCAGAAACACTTTGCGCTACTTTTGAGCCAAACAAAAATATGAGCAAATAAGAACCCATAAAGATTGCAGGAAACACAGCCAAGTGCGTTTCCTGCGTTTTACATAATTATTTTGAAAGCATATCGAATACTACTGATTCCATATCTTCTTTTTTACAGCACTGAGTAAATCTTGGTGCTTTATCTTTAAGGTTTGCAAGCTGAGCAGGGCATTCTGCACCTGTTTCAACATGAAGGCCAAGCACCATATCAAACTCATCCATACCCTCTGTCATACCGGGATGAACAGCGTCAAGCACAGAAGCACTGAACTTGAACGGGTTTGCAGTTGACGCGATAACAGTCGGTGTGCCGTCAGCAGTTACATGGAAGTAATCATCATAAACAGCCACAGCAACAGCTGTATGTGTATCGCAAAGGTAGTTGTGCTTTTTAAAAATCTCTGAAATTGTAGCTTTTGTACCTTCATCATCGCAGCTGCCTGCTTCAAAAAGGTTTTTGATTTTAGTGAACACTTCATCATCAACCTGATATGTACCCTTTGAGCTGAGGTCATTCATCCAGCCGCTTACAGCAGTATCATTCATATCACTTAAAAGGAAAAGCAATCTTTCAAGGTTAGATGAAATAAGAATATCCATAGACGGTGAGATTGTTGTATAGAAATCTCTCTGTCTGTTATAAACACCTGTTGACAAAAACTCTGTGAGAACATCGTTTGAGTTTGAAGCGCAGATAAGCTTTTTAACAGGGATGCCCATTTCTTTAGCATAATATGCTGCAAGGATATTGCCGAAGTTACCTGTCGGTACAACAACATTGATTTCATCGCCTAAATTGATTCTGCCCTTTTCGAGCATATCACAATAAGCTGAAACATAATAAACAATCTGAGGAACAAGACGGCCCCAGTTGATTGAGTTTGCAGATGAGAACATCATACCCATTGACTCAAGCTTATCGGCAACAGCTTTATCTGTAAATATCTTTTTAACTCCGCTCTGAGCATCATCAAAATTACCCTCAATAGCGCAGACACCTACATTGGCACCTTCCTGAGTTGTCATCTGAAGTTTCTGCATAGGGCTTACACCATCTTCAGGGTAGAAAACAAGGATTTTTGTTTTAGGAACATCTTTAAAGCCTTCAAGTGCAGCCTTACCTGTATCACCTGATGTTGCAACAAGAATTACAATCTCTTTATCAGGTGCTGATTTTGAAGATGCAACTGTGAGAAGGTACGGAAGAAGCTGGAGTGCCATATCTTTAAAAGCACAAGTTGGACCCTTCCAAAGCTCAAGAACCTCTGTATTCTCATCAAGAGTGTGGAGCGGAGCAACCTTTTTGTCACTGAATCTGCCTTCTGCATAAGCACCGTTCACACAATAATCAAGCTCTTCTTCACTGAAATCTGTCAGGTAAAGAGAAAGAATTTCTTTTGCTCTTTCAATATAACTGCAATTTACAAGGCGTTCAATATCGTTAAGTGAAATTTTAGGGATTTCAACAGGCACGAATAAGCCGCCCTCTTTTGATATACCGTGAGCAATAGCCTGAGCTGACTCAACTCTTATACTTTTGTCACGTGTACTTGTATACAACATCTTAAATCTCCTCCGATGTTATTTATTACTTCAGCTAAATATTATATCATACTTTGTCAATAGTGTAAATGTTAAAAAGCATCTTTGATATGATTAAGCTGTATCAGTTCAAAATTTTTATTAAGGTTTACTTCAATAATATCAAAACGCGAAACATTTTCATCACCATAAATTTCAAGAAAAAGCTTTGCCGTAGCCTTGATTTTATTCTGCTTTGACAGGTCAACAGCCTCAAAAGGTCTGAAAAGAGGGTCTTCACCCCTTGTTTTGACCTCAACGAAACACAGAAAGCCGTCTTTTTTAGCGATGATGTCAATCTCACCTACTCGTCTGCGATAGTTACCCGTAACTATTTCATAACCGTTATCACGCAGATATCTGACAGCATAAACCTCTCCCCATACACCCGTTTTATTTATAACCACTATTTTTCACCTGTGATTTTCTTTAAAAACGTTCTGCGGTGAATATCACTTATGCCGTATTTTTCTATCATTTCATAATGAAGCTTTGTGCCGTAGCCTTTATGCTTAGGAAATTGATATTCAGGGTATTTTTCACTGATTTCAAGCATATATCTGTCCCTTGTGACCTTTGCAAGTACCGATGCTGCCGCAATAGATGCCGACAATGCATCACCCTTGACAACCGTCTTTACAGGGATATTTATTTTAGGGTCACGGTTACCGTCAACCAACACAAAATCAGGCTTTACACTCAAACCTTCCACTGCCCTTTTCATAGCAAGAAAAGTAGCCTGAAGAATATTGATCTGATCAATTTCTTTTTCATCAGCCATAGCTATTGAGTAAGCAACTGCCTTTTCTTTTATTACATCATAAAGGGCTTCGCGCTTTTTTTCTGTAAGTTTTTTTGAATCATTAAGCCCGTCAATCAGACAACCGTCAGGCAAAATAACCGCCGCTGCACAAACAGGACCTGCCAACGGACCTCTGCCTGCTTCGTCAACACCGCAAACTATATTGTAGCCTTCACTGTGAGCCTCATTTTCAAACCTAAACCAATCTGTTACTTCAACTTCTTTTTTCATATTTTCACTTCCTCGGCGGTAATTCCATTGTGATTTTACCAAGCTTGCCTGCGCGATATTCATCAAGAAGCATTACGGATGCCCTTTCGGTGTCTATTTCACCGCCGCTTATAAGCATACCTCTTTTTTTACCGATTGCTTCAAGAAGCTCATAGCCCTCAACATTTTCAAAATCTATGTTATTAAGCTTGTAGCGTTCAACAATTCTGTCAGCATAGTCTGTTTTAAGAACTTCAAGCAAACGAACAGCCATAGTTTCACTGTCAAGAACAGCATCTTTAACAGAGCCGATAAAAGCCAGTCTGTCACCAACAGCAGGGTCATCAAATTTAGGCCATAAAACACCCGGTGTATCCAACAATTCAACCCCGTTGCCGATATTGAACCACTGATTGTGCCTTGTTACGCCCGGTTTATCTGCAACTGCAGCGCGGTTTTTACCTGCCATTTTGTTAATAAAAGAAGACTTACCTGTGTTTGGTATACCTACAACCATAACGCGAAGACTTTTACCCACCATACCTTTTTCGGTATTAGCCTGAATTTTATCTTTAAGGACTTCTCTTACCAATGGTCTGTATGCATTAAGACCTTTACCTGAACGGCAGTCAACAGGCAACGCGCTGAAGCCCTCGCTTTCAAAATATTTAATCCATTTTGCAGTGGCTTTTTCGTCAGCTACATCGCATTTATTCAGTAATATAATTCTCGGTTTACCTGCTGTTATCTGCTCAATTTCAGGGTTACGGCTTGAAAGAGGCATTCTTGCATCAAGAAGCTCTGTAACAGCATCAACCATAGAAAGACTTTCTTTAATAAGGCGTCTTGTTTTAGCCATATGGCCGGGGAACCATTGAACTGTCTGCTTTTGAAAATCACTCATAACCATATCCGCCTTTCATAATAATTTTAAACAAAAGGAGCCTGGAGGCTCCTGAATTTATCTGAAATATTCAAAATCAGCAATCGGCAAAATTCTGAATACTACCTTACCGATTATATATCTCTCATCAAGCATACCAACCGCTGTTGAACGGCTGTCAGTAGAGTCATTTCTGTTATCGCCCAATACAAACAGCTTACCTTCAGGAACTTTTACAGGGAAAGAAACATCCTGACGGGTTTTAGTAGGCTCGGCAATATAATCTTCTTCAAGCAACTTGCCGTCAACATAAACATCGCCTGTTACGAAATTTATATTAACCGTCTGCCCGCCTGTGGCAATAACCCTTTTAACAATAGGCTCATTAAAAGAATTGGGCTGTGTGCTTATAATAATATCACCCTGATGATATTCTGTATTAACCGCCCTTACAAGAAGCCAGTCGTTATTGTTGAGTGTAGGGTTCATAGAATCACCTACAACACCTACAAAGCGGAATACAAAAGTAAAAATCACCATTATAACAACCAAAGCAGTGTAGAATATTGAAGCTATGTCGTAAGCAAAAGGTACTTTGATTTCCTTTTCATTTACCTGTTCTTCGTTCATCAGAAAACCTCTTATTCATCAAAATATTCTTCATTAAAAACTTTTATCTGATCAAAAGGTAAAATTCTTACAATAGCTTTGCCAAGAATATATCTTTCGTCAATAGGGCCGATTCGTGTGGAACGGCTGTCGAGTGAGTCGTTTCTGTTATCACCCATGGCAAAAACACAACCCTCCGGCACATGATAAGGGAAATCCATATCATAAGAAAGATGGGTCATCTCTTTAATATAAGGCTCATCAATAACCTTGCCGTTGACAGTAACTTCACCTGACTCAAAATCAATATCGATAGTTTCACCCTCAAGGGCAATAATTCTTTTAACCAAAGGCTCGTTACGGTCATTAGGCTGAGTGATAATTATAATATCACCGCGATCATAGTCACTTCTTGAAGAAACGAGCAACCAATCACCGTCAGATAATGTAGGCACCATAGAGCTGCCCACAACACTCACTGCCCTGAACAAAAAAGTAAACACAATAAATATGATAACAAGGGCAGATAAAACAGAACCTATCATATCAAAAACCTGAAACCACTTTTTACGCTTGGTTTCAGCCTTTTCAGGAGTGATTCCGCCGGGATAATATTTAATTTTTGTTGTTTCTGTCTGTCGGTAATTATACAAAGCGGCAACCTCCGTTTAAACTAAAAATAAAAAGGGTATGCAGAACACCCCGCATACCCTCAATGGTACGACCTGAGCGTACCTTCAGCTCTTTTGAATTAGCCGAGCTTCTGCTTAACTTTAGCAGCTTTGCCGACTCTGTCACGCAGATAGTAGAGCTTGCTTCTGCGAACTTTACCTGTTCTGATGAGTTCAACGCTGTCAACATTTGGTGAATGAACAGGGAATACTCTTTCAACACCTACACCGTATGAAACACGACGAACGGTAAATGTTTCGGAAACACCTGCACCTTTACGAGCGATTACGATACCTTCAAATGCCTGAAGTCTTTCTCTTTCGCCTTCACGAATTCTAACCTGTACTCTGATGGTGTTACCTACTTTGATTGCCTCAGAAACGTCAGCCTTAAGGCTGTCCTGAGCGATGAGTTTAAGTGCGTCCATAATAGACCTCCCGATAATTTCAGGCGTTCATGCCGCTACGCAGCAGAGGACCGTCCGCTTTAATGTTGGGCATTAAATCCCCACTTGTAATCAAGCGGATACAAATGCTGAAATATCATATCACACAAAAACATCAAATGCAAGGCTTTTTTTGATTTTTTTAGCAAAAACTTTTTCCGCTTGAGGTCAGCAAATCTTCTCGCACAATATGTTGTTGTTCAGAGGGTAATTTTATTATTTTTTCAAGAGTTTCAATAAGTAAAGTGGGGTTAAGATTAACCGAATTACCTGCTGCAAGGGTTAATGACATCATAACCGTGTTTTCTTTTATCTGTGTTGAGCTGTCAAAAATCTGCTCAATAAGATTAACTTGTTTAAGGACTTTGCGGTGACCTTTTTTGCCCATTTTTTCTGCCATAAGCTCATCACCGTGCATAAGTGCATCGGCACTGTAAGCAAAGCTCTCTGCATCAGTTTCATTAAGAAACTCCAGTTCAGCCGAGTATTTTGCCGCATTGATTTCATTAGGGCTGAAAACAGGGTCTTCAACACTTACAATCCCTATACCGTCAGGCATAACAGCAGACAATCTTTCAAATACTTCCTGATTTGTCATATCGCCTTCGATTCTTATATCCATATATTCGCAATCGCTTCTCTGCCCCAAAGAAAGAGGAAGTGCAAAAGCAATATAGGGGTGAGGGTTAAAACCCTCTGTGTACCACATAGGCAACTGTGCCCTGCGGACTGCCCTTGTCATAAGTCGGTTGATATCAAGGTGAGAAATATAAATCATTTTACCTGATTTGGAAAATCTGATTCTAACACATCGCATGGCACTCACCTCCGTTAAGCTTATTGGCACCGCAACCTGAGCACTTCTGACGGCAGTGCTGAGTGGTTTCGCTTCTGTGAGCTTTTTCATTCTCTTTGATAAGGAATTTTTTGCTCACACCGTAATCAATATGATCCCAAGGCAGAACCTCATCAAAACTTCTTCTGCGGTTAGCGTAGAAGGTTGGGTCAATACCGCATTCTTCAAAAGCTTCCATCCATTTTTCAAAGCTGAACTGATCATCCCAACCGTCAAAACGGCAGCCTTTTTTCCATGCAAGTTCCATAACCTTTGAAAGCTTACGGTCACCTCTTGCGAAAACACCTTCAAGGAAGCTTGTAGGGGTGAAATGGGTGCTTATATTTATCTTTTTAGTTGTAACATTTGCCATAAGATGTTTCTGCTTTTCTTCAAGCATTTCCATAGTATCCTGCGGTTCCCACTGGAAAGGAGTGAAAGGCTTCGGAACAAAAGATGATGCGCTTATATTAACCGTAACACCCTTGCCCTTCGGCTTATCAGGGTTTGCATAATAAGCATTAACAACCTTCTGACCGAGCTGAGCAATACCTGCAACATCATCAAGAGTCTCGGTAGGTAAGCCAAGCATAAAGTAAAGCTTAACACCTGTCCAACCGCCGCTGAATGCTTTTTTGGCAGTTTCAAGAACTTCTTCTTCGGTAACATTTTTGTTTATTGCATCGCGAAGGCGTTGCGTACCGGCTTCAGGTGCAAAGGTAAGACCTGCCCTTCTTACAGCTGTAAGCTTCTGCATCAATTCATCAGAAAAATTATCTACACGAAGTGATGGTAATGCAACATTGATTTTATTATCAATAGTCCAACTGAGAAGCTTATCTAAAAGCGGTTCAATCTGAGTGTAATCACTTGTACTCAATGAACAGAGTGAAATTTCATCATAGCCTGAAGTTTCGCAAAGGACTTTGCTCTGCGCTTCTATAACCTCGGCACTTTTTTCTCTGATAGGTCTGTAAATAAAACCTGCCTGACAAAAACGGCAGCCTCTTATGCATCCCCTGAAAATCTCTGCAGTTACTCTATCGTGAACTATTTCAATTGACGGAACAATAAACGCTTTCGGATAATATGATTTATCAAGGTCTTTGACAACCCTTTTAACCGCCTTTGCAGGTGCTGTATGCTTTGGTGTTACAGATTTAACTGTATTGTCCTCATTATATTCAACGTCATAAAGTGCAGGAACATAAAAACCGTCAATTTTTGCAACTTCGCAAAGGAATTCCAGCTTTGATGAACCTTTCTGTTTATGCTCTTTGAGCAAATCAAGAAGCTCATTTGTGGTTTCTTCGCCCTCACCGAGCATAATAACATCAATGAAATCTGCTATAGGCTCACTGTTGCAAACACAAGGTCCGCCTGCAACAACAAGAGGGGTAAGGCTCTCTCTGTCTTTTGAATAAAGAGGTATACCTGCAAGATCAAGCATATTCAACACGTTTGAAAAGCTCAGCTCATACTGAAGCGTAAAGCCTACCATATCAAAATCTTTAACGGGGTCACCACTTTCAAGAGCATACAACGGAATGTTGTTTTCTCTCATCTGCTGCTCCATATCAACCCATGGAGCAAACACTCTTTCGCACCAGGCATCTTCTCTCTCATTAACAAGTGAATACAGTATTTTCATACCGAGGTGCGACATACCGATTTCATAAGTGTCAGGGAAGCAAAAGGCGTATCTCAAATCCACCTTGCTTTTATCTTTAACTACACTGTTAAGCTCCCCACCTACATATCTGCCCGGTTTCTGAACTTTTAATAATATTTTTTCTACCTTTTCCGGAATCATAAAACTTTCCTCTACTGTTTAATCTTTTAAAAATATTACTGTTACTTAAGAGTAACAATGCTTACACCGTCTTCACCTTCGCCAAAGGTTCCTAAACGATGAGATTTGACATAAGGACTTTTTTTCAGATACTCTCTGACAGCTGTTCTTAAAGCACCTGTACCCTTACCGTGAATTATTGTAAACTCATTAAGGCCTGTTCGAAGGGCGCTGTCCATAAATCTGTCAAGAGTCATAAGGCATTCTTCAACGGTCATGCCTCTGAGGTCAAGTCTTGTGTCGGCAGAGATATTCATTCGGCTGTCCATTCTGCTGCCTGACTGTGATTTGGGTTTCTGAATTTTCGGTTTGTTTGTTTTTTCAACAAGACGGAGATTTGATATAGGTGTTCTTGTTTTTATAGCACCCATCTGCACCTCTGCGATACCTTTTTTATTATTGACAGATACTACAACTGCTTCACCGCCGATATCTGCAAGTAAAACACTGTCGCCTTGCTTTAATTCACGGGGCAAAACATAATTCTCATCATCAAAAGCACCTACAACCGGGTCTGCCGCCGCATCAATGGCCGACACACCTCGTCTGACTGCTGCTCTGGCTCTGCGCGCCATTTCTGCAGCATCTTTTTGCTTTGCCTGTTCTTTCTTCAGACGTTCAAGCTCGTCAAGGAGGGCATAAGCTTCACGCTTTGCCTGCTCTGTAATTTTGAGTGCCTGAGATTTTGCTTTCTCCATCTCTTTTTCACGAAGCTCTTTGATTTCAGCCTTCATCTGCTTGGCCTTTTCAATCTGTCTGTTTGCTTCGCGCTTTAATTCGAGAGCTTCGTTTTTGCCCTTTTCCATCTCTCTGCGGCTTTCTTCAAGCTTATCAACAACATCCTCAAATCTGGCGTTTTCACTTGAAACAAGATTACGAGCCGTGTCAACAATATCTTCCGGCAAACCAAGTCTTTGCGAAATTGCAAATGCATTTGACCTGCCCGGTACACCCATAAGAAGTTTATATGTAGGTTTAAGGGTAGTAACATCAAACTCACAGCTGCCGTTTATAACGCCCTCAGTCTGCAAAGCATAAGCTTTAAGCTCTGCATAATGGGTTGTTGCCGCTATTTTAGCACCCTGAAGACGAAGTTTTTCAAGAATAGAAACTGCAAGTGCAGCACCCTCAACAGGATCGGTACCTGCGCCTAATTCATCAATAAGAACCAGACTGCCCTCACCTGCAATTTTAAGAATATCAATAATTGTTGTCATATGTGATGAAAATGTTGAAAGAGATTGTTCAATGCTCTGTTCATCACCGATGTCAGCAAGCACATTCTCAAAAACAGATATACGGCTCCTGTCATCAACAGGCAACATAAGGCCGCACATAGCCATAAGCGATAAAAGACCGATAGTTTTAATTGATACGGTTTTACCACCGGTGTTGGGACCTGTTATTACAAGAGTATCAAATTCTTCACCTAATTTTATATCAACCGGTACAACTTTTTTAGGGTCAATCAAAGGGTGTCTTGCTCTGCGAAGCTCTATAATACCTTCGTTATTAAGCTGTGGCACTGATGCATTCATGGCATAAGCCAACTGCGCTTTGCCGAAAATCAGATTCAGCTCAACGGCACATTCATAACTTGCTTTGATTGAATCAGCAAAAGAACCTGCCTGAGAAGAAAGCTCTGCAATAATTCTGTCAATTTCATCCTGCTCCTGATTCTGAAGCAGACGGATTTTATTGTTTGCTTCAACAACCGCCATAGGTTCAATAAAAACAGTTGCACCTGATGAAGATGTATCGTGCACAAGGCCGGGAACATCTGCCCTGTGCTCATTTTTAACCGGCACAACAAAACGCCCGTTGCGCATAGTTATAATGTTATCCTGCAGATATTTTGAATAATTTGTATTTCTTGTTATTTTGCCCAGCTGCTCTCTTACATGAGATTCCTGAGCTCTGATTTTTCGTCTGATATCTGCAAGTGCAGGGGAAGCATTATCCGAAATTTCTTCTTCAGATAAAATTGCATTTCTGATAGCGTCTTCAAGATATCTGTTTGGTGTTAAAGAATTAAAAAGAGTGTCGAGGCATGTCTCGACCCCTGAGCAAGTGCTTCTCCATTGAGTTATTGTTCTTATAACATGAAGTACACTTGCAATATCAAGTAATTCCCTTAACGAAAGTGAGCTGCCTGCATCAGCTCTGTAAAGCGCATTTGTCACATTTACAAGTCCGCCGAAAGCAGGTCCGCCAAAACGTGCAAGAAGCATATGAGCATCTTTGGTCTGATTCATCAGAGCCTGTGCCATAAGCAAAGATGTTTCAGGCTTCAGCTCACGTGCAAGAAGCCTTGCATCTTCACACGAAACATGCCCTGCAAGCTTATCAAGCACCTTATCAAGTTCAAGGGATAAATAGTGTCTGTTCATAATAACTCCAATTTATGTAATGCTTTTATAAAAATCAAGTGTTTTATATTTTCTGTTTGTCTGTGCCAGAAGATACTTTTCGCAAACATCTGCAAGTACGGGGAAATTTTCTTCCCCGAGAGTGAACGAAAAAAGCTTTTCATCCTGAGAGTAGCAGATATATCTCATAGCTGAAACAACGCTCAAAGGCAACTCTTCGCAAGGCACATCACCGACACACTCAGGGCAATAAAGATGCCCGTCATAAGTGCCGAAATACATAACCTCATCTTCAAACTTACCGCAACCCTCACAGGCAACAAGGTCAGGCATATAACCTGCCAGAGCCAGAGTCCTCAGCTCAGCAATTGCCTTTAGCTGAAGCTGCGGACGTTTATCCTTAACAAGCATATGAAGGCAATTTAATGTCAATCGTAAAAATGCATCGGCATCACTTTCCTGCGGCGCAAGTTCATACTGAAGCTCACAAAAATACTGAGCAAGAGCAAGCTTGCCGATATCATTTCTTAAATCAAAAAATATCTCTTTGGTCTGAATTTCATCAATAACATAAGCATCTTTGCCCCTGTAAATAGAGAATGTTCCGTAAGAAAACAGCTGACTGCCGCACTGTGTACGGCTTTTGAGCCTTTGCGCACCTCTTACAAAAGCGCGCAGTACACCGTAATCTCTTGTAAGCACTGTAACAAGACGGTCGTCACCGTTTGTTTTGTGCTCCTTTATTATCAGACCGTCCGTGTTCATTCGCATTTTTTACATTCTCCTGTGAAATGTGCTTGTATTGAAGATAATCACATATTTTTCCGCTCTGGGCAAACTTATCCCACGCAGCAAGATTCTTATATTCCATCAAAATCCCTCCGCAAATATTATTCGCAAAGGGATGGTTATATTTCTATGAAAATTTTGTTAATCTTAATCAAGACCAAAATTGTGAATAAGACCTTCTCTGTTGCGCCAGCCTTCTTTGACCTTCACCCAACACTTAAGATTGATTCTGCACTGGAAAAATTTTTCCATATCTTCACGGGCTCTGGTTGAAACTTTTTTAAGCATGGCTCCGCCCTTACCGATGATGATACCTTTATGGCTTTCTCTTTCACAATAAATAACAGCATCTATATCAAGAATATCACTGTTATCACGCTCACGCATTTTTTCAATGCTTACAGCAGTGCCGTGAGGGATTTCTTTATCAAGGCTGCGAAGTAACTTTTCTCTTATAATTTCACCGGCAATAACTCTCTCAGGCTGGTCTGTAAGTGTATCTTCAGGGAAATAGAAAAACGACTCAACTGCAAGCTTTGAAAGCTCCTGCTCAAGCTCGGGCATATTTATACCGCGAAGTGCAGAAACGGGCACAACAGCCTCAAAAGGATAAAGCTGTGAAAGCTTTAAAATCCTTTCCATAAGCTGCTCTTTTTCAGGGATAGTGTCAACCTTATTGATAGCAAGAACAACAGGAAGCTTAGCTTTTTTGAATTTGTCGATAAGCTCTTTTTCTGCAGGGCGGAGTTCACCCTCAGGCTCTGTTACAAAAAGAACGGCGTCCACACCTGTAAGACTGTCACCGACTGCTTTTATCATCTTTTCACCTAATTTATTTTTAGGTTTGTGAAAGCCGGGTGTATCAGTAAAAACAAGCTGTGTATCTTCTTTTGTAAGAACACCCATAATTTTAGTGCGGGTGGTCTGCGGCTTATCTGAAACTATGGCAATTTTTTGCCCTAATAATCTGTTGAGAATTGACGATTTGCCAACATTCGGGCAACCGACAATAGCTATAAACGCTGTTTTAGTCATTCTTTTTACCTCGTAAAAAATTATATATATTTTGTGGCCCTGCAAGAACAAATATAATATCCGCAACCAATGTTAAGCCGAGAACGGCAATATATGCAGGGTTACTTAAAAAATAAGCAAACATCAAAGAAAATGCAGCAGGCTGATACAAAATCACAATGCCAACGGCAACTGCAAAAACAGACAGCACGAGCACACCGCCCGAAGCTGTATCTTTAGCAATTTTAATAAACTCATTATGTTCAAGGGTTACAGAATTACAAGCATTCTCAACACCTGAATTCAGAAGCTCACTGCCCATAACCAACGATGACATCATAAGCAAAATTGCGAACTGAGTTCTGCTTACTTCAAAAAAATCGTAGTGAAGAAGAAAGAACATCATATATACAAAAATACTCATATGAAATCTGAAATTTCTTTCGTGAACTATGCCGTAGAGTATGCCCTTGAAAGCATAACCGAAACCTTTTATAAAAGCTTTCATATTATTCACCAAGATAGTAACTGCTGTGGCGTTTAAGCCCGAGCTGAGTAAGGATAGCTTCCTCTTTCTCTCTCATTCTGACCTGCTCAATTCCACCTGCCTCGTGGTCATAACCAAGCAGATGAAGCATTGAATGAACAGTAAGGAAACCGATCTCTCTTTGCAGGCTGTGGCCGTATGTTTTTGCCTGTTCCATAGCGTGTTCAACAGATATAACTATATCACCGAGCATTTTGCAGCCTGTTGAATAATTTATATCATAAACACCGTCTTCACCAAGAGGGAAAGAAAGAACATCGGTGCTTCTGTCAATATTTCTGTACTGAAGATTAAGAGCGTGAATTTCTTCATCATCAACAAAACGAACGCTCACTTCAACAGAACCTTCAAAGCCTTCGTTAACAAGAACGGCATTACAGCAACGGCGGATAAGAAGACGGATTCCTGTAGGAACCTTTACAGCCTTCTGGTCATCTGAAATAATTACCTTTATTTTGTCACTCATTTTCTTCTTTTAACCTCCTCATATTTTTCATAAGCCTTGATAATATCCTGAACCAATCGGTGTCTTACAACGTCTTTTTGTGTAAAGTGGATTGATTCAATATCAGGAACATTCTTTAAAATTTTACTTGCTTCAACAAGACCGGAACGCTTACCGTCAGGCAAGTCAATCTGGGTTACGTCACCTGTTACGACAATTTTTGAATTAAAGCCCAATCGAGTCAGGAACATCTTCATCTGCTCAGGGGTGGTATTCTGCGCTTCATCAAGAATAATAAAGCTGTCATCAAGAGTTCTGCCTCGCATATATGCAAGAGGTGCAACTTCGATGTTCCCTCTTTCCTGATAACGCTGAAAATTCTCTGCACCCAGCATATCAAAAAGTGCATCATAAAGAGGGCGAAGATAAGGGTCAACCTTCTGCTGTAAATCACCTGGCAGAAAGCCTAACTTTTCACCCGCTTCAACTGCAGGTCTTGTCAGGATAATACGGTTAACCTCTTTTGCCCTGAAAGCGTGAACAGCCATAGCAACGGCAAGGTAGGTTTTACCTGTACCTGCAGGGCCGATACCAAAAACAATGGTATTGTCTTTAATAGCTTCAACATACTTTTCCTGACCTAAGGTTTTAGGCTTGACAGGTCTGCCCTTTGATGTGATGCAGATACAATTGCTTGTAAGACCCGAAAGCTTTTCTTCACTGCCTTCATCAACAAGGTTCATGACATATCTGACATTCTGTTCGCTTAAAGCTTCGCCTTTATTTATCATCACAAGCAATCCGTTGATTGCCCTGACAGCTTTAGCAACATTTTCCGCTTCACCCGTAACCTTTAAATCTGAGCCTCTGCTTATTACATTGACGCCGTACTGACTCTCAATAAGCTTGATATTAGCATCAAAGCTCCCGAAAAGAGTTACCGCTTGCTCCATACGGTCAAAATTTATTATCTGCTCAAACATACGACGCCTCCGAAAACTGTGAAAGATTATAGAATTACCCTATTATCCTTACGATTATATCATATTTTGCACAAAAAGTCATCTTCAATAATGATTTTTTATCGAAATTTTAAATAGTTTTTTGTTGTTTTGTTTGTGCACATTGTACACCTTGCATCTGTAACTGTCGAAAAACATAAAAAATTGCAAAATTGCTCTTTTATTATTTATAAAAGTATAGTATAATTAACGCTGGTATTCCTTGAAAAATCAGCGGAAGGAAGAAATTACTATGGCAACAAATAAAGTTCGTTTGCGTATATATGGCTCGGACTATTTTCTTACAACAGATGATGACACCAAATATATGCGCGGTTTAGGTGATGAGGTTGACTTTGCTCTTTCAAGCCTTTTAAGAGAGCATCCCCGTCTTTCTATCACTCAGGCTGCAGTTTTATGCGCTTTGCAGTTAGCTGACGAAAAGCACAAGGTTGAGCAGAATGCCGCAACTCTCCGCAACGAAATTCAGGCATATATGGAAGATGCTTCAAAAGCAAAAACCGAGGCCGAAATCGCAAGAAGAGAAATCGACAGACTCAACAAAGAAATTCAGACCTTAAAATCGAGATAATGATATGAGTAATTCTTATGAAATTTTAGCGCCCGTAGGCTCACCCGAGGCTTTAAAGGCCGCTGTTTTCTGCGGTGCAGATGCAGTTTATTTAGGTGTGCAGGAGCTTAACGCAAGGCGTAACGCCAAAAATTTTAATTATGAATCTTTAACAGAAGCTGTAAGTTTTTGTCATTCAAGAGGTGTCAAGGTTTATCTTACCCTCAACACTCTTATAAATGACGATGAAATTAAAACTGCATCAAAAATAATAGAGCGCGCCTGTGCAAGTGGCATAGATGCGCTCATTTTACAGGATTTTGCAGCAGTTGAAATCGCCAAAAAATCTGCTCCCGATATGCCCATTCACGCTTCAACCCAGATGTCTGTCCAGACTCTTGACGGCATTCACCGACTTTACAAACACGGTTTTTCAAGAGCTGTTCTGCCAAGGGAACTGAGCAAAGACGAAATCGGCTTTTTGTGTGAAAATTCACCTATTGAACTTGAGATGTTTATTCACGGCGCACTGTGTATGAGCGTTTCGGGCCAATGCTATATGAGTGCAGTTTTAGGCTCACGCAGCGGTAACCGCGGTGCTTGCGCTCAGCCTTGCAGACTTCCATTCAGTGCAGGTGAAAGCGGCAGACACGACCTGAGCTTAAAAGATTTATCTTTAACTGACCATCTCAAAGAGCTTGCCGATATGGGTATAGCATCTTTCAAAATTGAGGGCAGAATGAAGCGCCCCGAATATGTTGCAGCTGCAGTTACAGCCTGCAGACAGGCAGCCGTTGGTGATATGGGTGATGAAATCAAAGCTGATTTGCAAAACATTTTTTCACGAACAGGTTTTACTGACGGGTATTATAATTCTGCCTTAGGCAAATCAATGTTCGGCACAAGGCGTAAAGAAGATGTTGTTTCTGCTGCGCCTGTTCTTGATAAGCTCGAAAAGCTTTATCAGAAAGAGGCGCCCCGCTTCCCTGTTGATTTTTATTTCACTATGAAAGCGGATGAGTCTGTTACCTTAAGCGGTAAATGCAATAAAATTTTTGCTTTTGCAGACAGTGATTTTATTCCTCGGGAAGCAATCAACAAATCTGTTGACGAAGCAAGCATCAAAGAGCAGTTAAACAAAACCGGCGGTACTCAGTTTTTTACTGAAAATATTGATTGCGAAATTGATGACGGATTGAATATCCCTGTTTCTGTTATAAACAAGCTTCGCAGAGATGTACTCTCTCAACTTGAAGAGTCAATAACAGGGAACCGTAAAAAAGACTTTAAAGAAACAGCTTTTGATATCCCTGTTCACAAAGCACAAAAGAAAAAAATCATCTGTCGGTTTGCAGATGAAGAAAGTGTCCCTGATGATTTGACAGGTGTTGATGAAATTGTGATTCCTGTCAATAACATCAGACATCGCACAGATGTTTCAGCCCAGTTGCCAAGAGGTATTTTCGGTAACGATAAAGCGCTTTTAAAGAAGCTTGATTCGTTGAAAGCCAAGGGTATAGGCTCAGCGTGGGCAGGGACTCTTGACGGCATTGAAATTGCTAAAAAAGCAGGTATGAAAGTTGCTGCAGGTTACGGAACAAATATTTTTAACTCCGTTGCCCTTGAAGCTTATAAAAGCCTTGGTGTTGATAAAGCTCTGCTTTCTGCCGAGCTTACATTGAATCAGGTTCAAAAACTAAAAGGCACTTTGCCCAGAGGAATTTTCGCATACGGTAAGCTGCCTCTGATGCTTACAAGAAACTGCCCGGCTAAAAATATCAAAAATTGCAGTGAGTGTAATCAATCAGGCAGATTAATCGACAGAAAAAACACTCTTTTTCCTATAGACTGTTCAAGCGGATGCAGTGAAATTTTAAATTCACGGCCTGTTTATATGGCTGACAGATTAAACGAAATCAAAAATGTTGATTTTATCTTCCTTTATTTCACAGATGAAACTAAGCAGGAAGCGCAGCGTATTATCAGCCAATATTGTAACGGCGGTAAGCCTCAGGGTGAATTCACAAGAGGTTTGCTTTACAGAGGTGTTGAATAATGATACAGAAACTTCAACAAAAAATTAAAAATAAAGCTGACGGGATCATTATCACTTCAGAAGAAAACAGACGCTACTTCACTTCTTTTCATTCATCAAACGGCATATTTATTGTGACATCTGACGATGCAATCTTTCTTACCGACAGCAGATATATCGAAGCCGCATCAAACACGATAAAAAACTGCCGTGTTATCGAAATGAAAAAGTTGAAAGACCAGGTTCCCGAAATCATAAACGAACTTGGCCTTTCTCACAAACTCCTGCCTAAGTTCCTTGTTGAGAGTGAAAAGATGAATGTAAGCTACCTTAAATCTCTCCGTTCAGCATTCAGGCAATTCCGACTTTCAACCGTTGGCGGTGATGAGATAATAAATTCTCTTCGCATAATCAAAAATGAGCATGAATTAGATTGCATAATCAAAGCACAGCGTATTGCAGAAAAAGCTTTTGAAAACATTCTCAACTATATCAGAGTTGGTGTAAGTGAAAAGGATATTGCCCTTGAGCTTGATTATTTTATGCTCAGAAACGGTGCAGAGGCTCTCAGCTTTGACACGATTGCAGTCAGCGGCAAAAAGTCATCTATGCCTCACGGTGTGCCTGACGGCAAGCTTATTGAGCAGGGCGATTTTATAACGATGGATTTCGGCGCAGTTGTTGACGGGTATCACAGTGATATGACAAGGACAGTTTGCGTAGGTGAACCAAGTGACAAGCAAAAAGAAATTTATAATATTGTTTTAGCTGCGCAGGAGGCTGCTTTGTCGGCTGTAAGAGCAGGTGTCAGTGCAAAGGATGTTGACTCTGCCGCAAGAGATATTATCAAGAATGCAGGTTACGGTGAATATTACCGTCACGCAACGGGTCACGGTGTGGGTATTGAAATTCACGAGCTGCCTGTTGTTGCATGTAACCCTAAAACAATTCTGCGTACAGGTAATGTTATTACGGTAGAGCCGGGTATTTATATCCCTGATGAGTTTGGTGTCAGAATTGAAGATATGGTTTATGTTACCGATGAGGGATGCATGAATCTTACCCGATCACCAAAGAATTTAATAATCTGTTAAATTTATAATATTTATTTGAATTGACTGTTTATTTATGATATAATTGATTGAATTTTTTAAGGGAGGTATTTCCTTTGGCTGAAGATACAAACAAAAAGCCCGGCACTGAAAATAACGGGCAAAATGAAAAAGACTGGCAGTGGGATGCTCAGGCACCTGAAGCACCTGTAGATTCTATTGAAGTAGAAGACTTTATGCCGACTGTTGAGTCATCAGCAGACACCGTAACAGATGCGCCCGCCGAAGAAAAAAAGACTGAAGACGGTTGCTGTATCATCTGCGGTGACAAGCTTCGTAAAAGCCCCAGTGAATTTTACTGTGAAGTGTGCCGCGAAAAATATATGAAGGTCAACTACGGTGCAAGTCACATTATACTTTCAATTGTGATGATGTTTGTTGCCGTAATCGGTATTGTTGCTTTTTCAACTACAAGTGCAATTGTTAAAAATATCGGTGAGGGTGACGCTCACATTAAAAACCAGCATTATGCAAGAGCTCTTGACTCTTACAACAAGGTTGAGTCAACTGTGTATGACCTTAACGGCAGTTTCAACGCTTTCCTTCAGGGAATCAGCACAAACTTCGCTACCGTTAATGTTTATGATTCAGGTACAGCTGCTGACAAAAAGCTTGCCGAAATAATGGCTAAAACAATCTCCACAACATACGAAGACCGTGAAGCTTTTATCTCTGTTGTTGAAAACTCGTTCACTGAAAAAGAGCTTAACAGTGAAAAGTATTCTCACATCAAAGCTTGTTATGATTTTTGTAAATCTATGGATAAAACAGCCAATGATGTTTATGAAGATTGGTACGCTTTAGTTGACGAGCGCCTTGCTGCACTTGATGAAAACGGTAATCTCAAAGATAAAAATGTTCCTTCTCACGAAGAGATTATGGCATTCCTTGACGATTATGCAGCGAAACATCCTGAAGCTGAAAAAAGCACATTGGAATACTACAAGGTTATGACTCTTTATTACGAGCATTCAACCTACGGCACTGTTAAAGATGAAGATATGATGAAGTATATCAGAAGTGCTTATGAAGCTGCAGGTGAATTCGGCTACTTCTATGCAGATTATTATCTCATTTATGCCTGGGAATGCGAAGCTTATGATGAAATCATAAAAATTTCTAAGGAATTCCTTAAAGTTAATCCGGGTAACGAAAAAATCTATTACTTCGTATCAAAAGCACACAGTGCAAAGAAAGACTGGCAATCAGCATCAAAGGTTTGTGAGGACATTCTTAAATACAACCCTGACAGCCTTGAATATTACATTCTTAAAGCAGAGATGCTTCGCCGTTCAGGTGACTACAGCGCAGCAGTTGATATCTGCACTAAAGGTGAAAAAGCCGGTGATGATGCTGAAATACTCAGACAGAAGTCAATTGCATATATGCTCAATGGTGAAACCGATAAGGCACTCGTTGCTGCAAGTGATGCTTATGAAATGACCTTTGCTGCATCTTACAATGGCGGTACGGTTTCATTAGGTGTTCTTAACACAACAGCTCTTATCAGCTACCTTGTTGATGAAGAAAAAACTATCTACACTGAAATCGTAGGTCTTCTTGAAGCAGAAAACATTACACTTGAAGACCCTGTAACAAAGGTTATCAAAGGCGATATGACATTTGAAGATTTATTTTTAACAGGTCAGGGGGATGTGGTATAAAATGAAAACAATTTATCTTATTTCAAAATATATAACAATCCTCGGCACTGTTACCAAGGGCTTATGGGAGCATATCACCTGCGGTCTTTTAAAAATACTTGTTGAAGACGGCAGATATTTACAGGCTAATGAGCTTTGCGGCCATATTGAGCACGAGCTTACCACAAGCAAAGCAAAAACATTTTTATTTAATTTAATCCCCGGCCTGGTTAATGCATTACTCGCATTATTCTTAGGCGGCGCAGGTTTTATGGGATTGTTTATGCTTGATATTCAGCCGTCAACAATTTCATTCTGGATTTATCTTATTCTGTTTTATTTAGGTGTTTCATTCTTCTGTAACATATTCCCTCTTTTTGAGGATTCAATTAACAACTGGTTACTTATTTATCAGACAAAGCTTACAGATGAGCAGAAACAGCTTAACGAAAAAATCAAAGCAGAAAAAGCTTATGCAAAAGAAGCTGAAAAATTAGCAAAAGCTAACGGTCAGAAGATTGCAAAAGAAAAAAATGCCGGTGCTCCTAAAATCACAAAAGAGACCAACATCGTTACAAAAATCTTACTTTTCATCCCGTCTGTTATTATGCTTGCAGGCTCATTCCTTGAAAAGTACGGTCTTACATTTATCATCAGCATTATCGTTACCGTTTTGGCAATTGTGCTTTAATAAGTAATAAATAAAAACCAAGCTCCGTTTGAGTTAATTCTCAAACGGAGCTTTCGTTTGTCTTATTATTTCTGTGAATTTTCAAGTGCCTGCTTGATATCCTCAAGTATATCATCAATATGCTCAATACCCACTGAAAGACGGATAAGGTCTGACTTAACTCCGCATTCTTCAAGCTGAGCATCTGTGAGCTGACGGTGAGTTGTACTTGCAGGGTGGAGTGCACATGTACGGCAGTCTGCAACGTGAGTTACAACTGAGGCAAGCTTAAGGCTGTCAAGGAATTTTGTTGCAGCCTCTCTGCCGCCTTTAACACCGAATGAAATTACACCGCTTGTGCCGTTCGGCATATATTTTTTAGCAATTTCATACTGTGCATCACTTTCAAGACCGGGGTATTTAACCCATGAAACAAATTCACTTTCGCTGAGCATTTTTGCAACTGCCATAGCATTCTGACAATGTCTTTCAACGCGAAGAGGTAATGTTTCAAGGCCGAGATTCAATAAAAATGAATTCTGAGGCGCAGGGATTGAACCTAAATCTCTCATAAGCTGAACAACAGCCTTTGTTATATATGCACCTTTACCGAAACGCTCTGTGTATGTGATACCGTGGTAGCTGTCATCAGGGGTTGTAAGACCCGGGAATTTGTCATTCTGAGTCCAGTCAAAATTACCGCTGTCAACAATTACACCGCCAACCTGAGTTGCGTGACCGTCCATATATTTTGTTGTTGAATGGGTAACGATATCTGCACCGAATTCAAAAGGACGGCAGTTCACGGGTGTAGGGAATGTGTTATCAACAATAAGAGGCACACCGTGAGCGTGAGCAACCTTTGCAAATCTTTCAATATCAAGAACCTCAAGTGACGGGTTTGAAAGAGTTTCTGCAAAAACAAGCTTTGTGTTTTCTTTAAATGCTGCATTAAGCTCTTCTTCTGTTGCCTGAGGGCTTACAAAAGTGAAGTCAATGCCTAACTTTTTCATTGTAACTGAAAAAAGGTTGAATGTTCCGCCATAAATAGCGGCCGATGAAACAACATGGTCACCTGCAGAGCAGATGTTAAATACCGAGTAGAAAGATGCAGCCTGACCTGATGATGTGAGTACAGCTGCAACACCGCCCTCAAGGGCAGCAATTTTAGCCGCAACAGCGTCATTTGTAGGGTTCTGAAGTCTTGTGTAAAAATAACCTGATGCTTCAAGGTCAAAAAGCTTACCCATCTCTTCGCTTGAATCATATTTATATGTTGTGCTCTGATAAATCGGCAAAACTCTCGGTTCACCGTTTTTTGGAGTATAGCCTGCGTGAAGGCAATTTGTGTT
Source organism: Acutalibacteraceae bacterium (assembly GCA_045126895.1). Taxonomy (GTDB): domain Bacteria; phylum Bacillota; class Clostridia; order Oscillospirales; family Acutalibacteraceae; genus CAG-488. The sequence continues at coordinate 1,867 of JBGVPE010000026.1, read as the reverse complement.
TATACGATAGTTGCTCATTTTATATCTCCTTAATAAATTTATTCATCAATTCATAGCCTGCATCAATATAGTTACCTGTGCTTTTAGCTGTTTCTTCGTTTATTGAATCAACGCCGCTGTCTTTCTCTTTTGATTTTTGATAAATCATATAAGGCACAGGGTCAGATGCATGGGTTTTTGTGCTCAGCGGTGTTGGGTGGTCAGGGAGAATCATAATTTTATAGTCATCACCGATTTCTTCAAGACCCTTTAATATTATTGGTAACACGCGTGAGTCAATATATTCAATAGCTTTAACTTTATTTTCAGGCTCAAATCTGTGGCCGCATTCGTCAGGAGCCTCAATATGAACATAAGCAAAATCGCAGCCGTTTTTAAGTGCATCAACTGCAGCATTTGCTTTACCCTCAAAGTTAGTGTCGATGTATCCTGTTGCACCGTCAACATCAGGCGTTTCCATCTCAGCTGCCTGACCGATACCTTTAAGAAGGTCAACAGCTGAAATAACAGTACCTTTTACACCATAAAGCTCTTCAAAAGGAGTGAGCTGAGGTTTAGTGCCTTCGCCCCAGAACCAAACTGAGTTTGCAGGGCGTTTACCTTTTGCAACACGCGCTTTATTAACAGGGTGGTCTTTAAGAATTTCGTAGCTCTTTTTCATTATATCAATAAGCTTCACAGCATTAGGTGAAGTTGAAAGATACTCACCCACTACCCTGCCTGAAATGTCATGTGGTGGTGTCATTGTACCTAAATCCATTGTACCTTTATGGTGAATAAGACAATGACGGTAGCTGACACCGCTGTAAAAATCAAATTCTCCGCCACCAAATTCAGCCTGAACAGTTTTGATGATTTCGGCAGCTTCTTCACTTGAGATATCGCCTGCAGAATAGTCTACCATTGTTTTGTCGTTATAATCCGCCTCGTCTGAAACTGTAACAAGGTTGCAACGAAGCGCAATATCATCGTCTGCCATTTTTACACCGATGCTGATAGCCTCCAGAGGAGAACGGCCTGTATAATAAATTTTAGGGTCATAGCCCATAACTGTAAGATTGCCTATTTCACTGCCGGGTTTTAAGCCCTCACCGATTGTGCGCACAAGACCAACCTCGCCTTTTGATGCCATACGGTCAAATTCAGGCTTATCTGCCACCATCATAGGTGTCTTGTTGCCCAACACATCAATAGGGTAATCAGCCATGCCGTCATATAAAACTACTACATATTTCATCTGATTCGCCTCCAAGGGTAAATTGCAATAGATTTTCATTTTATTTTATCACTATTGTTACTAAATTTCAATCTGTATTGAAAAATTTACAAAAATATGATATTATTATTTTTAAGGTGATTTTATGTTCAAAGCTTATTTTGAGATGTTTGAAAGAGACAGAGATTTTTCATCCCGTCAAGGCAAAGAGGCTTTCTGGCGAAGCGCCTGTATTGATGTTATTATATGGGTGTTACTCGCCTTATTTTGTATTATTTTTGATGAGATAAGAATATTTTTTGCTGCCGTTGCTATACTTTATTTGTTGATAACTTTTTCTGCAAGACTTGCTTTGTGGTTCAGACGAATGCACGACACAGGTATCAAAGGCTCATTTTCGTTGGTTATTCTGATACCTGTCATCGGTGTACTTGCGCTGCTTTTTATTTTTATGTCAGATTCTCAGCCCAAAGATAATATATACGGTAAATATGAAAAACCTAAAAAGAAATCTAAAAAAACTAAATAGCCGCCCGTAGCACAGCCGGATAATGCGTCAGACTCCGATTCTGAAGACCGGGGGTTCGAATCCCTTCGGGCGGGCCAGACAGCGCCTCTTATGAGGCTAAGATAGGAGATAATAGTGAATAA
>JBGVPE010000025.1:0-9544 GCA_045126895.1 Acutalibacteraceae bacterium | reverse complement strand
TTAAAAAGTCCGTAGCCTGTGCTGACACCTGTTTCGTGAACAACAACAGAACCGTTTTCTCTTGTTTCAATATCTCCTTTATAAGGTTCATACCCTGCAAAGAGCTGATTCATAATACCGTTACCGTTCGTATCGGTCATAAACTCTGAACGGTAACCGATAAGACCTCTTGACGGAATCTTAAACTCAAGGTGAGTTGAGCCACCGTCACGGGTACCCATATTTTCAAGTTCACCTCTGCGTGAACCGATTTTTTCCATAACGGCGCCCACATACTGCTCAGGAACTTCAACAATCAGAAGCTCCATCGGCTCACAAAGCTGACCGTCAATCTCTTTGTAAATTACCTTTGGTCGAGACACCTGAAACTCGTATCCCTGACGTCTCATTGTTTCAATAAGAATTGAAAGGTGAAGTTCACCACGGCCTGACACCTTGAAGGTATCAGTTGTTTCTGTGTCTTCAACTCTCATACTTACATTTGTTTCAACCTCTTTATAAAGTCGGTCGCGCAGGTTTCTTGATGTTACAAATTTACCGTCTCTGCCTGCGAAAGGACTGTCATTTACAATAAAGTTCATTGAAAGTGTGGGCTCATCAATTTTAACAAAAGGCAACGGCTCAACACAATCAGGTGAACAGGCAGTTTCACCGATATTTATATCGGTAATACCTGAAACACAGATAAGGTCACCCATCTGAGCTGAATCAACCTCAACTCTTTTGAGGCCTTCAAACTGATACAATCTTGAAATCTTTACATTTTCCTGACTGCCGTCAGCTTTGCAAAGAACTACGCTGTCATTTTTACGAACGCTGCCTCTTTCAACTCTGCCTACACCGATTCTGCCGATGTAATCATCATAATCAAGGCTTGAGATAAGAATCTGAAGCGGACCGTCAACATCACCCTCAGGTGCCTGAATATGTTCAAGAATAGCATCAAGCAGCGGTCTCATATCACCCTCGCGTACACTTGAATCAAGTGAAGAATATCCTTCCCTTGCTGAAGCGTAAACTACAGGGAATTCAATCTGATCATCATCTGCACCAAGCTCTATAAACAAATCAAGAACTTCGTCTATGACCTCATCAGGTCTTGCACCGGGACGGTCAATTTTATTAACAACAACAAGAACCTTCTTTTTAAGACCTAAAGCTTTCTGAAGAACAAATCTTGTCTGAGGCATACAGCCCTCAAATGCGTCAACGAGCAGAAGCACACCGTCAACCATCATAAGAATTCGCTCTACCTCACCACCGAAGTCAGCGTGACCCGGGGTGTCAACAATATTGATTTTTGTGTTTTTATAATGAACAGATGTATTTTTTGAAAGAATTGTGATACCTCTCTCTCTTTCAAGGTCATTGGAGTCCATAACCCTGTCCTGCACCTGCTCATTGTCACGGAATGTACCGCTTTGTTTAAGCATTTCGTCAACCATGGTTGTTTTGCCGTGGTCAACGTGAGCAATAATAGCAACATTCCTTATGTTTTCTCGTTTTGCCACAAACTTCACCTTATTTCGCAAATTTATACAGATATAATTTTACTTTAAATTTAGCTATCCGTCAAGGGAAAATCGGCAAGAGTCTTTACTCCTGCCGATTTTTTTATAAATCATCTGCATCCTGAACAGGCATATCGTCATCAAACGGGTTGCCGGTGTAGCTTCCAAGGTAATCCGAAATATCTTCACCCTGTTCCGGTTTTTGCCATACGCCTGTCATATCAGCAACAATAGGGAATGTTTTGCGCTCGTTGTCTTTATATTTTTTCTTCTTCAAAATTATCACCTCTTTAAAATTATTTTTTGCAGACATCTATGGTTTATTACAAATTGACAAACGCTTTTGAATGTTATAATATTAACCTATAAATTAAAATGAGGTGCCGTATGGATAATAATGAAAACAACGAGTTTGATAAATACAAAAAATATATAGAGCAAGAGGAACAGGAAGCGCCTGAAGAAAATCCGATTTCTTTTGTTGCTGAACCAAAAAAAGAAAAGAAAAAATCTAAAAAACTGCCTTTGATTTTAGCTGCGGTTATTATTATGATTGCCGCTGTTGTTATAGCTTTTAATTTTAAAAGTGAAATCAAAAATATAATTATGCCCACAACTACAACTCAATCTACCGAAAATCCGAATATCGTCAAAATAACCTTCCCTGAAGGGTATACAATTTACCAGATGGCAGAGCTTTTAGAAAAGAATCAGGTTTGTTCAAAGCAGGATTTTTACAATGCGGTCAATACACCCGTTGACGGCATCACCATAACAAACGGTGAAGAACGTGCATTTTTACTTGAAGGGTATATTTTCCCTGACACTTATGAGTTTTATCTTAACGAAGATGCACAAAGCGTTGTAAACAGATTTATTCAGAATTATCACAGCAAAGTAACACCTGAAATTGAGCAGAAAGCCGCCGACCTTGGCTACACTATGGATGAGATGCTGACCCTTGCTTCAATCATTCAGAAAGAGTGTGATTATGACATAGAAGAATGTCAGAGAGTTTCATCTGTTTTTCACAACAGACTTGATATCTCAAGAGAATGCTATTTAGGCAGCGATGTCACATACTTTTATCTTAAAAATATGGCAGATTATTTAGGCGGCAGTGACAGTCAGAAATTTGATTATCTGCTGACTAAATACTACACATATAACAAATATCGTAAAGGCTTACCTGCAGGACCTATCTGCAACCCGGGTATCAAAGCAATTACAGCTGCCGTTAACCCTGCAGATACAGATTATCAATACTTTTTAACCGACAAAACAGGCAAGGATTTTTACTACGCATCAACATTTAATCAGCATATCAAAAACAAAAAACTTGCCGGATTAGACTGATATGACATATAAAAACATATTTAAAGGTACATTTTTATCAAGGCCGAACCGATTTATTGCTAATGTTATGATAAATGGCAAAGCTTGTGTCTGCCACGTTAAAAACACAGGCAGATGCAAAGAGCTTCTTGTTCAAGGAGCCACTGTTTTGCTTGAAAAATCCTCCAATCCCAATCGCAAAACAGAATATGATTTAATAGCGGTTTATAAGGGTAACCGTCTTATAAATATGGATTCCTCTGCGCCTAATGAGGTTGCTTATGAATGGTTAAAAAAGCAATACCCTGACGCCATTATCAAACGGGAAAAAACGTGGAAGGATTCAAGATTTGACTTTTATATTGAAAATGATTGTGATAAGCTTTTTATAGAAGTCAAAGGTGTAACCCTTGAAAACAACGGCATTGTGCTTTTCCCTGATGCTCCGACACTGCGCGGAGTAAAGCACCTTAACGGTCTTACTCAATGGGTAAAAGAGGGCGGCAAGGCTATGGCACTTTTTGTTGTTCAGATGAGTGATGTGAAATACTTTACCCCTAACAAAACAACTCACCCTGAATTTGCACAAGCTTTAAAAGAAGCACAAAATCAGGGTGTGGAAGTAAAAGCCGTTGATTGCACAGTGAGTGAAAATTCGCTGACTATTAACAAAGAAATACAGGTAATTTTATAACGAGGTTATATTATGAGTGCTTTTTTTGAAGCAACTGAATTTTTAGGTATTATTGCCTTTGCAATTTCAGGTGCTATGATTTCAATTCAAAGAAAAATGGATATTTTCGGCGTAGTTTTTCTATCTCTTGTAACTGCCCTGGGCGGTGGTGCATTACGTGATATCTTTTTAGGTGTGCTCCCACCGAGAAACTTTTTTAACTACAAGCATCTGCTCATAACAATAGTCACTGCCATTATCGTGTTTATTATTGCAGAGATTTTTAAAACATTTTTCTTTGAGAATTTCAAAAAAATAAATGAAATTGTAAATATTTTTGACGCATTCGGCTTAGCCGCATTTACAATTATGGGTGTTGAAATACCTATTGAAGCAGGTTATGGCGACCACGAGTTTTTTGTTGTTTTTATCGGTGTTTTTACAGCTGTAGGCGGCGGACTGTTGCGTGACATTATGAGCCGTGAAAAGCCTATGATTTTTTGCAAAAATGTTTATGCAACCGCAGTGCTTTTAGGCTCGGTGTGCTACTGTTACCTGGGCAGAGTAATACCCGAAAATGCGGCAATAATTATTACCTTTGTCGTCATCGTTTCAATCCGCATTCTTGCTGCCAGATTCCATTGGGATTTGCCTAAGATTGAAAGACCTACTCAACAGTAACTGATTTCGCAAGATTTTTCGGCTTATCAATACTGCAGCCTTTTTTCAATGCAGTGTAATAAGAAATCAACTGCATCGGTATCACTGACAATAACGAAACAAACAAATCATCTGTTTCGGGTACATAAATCATAACATCATCTGCATCCTGAACGAAATCTTTTTCGTTTGTGATGCAGATTATTTTTGCCCCCCGCGCCTTGCACTCCTTAATATTGCTCATAGTTTTTGTTCTGACACGGCTTTGACAAGCTACCGCAACAACAGGAGTGCCCTCCTCAATAAGTGAAATCGTACCGTGCTTAAGTTCACCTGCGGCATAAGCTTCACAATGGGTATAGCTGACCTCTTTAAGCTTCAATGCACCCTCCATAGCGGCACAGTAATCTGCCCCCCTGCCGATAAAGCAGGTGTATTTAACATCATCGAATATATCTGAAATTTCTTTGAATTTATTTTCCTGACCAAGTATCTGACTGATTTTATCAGGCAAAAGTTTAATCTCTTCTATCAATTCGCCATACCGTAATTTGCTGATTTTCCCTGCAGAGTAAGCAAGTCTGATGCATAAAGCATAAATCACCGTCAGCTGCGCACTGAAGGCTTTTGTTGTAGCAACCGCCACTTCTTTGCCTGCTCTGGTGAGAATCATACTGTCGCTTTCTTGTGCGATTGTGCTCAGAGGCTCATTTATAATTGAGATGATTTTTGCACCTCGTTTTTTTGCTTCTCTGAGTGCAGACAGCGTGTCGGCAGTTTCACCGCTTTGGCTGATAATAACAACAAGTGTGTTCTCATCTGAAACAGGGTCTGAATATCTGTACTCCGAAGCAATATATGCATCGCATGGGATTTTCAATAGCTTCTGTGCAATTTCTGCGCCTACCATACCTGCATGATAAGCTGACCCGCAGGCAATAAACTCGATTCTGTTTATTCTTTTTATTTTTTCTTTTGAAAGCTTTAATGTACCCAGTTTAACTTTGCCGTCAATTATTATTGAGTCTATTGTATCACTGACCGCTCTCGGCTGCTGATGAATTTCTTTTAGCATAAAATGCTCATATCCGTCTTTTGAATTAGCAGATATTTTATCAGCAATTTTTATTTCGGTTTTTCTTATTCTGCAACCGTCAATATCAAAAACCTTCAAATCGTCTTTTTTAAGAATACCTATTTCGTTATCCCCGATTTTATAAATATGCACATCAGACCCCGGCAACACCGATATATCACTTGCAATGTAGCCTCCGTCTGCACCAAGGCAAACAAATAATGGGCTTGATTTTTTGGCACAAAAAATCGTATCAGGATAATCACTGCATAAAATCCCCAGAGCATAAGAACCTTGCAATAAAGGCAAAATCTGATTTATCGCGCTTTTTACATCCCCTGAATACGCTCTCTCAAGCAGGTGGGCTATAATTTCTGTATCCGTTTCACTTCTGAATGTATAGCCGTCAAGTATAAGCCGGTTTTTCAGCTCTTTGTAATTTTCAATTATTCCGTTATGCACAACTGTAAAAATTCCGTTATGACTCAGATGAGGATGGGCATTCTGCTTTATAGGAGCACCGTGAGTTGCCCACCGGGTATGGCCTACGCCTGTACGGGAAATACTGTTTTCGGGTACTGCTGACCACAGATTTTCAGGGCTGCCTTCAGTTTTAAATACATCGATTTTATCACCCTGTATAATACCGATACCCGCTGAATCGTAGCCTCTGTATTCAAGACCCTCAAGACCTTTGATTATAATAGGTACAGCCTGTAATGTACCTGTGTATCCCATAATTCCACACATAAAAAATCCCTCACTTGTGAAGATTTATAATATATCTTACGCAAGTAGGGATTAATTATTCTTTATTCAATTATTTTGAGCCGAATTGTAAAAGCAGATAACCTGCTGCAACAGCGGAACCGATAACACCTGCAACATTAGGACCCATAGCGTGCATCAGAAGGAAGTTGGTCGGCTTCTCTTTTGCACCCACATTCTGAGCAACACGTGCTGCCATCGGAACAGCTGAAACACCTGCTGCACCGATAAGAGGGTTAATCTTACCTTTTGTAATAATATAAAGAAGCTTGCCTAACATTACACCGCCTGCTGTTGAACCTGCAAAAGCAAAAAGTCCTAAAGCAATAATTTTAAGTGTATTCGCTGTAAGGAAAACTTCACCGGCAGCAGTAGCGCCGACAGTAAGACCCAAAAGAACTGTAATAATGTTTGAAAGAGCATTCTGAACTGTATCACTGAGTCTTTCAACTACACCGCATTCACGGAAAAGATTACCTAACATAAACATACCGAGAAGAGGTGTAACATCAGGGATAATCAATGCACAGATAATAAGAACAGCAACAGGGAAAACAATTTTTTCTGTTTTGCTGACTTTTCTGAGCTGCTTCATTTCAACCTGACGCTCTTTTTTTGTTGTAAGAAGCTTCATAATAGGCGGCTGAATAAACGGAATAAGCGCCATATAAGAATATGCCGCAACAGCAATCGGGCCTAACAGATGTGAAGCAAGCTTACCTGTTAAGAAAATCGCTGTAGGACCGTCTGCACCACCGATGATAGCGATTGACGCTGCCTCCTGAGGAGTGAAGCCCAGAACAATTGCTATTATGAAAGCAAGGTAAATACCAAGCTGCGCAGCTGCACCGAGCAAAAGACTGACAGGGTTTGAAAGAAGCGGTCCGAAATCTGTCATAGCGCCCACTGCCATAAATATAAGGCAAGGGAAAACACTGCTCTTAACACCGGCATATATTATTCGCAAAACACCCGAATCATACCAGTGTGAGCCTTCAGCACCAACTGCAAGTCCGCCAAATAAACCTGTAGCATCATCCATAATGCCGCCACCAGGAATATTTGCAAGTAAAATACCAAATGCAATAGGAACAAGCAACAACGGTTCGCACTTTTTAGCTATTGCAAAATATAAGAGTACGCAGGCTACTGCTATCATCACTGCCTGACGCCATTCAATAATAGCGAGACCTGATGATTCCCACAAGCCCATAAGTGTATCTAAAATTTCATTCATTAAAAAACAGTCCTCCGATTAAATAACTGCCAAAACTTCGTCAGTATCAACTGTTGAGCCTTTTGTTGCGATGATCTGCTTAACAACACCGTCTGCAGGAGCAACGATATCGTTTTCCATTTTCATAGCTTCAAGAACAAACATTACATCGCCTGCTTTAACAGCCTGACCGTTCTGAACTTTTACATCAAGGATTGTACCCGGCATAGGTGCAATAACATGTTTACCCTCTGCTGAAACAGCAGCAGGTGCAGCCGGTGCAGGTGCAGCAGCAGGAGCAGCAGGTGCAGCCGGTGCAGCAGGAGCTGCAACAGCAGCAGGTGCATTAGCTACATTTGTAACAACTGCCTCACATTCATTTACTTCAACTTCATAATTTTTACCATTAAGATTAACTACGTATTTCATTTTTTATTCCTCCAATAAACGAATAGACTTGAATGCAAGTCTGTTAAGCGGAAGACCGCTTTCATTACTTACAATTGCCATAATAACGGCAGCTGTTTTTTCATCAACATCAACAAGCTCAAGTGAACCGGTTGAAGTATTGCTTGCAACAGGCTGTGCTTGAGGTGCCTGAGCTGTTACAGCCTCAGCCTGAGCAGGAGCAGCTTCACCTGCTTTTTTGTTCTCGATTAAACGAATCACCTTTGAAATAACGATAACGCAGACTGCAATCAATGCAAGCACACCAAGAACGGTTCCGAAACCGATACCTGCTGTTTCAAGAGCGTCACCTAAAGTCATTTTCATCATAATATTTTTATCTCCTTAATCAACTTTCTTGATTGAATAGCTGAATGTGTTGCGCTTACGCTCTTCTCTCTTTTCAAAGAATGCTTCAGCCTGTGTCGGGAATGCGATGTAAGAAAGAACATCCTCATCTGACTTAGCTTTATCGCCAAGCTCAGCCTTTGTGCTCTCGAATGCAGGTGCAAGTGAATCTGCAAATCTGCCTTCGATTGGCTTTTCGTCGCCAAGAACCTGTTTGAGAAGATCCTCATTGATAGCACCGGGTGCCTTACCGTATTCACCTCTGAGGTAGCTCTGAACGTCTTTTGATACATTCTTATATTTGCCCATAAGTACGTTCTGTGTAGCCTGAACACCAACCATCTGGCTCATTGGTGTAACGAGTGGAGGGTAACCCATATCAGCTCTTACTTTCGGAACTTCCTGAAGAACCTCATCAAGTTTATCAAGCTTTTTCTGAGCTGTAAGCTGAGCAACAAGGTTTGAAAGCATACCGCCCGGAACCTGATAATTAAGAGCATCTGTATCTGTTGCAAGAACAACAGGGTTAAGAAGGCCTGTTTCAAGAGCCTTTGCTTTAACCGGCTTAAAGTAGTCGTTTACTTCTTTAAGAACTTTATCGTCAAGGTCAACCTCATAACCCATCTGACGAAGTGAGTAAGCCATAGCTTCTGTTGCAGGCTGTGATGTACCGCCTGAAAGAGCAGATGTTGCAGTATCAATAACGTCTGCACCTGCTTCAACAGCCTTAACAAGAGTCATAGGTGCAAGACCTGTTGTGCAGTGAGTGTGAACAACAACAGGAAGATTAACTGATTCTTTGATAGCTTTTACAAGGTCATAAGCTTCCTGAGGTCCCATAATACCTGCCATATCTTTAATAGTGATTGACTGAACACCAAGATTCTCAAGGTCTTTTGCATATTTTGCATAAGAGTCAAGAGTATGAACAGGGCTTGTTGTGAAGCACACTGTACCTGAAGCGTGAGCGCCTCTTTTGTTTGCTTCGTCAACTGCAACCTCAAGGTTGCGAATATCGTTGAGTGCATCAAAAATACGGATAATATCAATTCCGTTTTCAACACTCTTTGCAACAAACATTCTTACAACATCATCAGGGTAGTGCTTGTAACCAAGCAGGTTCTGACCTCTGAGAAGCATCTGAAGTTTGGTGTTAGGAGCAGCTTTACGGATTTTGCGTAATCTCTCCCATGGGTCTTCTGCAAGATAACGCAAACAAGAGTCGAATGTTGCGCCACCCCAGCATTCCATTGAATAATAGCCTGCCTTGTCCATAGTTGAAAGAATTTTTTCAAAATCTTCAAACGGCATTCTTGTTGCAATCAAAGACTGCTGTGCGTCACGGAGCACGGTTTCTGTAAACTGAATCTTTTTCATTTCATCCTCGCCTTTTGATAAATTTTATTTTAAGATTATTGTTTCTTAATTAGAATTCAAGTTTTTTGCTGATATATTCATCAAGCTCGTCAATAGAAATACGAACCTGTTCCATTGTATCGCGGTCACGTACT
>JBGVPE010000024.1:0-13891 GCA_045126895.1 Acutalibacteraceae bacterium | reverse complement strand
ACACATACCCACAGATGTTATTGCTGCAGTTTCTGTTCTTAATATTCTTTTGCCTAATGAAATGATTTTGCCGTCGTATTCTTTGGCAAGGTTGATTTCTTTTTCGTCAAATCCGCCTTCAGGACCTATAAAAATACCCACGCGCATACCGCTTTTAATTAAACTCAATGCCTCTGCGGTGCTTTTCATTCCGTCTTTTGCTTCATAGGGGATAAGTATAAGGTCGAGCTCTTTTGCTTTATCAAGAGCCTGCTTGTATGACATTACCTGTGATATTTCAGGCACAACATTTCTTTTGCTTTGCTTTGCAGCACTTTCAGAAATTGCCTGCCAACGTTCAACCTTGCTTTTTTTCTTTTTATCTTCAAGCTTAACAACGCATCGGCTCATTTCGGTAGGTACGATTTTATATACACCAAGTTCAACCGTTTTCTGAATAATAAGCTCCATTTTATCACTTTTAGGAAGTCCCTGAAAAAGATATATTTCAACAGGCAGCTCGGTGTTCTGATAGTTCTCTTCGATGATTTCAGCTGTTGCAGTTTCACCATCAAAGCTGATGATTTTGCAAAGATTGCTGCAGGCATTTTCACTGACGAGAAAAGTATCTCCCTCGCGCATACGCAGAACGTTGCGGATGTGATTGAAATCCTGACCTGTTATGTAGTAGCAGTTATTTTGTCTGCTGTTTTCACAAGCAAAAAAATTAAACATATTTTCACCTTAAAATCCGTTTTTTATTATAATATAACATTTTTATCCTTATCGCAATAGATTTAGTTTGTAAATCATATTTACTTTTTAATAATTGTGTGATATAATCAGCTTGTCCTATTAATTAGAGGAGGATTGTTTATGAAAATTACTTTTATGGGTGCCGGCAGTACTGTTTTTGCAAGGAATGTAATTGGTGACTGTATGTGTACAGAATCACTTCGTGACAGCGTTTTTGCTCTTTATGATATTGATGCAACCCGTCTTGAAGAAAGCAGAACTATTCTTGAGGCAATGCGTACAGCAAAAGGCGGCTACGGTAAAATAGAATGTTATCTCGGTGTTGAACAGAGAAAAGATGCATTGAGAGATGCGAACTTTGTTGTTAATGCAATTCAGGTCGGTCTTTATGACCCTTGTACAATAATCGACTTTGAAGTACCTAAAAAATACGGACTTCGTCAGACTATCGGCGACACTCTCGGTATTGGCGGTATTATGCGCGCTCTTCGTACAATCCCTGTTATGAAAGACTTTGCTGACGATATGGCTGAGGTTTGCCCTGACGCTTTATTCCTTAACTATACTAACCCAATGGCTATGCTTTCAGGTTATATGCAGAGGTATACTCCCGTTAAAACTATCGGTCTTTGTCACAGTGTCCAGTCCTGCACATCAGACCTTTTCCGTCATTTAGGTATGGAGGATAAACTTGAAGGCCGCAAAGAGTTGATTGCAGGTATCAACCATATGGGATGGCTTCTTGAAGTTAAAGATAAAAACGGAATTGACCTTTACCCTGAAATTAAATCAAGGGTTGATGCTTATATTGCAAACCCTGAAAACAAAAACAAAGTCAGAATGGATTATATTAGAAATTTCGGTTATTATTGCACAGAGTCAAGTGAGCATAACGCCGAGTACAATATGTTCTATATCAAAGATAAATATCCTGAACTTATCGATAAATTCAATATTCCTCTTGATGAATATCCTCGCCGTTGTGTGAATCAGATTGAGGGCTGGAAGAAAGAGTATCAGGAAATGCTTGAAAACGGTGTAAAAGAGCATAACCGTTCAAGTGAATATGCATCACATATTATGGAATCAATTGTTACAGGTAATCCTTATAAAATCGGCGGTAATGTGCTCAATACAGGCCACCTTATCACAAATCTTCCTGAAAATGCTTGTGTTGAGGTACCTTGTCTTGTTGACGGCTACGGTGTTCATCCTTGCCATGTAGGTGCTCTTCCTGTTCAGTGTGCAGCTATGAATATGACTAATATCAATGTTCAGCTCCTCACAATTGAGGCTGCTGCAACACTTAAAAAAGAGCATATTTATCAGGCTGCAATGCTTGATCCGCATACAGGCAGCGAACTTGATATTGACACTATCAAAAAGATGGTTGATGACCTTATTGAAACTCACGGTGATTTCTTGCCAAAATATCATTAAATTTTTAAACCACCCTATTTCATTAGGGTGGTTTTTCTTGACAATAAGATGAGTACATAATAAAATTGATTTGATAAAATTTGTTTTTGAGGAGATAAAAATGAAACCTCAGTTTATTTGTCATCCTGATTTTAAAAATGCTGTACCTGTCAATTTGTTTCACAAGGAATATAGCGGGGAAGAATTTTTAAATTCGTCTGCAGAATTTCAGAATCGGCACGTTTTATTCAGAAAGAAAGTTAATCTTCAAAAAATAAAAACTGCTACACTCAGAATTACTGCAGATGATTATTATAAGCTTTATATAAATGGTAAGTTTGTTATACAGGGACCTGCTCCGTCTTACCCCGGTTCGTATTATTATAACGAGCTTGATGTTACTGATTATCTTTGCAAAGGTGAAAATACATTTGCAATTCATACTTACTATCAGGGGCTTGTTAATCGGGTTTGGGTATCTGCCGATATGAGACAGATGTTGTGGTTAAGTCTGAGCGTTGATGATAAGACTGTACTTGTCAGCGATGAGAGTTGGCTCTGCTGCAATCATACAGGCTATAAGCCTTTGGGTATAGTTGGTTATGATACTGCTTTTTGTGAATGTTATGATTCCCGAGATGAAAATGCAGATTTTTTTGAAGCTTCTTTTGATGATTCGCAGTGGGGACATGCTGCTGTTTTTGAAAACGCTGATTATAATCTGATAAAGCAACCTTCAAAACAGCTTGAATTATATGATGTGTTACCTGAAAATATTCAAAAAACCGATGGTGGTATTTTAGTTGATTTCGGCTTTGAAGCGGTAGGCTATATAAAGCTGTTTGCTGAAGGTAACAGAGGGGATACCGTTATAATCAGGGCAGGTGAGGAGCTTAATGAAGACGGCTCATTACGATACAACATGAGATGCAACTGTACATATGAAGATAAATGGATATTGTCGGGAAGCAGTGATAAGCTGATTCAGTTTGATTATAAGGCATTCAGATATGTAGAAATTATATATCCCGAAACGGTTGAAATCAAAGATGTTTTCTTTACCGTAAGGCACTATCCTTTTGAAGATAATTCATCATATAACACTGATAATTCTCAGCTTTTAAAAATAATTGACCTTTGTAAAAATACAGTCAGGTATGGTGTGCAGGAGTGCTATGTAGATTGCCCTACAAGAGAAAAGGGTCAGTACCTGGGGGATGTTTCTGTCGCCGCAAGAGCTCACGTTGCTGTTACAATGAACACAGATTTAATGAAAAAAGCAATAATGGATTTTTGCCGTTCTGCATTTATCTGCCCCGGTCTGATGGCTGTTTCGTGCGCATCTCATATGCAGGAGATTGCCGACTATTCATTACAGATTCCTGCTCAAGTCTGTTGGGTTTATAGTGTTGACAAAGATTTGAATTTTCTGCGTGAAGCTGAGCCGTATATGACAGGTGTGTACAATCATTTTTTAAAATATATAAATGAAGATTACCTTCTGCAAAACGTTAAGGATAAATGGAATCTTGTGGATTGGCCTGATAATCTCCGTGACGGATATGACTTTTTGCTGACCCGACCGATAGGTGACGGAATACATAATGTTATCAATGCCTTCTG
Source organism: Acutalibacteraceae bacterium (assembly GCA_045126895.1). Taxonomy (GTDB): domain Bacteria; phylum Bacillota; class Clostridia; order Oscillospirales; family Acutalibacteraceae; genus CAG-488. The sequence goes on along the minus strand of JBGVPE010000024.1, from coordinate 10,114 downwards.
GTGTGGTTTTTTGAAGTCAATGAATGAGATGTACGGTATTTTGGGGATGCCCTTGCTGGATATTACACAAAAGGCTGAAAAAAGCTATATTCAATACTTTTACAACAAAGAAACAAATCTGTTTTGCGACAATAAAGAGCTTACTCATTCGGCAATTCATTCAAATATATTACCTTTGCTTTTTGATATCGGGATTGATGAAGTGACAAAAGCTGCCGTAATTGATTTGGTGGCAGAGAAAAAGCTGAATTCAATGGGGGTTTATATGGCTTATTTTGCACTTGCTGCCCTTGTTAAGCAAGGGGAGAGAGAACTTGCTGAAAAGCTTGCTTGTGATGATAAGTGTTGGTTGAATATGCTCAGAGAGGGAGCTACTACCACTTTTGAAGCGTGGGGTAAAGACCAAAAGAAAAACACAAGTCTTTTTCATCCCTGGGCAACTGCACCGCTGATTGTATTCTCCGATAAAGTAAGACCTTATTAAATAACATAAAAAAAGACCGTAGGTTTTAGCAACCTACGGTCTTAATTTTTTGATTAGAATGTATCAGTTTTGATTACATAATAAAGAATTTTCGGAAGGTTAAGGAGTGTTTTGATGAGCCATTCACCAAGAGTGAAACCTGCAAGGTTAATGAATGAAGGGATAACGCCGAGATAGTAATCTAACTCAGATGTTGTATTGTCTCCTTCGAATGTAGCTTCACCCATGCCTGTTTCTTTTGTGAGTGTCATCTCATCGATGAGTTTAAGGTCTAATGTTTCATCATTAACAACATAAGCTTCAAATTTAAGCTCACCGCCGTCAATTTTAATTGTTGAGAATACACCGCCGACATTTGCAGGGTCTGTCTGATCCCAGTCTTCACCGTCCCAGTAGTTGCCGTAGCCGTTCTTCTGAATTGTCATAGCGTCAATGAAGTCTTTTTCCATATATACACCGGGCATAAATTCACGAACTTCATATCTCTTTGTACCCGCTGTACCTGCAAGGATGTAGGTTGTACCGTTGCCGTCTTCTGCAACTGCGTTGTCATAAAGAGGCTTTGTACGAAGATACTGATGGTCATGACCTGACATTACAACGTCAACATCACATTCATCAAGAACTGCTGCAAGAGAATCTGCAAGATAAAGAGCATCAGGCCATTTACCGTCTTTGCCGAGTGTGTAAGGTGATTTGTGCATGAAAACGATTTTCCAGTCAGCATCTGTGCTGTTCATATCGTTTTTGAGCCAATCAAGCTGAGCGTTTGAAATAGCAAGTAAGTCATTTGTGTTAAGAACAGCAAAATGAGCGTTTCCGTAATCGTATGAGTAGTTTACACCATTGAGTGTCTGTACACTTTCACTTGTATCAAGGTTATACATGTTATCAAACCAATGCCATACACCGAGGCCGTCATGGTTACCTGCAACGGGAACAAAGGTAGTAGATAACTGCTGCTTCTGGAAATACTCATAATAGTAATCCCATTCTTCGTTTGTGCTGTCGTTAGTTATGTCGCCAAGGTTTGCAATAAAATCTGCGTTTGGCATTTTTTTCATAGCAGCGTCAACAACAAAAGAAGCTTTTTCAAAGTTTTCTGCTGAGCTTGCCTGAACGTCAGCTATAGCGATGAAGCTGACAGCATCATCTTTACCGTCTGTTGTGAATCTACCCGGTGCACTCCATTCAGAGCCGTTACCTACAACATATGTGTAGAATGTGCCTGCCTGAAGACCTGAAACTGTAACTTTATGCATGTAGTGGCCTTCCCACTCTTCGCATTTTACATCAGAAAGTGTAAGCTGTGAAGTTACATCAGTTAAACCGTTTTTGAAAATTTTGATTTCTGTACCTGTTTCAGCTTCTGTATACCAAGCGAAACCTCTCTGAGTTGCTGTGTCACCGTTGACAACACAAGAAACTCTTTCTACTGCAGTGCCTTCTTCTGAAGCTGAAGCTGAGAACATACCCATTGAGAGAACAAGGCTTAAGCAAAGAAGGATGCTGATAACTTTTTTGAATGTCTTTCTCATATCAGAGATTACCTCCATTTTTAAAGATAGTTAATTATACCATCTTAAGTATATTTTTGCAAGTTTTTTTGTTTAAATGCAATTAGCGTTTTGCACAAAAACAGACTTCGATTTTTGTTGTTTTAAGAGAAAAAAATATTCTTTTTATATTGACATAAATTTATTCAAGTAGTATAATTGTGGTACATTGTGGAATAGAAAGGGGAGAGAGTGGGAAATTTGGGACAAACCCGAGTTTCGATTGCTTATGGAATTTTCTAAAAAACCTGAGCTTTTTGTCGGTGACTGCAAACGTTCACTTGATGACAAAAACCGTCTTTCTATCCCTGCGCGTTTTCGCACTCAGCTTGAAAGGGCACAAAAAGAATACGATGCGATTTATGTTTTTTGCCTTCCTCACCGCAATGCTATAAGAATTTACACTTATGACGGATGGATGGAATTTGCTCAGCCTAAGATTGACGCTATTCCCGATGCCGAAAAAAGATTAGAAATCACAAAACAGATTTACGCTTTACTTGATGAACAGACAGTTGACGCTCAGGGCAGAATTACAATCAAAAAGAGCTTTGCCAAAGCAGTTGGTATTGAAAAGAATGTAGATATCTCAGGTATAGGCAGAGGCCTTGAAATAACAGCAGCTAAACCTGAAACAGATACATTTGATGTTAAACCTGATACAGCAACATTCATCAATGATATGCTGTTCTGATGCGGAGGTAATTATGGAATTTAATCATATTACCGTTTTAAGAGAGCAAACAGTTGAAGCGTTGAATATCAGACCTGACGGTGTTTATGTTGACTGCACTGCAGGCGGTGGCGGTCACTCAGCCCTTGCTCTTGAATCAATATCAAAAAACGGAAGAATGATTTGTATTGACCAGGACCCGTCAGCTATACAGACACTTACAAATCGTTTCAGCGGTGATAAGCGTGTAACAATAGTTCATAACAATTTTGTTAATATAGATGAGATAATGTCATCGCTTGGTTTTGAAGTGAACGGTGCAGACGGAATTATGGCTGACCTTGGTGTAAGCTCACATCAGCTTGATACCGGGGAGAGAGGCTTCTCTTTTCATAAAGATGCACCTCTTGATATGAGAATGAGTCAGAGCGGTACAACGGCTGCTGATCTGGTCAATAATTTATCTCAGCAGGAATTACAAAAGATTCTTTATACTTACGGTGACGAAAAATTTGCACCTGCTATTTCAAGAAATATTGTTAAAGCAAGGCAGGACAAGCCTATTGAAACAACCTTTGAACTTGCAGATATAATCAGAGATTCGGTTCCTGCAAAGGCAAGGAGAGACGGACATCCTGCAAGAAAATCTTTTCAGGCTTTAAGAATTCAGGTCAACGGTGAGCTGGACAAGCTTGAAACAGCGCTTGATTTTATGTTTGAAAGGTTGAATGTGGGTGGTAGGTTAGCAATAATCACATTCCATTCCCTTGAAGACAGAATTGTAAAAAATAAATTCAAAACATATTGTGAGGGTTGCACTTGCCCTGCGGATTTCCCTGTTTGTGTATGCGGCAAAAGGCCGAGAGGTAAAATTCCTTTCAAACCGATTGTGCCGAGCAAAACTGAAATTGAAGAAAATCTGCGTTCAAGAAGTGCAAAATTAAGAGTAATAGAAAAATTATCTTGTGAATAAAGAAAGGATGGTGTATATGGCTGCTAAAACTTTAGCTTATGATTTTGATCTGTTTGATAATTCAATTAACAGAAAAAGCGCCACAGCACCGGCAATACCTGCGCCTGTCAGACCTCATGCTGTTCCACAGAAGCCACGTACACGTTCTCAGTTAAAGGCAGAAGCTCGTTATTCAAGGCGCCAGGCTGTTAAAATTGCATTTATATCATTTTTACTTCTCGTTCTTTTGGGCTCATCTGTTTATTGCAGAGCTGTTGTTATGGAACTTGAAGCTGAAAAAGCTGCAATCACAACAACAATCAAAGAGGCAGAGAGCGAGAATGTAAGGCTCAGAAGCGCTGTCGATTCAATATACTCAATAGATAATATTTCTTCATATGCAGAAGAAAAATTGGGTATGATTAAAAAGGACGGGTATCAGATTAACTATTTTGAAGTTGACTGATTAAATGAATAATAGCAATGATTGAAATCATATTATAAAAGGGCGGATTCTATATCCGCCCTTACAGTGATTTTTAAAGAAACTGTTTTTGAGGAGGAAATTCACTATGCCAACTAAAAAAAGCAATAAAATGACCCGAAAAGAAACAATGGTCAGAAGTATAGTTGTGCTTGTGTTTATCACTCTTTTCTTTTTGGCAAATATTTTTGCTTTATTTAATGTTCAGATTATCAACGGTGATATGTATAAAGCTTATGCTGAAGGCAATCAGCTTGAAGATAACGTTATAACGGCACAGCGAGGCGTAATTTATGATCGTAATATGAATGTTCTTGCAGAAAGTGCATCGGTCTGGAAGGTTTATATAAACCCAAATAACTTTTATAACGGCTCGTTTTCAGATGCAGTTTCTCAACAGGCGTTGGATAATGTAACTAAAAAAATGGCGGAGATTTTTGAAATTGACGCAAACGAGCTTAAAACAAAAATCACCGACCACAAAAGTCAGAAATACATAGCAGTAAAATCAAAGGTTGAGAAAGCACAAAGGGATATGGTAAGTGCTTTTATGAAAGAATATGTTGAGTACAGAGATTCTTCAAACAACCTCAGACGTGTTTATTACAGCTATTATGTTGGCATTGAGTCTGATACAAAGCGTTATTACCCTGACGGTAATCTTGCTTCAACTCTTTTAGGTTTCACCGGTTCTGAAGACGGGGGTCTTTACGGTCTTGAATATGCTTATGACGAAGAGCTTACAGGTACAGACGGCAGGCAGATATATTCAAACAGTGCTATGAATAAAAACTCATCAGTCGATTTCGAAAGTGTGTATGAGCCTGAACAGGGCTCAAGTCTTGTTCTTACAATTGACGAATCAATTCAACGCTATCTCGAAGATGCCCTTGACCAGAGCTATGTGGATTCACAATGCGATACTTGTTACGGTATTGTTATGGATGTTAAAACAGGTGCAATCCTTGCTATGTCAACAAAAAATGACTATGACCCTAATAATCCAAGTGCTATTTATAATGAAAAAATCAACACTGAACTTGAAAAAATAACTGATGAAAAAGAAAAAACAGAGGCAATAAAAGCTGCAAGAGATAATCAGTGGAGCAATAATGCTGTAAGTGATGTGTATGAACCCGGTTCTGTTTTTAAGGTTTTCACCTTGGCAGCAGGTCTTGAAGAGAATGAAACAATCAACGGATTCAACTGCACAGGCCATACAAAAATTATTGATACACCTTATAATTGCTTTAATAATAAAGCTCACGGTGTTGAAGATGTGAACAAGGCTCTTGCTAACTCATGTAACACATATTTCATTTCAGTCAGTCAAAGATTGGGTGTAAATAAATTTTATAAATATTTCGATGCTTTCGGCTTCACAGAAAAAACAGGCATTGACCTTCCGGGTGAAGGCAGCTCGATTTACCATAGTGAATCAAAAATGAGCAAGGTTAACCTTGCAAGTAGTTCGTTTGGTCAGTCGTTCGGTGTCAGCGGAATACAGATGATAACTGCAGTCAATGCTATTGCTAACGGCGGTAAGCTTATGAAGCCTTATGTTGTTGATAAAATTGTTGATAACGAAGGAAACGTAGTCAAAGAAAATCAGGCTTATGTACGCCGCCAGGTAGTTTCAGAGTCTACATCTGAAAAAGTGCTTGATGCAATGGTTAAAACTGTTGAAGAGGGTACAGCCAAAAATGCTTATGTACCGGGATATAATGTTGCAGGTAAAACAGGTACATCTGATAATCTTCGTCATGAAGGTCAGGTAGTTGCATCTTTTGCAGGTGTTGCACCGGCAGATAATCCTGAAATTTCAATTATTATTGTTGTAGATAACCCTAAAGGCAACACCAAAACAGGCGGAGCAGTTGCAGCGCCTGTTGCAGCAGAGGTTATCGAAAATACCTTGACATATCTTAATGTCAAGAGAAATTACAATCAAAAAGAAGCTCAGGAGCTTAATGTTGCTGTACCAAACTATGTGGGCAGCAGTATTGAAACAGCTCAGCAAAACGCAAAGTCAGCAGGCTTTAAAGTTAAAGTTGCAGGTAAGGGTAAAAATGTTATTTCCCAATGCCCTGCATACGGTCAATATATTCCGCAGGAGGGTGTAATTGTCTTTTATACAGAAAAGGATTCACCTTCAATAACAGCAACGGTGCCTGATTTTACATCAATGTCTATTTACAATGCGATAAACGCTGCGACTCAGGCAGGTATAAATATCAAAATATCAGGTAATGCTTTGCAGAATGCAGGATTGACGGCATACAGACAAAATATAGAAAAAGGAACACAGGTTGCCTATGGCAGCACTGTAACAGTTTATTTTAAATCAGGAACCGGTATTGCAGACGGTTGATTCAGTTTCAGGCAAAGAGGTAATGTTCTATGCAGACAATTTCATTAAAAGAGATAGCAAAGGGAATTGGGGCAACAGCAACAGCTGATGCGGTGATTACAGGAATTTCAATTGATAGCAGAACTATAAGCAAAGGTGACCTTTATATTGCAATAAAAGGTGAAAATTTTGACGGACATAAATTTGCAGCATCTGCAGTGGCAAACGGTGCGGTTGCCGTAATGTGTCATTGTGAAATTGATGCAGATTGCCCGAAGCTTATTGTAGATGATACGCAGGAAGGTTTTTTAGCTCTTGCTTCATGGTACAGAGATTTGTTCAGCTTCCCTGTTGTGAGCCTTACAGGCAGTGTTGGTAAAACAACAACTAAAGAGATGATATCTGCAGCTCTTTCAAGTGAATGGAATACTCTTAAAACAGAGGGAAATCTCAACAATCAGATTGGTGTGCCGAGAACTGTGATGCGCCTTGATGCAGAGAATCAGGCGGCAGTTATTGAAATGGGCATGGATGATAAAGGTCAGATTTCAGCACTTAGCAGATGTGTAAAGCCTGATGCAGCTGTTATTACAAACATCGGTGTTTCCCATATGGAAAATCTTGGCTCACGAGAGGGAATTCTTGCAGCAAAGCTTGAAATTCTTGAAGGTCTTAAAGATAACGCACCTGTTTTTCTCAATGGTGATGACCCGTATCTTATGAGTGCTCATATTGATAGCAGACCTGTAATTTACTACGGTATTAACAATTCAATGTGTAAATATAAGGCTGAAAATATCAGCATAAAAGGAACAAACACTGTTTTTGAACTGAAATATGATGAGAAAGTTCAGCTGATAGAAATACCAACCATAGGTAAACACAATGTTTATAATGCAACTGCAGCTTTTGCAGTGGCAGTTGAGTTAGGCATTTCTGCCGAAAATGCAGCAAAAGGTCTTTTGAATTATGAGCCGTCAGGTATGCGTCAGAGAATCCGCGAAATCAACGGAATTACATTTATTGAAGATTGCTATAATGCAAGTCCTGATTCAGTGAGAGCAGCAATTAATACACTTTCAAGCCTTGACTGCAGCCGTAAAATTGCAGTTTTGGGCGATATGCTTGAGTTGGGTACAGTGAGTGATGATGCTCATAAAGATTCCGGTATGTTGGCTGCAAAGAAAAAAATAAATGCAGTTTTCACTTATGGTGAAAAATCAGTTCTTACTTCACTTAAAGCTCAGGAAATGGGCGTTGAGAATACGGCAAACTTTGATACACATCAGGCTCTTGCCGATAAAGTGGCAGATTTCATTAAACCCGGTGATGCAGTTTTATTTAAGGCAAGCCGCGGTATGAAGCTTGAAGAGGTTATTCAGGCTGTGTATGAAAAAATTGGTTAAAGGGGTATTGAAATGAACGGTGTTTTACTAATGGTAATTGCGGGGGTTGTTGCCCTTGCGGGTACAGCAATTTTAGGTAAAGTTTTTATTCCCTGGCTTCATAAGTTGAAATTTGGTCAGACTATCCTTGATATCGGCCCCTCTTGGCATAAAAACAAGCAGGGAACACCCACTATGGGCGGTATAATGTTTATTATTTCAATAACAATTGCATGTGTAGCGGCTCTTTTGCTTAATGCGGTTACAGGCAACAAGCTTATGCTCAGCGGTGAAACCCAGGCAAAGCTCTGGGCAGGTCTTATAATGGCTTTGCTTTTTGGTATGATAGGTTTTGCTGATGACTACATAAAGGTTGTAAAAAAGAGAAATCTCGGTCTTACAATTATTCAGAAGTCAGTTGTTCAGGTTCTTGTTTGTGCAGGTTATTTAATCAGCTTGTATCTTTCTATGGGCAAAGATCCTTATATGTATGTCCCGTTTTTCGGTAATGTGCGTTTAGGTATCTTTTTCTGGGTTTTAGGTGTATGTGTTCTTTACGGTGCTATCAATGCCGTTAACTTCACAGACGGTATAGACGGCCTTTGCTCAAGCGTTACAGTTACATGTGCAGCAGGTTTTATTGTTGTTGCGCTTATAAGTAATGCTCTCGGTATGGGTATTATCGCATCAGCACTTTTAGGCGGTTGTGCAGGTTTCCTTATCTGGAACAGACATCCTGCAAAAGTATTTATGGGTGATACAGGTTCAATGTTCCTTGGCGGTATGGTAGTTGCACTTTCATATGCTGTGGATTGCCCTTGGATTCTTTTATTCCTTGGTCTTGTTTATGTTATTGAAGCTGTTTCTGATGTTATTCAGATTGGCTATTTTAAACTCACTCACGGAAAACGAATTTTCAGAATGGCTCCTATTCACCATCATTTTGAAATGGGTGGTTGGAGTGAAAACAAAATCGTTACAGTTTTTTCAGTTGTTAATATTATCGGCTGTGCAGTAGGTATAGCTTTAATGTATTTCGGTAAAATCGGTTAATAATTTTTAAAGAAAGGGGAAGTGAATATGGCAACAGCGTACAATTCAAATCGAAAAAAGAAAAAACTTTCAGATATTCCCCGAATCGTACCGAAAGCAAAGGATTCAGAAGATAAAGGTCTTTTTGCTAAAGGCGGATTTGATATAATCTTCCTGCTTCTTGTTTGTGTTTTGCTTACAATCGGTATAGTAATGATGTTCTCTGCAAGTTACATCAGTGCCAAAAACAGTGCTTCGGCACAATACGATGCATATTACTATCTTAAGCGTCAAGGTCTTTTTGCAGTTCTTGGTATTATTGCAATGCTTGTAGTTTCAAAGGTAAATTACAATGTTATGCGAAAACTTGCACCTGCATTCTTCGTTATATCAATACTTCTTCTGTTGTGGGTTCTTGTTGACCCTGCAAAAGTTGAAGGTAAAGAGCAGTTTAAACGTTGGCTCGAAATTCCTTTGATAGGCTTCAGGTTCCAACCCTCTGAGGTAGCAAAATTCGGCTTGATTATTACACTTGCATGGAGTTTTGAAAGGCACAGAAAATTCCTTGAAGAGCGTAAATGGTTTACAACAGCTGCATATTTCGGTATTGTAATTGTTTTTGCAGCTCTTGTTTACCTTGAAGACCATCTTTCAGGTGCTATCCTGATGCTTGGTATCGGTCTTATTATGTGTTTCCTGGGCGGACTTGATTGGAAGATATATGCTTTAGGCGCGATTGTTGCGGTAATCGGTGTGGTAATAGTTGTTTCAAGCCCTGAAACATTCCTCAAAGGTTATATGGCAGAACGTATCAATTCATGGCTTGTCAAAGATTACACAGATCTTGATGCAAGATATCAGACAAACCAATCTCTCTTTGCCCTTGGTTCAGGCGGTTTCTTTGGGTTGGGTCTTGGTAATTCAAAGCAGAAATATCTCTATCTTCCTGAACCGCAGAATGACTTTATCTTTGCTATTGTGGGCGAAGAGTTAGGTTTTATCGGTTGTGCATTTATCGTTGTTTTATTTGCTCTTCTTGTGTGGAGAGGTTTTGCAATTGCTATGAAATCCCGTTCGGTTTTCGGCAGATTGTTAGTAATGGGTATAGTTATTCAGATAGGACTTCAATCAATTTTAAATATACTTGTTGTAACTGATATGATGCCCAACACAGGTATCAGCCTTCCTTTCTTCAGCT
>JBGVPE010000023.1:0-3305 GCA_045126895.1 Acutalibacteraceae bacterium | reverse complement strand
GCACTTTAAAATGCGAAATTGCGTGTGCAAGAAAAGGCAAAACCCACCGATTACGCTATCGCGTATCGGTGGGTTTTAACGTATTATTGTGCCGTAATTTCACTTTTTAAAGAAAAACTGCCTTATGTGGTGTCAGCGTTACGACACCCTGTTATGTACAAGTTATTATTTGAACTTGCGTTTACGAGCAGCTTCTGACTTTTTCTTACGTTTTACGGAAGGCTTTTCATAATGCTCTCTTTTACGAACCTCCTGAATAACGCCGTCTCTTGAAGTCTGTCTCTTGAATCTTCTGAGAGCGTTATCTAATGATTCGCCTTCTTTAACTTTTACCTGACTCATTTTGTTCCCTCCCTCCGCTTATTGCAAGGGGTATTTTTATTACTGTAGGGTACATTCTAACACAACAAAACCGATATTGTCAATAACAAAATTAAAAAATTTTACATTTACTGTGTTGAAAAAGTGTATATTTAATGATAAAATGTTAAAAGTCCATATTAAAAACAAAAAAGGTAACGGAGTGTAGCGTATGAAATGCCCTGAATGCGGCAAGGTTTTGCCTGATAATGCTGCTAATTGCAAAAAATGCGGTAAGGTTTTTAAAGAGAATGCAGGTAATGCAGAAATGGAAGCTTATCTTAAAAAAGAGAAAGAGAAAGCTTTAAAGCTTAATGAAAAGAAAACTGCTAAAAAAGCAAAGCAATCCGGCAAAAAGCCTGTCAACAAAAAGCTGGTAGCTATAATAGCAGCTGTTGTTGCGGTTATAGTTGCAGGTATAGTTTTTCTTTTATGCTCTGATGTGTTCAAAAAAGATGCTCCGCAGCCTGACGATGAACCTAAAGGCGCTTTGAGCATTGAATATACTTCCCAACCCGAAAGTGATGAGAATGCTGTAATGAAGCTTGGTGATATAAACATAAGCTATGAAGAGCTTGAGTTTTTCTACCGTCAGAGCTACTCCAATGCTCAGAATAATGCACAGCTTACTTTCAGAGATTATATGAATAAAAAGCTTGGCAGTGACTATGACCAGAGCATGAACTATTATAATGATTACTTTTCCGAGTTTTTACAAGAGAATCCTAACACATTCGACTTTACAAAGGGTATTGACCAGCAGTCAACCATGGCGCTTGATTCACAGACAGGCAAAGAAATGTCTTGGGCGGAATACATTCTTAAGGATGCTATTAAAACGATGACAGGCTACCGTGTGAAATTTGAACTTGCAGCTAAAATGGGTCTTACGCTTACTGATGATGTACGCGCGCAGGTTTATGACCATATTGAAGGTCTTCGCACCGCTGTTCTTGACGGCGGATATGATACTCTTGATCAGTATCTTAAAATTTTGTTCGGTGAATCCTGCGATGAGGAGTTCTTTAAAAATGAACTCATAAGAGAATATATGGCAACAAAATACGATTTTGCAATCAATAAAAAACTGATGGCAGAATACACCGATGATAATATCAGAAGTATATACGATTCTGATTATAAGAATTATGATTATATAGATTTATATGCTTTTGAAGTTCAGGGTGCCCGTGCTGAAATTATTGCAAATAAAATTGCAAAAGAAACAACCGACCTTAACTCTTTCTCAACTGTTATTAAAAAATATTCAGGTAAAGTTGCTGACAGAGAATCATACCCTGCAGTGCCTAAAGGCTATGTTGACGGCACATATTCAAAGAGTATGGGTGATTGGTCGTTTGACCGTCAGCGTAAATCAGGTGACAAAGCTGTTTTTAAAACACAGAAGGGCTACAGTGTTGCCTTTGTGCAGACTCCTGTATACAGCAAAAACGGCTGCCTTACCTACCGTGAAATTGTTTTGCCAAAAACCGATTCAACAGGCACCTCAATTTCAGCCGAAGAGATTGCCAAGCTTAAAACAACAGCGAATGATATCTACAATCAGTGGAAAAATGGCAAAGCTGATGAAGATACATTTATGTACTATGCCCTCACACAATCAAAGGGTAACAGTGCCTCAACAGGCGGACTTGTTTCAGGTAAAGTTGCAGATGAGCTTCAGCCTGATGAACTGAAAAAATGGTTAACTGACAGTAACAGAAAAGCAAGCGATACTCAGGTTATAGAAACTAATGATGCTGTCAGAGTTGTGTATTTTATAACTTCATACAGTAATTATTGGGACTATTCAATCAGGTCAAGCAAGGCTGTAAATGATGCAAAAATACAGCTTGATATTGCTCAATCGCAGAATTATACAGTCAGCTATGATGCGTTTTCTATGAAAAAGGTTGAGTCTGAGTATATATCAGCTATTTCAAAAGTGTATTTAGGTCAGTAATATGAGCAAGGCAAAAGTATATTTTTGTGACGAATACGATTTCGATTCAGAGAAAGGTCTGGCTCTTTTGCCTGAAGAAAGGTTAGCAAGATATCACCGTTTCAGATTTGAGGATGATAAAAAGAATTGTTTGGGTGCCTATCTTCTGCTTGTTAAAGCTTTAAAAGAGCAGGGCGTTGAACAGTTTGAATTATGTTATTCCGAAAACGGAAAGCCGGGTATACAAGATAACCCTGTATTCTTTAATCTTTCTCACAGTAAAAAAGGCTTTGTATGTGCTGTGCACAGCAAAGAAATCGGTGTGGATATTCAGACTGTTGCTGCTGCGAAAGAGATAACACTTAACCGTATATGCTCAGCAGATGAAAAGATTGCAGTGTCAGATGATGCAGTTAAGTTCACGCGGTTGTGGACTTTTAAAGAAAGCATTATAAAAAAAAGAGGAGAAACTGTATTCCGATATTCTCAATACAGATTCCCTGAAATTAAAAAAGATTTTTTTGCTTATGATAACCACTTTGTGTCTTTTGATGATGGTAATTCGGTGATAACCGTTTGTGGTGAATTCGATGAAGCAGAGCTTATAAAAATTAAATCGTCAGAGCTTTGATTCAGGCTCTGACGATTTTTTATATCTTTATTATAATTTAATGATTGTCTGTTCGGTTTCGTTGCCGTTTTCTCTGACTGTTGCAGCGTTGCATTTTTCACACACAACAAAATAATATGTTACTAAAAAGCCGTAAGGCAACGGGCAAAACTCACCCGGATTTACTGTAGACATCATTGTAAGGCCGATGAATGCGATGAATAATGTAAGATTAAAGTGGGTGACTTTTGATGCAAAAAGTTTGCATCGTGCAATAAACTGATAAACAAAACCAACAATACCGACAAGACCGAAGCTGCCGATTATCTGAAACGGTGATGAATGATACCAGTTGATTGCCATTGATTTGCCTTCATAAACATCGCTGTTGCC
>JBGVPE010000022.1:0-13362 GCA_045126895.1 Acutalibacteraceae bacterium | reverse complement strand
GCACTTTAAAATGCGAAATTGCGTGTGCAAGAAAAGGCAAAACCCACCGATTACGCTATCGCGTATCGGTGGGTTTTAACGTATTATTGTGCCGTAATTTCACTTTTTAAAGAAAAACTGCCTTATGTGGTGTCAGCGTTATGGGTCCTGTTTTTTTATAAATACTGACGGATATCTATAGCTAATCTTTCTTCAAGGTTAATAAGTCTCTTCGCAACATCCTTTGAAACTTCATCTGCTGCTTTGTATTCGTTAAGGTATTTATTAAGTGATTTAACGCCCATATTACAACCGTCTGTCATCAAATCGGCAATTGTTTCGTCAGATTCATCCATAGCTATTTTCATATTTGTTTTCATCCATGACATACCTTTGGCAATCGGGTTCGGGTCTTTGCCGTCATCCTGATATTTATCAAGAAGTTTTTGAATTTCGGTATTAAGTTTTTCATGCTCATCTTTGCAATCGATAAGATATTTTTTCATTCTTTCAGAGTGAACATACTTCAAAACATCATCAATAGAAGCTACTCCCATTTTTACACCTGCATCACATTCCCGCAAAAGCCTAATTGTATCTTGTTCAATCATAACAACCCTTCCTTTCAATAATAGGATGGCAGAACGTTGCAATAATATTCATAAAAAGGGATTTGTTTCGAAAAAAAGACCTACGCTTCAACACAAAGCATAGGTCTTTTTCTGGCGGAGACGGCGAGATTCGAACTCGCGTGGGATTGCTCCCCAACTGATTTCGAGTCAGCCCCGTTATGACCACTTCGATACGTCTCCGGATATTTAACACGGTTGATATTTTATCAAAATCATCTTATTTTGTCAACAATCAAATAATTCAGAAGTTTTTATTCTTTATAAGATTTATTATTCATAAATATAAATCGGGTGATTTTATGAATAACTCCAAAAAGCTTTTGAACAACACTATTTTGTTGACTGCCGCATCTTTTTTAATGCGCACTGTATCAGTCAGTTTTAATATTTATCTTACTAATGTTATCGGGTCAGGCGGCATCGGTTTGTTTCAGCTTATAAGCACCGTATACACAATGGCAATCACCTTCTCTGTTGCAGGAATCAGGCTTGCCTCTATGCGCCTTGTTGCTGACAGTATGGCTTTAAATCGTTCAAACCAACGGCAGATTATGAGCCGATGCCTTTTATACGGATTTTTTTGCGGTTCGATTATAGCAATTATTTTATTCGGTTGTGCTGATATTATTGCAATCAGGTGGATAGGTAACGAAGTTTCAGTTTCTTCTTTTAAAATTCTTAGCGTAAGTCTTCCTTTTGTTGCTATGTCAGCTGCACTAAACGGCTATTTCATCTCTGAAAGTAAAATTATGCGCTACACCTTTGTTCAGCTTTTAGAGCAAATTTTTAAAATTGCAGTGACTGTTTTTATTATCGGTCAGATTAAAAATCTTAATACAGAAAACGCCTGTTGTTCAATAGTTACGGGTATCAGCCTTGCAGAAATATTTTCTTTAATATGCTCATACAGTCTTTACCGCTTTTCTTCAAAAAACGAAAAAGATGTTTTATCCTGCAGTGTTTTTAAGAATCTGCTAAGAATTTCTCTGCCTGATGCAATAGGCTCTGAAATGCGCTCTGTATTAACCACTGTTGAGCATCTGCTCATACCAAAAGGGTTAAAAAAAGCCGGCGGCTCAATTGATAAATCAATCGCAACTTACGGCACTGTTCACGGTATGGCGTTGCCGATTATCCTCTACCCTTCTGTTCTGATTTCTTCATTATCAGGGTTATTGGTGCCGGAAATCTCAACTAATTTTGTATCAAAAAATTATAGGCAGATTCACTATGTAATTAGAAGAGTTTTACATCTTACCCTTCTTTTTTCAATCGGCTCGGCAGGGGTTATGTTTTTTAATGCTCAGCGGCTTTCTCTGAGCTTTTATAACAACACCGAAACCGCTTTTTATATTAAAATCCTGGCACCATTGGTTGTTATTATGTATATGGATATGGCTGTTGACGGTATGTTAAAGGGTCTTGACCAGCAAATAAGTTATATGAAATATAATATTATTGATGCAGCCAGCTGCGTGATTATGGTTTATTTTCTCGTGCCGATAATGGGGGTCAAGGGATACATTTTTGTTATTTATGCAAGTGAATTATTAAATTTTGTGCTGAGCTTCAGACGATTATCAGTAGTAAGTGAAATAAGTATTGAACTATTCAAGGATTTAGTAATACCGATAATGAGCATCATAACATCGTGCCTTATCTGCATACTTTTTAATTTAATTTTTACTTTTGATCCGAACAGAAAATTACTCACATTTTTATTTATAGGAATACAGGTTGTTTTATATGTTATTTTTCTAAGGATATTTAAATCTATTGATGATGAAGAAATAAGATGGCTGAAAAATCTAATAAAAAAATAAAGAGCTAC
The DNA here is from genome assembly GCA_045126895.1 of Acutalibacteraceae bacterium. Lineage (GTDB taxonomy): Bacteria > Bacillota > Clostridia > Oscillospirales > Acutalibacteraceae > CAG-488. Next base: position 10,920 of record JBGVPE010000022.1, on the reverse strand, counting down.
CCTTTCGGATAGCTCTTAAATTTTGGTTAAACTTATTTGTTAGCAGGATCAACGAGCTCGATAATGCACATTTCTGCAGCATCACCGCGGCGTGCTCCTGTTTTGATGATACGGCAATAGCCGCCGTTAACGTCCTTATATTTGGGGGCAATTTCATTGAAAAGTTTTGTAACTACGTCCTCTTTAGTAACGTAAGCTAAAACCTGTCTTCTTGCATGAAGATCGTTATCTTTTGCAACAGTGATCATTTTTTCAGCCATTGCACGAACTTCTTTTGCCCTTGTAACGGTGGTTTCTATTCTGCCGCTTTCTAAAAGATAAGTTACCATGCCTCTGAGCATTGACTTACGATGGTCAGTTGCTCTACCAAGCTTTCTGGAACCGGGCATTAAAATCACTCCTTTACCGTTAATAGGTTGGATTCCTTAAAAATTCGAAATACAGCGAAAATTACTCGTCATCTCTGCGAAGGTCGAAGCCTAATGAAGCAAGTTTTGCAACAACTTCATCAAGTGACTTTCTACCGAGGTTACGAACCTTCATCATATCGTCTTCTGACTTACCGATCAAGTCTTCAACTGTGTTTATACCTGCTCTCTTCAAGCAGTTGAAAGAACGCACAGACAGGTCAAGTTCCTCAATGGTCATCTCCAGAACTTTATCTTTGCCATTCTTGCTCTTTTCAACCATTATCTCTGTTTCGAATGCCTCATCTGAAAGGTCACCGAAGAGACTGAGGTGATCGTTGAGGATCTTGGCTCCAAGAGATACTGCTTCTTTAGAAGAAATTGTACCATCTGTCCACACCTCAAGCGTAAGCTTGTCATAGTCAGTAATTTGACCAACACGTGTGTTCTCGACTGTGTAATTCACTTTTAAAACAGGTGAATAAATTGAGTCAACAGCAATAACACCGATTGCAGGCTGCATTTCCTGCTTGTTCTTTTCTGCTGACACATAACCTCTGCCCTTGTCACAAGTGATTTCCATGTGAACATCAGCATCGGAATCAAGGGATGCAATGTGAAGATCAGGATTGAGAATTTCAACATCTGAATCACATTTAAAGCAACCCGCTGTGAGTTCACATTCACCCTTAACATCTACATACATAGTTTTAGGGCCATCACCGTGAATTTTAAGGATAACGCTCTTGAGATTAAGAACGATCTCAGTAACATCTTCCTTAACACCGGGAATAGTTGAGAACTCATGAAGAATACCGTCAATCTTAACAGATGTGATAGCATAACCCGGGAGTGAGGAAAGGAGAACTCTTCTGAGGCTGTTGCCGAGAGTTATACCGTAACCTCTCTCGAGAGGCTCTACTACAAATCTGCCGTAAGTACCGTCAGGGTAAACTTCAGCTGTTTCGATTCTGGGCTTTTCGATTCCTATCATTCAAAACCCTCCTTGTAATATACAGCAAAAAACTGCTTAATAATTGTTATTATTTTGAATAGAACTCAACGATAAGCTGCTCTTCAACCGGAGTAGCGATCTGATCGCGATCTGGAAGGTTTACAACTTTTGCTTCGTAGTTTGAAGTTTTATCAAGCCACTGCGGAACAGGACGAGAACCGTTTGTTTCGAGTACAGCTTTGATCTTTTCACTGTCACGGCTACCTTCTTTAACTGTGATTACATCACCAGCTCTGAGAAGGATTGAAGGGATGTTAACCTTCTTGCCATTTACAAGGTAATGATTGTGTGTTACAAGCTGTCTGCCTTCTGCACGGGAATTTGCCCAGCCCAAAAGGTAAACAATGTTATCAAGGCGGCTTTCACAGATTCTAAGAAGGTTTTCACCTGTCTTACCCTGTTTACGCTCAGCCATTGCGAAATATTTACGGAACTGGCTTTCATTGATACCATAGTAGCGTCTTGCCTGCTGTTTAGCACGAAGCTGCATACCATATTCCGATGTCTTTTTGCGGCTCTGACCATGCTGGCCTGGAGCATATGAACGACGCTCAAGAGCACATTTCTGTGTGTAGCATCTTTCGCCCTTAAGGAAGAGCTTTTTGCCCTCACGGCGGCACATTTTACAAACCGCGCCGGTATATCTTGCCATGTAGTTACACCTCCTGAATTTATAGGTTTATACGCGCCTTCTCTTAGGGGGACGGCAGCCATTGTGAGGAATTGGAGTAACGTCTTTGATCATTGTTACATCCAAACCTGCTGTCTGTAAAGCTCTGATTGCAGCTTCACGACCTGCGCCCGGGCCTTTTACATAAACCTCAACTGTTTTCATACCGTGTTCAATAGCAGCTTTTGCTGCAACCTCTGCAGCTGTCTGAGCTGCGAAAGGAGTTGATTTTTTAGAGCCTCTGAAGCCCATTTCACCAGCACTTGCCCATGAAACAGCATTGCCCTGTGTATCGGTAATAGTAACAATTGTGTTGTTGAAGGTGGATTGAATATGAGCTGCTCCGCGCTCGATGTTTTTACGCTCACGGCGTCTGCGAGTTGCAGAGCCTTTTTTAGCGGAACCCTTAGGTGCCATAATTCTACCTCCTTATTATTTCTTCTTGTTAGCAATAGTCTTTTTAGGACCTTTGCGTGTACGGGCGTTTGTTTTAGAACGCTGTCCTCTTACGGGCAGGCCCTTGCGATGACGAACACCGCGATAACAACCGATTTCGATAAGTCTCTTGATATCGAATGCGGTCTCTCTGCGAAGGTCACCTTCCACTTTTACATTGTGGTCGATGTACTCACGCAATTTTGAAACATCTTCTTCAGATAAATCCTTAACTCTTGTGTCAGGATTGATACCTGTAGCTGCGATAATGTCGCTAGCAGTTTTACGACCTATACCAAAGATGTAAGTAAGAGCGATTTCTACTCTCTTCTCTCTTGGAAGGTCTACACCTGAAATACGCGCCATTTGTCAGTTGCACCTCCATTGAATGGTTTGCGTCGGATTAACCCTGACGCTGTTTGTGCTTAGGATTCTCACAGATAACCATGATTTTTCCCTTGCGCTTAATGATCTTGCACTTCTCGCAAATTTTCTTTACAGAAGGTCTGACTTTCATATTAGAATGCCCTCCTTAAAAATTAGCCTGTTAATTTCTGTAAGCGTTTATTTGGAACGCCATGTGATGCGCCCTCTGGTAAGGTCATAAGGTGATACCTCAACCGTTACCTTATCACCCGGAAGAATTCGGATATAGTTCATACGAAGTTTGCCGGAGATATGGGCTAAAATTTTGTGTCCGTTTTCCAACTCAACCTGAAATGTTGCGTTTGGTAATGCTTCGATTACTACGCCTTCAAGTTCAAGCATATCTTGTTTTGACATAGCTTTTTTCCTCCTCAAATCTGGGTCATAATTCTTGGCCCATCCGGTGTAATTGCCACCGTGTGCTCAAAGTGTGCTGACAGTGAACCGTCTTTAGTTTTTACTGTCCAACCATCGGATAATGTTTTAACTCCTGCTTTGCCCATATTTATCATAGGCTCAATGGCAAGTGTCATACCCGGTAACAGTCGCACACCTCTGCCGGGAGTGCCGTAATTCGGGACACTTGGATCTTCATGGAGCTTTTTACCTATTCCGTGACCAACATATTCACGTACTACCGAAAAGCCTCTCTCTTCACAGTAGGATGCGATTGCTGAGCCGATATCACCGATTCTGCCGCCTGCGACAGCCTTCTGAATGCCTACATAAAGACTTTCTCGGGTTGTGTCGCACAGCCGCTTCGCTTCAGGAGAGATATCCCCTGCTGCGAAAGTAGCAGCATTGTCGCCGTGAAATCCGTCCAGCTGAGCGCCAAGGTCAATACTGACAATGTCACCCGCTTTAATAACGCGATCCTTAGCCGGAATACCATGAATGACCTCATCGTTTATGGAAATGCATGCGGTAGCGGGGAAACCACCGTAATTAAGGAAATTCGGTTCTGCACCGCATTTCTTGATATAATCATAGGCAATTTTGTCAAGCTCTGCAGTTGTTACGCCGGGCTCAACAGCCTCCCCCGCTAATTTTAATGCTCCTGCCGATATAATACAAGCTTCGCGCATAAGCGCTAACTCGTGATTCGTTTTGAGCACTATCATGCTTAATCCTCCAATGCCTTAAGAGTAAGAGCTGTTGTATCAGCAACTTCCTCCTGGCCTTCTACTACTTTAAGCAAGCCTGCTTTTGAGTAGTAATCCTTGAGAGGCTCAGTCTGTTCATGATAAACATTGAGTCTGTCAAGAACTGTGTCCGGGTGATCATCCTTACGCTGGATGAGTTCACCTTCGCAAACATTACATACACCGTCTTTAGCAGGTTTCTTATATTCAAGATGATAAGAAGCACCGCATTTTGAGCATACACGTCTGCCGGACATTCTTTTAATAATTTTCTCATCAGGAACTTCGATGTCGATAACTCTGTCGATTACAACACCCATCGCATCAAGAGCTTCTGCCTGAGGAATTGTTCTTGGGAAACCGTCAAGGATAAAACCTTTCTGGCAATCATCTTTTGCAAGTCTTTCTTTGATAATTCCGATTACTACTTCATCAGGAACAAGCTGACCTGCATCAATGTATGATTTGGCTTTTAAGCCCATTTCCGTGCCCTTTGAAAGAGCTTCACGGATAATGTTACCGGTTGAAATTGCAGGGATTGAAAGCTTATCGCAGATAACTTCTGCCTGTGTGCCTTTACCTGCACCCGGTGCACCGAGAAGAATTAAATTCATATTCTCGCCTCCGATTAATCAAGGAATCCTTTGTAATGACGCATCATCATCTGGGATTCAAGCTGTTTAACTGTTTCAAGAGCTACACCAACAAGGATGATGATTGATGTACCACCAAGTGAGATTGCGATTTCGTGGTTGAAAGCACCTGTGATCTGCTGGAACAAGATCGGGAAGAGAGCTACAACGCTGAGAAGCAATGCACCGAGTAATGTAATTCTTGACAAGATTTTCTTGATGTAATCTGATGTGGGCTTACCGGGACGGATACCCGGAACAGCACCACTGTTTTTACGGATATTGTTAGCCATTTCAACAGGATTGTACTGAATGCTTGCATAGAAGTAAGCAAAGAAGATAATCATGAAGAAATACATAATACCGTAAGCCCAATGTGAGCTTGTGAAGATGCTGAAGAATGTTGCAAGTCCTGAGCCTTCCTTAGCATTAACAAAAAGGTTAATTGTTGGAGGAAGAGAAAGGATTGAGCTTGCGAAGATAACCGGCATAACACCAGACATATTAACCTTAATCGGAATATGTGTGCTCTGGCCACCGTACATCTTACGGCCAACAACTCTCTTAGCATACTGAACCGGAATACGGCGCTCTGCGTTATCCATCCATACGATATAAGCAATCATAAGAAGAAGGATAATAACAACTGCTACTGAAAGAACAGCCCATGCACCGCCCTTGCTGAAGTAACCGCCTTCGTTTGAGAAGAGCTGAGCAGCAAGTGTTGGGATTCTTGACACGATACCTGTGAAAAGAATGAGTGAAATACCGTTTCCGATACCTCTGTCGTTAATCTGTTCGCCGAGCCACATAATAAGGGCTGTACCGGCTGTGAAACAGAGGATTATGATTATTGCCTGGAAAACTGCATCAAAGCCTGTGAAAGCAGCGCCGTCAGCATTACCGAGCAAGAAATTGTTACCTCTGAGATAGAAGTAATAAGCAGTACTCTGAAGGAGACCGAGTGCAATTGTAACGAATCTTGTGATTGTTGCAATCTTTTTGCGGCCTTCTTCACCGTCTTTTGCAAGTCTCTCAAGAGCAGGAATTGCAACTGAGAGCAACTGCATAATGATCGAGCTGTTAATATATGGTGTAATTGACATTGCGAAAATTGTACCATAGTTAAAAGCATTACCGGTCATCATTGTAAGGTATTCCATAAATGTGCCCTGCATTGAACCGTCAGCTGAGAAATCGAAGATACCGCTTTCACCAACGTTAATGAACGGAACCGGAATTGCAGAACCGATACGGACTACCAAAAGGATTAAAGCTGTAAATAAAATTTTTTTTCTGAGTTCGGGGATTTTCCATGCATTAGCAAATGTCTGAAACATGTTAAATCACCTCAGCCTTTCCGCCGGCTGCCTCAATTTTCTGCTTGGCAGACTCAGAATAAGCATTAACCTTAACCTCAAGACTCTTTGTAAGTTCACCATTACCGAGAACCTTAACTGAATCAAAATAATTTTTAACGAGACCTACTTCTTTAAGAGCAGCTACGTCAACAACTGCACCGTTGTCAAATCTTGCTTCAAGGTCTGAAACATTAACTGTAACAACTACATCACGGAAAATATTGTTGAAACCTCTCTTAGGAACTCGTCTCTGTAAAGGCATCTGGCCACCCTCGAAACCTGGGCGCATACCTCTACCGGCACGGGCTTTCTGACCTTTGTGACCTTTACCAGCGGTCTTACCCTGACCGGAACCTGCACCTCTACCGATACGCTTACGTTCTTTAGTTGAACCAGCTGCCGGTGAAAGTTCGTGCAATTTCATATTTCGCACCTCCTTGCTTATGCTTCGCTAACCTCGATAAGGTGAGCAATTTTTTTCACCTTACCTGAGGTCTGGGGATTTTCCGGCTGAACGGAAACATCACCGATTTTATGAAGACCAAGTGCATGGGCGGTGGCAATCTGATCTTTCTTGCTGCCGATTAAGCTTTTTACAAGTTTAACCTGAACTTTTGCCATTATGTCCACCCTCCTTAACCTAAAATTTCTTTTGCTGATCTGTCGCGAACTGCTGCAACTTCTTCAACGTTACGAAGTTTTGAAAGTCCGTCGATAGTAGCTCTAACTACATTGCAGGGATTGTTGGAACGAAGTGCTTTAGAACGGATGTCCTTAATACCTACTGTTTCAACAACGGCACGAACCGGGCCGCCTGCGATAACGCCGGTACCTGGTGCTGCCGGTTTAAGAAGAACAACACCTGCGCCGAACTTACCAATGATTTCGTGTGGGATTGTTGTACCCTTAAGTGAAACCTTGATAAGATTTTTCTTTGCATCTTCAATGCCTTTGCGGATAGCGTCAGGAACTTCGCCTGACTTACCCATGCCAAAACCTACTGTACCGTTGCCATCGCCAACAACAACAAGTGCAGCGAATTTATAAATACGACCGCCCTTAACTGTTTTTGATACTCTGTTAATAGCAACTACTCTTTCCTGAAGCTCCATAGCCGATGCATCAATCTTAGCCAAAAGTAATTCCTCCTTACTTAGAACTTGAGGCCACCCTCACGGGCGCCTTCGGCCAGCTCTTGCACACGGCCGTGATAAATGTAACCGCCACGGTCAAAAACACACTCTGTGATGTCTTTTTCAGCGGCTCTTTTTGCCAATAATTCGCCCACTTTGTGAGCTGCAGTTTTGTTTCCGCCGTATTCCTCAAAATCCTTTTCTACAGTTGAGGCAGATACAAGGGTAACACCCTTTACATCGTCAATTAACTGAGCATAGATATGCTTGAGTGAGCGGTATACATTAAGGCGTGGGCACTCAGCTGTGCCTGAAATCTTGCCACGAACTCTTGTATGGCGCTTGATTCTAGCCTTATTACTATCAGGTCTGTTAACCATAAGTGTTTCACTCCTTCATTAAGACTCTTATTTGCCGCCCTTACCGGCTTTACCTTCCTTACGACGGATAACTTCATCAACATACTTGATGCCCTTACCCTTATAAGGCTCCGGAGGACGCTTTTCGCGAACATTAGCGGCAAACTGACCTACCTTCTGTTTGTCAGGACCGGAAATACGGATCTTTGCAGGTGATACAGGAACAAGAACTTCAACATTGATACCTTCAGGAATCTGCATAACAACCGGATGTGAGAAACCGAGGTTCATTGAAAGCTCGTTACCTGCAACCTGAACACGGTAACCGATACCAACGATGTCAAGTTCTTTGCTGTAACCTACGTTACAACCCTGAACCATGTTAGCGATAAGTGTTCTTGAAAGACCGTGAAGTGATCTGTTCATCTTATCATCATTTGGACGAGAAACAACAACTGTTTCGCCCTCTTTAGCAACTGAAATGTTGCTGTGAACTGTTCTGGTAAGAGTTCCTTTAGGACCTTTAACAGTAACAGTGCTGCCGTCGATTGTTACGTCGACACCTGCTGGGATAGCAATTGGTAATCTACCTATACGTGACATTCTAACAGCACCTCCTTACCAGATGAAAGCAAGAACTTCGCCGCCAACGTTGGCTTTGCGAGCGTCCTTATCAGTCAAAATACCCTTTGGTGTTGAAAGGATTGCAATACCAAGGCCTTTCATAACCTTTGGCATATCCTCACAGCTTGTATAAATACGCAAGCCGGGCTTAGAAACTCTGCGTAAACCTGTGATAGCTGATGTTTTGTTAGGACCATATTTAAGAACGATCTCAATCATGCCCTGTTTGCCATCATCTTCAACTTTAAAACTTTTTACATAACCCTCATCAACAAGAATCTGAGCAATCGCTTTCTTCATGTTGGATGCGGGAACCTTAACCGAATCATGTTTAGCCGAACTTGCGTTACGGATTCTTGTTAACATGTCGGCGATGGAATCAGTAATCTGCATACCGTCAACCTCCTTTATGCAACTGCTCTCTTACCAACTAGCTTTTCTAACGCCAGGGATCTGACCTGCATGAGCAAGTTCCCTGAAGCAGATACGGCAAACACCGTACTTACGAAGGTACGCATGTGGTCTACCGCAGATTTTGCATCTGTTGTACTGTCTTGTTGAATATTTAGCCGGCTTAGCCTGCTTAACTTTCATAGCTGTCTTTGCCACAATAATACCCCCTTATCTTGCGAACGGTGCGCCCATAAGTGTGAGTAACTCACGAGCTTCTTCGTCTGTATTAGCTGTTGTAACGAAGCAAATGTCCATGCCTCTAACCTTGTCAATTTTATCGTAATCGATTTCAGGGAAAATCAACTGTTCTTTGATACCCATTGAGTAGTTACCTCTACCGTCAAATGAGTTAGGGTTGATACCTCTGAAGTCTCTTACTCGTGGAAGTGCGAGATTGAAGAATCTGTCAAGGAATTCATACATTCTCTCACCACGAAGTGTTACTTTAACACCGATTGTCATACCTTCACGAAGCTTGAAGTTAGCAACTGACTTCTTTGCTTTACAGAGAACAGGTTTCTGACCTGTGATCTGCTGAACATCGCTAACGATAGCATCAACAACCTTTGGGTTGTCTCTTGCTTCGCCGCAGCCTACGTTGATAACAATTTTATCAAGCTTAGGAATCTGCATGACACTCTTGTATTCAAACTTTTTCATCAAAGCCGGTGCGACTTCGTTAACATAAGTTTCCTTTAATCTTGCCATATGTCATGCTCCTCCTTATTCAAATTCTGCATGGCAGCCGTCTTTTTTACAAACACGAACTTTTTTGCCTTTTGCATTTACTGTGTGACCAACTCTTGTTGGCTGACCACATTTGGGGCAAACAAGCTGAACTTTGTCTGCATAGAGAGCACTCTCAGCCTTGAGAAGGCCGCCCTGCTCACCCATTTTTCTTGGTTTAACATGTTTTGTAACGATGTTAACACCTTCAACGATAACCTTGCCTTCAGAAGGGCTTACCTGAAGCACCTTGCCTCTTGCGCCACGGTTTTTACCATTGATTACTACAACTGTATCACCAGTTTTAACGTGTACTTTGTTCATCTTCTGCACCCCCTGATTAAAGTACTTCAGGAGCGAGTGACAAGATCTTTGTGAAATCTTTTTCACGAAGCTCTCTTGCTACTGGTCCAAAAATACGAGTTCCTCTGGGATTTTTATCTTCTTTGATAATAACAGCTGCGTTCTCATCGAAGCGGATATATGTGCCGTCGTTACGACGAACACCGCTTGCTGAACGAACAACTACTGCTTTTACTACCTCACCTTTTTTGACAACTCCACCGGGTGTTGCTTTTTTAACTGAAGCAACGATAACGTCACCGATGTTAGCATATCTTCTGCCTGAGCCACCGAGAACGCGAATACATCTGATCTCTTTAGCGCCCGTGTTGTCAGCTACTTTGAGGTTACTTTCTTGCTGTATCACAATATAGGCCTCCTTACACCTGCGCCATTATTTGGCTTTCTCGATAATTTCTACTACACGCCATCTCTTATCTTTTGAAAGAGGACGGGTTTCCATTACAAGTACGCGGTCACCGATTCCGCATTCATTGTTCTCGTCGTGTGCTTTGAGTTTAATGGTACGGTTAATAATCTTCTTATAAAGAGGATGTTTTACCTTATCCTTAACTGAAACAACAACAGTTTTTTCCATCTTGTCGCTGCTAACAATGCCTACACGAGTTTTTCTGAGGTTTCTTTTTTCCATTAAAATCTACCTCCCTTTCTTACGAATTAGCGCCGTGAAGCTCGATATCACGCTGAACAGTTTTGATTCTTGCGATATCTTTTTTAACGGCATTAATACGCATTGGGTTTTCGAGCTGGTTAATGGCCTGCTGGAAACGCAGTTTAAAGAGCTCGTCCTTCAAATCGTGAAGCTTTGCTTCTTGCTCAGCAGCGGACATCTTTCTGATTTCACTAGCTTTCATTACTGCTCACCACCCGTTTCTTCTTTAGTAACAAATTTGCATTTGATTGGGAGCTTGTTAGCTGCAAGGCGAAGAGCCTCACGTGCAAGTTCCTCATCAACACCGGCGATTTCAAAAAGAACTCTGCCCGGTTTAACAACAGCAACCCAATACTCAGGTGAACCTTTACCTGAACCCATTCGAGTTTCAGCTGGTTTCTCAGTGATTGGCTTATCTGGGAAAATTTTGATCCAAACTTTTCCACCTCTTTTAATAAATCTTGTCATAGCAACTCTGGCAGCTTCGATTTGTCTATCTGTAATCCAAGCACCTTCCATTGC
>JBGVPE010000021.1:0-15238 GCA_045126895.1 Acutalibacteraceae bacterium | reverse complement strand
GTTTACATACACTTGTCACCTCAAAAGTAGCAGGTGTTTTTTATATCCAAAAACCTAAATTTCGGGATGTGAATACTGCGTTAGATTTTTGCCCAGTGATACTCGGTATCACTTGGAGACTTTTACATCTGGTAATTCTGGTAGATGGCTAAAATAGCCACTTACTAACTTTACATACAAAAATATTTTAATGAAAGGAGTGTTTATTTTCAACATTCGTGACAGACCCATTATTTCACCGCACCCGTAGAGGGTGCTTTTTTTATGCCCAAATCTATTATCAAACAAAATTTTAATTCAAAGGAGTAATTCAAAATGAAAAAATTTAATGATGTAATTATCATCGGTGTTGACCACGGTTACGGCAATATCAAAACTGCAAACCACTGCTTCAGAACAGGCATTACGGCTTATGACTCAGAGCCGCTTTTCACAAAAGATATGCTTGTTTACGGTGGCAAGTTCTATCTTATCGGCGAAGGACACAAGGAGTTCCTTCCCGACAAAATCAAAGACGAGGACTATTATGCCCTCACCCTTGTGGCTATTGCAAAGGAGTTAAGTGCTGAAGACTTGACAGAAGCCACAGTTCATATTGCGGCAGGTCTGCCCCTTACTTGGACAGCAGGTCAGAAAGAGAGCTTTAAAGCATATCTCACCAAGAATGAGGAAGTAGCTTTCACTTGGCAGCATAAGGACTACAAAATCAGAATCGCAGGTGCAAGTATCTATCCGCAGGGATATGCGGCGGTTTCACAGTTTGCAACCAAAATGGACGGTGTAAACGTTGTGGCTGACATTGGCAACGGTACAATGAATGTTCTGTATGTTATAGACGGCAGACCACAGTCAGAGAGAATGTACACGGAAAAGTTCGGCACTCACTTCTGTACTGTTGATATCCGTGAAGCCTTCCTCAGAAAAACACAGAGAGAAATCAATGAGCATATCATTGATGAGGTTCTGTGCAAGGGTACCGCTAACATTGTTCAGGCAGATATGAAAATCATCAAGGCAGAGGTGCAGAAATATGTAGCTGAAATATTCCACAGACTCCGTGACCACGGCTACGATGAAAATACAATGCTTCTGTATATTACCGGCGGTGGCGGTTGCCTTGTAAAGAATTTTTACAAGTTCAATGCAGACCGTGTGCGTTTTGTTGATGACATCTGTGCGGCGGCAAAGGGTTACGAGTACCTTGCCGAAACTATGATGGGTATGGGTAGGATATGAACAGCCGCAGACTAAATGTGAGATTTAATCTTGATAACCCTGACGAGAAAAATGCCAATGACTTTTTGGAAGCCTTGGCACAGAGCAGTAAGCAGTCCCGCAACAAATTCATCGTTGAGGCAGTTGTTGAAAAGATTAAGTTTCATAATAACCCAAGAGATTTTACACTTGAAGACATCCGTACAGTTCTCAGAGAAGAATTGCAGGATGTTTCTTTTGTTTCTTCGGCACAGCCAACAGCACAGACGGTTGATACAGAACTGACGGAAGAAGAGAAGCTGAAAAACAATGCAGAGGCTGTATCGTTTCTTGAAAATTTTATGTGAGCCAAAACCTTGCTTTTTGGCTCAAAACAAGAAAAATGCAAAAAAATATGAGCCATTGTGGCTCAAAGATTGGAGGTGATATTTTATGACCGATAACGAGAAAAAACTGATTCAAGCCAAACACAGACTTGAGCAGGCAGAAAACCGCAACCGTAAAAAGGAACGAACAGAGCGAAACCACAGACTTATTGTAGAGGGAGCAATTTTGGAGAAGCTTTTACCTGAAATCAAGACGATGAACCTTACAGAAATTGAGGGGTATTTACGGGGAAAGCTGAAATAAAGGCTTATATATGTCCCTTAAGGGCGCACTTACTCACCACCGTAAAAGTGGTGCAGTGCGCTCTCCGAGGGTACAGACAATAATCATATATGAAGTTATATTGAAAAAGTTTATATTTTTATGCTAAAATAATTGCAATTAGTTCCAACCTTTTACAATCTTCCGTGTCTATATAAGTGAAAGCAGCTTTCAAGGAGGTCAAAATGAACAGAACAGATGCTGAAAAATGGACAACAGAATATTTAAAGCCTGTCTTTGGTTTTGCTTTGAAAAAGTGCAGAAGTATAGAAGACGCAGAGGATTTATCTCAGGAAATTATGGCTAAGGTTTATGTCGCTTTACTCAAGCGAGATTATATTGAAGATGTTTCGAAATTCATCTGGACTATTGCACATAACTGTCTGAGCAATTATTACCGTGACAATAAGCACAGCTTTACAGGTGTGCCTATTGATGAAGTTGAGAATTGTCTGTGTGATGAAACACCAACTGCCGAAGCATTAATTGTAGAACGAGAAGAAATATCAAAGCTGTATTCTGAAATAGCCTACCTTTCAAAGTTGCAACGCAGAATAGTAATAATGTATTACTATGAAAACAAAAAGCAGGAACAGATAGCAAAAGAGTTAAATATTCCTGTAGGCACAGTGAAGTGGCATCTGTTTGAAGCTAAAAAAGAACTGAAAAGAGGTATGGAAATTATGAGAGAACCGAGCGAATTAAAGTTTAACCCCAAAAGATTTGATATGTGTAGCTTCAGCGGAAAAATCGGCACAAAGGGAGATATATCAAATTTCTTCCGCAGTGCTATATCACAGAACATTGTTTACACCGTAAGATACGAAGCAAAAACAATAAATGAAATTGCCGATGAATTAGGTGTTTCACCTGTGTATGTTGAAAGTGAAGCTGAATTTCTTGAAGAATATGGATTTTTACTCAAGCAAAAAGATAAATATCTGTGCAACGTCCTTATATCTGAACCGACGGAAGAGCTCAACCGCTTGCACGATGAAATGTATTTAAAAGCCGCAAAGATTTTTGCAAATGAGTTGTATGATGAGCTTATGAAATCAAAGCTGTTAGATGAGTGTGCATTAGGTGGTTTCAATGATACTCGTGATAACAATTTTCTTATGTGGGCACTTATACCATTCATTACTGCATTCAGCGGTGAAAACACACTTGATAAAAGTATAGCCTTTTCAGATGTTTACACCATAAGACCTGACGGTGGTAAAAATATCTGTTATGCAACAGTTTTGACACCTGATGTGACCCCGCCAATGTATAACGAAGAAATGAAAAAGTTCAAAGGCCCGTTCTGGAATGGTCTTACTGATAAAATAACTCTTTGGACTGTTGATTCTGAATGGTCAAAAAATCGCATTGAAGAAAACTATCAGTTAACCGTTGTCCGTGATTTAACCTTGCTCTACAATTATCTCAACGATGTAATTCTGAGTGAAGATGATTATGCTTATCTTGTGGAAAAAGGATATATTTCTGTTAGTGGTAAGCCTGATGAAATATTTAAAACTGCCTTGAGAATTGTGTATATCAAAGATGAAGAATCACAGAAGAAACTTTTATCTATCGGCGATAAGATAAAAGAAAAGTATCAGGATGAATTTAAAAAACTCAAAGAAGCATATATCAATGCGGTACTTCAGAATACACCAAAACATTTACAGAATATGAGAATGTACAGCTTACAGCACATCTTTTACAGCGATGCTTGGTTTATACTGCATTGCCTTAAAGAACTTGTTAATAACGGAAAACTGACTCTACCTACTGAAAAACAAAAGCAGTCATTGATGACAGTATTATTTAATCAGTAAATCATATCAAATTCTAAACACTTGTTACTTAAAAGTAGCAGGTGTTTTTTATGTTCAAAAACTTACGAAAGGACGTGATACCCGCAATTTATCACCTTGAAGCAAAAGTCATAACCCGTGGTGTAGGTCGCTCAGCCGTAGCCGCAAGCGCATATATGAGCTGCAGTGAAATCATTAACGAGTATGACGGCGTAAAACACGATTACACCCGAAAAGGCGGTCTTGTCTATGAGAGAATCTTTCTTCCGTCACACGCTCCGCCCGAATGGTGTGACAGAAGTAAGCTATGGAATGCAGTTGAAGAAACGGAGAAAACAAGAGACAGCCGTTTGGCAAGAGAGTTCATTGTTGCTTTGCCCGTTGAGGTCAGCCGTGAAAGGCAGATAGCAGAGGCAGAAGAATTTGCAAAAGCTCTTGTAAATGACGGCATGTGTGTTGATGTCTGTATTCACGATACAGGAGAAGGCAATCCTCACGCTCATATTATGGCAACTGTCAGGCCGTTAAACCCTGACGGTACTTGGCAAAGAAAAACAGAAAAAGAATATTTATGTATCAGAGACGGTAAGGAAAAAGGCTTTACCGCCTCTGAATTTTTATGTGCAAAAAATGAGGGTTGGGAAAAGCAGTATCAATACTATGTTGACGGCAAGAAGGTATATCTGCCACCGTCTAAGGCTGACGGTTATGAGAGAGTGAACAAATACCCGAAAAGCACAAAATACGGTAGACAGAATCCAATAAGCGAGCGTTGGAACAGCGATGAGCAGTTGTGTGAATGGAGAAAGCTATGGGCAGATATTGTAAACCGTGATTTAGAAGAAAAGAACATTGAGCCTATTGACCACCGCAGTTTTGCGGCAAGAGGAATTCTTCTGCAACCTACTATTCACGAGGGTGTTTCAAGCAAGAAAATGAAGAAGAAAGGCAAAGTCACTCAGAGGATGCGAATCAACATTCTTATTCATAAAGATAACAGTCTGATAATCAGCCTTCGTAAAACTGTTCAGGCACTTACAGAGCTTGTTATCACTGCGGCAAAACTGCTCATACCCGCACTTGCTGATGCTCTTGAAGGTATCCGTGTCGGTATGATTATTCTTGAATGCGAAAGAAAGAGCATCAACAAAATGAAGCATCAGGCTATGAATGAAGTCCGTGATGCTGATAAGTTTTATGTGTACTTCCATAAGCTACAGGAAGATATTAAGACAACCGAAGAAAATCTAAAAGAAGCAAAGAAGAAGCTGAAGCTTACACCCAAAGTTATGAAGCAGAAGTATAACGAAGCTAAGCATCATGTCGGTCACTATGAATTTGAGCTTAAAGAGCTGAAATTCGAAATGCAGAATATACTCTCACAAAATGAGTGTGAATCCGAGCAGGACATTATTAATGCAAAGTCTTATTTCGAGAAATTGCGTCAGTTTGAAATTCCGAAGCTTGAAGCCGAGGAAAAGAGAATGGAGTCAGAAATTCAAAAGACTCTTACTCAGTACAAAGAAACCGAAAAGCAGGCTGATGAAGCAGATGCAGATGAGCTAAAAGCCGAGAGAATGAAAATACGCCCCGAAAAAGAAAAAGAGGCACGGCAAAAGGTAGAAGCAGATTACAATATCAGCGAATACGATTTCAACCGAAGCGTTGATACCGTTTCAAAGCTCATAGGTGAGTCGCCACCTAATTATCTTACCAAGGCTGAAATAGCAAGGCAGGAAGAATATGCCCGTTATGTTAAACAGCAGGAAAAAAGACAGCGGCAAATCGAAGAACGGCGTAATAACCGTAACAACAAAAATATTAAGAATAAAAATGAAAGGAGCCGATAATATGGCTAATAAAAAGTTAAAAGCACCGGTAAACATCCCGGTAGAAAAAATTCATCCCTTTGAGGGACATCCGTATAAGGTTTTAGATAATGATGAGATGAACAGTCTAATTGACAGTATACAGCAAAAAGGTGTCATCTCACCCATTGTTGTAAGACCTCTTGAAAACACAAATGATGAATATGAGATAATCTCAGGTCACAGAAGACTGAGAGCATCAGTGAAAGCAGGGCTGGAAACAGTACCTGCTTTAATTTATGCCGTCACCCGTGACGAAGCGGCAATTATGCTTGTGGACAGTAATCTGCATAGGGAGCATATTCTACCGTCGGAGAAGGCGTTTGCTTACAAATTGAAGCTTGAAGCATTAAGCCATCAAGGGCAAACTTCTCGCCAAGTTGGCGAGAAGTGGAGCGTAACACAAGTAAGTGAGTCTGCAAAAGAGAGTGAACGACAGATACACCGTTATATCCGTTTAACCTATCTTATTCCTGAACTGCTTAACCTTGTTGATGAAAAACGAATAGCATTTACACCTGCAGTAGAACTTTCCTATCTAAATGAGGTAGAACAGGCGGATTTAGTTGAAGAAATCCGTGTTTGTGATGCTACTCCAAACTTATCTCAAGCTCAAAGGCTTCGTGCAATCAGCAGAGAGGAAGGCTTGACTCCTGAGCATATTGGTGAAATCTTGGCTGAAGAAAAAGCAAATCAGCGAGAGAAAATCAGAATTCCTGCTGAAAGGATACGAAAATACTTTCCGAAAAGCTATACAACCGAACAAATTGAAGAAGCAATCATAAAAATCTGTGAAAGTAGATACAGAGCCCGTCAGGGCAGGGATGCGAGATAAGGAGGTAGCCTATGATTAAAAAATATGATTTAACAAGCAGTCACATTGCTATATGCGGAATGGGACGTATTGATAACAGTAACGGAATTGAACTTGAAAAATACGCTATTCCTCAAGGTAGAGAAACTGTAAAGCGCCCGCATGTTCACAACATTCCGAAACAAATTAATATATCAAGGAAAATCGGTAGGACTGTATATGATATTACCGCAAATTTTGATATAGAGAGCAATCGTTCCGTGCTGCAACAGTTTAAGCAGTTGATACTTTCAACAAAAGCAGAATAATCACAGAATGGATGAGAATTGTCGAGCGTTATATAATGTCAAAGACAAATCGTAACGCTCGGCTTTTCAAAGAAAGGAGTTTTAATATGGCAAAGAAAGCCGAGAATAAACAAAAAATAACAGCTCTTTATTGCCGTTTATCCGTTGAAGATATCAAAGACGACGATAAAAACAGCAAAAAGAAAGGTAATACCGATGAGTCTAACAGTATCACCAACCAAAAGCAAATTCTATCTCAATATGCTAAAGAACACGGATATTTGCACCCTGAATTCTTTGTAGATGACGGTATTTCAGGTACAACCTTTGACCGTCCTGAATTTCAACGTATGCAAAAAATGGCTGAAAACGGAGAAATAGAAACCATTATCGTAAAAGACCTTTCCCGTTTTGGTCGTGAACAGGTTGAAATGGGTAGGCTAACCCAAATTGTATATCCTTCACTTGGTGTAACATTTATAGCTATTCAGGAAAATGTAAATACGGCAGAAGGCACGGGTCTTGAAATGATGCCTTTTTACAATATATTTAATGAATGGTATGCAGAACAAACAAGCAAGAAAATAAAGGCTGTTTGGAAAGCCAAAGCCGATAACGGTGAAAGAGTTTCTGCTGCCGTACCTTTTGGGTATATAAAAAGTGCAGATGACCCCAAGCAGTGGATTGTAGACGAACCTGCCGCAAAAGTTGTAAAGTATATTTTTGAATTATGCCTTGCAGGGCTGGGACCTTCACAAATAGCAAAGCGATTAGAAAGCGAAGAAATAATTACACCCACCGAATATTGTTATCGTAATGGGCGTAAGTGTTCTAATCCAAGACCTGAAAATCCATACAGATGGGTATCGGACTCAGTTATTCACATTCTTGAAAATCGTCAATACACCGGTTGTACGGTAAACTTTATGACATCTTATGTAAGTTTTAAAGTTAAGAAAACAGTATATCATCCGGAGGAAGAATGGAATATAATTCCTAACACTCAGGAAGCTATTATTGATGAAGATACCTTTGAAAGGGTTCAGGAATTACGTAAAAGTCGCCGTCGAAATTCCGCTACGGGAAAAACAAGTATTTTTTCAGGACTTTTATATTGTGCTGATTGCGGTTCGAAATTATATTATTGTGCAGCAAAAAGTATTGAGGATGGAAAAGAATTTTATCGTTGCTCTCAATACAAAGAAAAGCGTGGTTCCTGCACAATTCATTTTATCCGTGATGCGGTATTAAAAGAAATTGTTCTTGAAACCATAAAAGCCGTAGCAAAATATGTCACTGAATTTGAACCGGTATTTCTCTATCTCTACGCTAAGCACAACACTGCTGATAGGGAAATAAATATTAGAATGTTGAAGCAAAAGGTAGAAAAAGCTCAAAAGCGTATTTCCGAATTAGATAAGCTGATTGAAGGTCTTTATGAATATAATCTTCTTGGCAAGGTTTCGGACGAACGATTTTATCGTATGTCGGCAAATTATGAAAAAGAGCAAAAAGAATTGCTTGCCGCAGTAGAAAACGACAAGCAAGCAATAAAAACAGCCGAACAAGAGAAAATAGACCTTGATACTTTCTTAAAAGCAATTCGTGGGTGCACCGAATTAAAAGAATTAACACCAACTCTTGTAAACACATTAATAAAGAGAATTGATGTTCATAACAGCATCAAAGGTGAAGATGGATTAAAGCATGTTCCTGTTGATATTTCATTTACTGCGGCGGGTATCATAAACATTCCGACAGAACAAGAGATTCTTGAAACCATTCAGGAAATGCGTGAAAATCCCCTAAAAACCGCTTGAAATAAGGAAAACGGCGTAGCCCTAACGGGCTACACCGCAACCTGTTTCCAGACTGTCCTTTAGAGTGCGACTCTGATGTGTGTTCTTTTTTTATCTGTTAATCAATATTTTTTACTGAGAAGTTTTTCTGCTTCAGAATGAGTTATTTTACCTGAATTACAATCTGCCATTATCTGAACATCTTTATCATTGAGTTTGTAAAAATTCCAGATTAAATATGCTATAAAGCAACCGATTGCAGGTATCATAACATAGCTGAACCACAAAACATCAAGGGCATGCTCACTCTGAACAATACCTAATTTCTGCAAGTCTTCAAAACTCTGAACTTCAACTGTTATCCAACCGGTTGATTTGAGACCTAAGATAAACATACCTAAGGCACCTGAAACGGCAGCAGTTAATTTAACCATAAAAGTCTGAATTGCAAAGGTGATTCCCTTAGCTTCAACACCTGTTTTAAATTTACCGTATTCGGCACAGTCCGGTGTAAATATGAACATTATAACACCGATAATAGCAAGAGGGATGGAACGAAGAACATAAAGTACAATATGAAAAATAAGGCTTTCATAGCCAACAACCCACATAACAAGGCTTAAGACTACCATCAGAACACAACTGAGCTTATAAAGCTTCATTTTATCAATTTTTTCAAGCATCTTAGGAACGAGTAATGAGCAGAGCAGTGAAGGTATTGTTCCGCAAGCACCAACAACTAATGAAAATAATGTATCGTTAAAAAGATAGTATGAAACAAAAAGATTGAGTGCACCGCTTATGTTTGTTGCCGAGTAGAAGAAATAGCCGAAATAATAAATAAGTAAATATTTATTGTGAACAAGATAGTGGAGCATTCTGCGAATTGTAAATGCGTCTTCATTTTCAGGGACATGACGCTCCTTTAAGGTTTTTGTAACAGGCAGCATTGTTGCTATTGCAAAAATTGCTGTAACTATTGCGACTACAGCATAATTTGCACCTACATGCTCACTTACTAAAACTGTACCGGCAACTGTGATGAATGCTACGCCTACACCTGACCAGATACTTTTGAAAGAAAGCATTGCATTTCTTTCTGTAATATTTTTTGTCATAGCAGTTATAGCACCGTAAATCGGAACGTCGCAAAGGGTATATACTGTATCCCATATTATATAAGCAACGGCAAATAATAATAATTTTGTTGTTTCTTCTGTTTTTGATGGTATTAAAAACAAAAGTACAGTTGCAAGCGGAATAAGAACTGTTGAGATTCTTATCCATGGCAGATATTTTTTACCGCTTTTAAATTTTACAGAGTCAAATATCACACCGAACAAGGCATCGTTGATGGCATCCCATATTTTGACTATAAGCATCACTGTTGCGGATTTAGCAGGGTTAATTCCTAAAAACATAAGATATGTAGTAAGGTAATTAGCCAATAAAAAATAAATTGCATTTTGCCCTGCAAAATAAAGATAATAACTTTTCCTTTCTAAAGGTGAGGTTTCCCACCCGTGCGGAGTGGATTTTAATTTTTCAATTATTTTCACAAATAACACCAACTTGTATATATGATGTTATAATTATATATTCAATAACTTCGTCAGTCAACGCTTGTCAAGCAGTTTTTATTGATTATGTGTTAAAATGCATAAAAAACACTTGAAATTATATAAATTTTAGTATATAATGCTATTAAACACAAAAAGGAGGAAACTCTATGCCAACATTAGACATAACAAAATACGCTACAAAACGAAATAATCTTCATTTACGCGTTGCTATGGGCCATTTTGCTACAAGTAACTGCCACAGTAACTATTATATAGATGTTGTATCTCAGAAAGCACGTCTTTCTGAAGCAAGAGCAGTTGCTGAAGAATTGCGTTCATACTATTATGCTGATACAATTGTTGACACTATTTTGTGCCTTGACGGTACTGAAGTTATCGGTGCCTGTCTTGCAGATTGCTTGTCAAAAGCAGATTTTGTAAATATGAATGCACATAAATCAATTTATGTGGTTACACCTGAGATAACAAGAGGCAACCAGGTTCTTTTCAGAGATAATATAGTGCCTATGATCTCAGGCAAACATGTTATGATTCTTGCTGTTTCTGTTGCATCAGGTAAAACTGCTGAGGCTGCAGTTGATGCTGTAAAATATTATGGCGGTATTGTATCCGGTGTTTCTGCGATATTCTCAACTGCTGAAGAATGCGGCGGGTTTAAAGTACGTTCAGTTTTTGACCCTAATGACCTTGACGGATATGGTTGCTATCCCGCGCACGAATGTCCTATGTGCAAAGAAGGTAAAAAAATTGATGCTTTGATTAACAGCTACGGTTTTTCAAAATTATAAATTAAACTTATTTTACCGGTTAAAAAGCTACTCATAAAGAGTAGCTTTTTCTTGATTTATCAGTCAAAAATTGTTATTATGTATTTATAGATAAGATGTTGAAAAAATAATGTTATTTAGTGGTGATTTAATGTTTAGTGTAATTTTTGATATGGACGGAACGTTGCTTGATACACAAAGAATCTCTATACCTGCATGGGATTATGCCGGTAACCGACAAGGTGTAAAAGATATGGGTAATCAAATTTCTTTTGTTTGCGGAATGAATGAAGCCGGGTCGTCAGCTTATGTGAAAGCAAAATTCCCTGAAATTGACATAACCGTATTTAAAAAAGATGTACATGATTATATTGCAAAGAATCAGGTTGTCAGATTTAAACCGGGTGCAACCGAATTGATTGATTTTTTAAAAGAATATAATATAAAAACAGCTGTTGCTTCAGGCTCTGATTATTCTGCAGTAAGAAGCAATCTGTTAAAAGTAAATGCATTTGACTGTTTTGATGTTATAGTTGGCGGGGACAGTGTAAAAAACGGTAAACCGTCACCTGATATTTTTTTACATACAGCAAATATGTTAGGTGTTTCTCCTGAATCATGTTTAGTGTTTGAAGATTCTGCAAACGGAATAAAAGCAGCTCACAGCGCAGGGATGAAATGTATAGGTATCCCTGATGTTGTGCCATTCAGCAATGAAATTAAAAGCTTATGCACAGAATTAAAATCTTTCAACGATGCTATAGAGTTGTTGAAATCATTATACTTTCAATAAATAGGTGAGGAGTGAAAATGTGCTTCATTTAATTATTGGCCGTGTTGGCTCAGGTAAAACTCAAAAAGTTTATTCTGAAATTGAAAAGCTTATTAACTCAGGAGATACTGATATACTCATGATTGTGCCTGAGCAGTATTCTTTTGAAACAGAAAAAAATATAATCAATAAAATGGGTGCAATAAAAGCTGATAATGTTGATGTTTTCAGCTTTACTTTCCTTGCAAAACACCTTCTCAGAATTTACGGAAGTGTAAATCTGCCTGAAGTTGATGACAGTGTCAGGTCTTTAATTATGTCTTTGGCATTAGAGCAAGTCAGCGATAATCTGGAATTTTATTCAAAATCAAAATATAACTCAGGGTTTATTACTGAAATGATTTCAGTGATTAAAGAATTCCGTCAATGTTCTGTTTCTGATGATGAACTGCATAATTCTGTTGAAAAAATAGAAAACAGTATTCTCAAAAGCAAGGTTTCAGAATTATCTCTTATATCTAAGGCATATAATTCCTTGCTCGAAAGAAGATTTATTGATAACGAAACATCATTAGAGCGGCTTCATTCGATTATTGATAATGTTGATTTCTTTAATAATAAAACCGTTTTTGTTGACGGTTTCAGAGGTTTTACTGCTCAGGAGCTTAAAACACTTAAAGATATATTGGCACGGGCTAAGGATGTTTTTGTTACTATTTGTACAGATAAAGTTACCGGTCTTCATGAGAAGAACAGTGTTTTTGCTCACACAAGAAGAACTGCACGCAGCTTATATTCAATCAGTGAAAAGTGCGGCTTTGAAAAGGTTGACATTATAGAAACCCAAAATGATAATTACCATACAAATCAGGAATTAGCTCATTTTGAAAAGAACTTGTATTCAATTGTTCCTGATAAATACACAGGTGAAATTAACAATATAGTGCTGTTGCGTGCAGAAAATTATCTTGCTGAATGTGACTATGTGGCTGCTACTGTTAAAAAGCTGATTTCTGAAAATTCTTATCGCTGCAGAGATATTGCTATTATAAGCCGTGACAATGCTCTTTATGAAAAGAATATGAAAGCAAGTCTTTCAAAATACGGAGTACCTGTGTTTCTGGATAAGCGTCAGCCTATTATGACTCAGCCGCTTGTTAATTTTGTGATTGCAGCGTTAAAAATTGCCTGTGAAGGATTCAGCGTTGAAAATATAATGAGACTTCTTAAAACGGGGTTAACCGGTATATCACATGATGATATTTCTCTGCTTGAAAATTATGTGGTAATGTGGAAAATCAACGGATCGCGTTGGTGTGATGATTTTAACGGTCATCCTGACGGTCTCGGTAATGAAATGCTTGAAAAACATGCGGAAACTCTTGAAAAAATCAATTCAATAAGAAAAGCTGTCACTTTACCGTTGTCCGGTTTTAAAAACAAATTAAAAGATATTGACGGCGTATCTGCAGCACAGGCTATTTATGATTTGCTTTGTGATTTTAATGTTCCCGAAAATCTTATGGCACTATCTGCTCAGTTAAAAAATGATAATGAGTTTGAACTTGCTCTTGAACAAGGCAGAGTATGGGAGATTTTAATGCAGATACTCGATAATGTTGCATTGGCTTTAAAAGATATAAAATTTACCTCAAAACGCTTTGCAGAGCTTTTTGTTACAATGGTATCACAATTTTCAATGGGTACACTGCCTACTGGCCTTGATGAAGTTCTGGTTGCCTCTGCAGAGAGAGTTATGCTGTCATCACCAAAAGTAGTTTTTGCTTTAGGTGTAAATGACGGAGTGTTCCCGCACATTCAGCTAAACAAAAAAGTACTTACACGTAACGAACGTGAACAGTTAAAAAATTACGGCATAAATCTTGGTCAGGATGCCCAGGAAGACGTAATGGAAGAACGATATATTTCATATAACACTCTTTGCTCTGCTGTTGATAAATTATATATATCATATCCTGATAAAAATATAGCAGGTTCTGAGTTATCTCCGTCAGAGCTTGTCAGCCAGGTTAAAAAGATATTCCCTGAAATCAGAATTGTTGACAGCGCTCTGGTTGACAAAAAAGAATATATCCGAAGTGAAAGAGCAGCGTTTGAGCTTCTTGCGAAGGATTGGCGAAATCCCTCTGTATTCACTAAAACACTGACGGATTATTTTGAGCAAAGTGATGAATACAAAAGCAAATTAAAAGCGTTAAAACGTGCAGCAGATAAAAAGAATTTTACTATTGAAGATAAGTCTGTTGCTACAAAACTCTTTGGTCATGATATGTATATGTCAGCTACAAGGGTTGAAACATACTACAAGTGCCCCTTTGAATACTTCTGTAAGTTTGGTATCAAGGCGTATCCTGCAAAAACTGCAGAGCTTGACCCCATGCAGAAAGGTACGGTTATTCATTACGTTCTTGAAATGCTTATTAAAAATTATGGCAGTGAAACACTGTGCAAAATGACGGATGAAGAGATTGACTCAAAGGTTATGGATATTCTTAATGAGTATTTTTCACTAAATATGAGCGCAGGGCAGGAACATAGCGAAAGATTCAATTATCTTTATCAGAGTCTTGGTAAAACTGTCTGTGCAGTGGCAAAAAGGCTCGTTAAAGAGTTCAGCGTCAGTGATTTTATTCCGGTTGATTTTGAATTACCAATTGATGTTGACAGTGAAATTAAACCTCTTGAAGTTGAACTTTCAGATGGTGGTAAATTAAAAATCAAAGGCTCTGTTGACCGTGTTGATATGTTGACTATAGATGATAAAACATTTGTAAGAGTAGTTGACTACAAATCAGGCGGAAAGAATTTTCAATTAAGTGATGTGTTTTACGGCCTTAATATGCAGATGCTGATTTATCTGTTTACAATATGGAAAAACGGAACAGGTAAATATAAAAATGTAACTCCGGCAGGTATATTATATATGCCTGTTAAAGCTACTTCTGCAGATTTAGGCAGAGAATCAACTGATGAAGATATTTTAATGCAGCAGATAAAGGATTGCCGTATGAACGGAATGATTCTTGATGATTCAAGAGTTATTGTAGGTATGGATAACGAAAAATCAGGCATGTTTATACCGGTAAAATATGATAAAAAAGACAATTGCTTTAAAGGCAGCCTTATAGGTTTAAAAGAGATGGGGTTGCTTAGTGATAAAGTAAGCTCAATATTAAAGCAGATGGGTGACAGTCTTCACAACGGTGAAATACAGGCTGAGCCTGTTTATAGCGTTCATCAGACAAGTGCATATTACGATGCCTGCACTTATTGCGATTATAAAAGTGTATGTGGATTTGAAGCTAATGACGAGGGTAAAGAAATTATAAGACTCAGTGATAATGATTGTTTCAATTTATTGAAAGGTGGCGATGATGATGTTCAGTTGGACTAAAGAGCAATTGCAGGTAATTGAGTCTCGTAAAGGCACAATTCTTGTTTCTGCTGCAGCAGGTTCAGGTAAAACAACAGTTCTTGTTGAAAGAGTTATTCAGCGCCTTGAAGATAAAGATAATCCATGCTCTGCAGACAGGCTTCTTATCGTAACATTTACTAAAGCTGCAACAGCTCAGATGAAAGAAAAAATAGCGTCAGCCATTGAAAAAAGATTAGAAGAAAACCCTGATGATGAGCATCTTTTAAAGCAGCGAATGATGTTG
>JBGVPE010000020.1:0-134496 GCA_045126895.1 Acutalibacteraceae bacterium | reverse complement strand
TATCAATACCGCGTCCTGCACCAAAAATTCCGATTTTAATTTTTCCCATGATGTTTCCTCCTCAAGAAGTTTAATTCAGTTTATCATAGTAAAAAAAGACAGTCAAGAAAGAACGATATTTTATATTGATTTTTGTTTGGTTTTGGTGTATTATTTTTCGGAGGTGTTTTTATGGAAATTTTATCTTTTGTACTTAGTATTGCAGGTCTTATTTCAATGATAGCAGCATCGTTGGTTAAGGGCTCTGATATGAAAAAAATATTATTTTTTGTTTTTTGCGGTAATGTTCTGGTTGCAACAAGCTACCTCGTTGGCGGCAGCGGAATTAACGGCGCTGCATCATGCTATCTTGGCGGCGTTCAGGCAATTATTAACTATTTTTTTGATTCAAAAAACAAAGAACTTCCGCGTTGGCTTGTTGCTGTTTATGCAATAGCTTTTGTGGGTCTTAACCTTGCAGTTGGCGGTTTTTCTGCTATAGGTGTACTTGCAATTGTAGCTTCATTGACTTTTGTAATGTGCATCGGTCAGAAAAGCGGCGCAAAGTACCGCTTCTGGACTATTGTAAATCTGCTCTTATGGTGCTTATATGATGTATTATCAAAATCATACAGCGCATTACCTACACACATAATTTTAGTTGTATTTACAGTTGCCGGTATGATTTTGCACGACAGAAAATCAGCTAAAACAAAAGCAGAATAAATAAAATACATTCTATACTTCAGGAGGCAGATATGGGCGCAATCAAGAGCATAATTAAAAAGCTTCAGCTGAATAAAACGGCCTTTTTATTACTCAGCCTTTTTTCTGAAAAGAATGTCAGTATAGATGCCGACAATGCCCGTAATATTTTGGAAAAAACATCTGCAAAACCTACAGGTAAATGCTTCATTATCAACAATATTGAAGCATCACCCACAGTAGATTTGCAAATTATTGTGCCGGCATATAATGTTCAGGATTATCTTGGAGAATGTATAGAATCAATTCTTTCTCAAAAAACCGGATACAGCTATAATATAACCATTGTTGATGATGGTTCAACAGATTCCACAGGTGAGATTGCTGACAGATATCTGAGTAACCCTTTGGTTACTGTAATTCATCAAAACAATAAAGGCTTTTCCGGTGCAAGAAATACAGCGCTTAAAAATATTATCGGCAGATATATTACTTTTGTAGATTCTGATGATATTCTTGCTGACGGTGCAATTGATGCATGGCTTGATGTGGCATTCTCAAAAGATGCTGAGATTGTAGAGGGTGGGTTTTATCGCTTTTCAGATAAAGAGAATTATATCAGCTATAAGTATGATGCTGTCAGGCAGGTTGAGGCTTTAGGTAATCTTAAAGGCTTTGCCTGCGGTAAGGTTTATAAAAACAGTATTTTTTCAAATCTTGCCTTTCCTGAAGGTTTCTGGTTTGAGGACTCAATAAACTCCCTGATCATATACCCGAAATGCAAAAAAGCATTCGTTATACCTGAGGTTGTATACGGCTACAGACTCAACCCCGATAGCATTTCAAGCGTTGCAGCAGTAAAGCCGAAATGTATTGACTCTTATTATATATTTGAATCGTTACTTGAAGAGGCATATAATGCGGGCTATAATTTTAATGAGAGATACAGAACAAAATTCTTTTATCAGTCAATGACAAATTATGACCGAATCAGAAATATGCCGCAGGATGTAAAAGAAGCAGTTTTCGTTTTAACATGTGAAATGTATAAAAAATATTTCGGTAGTCAAGCTTCTAAAAATCAAAAATGGCACAAGGCTTTTTTGAATAAAGATTTAGGAACATATAATCTTTTATGCAAATTTAAAATATCACCTGAATGGTAAAACAAGAAGCGACAGAGTGAGAACTCTGTCGCTTTTGCTTTTTATTTACTTAAACAAATACTCAACAACATACATTCTGAAAATGTTATAGGCAACTCGTGCAATTTTGAGAACATATTCAAGAATAATGGAGAGAATGTCTGTTTCTTCTTCAATAACAACATCAGCGGTGATGTCAGCCGGTTCATCTGTTTTAATACCTGAACCGTCTTTTTCAATAGCAAATTTGTCAATGCAATTTACTTTATTGCCGTCAACAGTATAGGCGTTAAAGTATAATACACCGCCGTCAATCTGAATAGAAGAGAAAATCTGATTATCAACATCAACTGCTTTTGCAGCTCTTGGGAAAAGCTCGTCTGTAAGAGAAACATCTTTTACATTGTAAACCTTAACACCTGAGCAACCGCTGATTGTGTAAGATGTACCTGTGGGGTTTACATAAGCTTCATAAACTTCACCGTTACGTTTGAGGTTTACTTTTTTCTCGTCAACAACTTCATTTGAGTCAAGTGAATGAGTTCGCATATAAACATGGTCATGACCCTGAAGAACAAGGTCTATATCAAGCTCAGGCATCAATTTGCCAAGCTGTTCACGCATTGCAATAATATCACTATCATCATAATGTGAGCCGTTAGAATAAATTGCTTTATGGAAAGCTACGATTTTCCACTGCGCATCACTTTGAGTCATATCTTGCCTGAGCCATTCAATCTGCTCGTCAACAAGAGCGTCATCAGCATTGTTTTCGTTAGTGTTAAGAACGGCTACATGGACATTGTTGTAATCATATGAGTAGTAAACGCCTGTGGTTGTATCCTGCTCAGGAGCATTAGGTAAAATAAAGTTATTTGCAATTGAGTGGTCATCCATAGCTTCATGATTACCGCTGACAGGCATCAGGTATGTGCTCATAAGGTTATCAGATGCTGTGTCAAATAACCACTGCCACTGATTGTTGTTCATACCGTGGTCAACAAGGTCACCGGTGTTTACAATGAATTTAGCGTCAGGGTAGAGGCTGAACGCCTGTTCAACAGTATTAGCCCAACCATTTGTGTATTGCTTAAGATTTTGTGATTGCGGGTCTGCCATATGGAAGAAGGTAACGTTATCGCTGCCGTCTGCAGTTTCTAAAACAGCAGGATCGCTCCACCAGTTGTATTCAGCATTACCGATACGGTAAATATATTTTGTGCCGGGTTTAAGGCCTGTGAGAGTAACGGTGTGCTGATACATATTGAATGTGTAGTTAAAAAGACCGATGATGCCGATATCAATGCCCGGGTAATATCTTTCAACTATTTTTTCTTCTGTATCAATATTGAAATCTGCATTCTCTGTTGAAATACCGCTGAATGTAACCTTAGAACCGTTATATTCATAAATTTCAATATCTGTTGATTCAAGAGAATCTTTTGAGAACCAGTTGATATAAGCAGAGGTTTGAGAATCTTCACCCATTGTAACGCTTACCATTGTTGGCAAACGATAATTTTCACGGGTCACCTCAGGCTCAATTTTTGCAGATGAATATGTTACATCAGTGTCAGGACCTGCAACCTTGTCTGAATCAGTAGAGAAGTCCTCAACAAAATAAGCAACAACATGGCCGATAGATTCAATCTGACTGTCAGTGATATATTCATCAATAGCAGTTTTGTTGAGTAAATCCTTAAGGTCAGTGTAAGGTAACACACCCAGCTCAAAAATTGTATCAATAAGGTTCTGATATGTGTAATCACCGCGAAGGATAAATCCGAGAGTATCCTGAACACCGTGACCTGCCATTTCGCCAAGATTTGCTGATTTATCAAAAAGGGTATCGAGTCTGATTTCAAGTTTTGAAAGCAGTGCCTCATCAATAAGATCGTTAAGGATAGTATCTAACAATGTGTCAAAAAGAAGCTGTGCGCTGTCACCGTTTTCAAAACCGTCTTTAACATCGTTAAGGAAAGCATTGTCTGAAGCATCTTCACCTGTGTAGTAATAATACATAACAGAGAGAACTGCATCATTCAATGTTCCCGGCTCAGTTTTACTGCCGAAATTGTATTCATCAATAAACTGATCACAGGGCAGGTCTGAAACACGGATAGAGAGAAGTTTGTCAAGTAATGATATTACGAGATCTTCAAGCGCATCAGGGTCATTGATATAAATTTCTTCAACCTGTGAGCAGAAGTCCTCAATAAACCACATAAGGTTGTCAACTGAGAAAACACTGTAACCGCCAAGACCGATGCCGTTACCGATATAAGGTGAAAGCAAACCGTCAAGCAACTCTCTTAAATCAATACCCATAGATTTAAGGAATTCAACAATGCCGCCTGCTTGCTGAATTTCAGGGAGATATCCGCCAAGGAAGTTGAAAGCAATACCTGTTAAGAAAGCAGTAACATCAGGGTTGCCGCTTTCACTTAAAGCTCCGCCAAAGCAAAGGTTAAAGGCTGTTTTTTCAAATTCACCTTTTGGGTATGTAAAACCGTCAACAGATACGGGGTACACGCTGTCAGCTTTTACTGAGCTGAATGTGGCTTCGGTTTCACCGTTCATATATGTTTTAAACTCAACATTTCTGTATTCACAAGGGAATCCTGTGATAGACGGAGTTTCACAATCGTAGATAACATTACCGTTATCACTTGTTACACTTGCAATATCGTTTGTATGAAGATGCCCTGTGAATGCAAAGTTAATGCCGTTATCTGCGAGAGCTTCAGCAATATTTATATAATCCTCAACAACAAAAGCGTTGGTAACAGAAGGCTCGGTTTTCATATGAGCTGCAACACCGTGATGAAGCATAACAAATGGTTCACTGCCTGAAGTAATTGCCTCATTTGCTTTATCAAGAATCCAATCCAGCTGCTCATCGCTAATATATCCTGCTGTTTCGGTGTAACCGATTTCTACAGGGTCATAAATGTTGCTGTCAGCAACAATAAGACGGTAATCATCACTTAAATCAACAACATAAGAGAGCATACCGTGGCCATTATCGGTAGTAGGTTTAAATTCTTCTGTTGCCAAATCAAAACCGAGATTTTTATAAATCTCACGGAATTCAGCAGCATTTGTAGCTTTTGTTGATTCTTTGATGTCGTTCTCAAAAGTTACTGCATCATCCTGAAGAATATCGTGGTTACCATTGGTTACGATAACAGAAATCCCGTATTCTTTTTCAAAAGCTTCCAGCTTTTCTGCTAATTTTATATGAGCTTCATACTCACTGTCTTTAGTGAGGTCGCCGGGCACAAGTACGTATTTTGTGCCGTTTTCTTCTGCCTGCTCACCGATAGTTTTCAGTGCAGAGTCAAGAATAGCATCAGATTCGTTATAGAGCTTTGCGCTTAAACGGCTGGCTTTCTGCCACTGTTCTCCTTTATTGCCCATAAGAGACTGAGGGTAATAATGAAGGTCGGAAATAACAGTGAAATTCAGACGGCCTGTTACACTGCCTTTTTCGATGGCTGATACAGCAGGCTGTGCCATGCAAAGCACAAGCACCAATGCACACAAAACTGCTGTGATTTTTTTGAAGTTTCTCATAATAAGCCTTCTTTCATATAAACATATCAAAATTTTATCATAAACAATAATTCTTTTCAAGCATTATGGTCAATAAACATTGTTAATAACCTTGCCGTCAATAAAAGATCTAAGGTTATCATAAACAATACTTATAAGGCGCTGTCTTGTTTCAAGACCTGCCCAGGCGATATGCGGAGTGATTATGCAGTTATCACAGTGCAAAAGAGGATTATCAGCTTTTGGCGGTTCAGTGGATAATACATCAACACCGGCAGCATAAATCCGGCCTCTTTTAAGGGCATCTGCCAAAGCATCTTCGTCAACAGAAGCACCTCTTGATGTGTTGATAAGCACAGCGCTTTTCTTCATTTTTGATAAAAATTCGTTGTTTACCATTTTTGTTGTTGCCGGTGTAAGAGGGCAGTGTAACGAAACTATATCTGATTTCTCCAATAATTCATCAAGAGTTACAAATTTGAAATTATTGAAATTCGGTTGAGGCTTTTTGCTCGGCACATAGCAAAGAATGTTCATTTCATAAGCATCAGCTATTTTGGCAACAGCACTGCCGATTTTACCGTATCCGATGATGCCTATCGTTTTGCCCTGAAGATTGATGAGAGGTGTTTTCCAGAAGCAGAAGTCGCGGCAGGCTGTCCATTCACCGTTATGTACAGCTTTGTTATGTAATGCAACATTGTTATATATTTCAGTAATAAGGGCAAAAGTAAGCTGAGCAACAGCCTGGGTAGAGTATGTAGGTACGTTACAAACAGGGATATTCCTGCTTTTTGCATAATCAACATCTACAACATTAAAGCCTGTGCTTAAAAGACCAATGTATTTACATTCAGGTAATTGTTCAAGAATTTCGCGAGGCAAAAGAGTTTTGTTTGTGATAACAACATCAGCATCTTTTGCTCTTTCAACGGTTTTATCGGCAGGGGTGTAGTCATAAGCTGTGAAATCACCCAGCTTTTCAAAATCACCCCAACTAAGGTCACCGGGGTTTGTAGTATAAGAATCAAGCATCACTATTTTCATAAAATCACCAACCTTATTATTTACCGGTACAGTATATCATATTGCAATAATTTTTACAATTAAAAGCAGTTATTTGTGTTGTTTTTTGTTAATCTTTATGCTAAAATAAACATTAAAGAAATAAAAAGGAGATTTTTTATGTCAAATATAAACAAAAGACCATATAAAGAGTATGTTGTGTATCAGATTTGGCCCCGTAGCTTTAAAGATGGTGACGGTGACGGTATAGGCGACCTTAAAGGTGTATATGAAAAACTTGATTATCTTAAAGATTTAGGTGTAGACGTTATCTGGTTTTCACCGTTATATCCTTCACCGAATGCAGACTATGGTTATGATATAGCTGATTATAAAGGAATCAATCCTGAATACGGTACCATGGAAGAGTTTAAGATGGTTCTTGACGGTGCTCACGAAAGAGGTATGAAGGTTCTTATGGACTTGGTTGTAAATCATACTTCTGATAAGCATCACTGGTTCCTTGAAAGTCTTAAAGGTGAAGATAACCCTTATCACAGCTATTACCATTGGCATAAAGGTAAAAGAGGCGGCAAAAAACCACCTAACAACTGGCTTTCAACATTTGAAGGCGGCGCATGGGAATATAATAAAGATTTAGACAAATATTATCTCCACGTTTTTGCAAAAGGTCAGCCCGATCTTAATATGGATAATCCACAGGTCCGTGAAGAAGTTAAGAGTATTATGCGTTTCTGGTTAGATATGGGTGTTGACGGTTTCCGTGAAGACGTTATCACATTTATTTCAAAACCTGAAAATCTTCCTAACGGATTCCCGATACCTGTTGCATGCGGTATTGAGCATTATAAAAACGGCCCCCGTGTTCACGATTATCTCAAAGAGTTCCAGCGTGATGTATATGATCATTATGATTGTTTCACTGTTGGTGAAAGTCCTATGATGTCCCTTAAAAATGCTTTACCTTATATCACAGAAGGCGAAAATCAGGTTATGGATTTAATGTTCAACTTCCAGCATCAGGAAGCTGACTGTTTTATGACAGAGTGGGTTCACGTTCCGTTTAACCTTAAAAAGCTTAAAAAAGCTTTCACAACATGGCAAAAAGCTCTTTACGGCAAAGCATGGAACTCATTATATCTTGATAATCACGACCATGCAAGAATTATCAACCGTTACGGTAATGTTAATTATCATAAAGAAAGCGGTAAGATGCTTGCAACAATGTGTTATATGCAAAGCGGTACTCCTTTTATCTATCAGGGTCAGGAAATCGGTATGCTTAACATCAAGCTTGACAGTGTTGATAAGTATAAAGATGTTCTTACTTTCAACAACTACAGAATGTTTAAAAAGCTTGGCATAAGTGACAAAAAATTCCTTGATATGGCTTTCCGTTCAAGCCGTGAAAACGCAAGAACACCTATGCAGTGGAGCAAAGAGAAAAATGCAGGCTTTACAACAGGTGAACCTTGGTTCTACATAAACGATAATTACAAAACCATCAATGTTGAAGATTCATTGAACGATCCTGATTCAATCCTCAATTACTACAAAAAGCTTATTAAATTGAGAAAAGAAAATGAGTTGCTTGTATACGGTGATTACAAAGAGCATTATAAATCATCAGGAAGTCTCTTTGTTTATGAAAGAAATTATGAAGGCAAACGTGCGCTTGTAATCTGCTCATTTAAAGAAAAAGGTGTTAAGTTTAAGGCACCTAAAGGCTTTGATCTTTCAAAGGGTGAGCTTGTATTGTGCAACTACAACACAGCAGATGTAACAGACAACGGTTTCACAACAAGACCTTATGAAGCACGTGTATATATTTTTGATAAATAATTTTTGATTTGGGTGTCGGTTTATGAGTATAATTAAAAAAGCTGATTTTATTGTTTCAAAAAAATCATACGGTAAAATCTGTCCCTCTTTTTCAAAAGAGTTTTCATCAAAAAAGCAAATAAAAAAAGCAACACTTGAAGTGTCGGCTTTAGGTGTTTACAATGCATACATCAATGGTAAACAAGTGGGTGCAGATTATATTCTCGCACCCGGCTGGACTGCTTATCAATCAAGATTGCAGTATCAGACCTATGATGTAACTGCATTTTTAGCTGAAGATAACTTTATTGAAATCAATTTAGGTAAAGGTTGGGCTGTAGGCAATCTTCACGAGGCTGATCAGCCTGAACACAAGCCAATCCTTAAAAAGCCTGTACTTATTGCAGCTGTTGAAATAGAGTATACTGACGGTGAAAAAGAGCTTGTTGTTACCGATGGTTCATGGAAGGCATCAAAAACAGAGCTTCTTGTCAGTGAAATCTATGACGGTGAAGTTTTTGACGGAACAATAGCAGGGGAAAGACAGTGGGAAGCTGTAGAAGTATATCCTTTCCCTCGTGATGTGCTTATTCCTCAGGAAGGCGAAATTATTAAAGAAACTGAAACCCTTGATGCCAAGGAGGTTATTATTACCCCAAAAGGTGAAACAGTTATTGACTTCGGTCAGGAAATAACAGGTTATATTACATTCACACCTCAGGGTAATTACGGTGACGAGATTGTAATTGACCATGGTGAGATGCTTTCGGCTGACGGCAATTTTTATAACGATAATTACCGTAGCGCTATGGCTCAGATTACATACATCTGCGGTGAAAAAAATGAGTTATACAAACCTCATCACACATTTTTCGGTTTCAGGTATATCCGCTTGAGAAAGTGGAGCGGAGAAGTAAATAAAGATAATTTCAAAGCAATAGCTGTTCATTCTGAAATGAAAAGAACAGGCTACTTTGAATGCGCAGACCCGATGATAAATCAGCTCTATTCAAATGTTATCTGGAGTCATCGCGATAATTTTCTTGATGTACCTACCGATTGCCCTCAGCGTGATGAACGACTTGGCTGGACAGGTGATGCAAACGTATTCTGCAAAACAGCAACCTACAACTATGACGTTGAAAAATTCTTTAAAAAGTGGCTCAGAGATTTGCGCTGTGATCAGTTTACAAACGGTGGCGTGCCTCATGTAGTGCCAAATGTTTTCCATGGACATTACAATGATGAAAGTTCATCATATTGGGGAGATGCAGCTGTTGTTATCCCTTGGGAAATTTACCTTGCCTATGGTGATAAAGAGTTCCTTAAAGACCAGTTTGATTCCATGAAAAAATATGTTGAATTTATGCGCAAGGCGGGCAGTTGTGAATATCTTTTTGATACACATGAACATTTCAGTGACTGGATGGCATTGGATGGTGTTTATGACAACAGAGAATTTGCCTTGGAGTATAAGCAGATTATTTCTACCTGTGCTTATGCCGGTTCTGTTGATATTCTTATAAAAGCAGGTAAAGTGCTGGGCATTGATATGTATGAATACGAAAGACTTCACGAAGAGATTGTACGTGCATATAATGAGAATTATATTGTAGACAATGATGTGAAGTATAAAACACAGACAATGTATGTTGTTGCACTCCACTTTGATATGGTTAAAGATAAAGCACTGTATGCAAAGCGTCTTGCTGATATAATTAAAGCCAACGGCAATCACCTTACAACAGGATTTGTCGGTACTGCTTATCTTATGGAAACATTGACACAAAACGGATATGTCGATGTTGCATATTCACTTCTTCTTCAGCAGGAATTCCCGTCATGGCTGTTCTCTGTGAGAATGGGCGCAACAACTATCTGGGAGCATTGGGACAGTCTTCGCGAAGACGGAACAATGTGGAGCATAGGTATGAATTCATTTAACCATTATGCTTATGGTGCAGTTGCAAGCTGGATGTATGGCGTTATGGGTGGTATTAACTATGATGAAAACAAACCTGCATATAAACATATAATAGTTAAGCCTGTGCCTGACAAGAGAATCAATTGGGTTAAAACCTCACTTGAAACAAGGAATGGTTTGGTTAAATCTTCATGGGAATACAATGGTGATAAGGTTACTTATAATATCCGGATCCCTGAAGGTGCAACAGCCACAATTATTATCGGTGATGAAACTTATGAAGTTTCAGGCGGCGAATACGAATATATCAAATAAACAGCAAAATAAAAACCTCGGTTCACTGAACCGAGGTTTTCTTTTATAGTTTTATCTCTTAGAAAGAACTTCTTTTTCGTATTCCTCAACAACAGAATACCAGCTGTCACCCTGAGGTGTGTTTTCTCTTGCACAAAGCTCATCCCAAACATCTGCAAAAGGGTAGAATTTATATTCTTCACTCAATGCAAGCATTTTTGTGAAGTTGCCGCTATCCTGACACTTTTTAAGCTCATCATGAGGAAGAAGCATTGCAAAAAGTAAAGCTTTTCTCATATTACGGGTACCGACAACCCATGCTGCAACACGGTTTATTGATGCATCAAAATAGTCAAGGCCTATAATAACCTTATCAAGAGCATCGCAACGGACAATTTCTTTTGCAATTTCTTTAAGCTCATCATCAAAAATAACAACGTGGTCGCTATCCCATCTGATTCCTCTTGTAACATGAAGTGCAACTTTATCAGCGAAAAGAAGCATTGAAGGGATTTTATCGCTTACAACCTCTGTAGGATGATAGTGCCCGTTATCAAGTAAGCAAAGGCAATCATTTTTAGCAGCATAATTCATATAGAATTCATGTGAGCCGACAGTGTATGCTTCAACACCAATGCCAAAAACCTTTGATTCAACAGTATCTATAAGGTACTGTTTGTCGTACTTAACACTGAGAATCTCATCAAGTGATTCCTTAAGTCTTTGACGAGGACCGAATCTGTCCGCAGGGATTTCTTTGTATCCGTCAGGTATCCAGATGTTGTTTACACAAGTGATACCAAGCTCTTTGCCTATATATGCGCCGATTTTTCTGATTGCTTTACAGTGGTCAATCCAGAATCTGCGTACTTTTTCATCAGGATGAGATAAGGTAAGACCGTCAGCTGCCATCGGATGTGAGAAAAGGGTAGGGTTGATATCAAGGCCGATACCGTTTTTCTTTGCAAAGTCAATCCATTTGTCAAAATGCTCAGGCTCTAATTTATCACGGCTGACAGGTGTATCAGATATTGCATAAATCGCGTGAAGATTGATTTTGTGTTTACCCGGTACTAATGATAATACTTTTTCAATATCAGCCATAAGCTCTTCAGCGTTTCTTGCTTTACCTGGGTAATTGCCTGTTGTCATAATACCGCCGCTTAAAGCGGTGTTGCTCTCAAAACCGGCAATATCATCACCTTGCCAACAATGAATTGAAACAGGTACATTTGCAAGTTTCTCTAAAACTGCTTCTGTATCAATACCTATTTTAGCATAAAGCTCTTTTGCATATTCATATCTTGAATTCATAGCTATTCCTCCGAAACTATATCAAAAAAGTCCCTTTCGGGACTTTTTGATTATTTAACTAATGTGTAAAGTACAATGCTTGTTGATACTAATTTATTGATATTGCTTGTTCCTGCAAAAAGCTTATCTTTTTCAGCGTTTACTTTTGCCTGTAATGCTGCATCTTCTGCAGGTCTGACATCAACTACACCTTCTTTAACACCTGCTGAGAATAACTTGATGTCTTCAAATTTCTCATTAACAGTGTCAGTGATGATTTCGGTATAAAGTCTGTCAAGGTTAAGGCATGAGGCAGAGATGAATTTGCCGTTATCACCAAGAGTGTTAACGCACATATCATACTTAACTGATTCAGGAACGTTGAAGAATCTGTTGCCTTCTTCGTCAACTTCATAGTTCATAGAATAAACTGTGTCGCATCCTGTAGCGGTAATTTTATCAATACCGGCCTTAACATCATCAGTAACTACAAGAGAGATTGTTGCATTTGGGTTAATGCTCTTAGCACCGTTTGCAAATGCATTTACTTCAGTAGCGTTTTCTGTTGCTGCAACATAACCGATTTTACCGTTTGCAGATGAAGCTGCAGCCATCATACCCTCGAGGTACTCTGTTTCAAAGGTTCTGATATCAAATGTAGCAAAGTTTGACATTTCCTGAGCGGCTGAACCATATTCAGTCATAGCAACAAAGAAAACTGATGGGTTTTCTTTAGCAAACTTCAATGCACCGTCATAATAACCTGCATCTGTTGTGATGATAAGACGGCATCCTCTTGAGAGAAGGTCGTTCATTGTTTTGTCCATAGCTTCAGCATCGCCGGGTGTTACACCGTCACGCTGGTTAATCTGGCTTCCGCCTGCACCTGCTAAATCAAAAGCAGTCTGGAAAGCGGCGAAGTGCTTGTTAGCAAGTGTGCCTTCTTCTTCCATATCACCGTTGTAGATGATACCGATGTTGATTGTGCCGATATCAAGCTCTCCTGTTTCATCTTCTTCAATACCCATACAGGATGAAAAAGCAAATAACATAGCTAAAACAAGTAAAATTGCTGTAATTTTCTTTGTAAGATTCATACCATCTTACCTCCCATAGAATAAATACAAATAAATTATAGTTGAAATCAAACTGAAAATCAAGCGTTTTTACCATATTTTATATATTTTGGCGCTAAAGTTACAAAATTATAGCAAATATATGTGTATCTGACACTCTATATATTATAAATGTATACGAAAATGAGTCTGTAAAGCAATAAGACTTTACCGAAATTTTGATTGTTTATGGAGGTAAAGAAAATACCTTTACACATGTTGTGAAAGATAATAAAATCGGTGTTTACAAAAACTCAATGTGCATTATGTGTATTATGCACAAAGTTGATAAAAACGCGAATTTAATTGATGAAAATTTATTGACAAAACATAAAAGGTGGGTTATATTTATACTAACCATAGTAATGGTGTAATAGGGTACGTGCGCATTCTCAGCTGTTGTGCATAAAACCGTAACACCAGAACTCCGCTCTCGCGGGAATGGTTTGATATCACTGCCGCGGAGCAGAGAACGGCAGCCATCGCCGATTGATGATTGAGCATCAAGGCGTGGCCTTGACGGCGCTCAATCGGCTCGGCGACGACAGTGGTTGCCAATTCGGTAGGCACAACCGCTAATGTGCAAACTGCATTTTTAAAATGCAAATATTATGGAGGTGCATTTATAATGAGACAGTCCAAAAAATTACTCAGCGTTCTTCTTGCAGTAGTAATGGTTTTCTCAACAGTTGCAATCGCAGCAAGTGCATACGCACCATGGAAAGACGAAGCTATCGCAGGCCAGTATGATGGCATGGATAAGCCGGTTCTTACCACAGAGCAGTATGCTTCTGCAGCATTGGACGAAGTTGACCGTATGCTCAACGAAGAACAGATCATGTTGACAGCGGACGACATCTTTGTTGGTAATCTCGACCTTAGATCAATCGACAAAGCTCTTGACAGTGTTCAGGAATTGTTGAAAGGCAGCCTTTGGAACCAGTTCGGACCAATGCTTGGCGACCTTTCAAAATTAGACGCTTCAGCACTTGAAAAACCACGTAGATCAGCAAAAACAGCAGACGCTGACCTTCAGGTAATTTATGCTTTGCTCGAGTTCCTTTATGACAACAAAGGTATCTTCACAGGCGTAATCGACGGTTCAATCGACTTAGGTTCACTTGTTGGTCCTCTTCTTGAAGGCCTTCTTGGCGGTCCTCTTGACGTAACACCGCTTGTTAAAGGTTTACTTTATGACCTTGTTTACGAAAAAGACGCTCCTGAAACAATCACAGAAACTGTAGACGATATGGCTCAGCATCTTATCGACAAGTTTGTTGTTGGTTATGTTGATGCAGACGGAACATTTGTTGAAGGCTTAGTTCCTGCACTTGAAGGTTACACAAACATTTCAAAGGGTTCAACTTATGACTTCGTAGATAACCTTCTTAAAGTACTTTACAACGAATTACTCGTTCCAATGGCTAATGAGAAATGGCTCGGCGCTATCAATGATATGCTCGCTGATAATGCTGACGCAATCGAAGGTTATACTAAGTTCTTTAACCTTACAGCTGAGGGTACATGTAACTTTACATTCCAGAATTACACATTCACTGATGGTGTAACATTCATGGGTGAGCTTAACAACATTATCGCATCAATCGTTAATGTTGTCATCTCTGA
Source organism: Acutalibacteraceae bacterium (assembly GCA_045126895.1). Classification (GTDB taxonomy): domain Bacteria; phylum Bacillota; class Clostridia; order Oscillospirales; family Acutalibacteraceae; genus CAG-488. Next base: position 120,013 of record JBGVPE010000020.1, on the reverse strand, counting down.
TGAACTCGGCTTTGACTGGTCAACAGGTCCAAACAGCCAGATCGTTCCTAACATCATCAAATTCGGTAGAGAAGTTCTCGCTCAGACAGGTGACACATTCTTCGCATCATTCGTAGAAGTTAAGACTGCAGAAGAGCTTGCTGCTATGACTGATATGCAGGTTGTTTCATACGTTGCTCGTGCAATCATCAACTCATCAGTTGACGGTGTATGGATCCCTGAAAGCGCAGATACTCTTGTAGAAGTTGCTAACTACACTGTTAAAGGTATCGTAGCAATCGACCTTCCTGGCAGAGACTACAGCGACTTGTCAGTATATCCGAATGATTCTGTAGATACAATCTACAACGTTCTTGCTGACTATGCTGCAGAAGCTCTTAACGACCTCTTCGATATCGGTATTGAATACGGCACAAGCATTGATGACGTATTAACACAGATTGCAAACTGGGCTATTCCTAAGTATGCAGGTCTTCTCAGCGGTATCAATCTCAGCACTTCTGACTCAGGTTGGAAAAATATCGACAAGATTCTTTTCACAATCTTCAACAGAAACTGGTTTGACGCTTCTCTCTTCCCATCAGGTACAGTTAACTTTGAAGAGTTAATCAAAAAGGTTATTTTTGAAAACCTTCTCTCACTTAACTTTGATGGTCTTATCTCAATCCTCACAACAGAGGTTGAAGGTTCAGAACTTCAGAAACCAATCAAGCAGGTTATCCTTAACCTCCTTCCAAGAACAATTAACATTGTTTTCCCGAACCTTCTTGCTACAAATATGACAACTCTTGAAGACATCATCAAGAAAGAGAACCTTGCTGGTACAGTAAACGCTCTCTTCACTGACCTTTACAGCTACAGAGTAACTCTTGCAGCTGCAGTTCTTCCAATTGTTTGTCCTATCCTTGACCTTACAAACCCACAGGAATTTGAAGCTCCTGAATTTACACTTGATTCATTCTACTATATTTCAACAGCTCCAAACTTCCAGGTTACAATCACAAACCCATCATCAGGTATTAACACAGGTTATACAGATGCATCAGGTTTCCATCAGGATTCACGTTATGCTATCAAGATTAACTCTGTTAAATCTTCAGTTTCAACAGTAACAGTTTCAACACCTGCTCAGACAACTCTTGACGGTGGTGAATCAACAACATTCACAGTTGGCGGTTCTTTCACAGGTACACAGCCTATCGTATTTACAATCAACTATGATGTTCTTGTTGAAGACGGTTCAAAACTTACATCTCAGCCTCTTGATGCTCGTATCTATTCATGTCTTTCTAAGACTGATACTGACGAAGCTAAGACAGCAGCTAAATCAGCTTCAGGCGTAGCAGCAAGCATTGTTGACGGTAACATGAACCTTTACAGAACTGATATCAGCGGTTTGGATGATCTCTCATCTCGTGTTAAAAATAACAACGAAATGGATGAAAACAATCCTAACGCAGGTGCAGTTACAGTAAAACCTTATGCAATTACAACAACAGCAACTTCAATCGGTAAACTTTCATTTATGGAAGCTAACACAGAAGAAGTTGAAATCAAAGCAGGCTTCCAGGCTGATATTGAACCATTCAAGTTCAAAGAAGCTTATGGTGAATACACAGAAGAGCAGCTTGAAGCAGCTAAATTAGAAGCTTTCTCAGCTAACGGTTTCAAACGTTATTATCAGAACATTGGTGTTACTGTAGGCACTACTAACCTTACCTATCAGGGTAACATCTGTCTTTATGATGACTTTGGACTTCCTGGACTCTTTAATTCAGAAGTTAATGCTCAGCGTCAGGCATATGACTACACTGATTCAGCAGCATGGACAGCTTACCTTGCAGCTATGGATGCAGCTTCAGCTCTTATCAACGGTAAGAGAACAGCAGCTACATTCTGTAATGCAACATCAGGTGATGCTAAGAAGTTCAAGACTGTATCAGAATCTCTTGAGGCAGCTATCGAAACTCTTGAAGCATCAGCTGCAGGCGGCGGTGCACAGAGCACATACGATCTCCTTGAAAGCATCTCTCCAAGCAATGAAGAAGGCGTTGAATACGATGCTCCTAACTTCAACTACTTTGGTAAAGATGACTATGTAGCTTACACATATGAAAACTACAGAAGCGCTCGTAACGATGCTAACGGCCTTGTTGAAAGCGCAAAAATCTACAAAACTGTTATAAATGAAGAAACAGGCGAAGAAGAAATCGTTGATTACGAAGACTTTACATACGGCCCTGTTGACTCACTTTCAGTTGCTTATACAAACCATCGTCTTTCACTTTATGCAGGCAGACTTGTTAAGACTCCAAGCTTAAAGACAAACCTTAACATCGCAGTTGCTAATGCAAATGCAGCAGGTTATAACGAAGATGATTACACAGAAGATTCTTGGAACAATTATTCAAGAGCTATTGCTTTTGCAACAAGCGTAAACAATGAAGAAGCTCCAAGACAGACAAAGATCAACGAAGCTTATGTTCAGCTCATCGAAGCTCAGAAGAGACTTATGAAGGGCGAAGGTGGCAGCGGCAGCGGCAGCGGTGATGAAGTTGTAGTTGAAATCGCAGGCGCAAACCCTGGCGACAACGGCTACTCACTCGTTGTTGAAGAAACAACATTCGGTAAACTCCTTCTTGGTGCATTCCCCGGAGATGTAGTTGCTGATGTTGCTGAATACTTCAACATCACAGGTGATGCTACAGTTGAATGTGATGCTATCGCAACAGGTTCAACAATCACAATCTCTGATGCAAACGGTAATGTTATCGATGAGTATGTAATTGTTATTACAGGTGACCTTAACGGTGACGGTACAGTTAACGCATCTGACTCAACAGTACTTAACAAGGTTGCAGCAGGTCTTGCAGAATTCAGCGCTACAGCTGACTCAGCATTTGACTTCGCAGCTGATATGGACAACTCAGCTATCGTTAACGCATCTGACGCTACTGCTCTTGATAAAGTTGCAGCAGGTCTTGCAGAAATTAACTACGCTGACAGAGGTTAATTCTAAATATCTTGGGCAGGGACTCCCTGCCCGGGATATCCCCAGATAATTAAGGAGGTATACAGATGAAAACTTCAAAAAGAATTTTAGCAATTGCTCTTGCTGTAGTTCTTGCTTTCTCTGTTTTTGCTGTCTCCGCTTTCGCCGTTGATGGTACAATGACTTATACTGTTGCGGCAGATTCATCTACATACTCAACAGGCGATGTAGTTACTGTAAATGTTTACCTTAAAAACAATTACAATGCTACTTGCTTGCGTTTCCCTGTTCTTTACAGTGCAGATGTATTTGAACTTCCATCAACAGGTAATATAAAATTGACCGCTTATGATGATTGCCTTACTTACAAAGGCTCACTTGAAGCTAACACAAGCAACGATTATTCTCTCTATCCTGTAGAGTACGATCCATCAGCTTACGGTTGTGTTCTTGTTCAGTGGACTGCTGCTGTTACATCAACAAATATCGGTAGCTTCAACAGCGCTGAGTCTGTTAAGTGCTTCTCATTCCAGTTGCAGGTAAAATCAACTGCAGGCGGTGCTACAGGTTCAATCTTTATTCCTGAAGAGTCAACACTCTTCTACAATCAGGCAGTTATTGACCCTGCCGACGCAACAACTCTTTGTCGCGTAGATAATACCCTCTCATTCGAAGGCGTTGATGTTGAAATCAACCAGGGTGCTGTAGATGGTATTACAACTTATCCGGGCTCACAGGTTATCATCGACTATTCAGAAAAGATAATCAAAAACTGGGCCGGTCTTACAATGAGCAAAGCTACAATTTTAGCTAATGTTCAGCCTCTTGGTGCTGCAACACTTCAGCCTCTTGCTACAACAGGTACTGCAGGTGGTTTCGGCACAGGCGCAGGTGTCAGAGTATTTGCTAACGGTGGATTACTTGACACTTATAAAATCTTAATTTACGGTGACCTTAATGGTGACGGTGCTATCAACGCATCTGACTCAACTGACTTGAATAAGGTTGCTGCAGGTTTAGGTGAAATAACAGAGGATATCTTCAACATCGCAGCTGATGTTGACGGTTCCGGTGCGGTCAACGCTTCTGACTCAACTGCATTATCTAAAGTAGCTGCAGGTTTGGCAGATCTTGACCAGACAATGTAATTTTGGTTTTAAATAAGCTAACTTATTTGAAATAAAAATTTTTTAGGAGGAAATTCAGTAATGAAAATGACCAAAAAAGTTCTTAGCATTGTACTTGCTGTTGCTATGGTTCTTTCAATGGCAGTAGTATCATTTGCAAGAGAACGCGATGAAGTACTTGACGGTTCTGAAACATTAACTTGGACACTTAGTGCTCAGGTTATGGAAAGTGTCGGCACAACAGATAAAACAGAAGAAGGTACTGCTGTTTCTGAATCTGTTGCACTTGATGCAGAGAACAAAGTTCTCACATCAGTTAAAGCTGCTGAGATTAAAGCACAGCGTGCTGACGTAACAGCTTACAAATCAAGCAGAGACGATCTCCCTGTTTACGCAGCAGGCAACACAACTCCAATCGAAGTTAATCCTGGTGACATGGTTTGGGTTACAACACATGTAGAAGCTTCTGACAGCCTTTACATCGGTACTCTTTCTCAGGACTGGTACTATGATTCAAACATATTTATGACATCTGCTATGTCAATCACTCAGGCAACATGGGTTAACGAGGACAGCCAGATTATGGCATTTGCTGACGGCACAGTTTCAGGTGCACCTTGGGGCCGTATGCTTGAGAGCTACAGAACAAACTGGGTTCAGAACGCAAAAGGTTTGACAGCAGCTCAGAAAGCTTCTCATCATGTTAACCACATCGTTGTTCAGTACGACGTTACAATGATGAACGACGAATACGGCGGAGAACTTTATGAAGCTCTTGACGAGGATATCTATGCATTCCCTGTATATGTTAGAGCGGATGCAACTCCTGGCGCAGTTGGTACAATCCTTATGACAAACAACGGTTTCCTTGTTTGTGACGACGGTGAAGGCGACTGGATTGACACAATGTATGCTATTCCTGAAGAAGGCCACATTGTTGAAAATCAGGTTCTTACATTCAAAGTTGCAGGTGGTTCATCAGTTGACTACACAGCTCTTGAAAATGCAATCAACGCCTATAAAGATCTTGACGGTGATGCATATACATCAGATTCATGGGCAGCAGTTGTAACAGCTTATAACAATGCAGTAAAAGCTAAAGAGTCAACAGACCAGACAGTTGTTACAGCAGCAGCTAATGCTCTTGCAGATGCTATTAAGAACCTTGAAGAAAAAGTTGTTCTTAACTACACAAGAATCAACAACGCTATCGGTTCAGTTCCGGCTGACCTTTCAGCTTACACAAAATCAACTGCTACTGCAGCTACAAGCGCTAAAGCAGCAGCAGAAGCAGCTGTAGCAACAGCTACAACTCAGGCAGACCTTGACAACGCAGCAGCAACTCTTGAAGGCGCAGTAGCAGCTCTTGAGGCTAAAGCTAACTTCACAGGTCTTGACGCTGCACTTGAAGAAGCAGCAGACGTAAACGCTGATGATTGGACAGAAGAATCTTATGATGCTCTCCAGGATGCAGTAGCAGCAGCTCAGTTATTCGACAGAGATGAAACAGGTTCATCACAGCAGGCAGCTGTTAATGCAGCAGCAGAAGCTATCTATGATGCTATCGATGCTCTTGATCCAAAACCAATCGTTCTTGATTACACAGCATGGAAACAGGCAACAGCTCAGGAACCAGCTGACACAGACGCTTACACACCAAACTCAGTTGCAGCTTACGAGGCAGCTAAAGCAGCAGCTTATGCAGCTAAAGCAGTAGCAGAAGTAGCAGGTGATCAGGCAGCTCTTAACGCAGCAGCAGCAGATCTTGTAAATGCAGTTGCTCTCCTTGCAGAAAAAGCTGACAAAACAGCTCTTAAAGCAGCTATCGATGCTAAACCAGAATACACAGCAGATTACTACTCTAACTGGAGCGTATATGCACAGGCTCTTGCAAACGCAGAGTCAGTTTATGCAGATGATAACGCATCAGCAGCAGTAGTTGCAGCAGCAGCTAGCGCTCTTAACACAGCAAAAGCTCAGCTTGTTATCGCAGCAGCTGATTACGATGCAGTAACAGAAGCTGAAGATGCAGCAGCAGCTCTCAATGCAGAAGACTACACAGATGCTTCATGGGCAAAACTTGAAAAAGCTCTTGCAGCAGTAGTTGAAGGCCTTGACAAGACAGAACAGACAACAGTTGACGGTTTTGCAGCAGCTATCAATGCAGCTATCGCAGACCTCGAAAAACTTGCTAACTATGCAGCAGTTGAAGCAGCTATCGCAGCTATCCCTGCTGACAGATCAATCTACACTACAGAATCACTCAAAGTTGTTGACGATGCAGTTGATGCAGTTGTTTACGGCCTTGGCGAAACACAGCAGGATACAGTTGACGGTTTTGCAGCAGCTATCAATGCAGCAGTTAAAGACCTCGACGTTAAAGCAGCTGACTACGCTAAAGTTGAAGCAGCTAAAGGTAAGATCCCAGCAGACCTTTCAATCTACACTGACAAATCAGTTGCAGCTCTCAGAGATGCAGTTGCAGCAGTAGTTGAAGGCCTTGACATCACAAAACAGGCTGACGTTGACGCTATGGCAGACGCTATCACAGAAGCTATCGGCAAACTCGAGCTTAAACCAACAGAAGGCAGAGTAATGGAAGCTTCTTACACAGATACTCCTTATGCTGCTAACACATTCACAGTTAAGATCGAAGGCAGACCTGTTAAACTTCGTTTCGTTGACAAAGACAACGAACTCAACACAGTTACTCTTAACAGAACTCGTGCAAGAGAATTAGGTAAAATCGTAAGCTACGATGCAGACAATAATGTTGTTAGCGACCTTTCAAGAAACATCGCTTATGAAATCTGGACATTTGATCTTGCAATCAACCCAGACGTTTACTACCTCAACGTTAAGGGCAACGAAGGTTGGGAAGACCTTTCACTCTCATACATCTGTGATTACAAATATTCAACAGATGATGCAGAAGTATACTCAATGGATATTGCTGACACAGCAAAAATGTACACTGAAATTCCTCTTACAGTTGTAACTGGTACAGACGTACTTAAAGTTCAGGTTGTTGTTAACGGTGTAGTTCTTAAGACATTCGCAAATGCAACAATTGCAGACGGCAAAGCAACATATGATATTTATGCTAAGTTCTATGCAGTTGGCGAAAACACTGTAACTCTCAACATCAAGACAGCTGACGGTTGGTCATCAGTTGACGGCTTCTCAGCAACAGTTACAGCTTCTAAATAATTCCCTTTAGCATTCAGGGGTCACGGGTTATCCTGTGACCCCATTTTTTAAATAAGGAGGTTGACATAATGAAACGAAAGCTTATTATTGTTTTGTTGGCGGTTTGTATTGCGATTCTGCCGATAGTTGTTATTGCTCAGCCTCGCTATGATGCAGATATTGATTTGAAGGCCTCTGTTAACGGCTCAGATGTAAAAACAGATAAAGATTTTATTTATTTATATAACGGTGATACAATAGATATTTCGTTGTTTTTAAAAACGAATGAGGATTATTATGCTGGTCCTTTTGCCACTGAGATTTTATTTTCAGGTGGCGTTCAATATAACTCTTTTAATTGGAATACAAGCAGCAGATTTTATTCTTGTTGCAAAACATATAGTAACCTTGCACTGAAAAGTGCATCGGGTAATAAAGAAGCTCACTTAAAAATTGATATGATACCTACTTCTGCTGATTGCAGTGTGGCTCCGTCTTCATTAAATGAATCGGTAGTCAATATGCGGTTTATTGCAAAAGGTAAAAATAATGATATCGGCAGCATTTATTTATCAGATAAATCAATCAGAAACACATCAAATCCTTTTGGTGAAACTTATCTTGCTTGCTATACAGATAACGGTAAGCTTGACGGCAAAAGATACGATTATGGTGAAGCAATCAATTTTGATTTAACTAATGCTGATATCGGTATTAAAATAACCAATGCAGGTGATACAAATTCAGACGGCAACATTACTTCAGGTGACGCGCTGAATATTTTGCAGTATTCAACAGGCATTCTGAGCTTATCTTCAGAAAAGCTTGAAGCCGCAGACACTGACCGTAACGGAAAAATCAACTCCTCAGACAGTCTGGCAGTATTACAGATTGTAACAGGATTAACTACAATAAATGATATTTTAAACAGATAATGGAAGTGCATTCTTTTTATGTTAGATTTAGTTTTAAGAAATACCCCTAAAATTGCAGATGTTTTTATATTTGAAGATTGTGAAGCTGACAATGGTTATGACAGATATGAAGTCTTTTCAAGGGATAAAAATATTGTTATATCCGGCAGCAGTGATATTGCTAAAGCGATGGGCTATTACCGCTATTTAAAAAGCTACTGTAATGTGCTGATTACAAATGGTGATTACGATATTTCTTATATCAAATCAGCACCTTTGCCTACAGAGAAGCTTGAAAATACCGTTTTACAGAAATTAAGAGTGTCGTTCACCTATGAAAGATACGGCTGTGAGATTGATTCATGGGGATTTGACCGATGGGAAAAAGAACTTGATTTTATGGCTATGACCGGTGTGAATGCCCCGATAATTCTGACAGGCAGTGATGGCGTTTTATATAAAGCTTTGATGGAATTCAGGTTCAAAAAAGAAAATGCCCTTGAGTTTATCGCAGGTTCATCTTTTTATTATAGACAGTTAACGGGTAACATTTTCGGATATCTTCCTATTTACAGTGAAGAGTATTTTGATAAAAAGATTGAAATCGGCAGACGTGTTACCGATAGAGCAAAGGAACTTGGTATGAACCCTGTTCATCAGGGATTTATGTCAACTGTACCATTCAGCTTCAGACGAAATTACACAAAAACTGATTTGATTAAACGACCTGTATGGAACAAGTTCCCACCTGCTATGACCATTGAACCTAATGATGATATTCATATCGGAGTTTTTCAGAAAGCTTATCTTGAAAAGCAAAAAGAGCTTTTAGGCGAGGTTCATAATTATTTGTTTGATCCGCTTTATGATGTTAATTTCAAAGGATTTAACTCTTTTGTTGAAAAAACTATAGCTATGTATATTAACTTCATAAGGGATTTTGACAGTGAGGCAACCTGGTTTGTTCATTCAAGCGCAATCAATAGCTATCCGTCAAAAGTTGACGGTATGGTTATTATTGATGAAAACGGTGATGATTACTTAAAATATGACGGTTTTAACGGCAACGATTTTGTTGTTGGTTACAGAGGTAACCTTAATGGCAGAACTGTAATTGCAGGTAATATGAATGCCCTGAGCAAAAACCCATATCTTAAAGCTAAAGAGAAGTATGATAATGCAGTTGGTTCAGCTCTACTTTTTGACAGTGACGCTTCAAACCCGATTTACTATTCCTTTGCTTGTGAAGTTTTAACATCTGACAGTGAATTGAATATAGAAGAGTTTTTAGAGCGTTATTCATTATGCAGATACGGTACTCAGCAGCATAGTGATTTCTTAGTTAGCTTACAGAAGCTTTGCTATAATGAAAAAAGTGTACTTAATCAGGCATCAGCTATATGTGCAAGACCGTGCACAGAGGTTTATCACACTGCACCGGGAGATACATTTGAATTGCCTTATGACAATAAAGCACTGTTTTCTCTTGTAAAAAAAGTTATGGCTGATGATGTAAAAAAGAATGATGTTTTCAGATCTGATATTCAGCAGATTATGAAGCAGGTTCTTAACAATGTTCTTTACCCGATTTATCAACAGTCTGTTGAGTGCTTCAGAAATAAAGCTGTAGAACCTTTTGAAAAAACTACAAATGCTTTTATGGAAATTGCGCAGGATATGGACAGACTCCTTAAAACTGTTAAATCAACAAATCTCTTCACTCAGATTGAAGGTGCAAGGCAGTTAGGTGATACCAAACAGATAAAACAGAATCTTGAAGTTAATTTTTTAATGTATCACACGACTTACGGACCTATTAAAAACTCTCAGGTGTTTGACACTTACTGGCGTGAATGGGGCGGAATGGTTAAAGATTTTTATCTAAAAAGATGGTATGTGTTTTTCAGAATGATGGCATCATATTTTGAAAAACCTAAAAAATTTAAAGATATGTCAAAACACCGTCCGTATGACAGGAACGAGTATGCCGATACTTTGCTTTCAAAACGAATTGAGTATATGGAAAATGATTGGATTAAAGATTATATTCCAAGACCGTCAGGAATTTGTGAAGAAGATACATTACAGGTTGTCAATGAAATTATTGAAAAATATGAACCGATTATAATGGAATTTTAAATTCTGCTTGTTAAATTAAAACTACCGATACGCTGATATAAAGTGTATCGGTAGTTTTTTGTGATATTGTTAAGATATCAGTTATTCTTGTTATTTATCGGCAACCTGAAAAGCAGACTTGCTAAAACTTTTGCATTAAAAGGGATAACCGGGTAAAGATAGCTTTTACCTGAAATTGTGCTTGTGAAGGCTATTGTTAAAATAGTCATAGCAAGTGCAACGGCGAAACCTGCGACATTAAATAAGGCTGTCATTACAAGAATAAATACGCGTGAAAGTTTAAATGCATAGCCTAATTCTATGCTTGGCTGAGCGAAGTTAGCAATTGCTACAAATGCCATAAACAATACAACCTCTGAAGAAAACAGCTTTGCAGAAACAGCCAACTCACCTAAAACCAAAGCTCCGATTATACTTAATGAGTTGCTCAAAGAATTGGGCGTATTTAATGATGCTAATTTAAAGGCATCGACCACAAGCTCTATTATCATCAGCTGAATAAAAATCGGCACGCTGTAAGGTTCTTTTATCTGAATAAACGACAGCCATTCAGGTATCATATCCGGGTTTGATATAAGAAGATACCATACGGGTGTGAGCAATAATGCAAGGCCGAAAATTATAGCCCTGACAATTCTCAGGTATGAGCCTACAATTGGCGGGAAGTAAAAGTCATTGGTATCCTGAAGAAACTCAAAAAAACTTGTTGGTACAATCATCGCAGCAGGTGAGCCGTCAACAATAACGATGATATCACCTTCATATATGCAGGCAGAAGCAGCATCAGGCCTTTCGGTGTATCTCACTTTTGGGAAAGGGTTGAAATACTGCTTTTTTACAAGGCATTCTGCCAGACTTTCCTGACTCATTGAAAGCGCATTTACATCAATATTATCAAGCCTTTTCTGCATTTTTTTCAGCATCTTTTTATCTACCTTATTTTCAAGGTAACACATGACAACATCTGTATGTGAGCGTTTGCCTACCTGATGAATTTCCATTGTAAGCTCTCTGTCGCGGATTCTGCGGCGTATAAGTGCAGTGTTAAAAATCAGCGTTTCAACAAAGCCTTCCCGAGCGCCTCGCAAAACTCTGTCATTATCAGGTTCATCCACACTTCTGACGGGGTAGGTTCTTGCATCAATTATAATTCCTCCGGGGAATCCGTCAATAATAAGACCGATTGCTCCTGCATAAATAAAAGTTGAAAAAGGTGCTAAATCGCTGTGGACATCTATTTCAATATATGGCAAAAACTTATTTGCAAAATCTCTTGTTGTATTACAATGAGCAATATCGTCATCAGATATTTTCATAATAAAAGCCATAATTCTTTCAAGCACTTCATCTTTTGCAAATCCGTCTATAAAGTACATTTTTGCACTGCGGGATGCGATTTTGATTTCACGGGCAACAATGTCAAAATTCTGATTTACTCTGAAAAAATTATCTAAAAGAGCAATATTTCCGTTATAAGTATCTTTAAAAGGAATCTGCTTATCCATTTACATACCCCGTTTACAAATATTTATAACTATTATTTACTGCCAATAAAAAATTATTCCTTAACTTAACTCATCATAAAGGTCTGCCATATAAAGCCATGTCTGCGGACCGACCTGACCTGTCTGAGTGTATCCTGCCTGTGCCTGAATTGCACGCACGGCTGCTGCTGTCTGCGGACCGTAAACACCGTCGACTGTAACAGAAGGAATAGATGGGTCTACTGCGGCTATTCTTTGGATAAATCGCTGAACCTGCGAAACTGCTGAGCCTGTAGCACCTGTAGTTATAAAATACCCGGGATAAATCAATGAAGCAAAATTCTTATATTGATTAGGTAAAGAATTAAGTACACCCTGGTATGCATTCTGGAGCATATTCCATGTATCACGGCCTACAATACCGTCAACATTAAGTCCGTATTGATTCTGAAATGTAAGCACAGCGTCATAGGTCTGCTGACCGAAAATACCATCAACATTAACAGGGCTTAATTTTGGATTAAAAAATGCAAGAAAATTCAGATAATACTGAATTGTCTGAACCGGGATTCCTCTGTCTCCCCGGCGGACAATGGCAGAAAAAGCTCTGTCTGCCTCACTTATTGAAATGCCTTCTGAATAAAGCTCTGACAAACCTTTCACACCGTTATAAAGATATTTGATTTTATACCATGTGAGTTTACCTACAATACCGTCATCTCTCAGATTGAAGATTCTTTGAAATTGCTTTACTGCAGCTTCTGTCTGTGCTTCAAAAATTCCGTTTGTGTTGCTGATTCGGGGGATTGCAGGGTAATTTCTGCCTATTCTGTTAAGCTGTCGCTGAATAGTACGCACATCTTCACCGGCACTTCCCAAGCGTAAAGGCAGACCGGGGTACGAGGGGATGTTACCTTTGATCGGAGCATTGAATACAATATTTATATCGTTACCGTATGCTCTTTGCAGCATCTGATAGGGGGCTAAACCCCTGTTTGCAAGTGAAACTGTTCCCCATTGTGAAAGGCCGTCACAAGTAACGGTGGTGCCGTTACAGTATTGAGTGAAATAAGGCTGAACCTGACCTTGCCGTACAACATAATCATTAAAAAGCTCATCAACAATTCTGCTTATATTTTCAAAAATGTCTCTGCCGGGTTGGAATGACTGGTCAAACTGAGTTGAGTTTGTAATATCAAAATCATAGCCCTGAGAACGGTAATATTCATTGAAAATTCTGTTCAGGGCGAATGTTGTCTGAGCGTAAATGTTGGCTCTTATAGCGTTCTCGGGCCATGTAGGGTATATTTCACTTGAAGCTACATTTTTTATATATTCAGGAAAAGAAACTCTTACATTTCTTGCATTTGAATTAGGCGGACCAAGGTGAACGGTAATGAATTCAGGAATTATCGGTGTTGCCATTTTCATTACCTCCTCTTAAATTAAGATAAGGCTCAGGGGATGAGGTAACATTCTCACCGGGGACTTCACCTGTGTTCACAAGCGGCACCAATTCAACGCCCTGAATAGATTTAGTGTTTGAAAAAACAGGTACATTGAGAAATCTTGCATTTGCAAAATCAGGATGTGTTACTAAAATTGAATATGTTGCAAAAGGTCTGATGTTTGCTGTTTCGGGTGATTGAGAATATTCCATCAAAGGTGCAGGTAAAACTATACCGTCAACAATGCCGTTAATATCGGTCAGCCCCTCAAATAAATCAACCCTGCTGTTATTGCTTAGTGGCAAAAACACATTCACTCTTGCACCTGAAACAGGGAAAGTCTGATTAGCTGCAAAAACCTGAACCTTTAGCTCTCCTCTTTCAGTATTTAAAGATAAAAATTCATCATAACTATCGTATTGAGGAAAAAAGTTGCCTATTACGCCGCCCTCCGCTACAGGTATCGGTTCTTCGTCAACCGTGATTTGCTCAGGCTCCGGTTTATTCATTTCTGCTATAACTGGGATAGCTTCAGAAATAACCGGCGGGTTTTGAGCTGCAAATTCCATCAGCTCTTTTTTGTATTTTTCAATTATGTTTTCTATATCGTTCATAAAAAAACCTCCTTCGCTTTATTTTATGCGAAAGAGGTTTTTTGTTGATTAAGTTTTATTATTTACCGGTTTTATTCTGGCCGTAACCGTAACCATAACCGCCATAACCATATGAGCCATATGAACCGTAAGAGCCGTAGCCATATCTGCCGTATCCATATTTGCCGTATTTTCTACCATAACCTTTTTTGGTGCCGGTAACAGTGTTGTTATAAACACAACCGATAACCTGAGCGCCACCGTTGTTAATATCATCAATAGACATTCTGATACGGTTTACAGGGGCGTTGTTTTCACAGATAACAAGAATAGCAGCGTCTGAAAGTGAAGAGATAACACTGGCGTCAGTTACAACACTTGCAGGTGCTGTGTCAATAATGATAAAGTCAAATTCACTACGGACAGCCTTAACTATATCAGCCATTGTTTTGGTTGAAAGAAGCTCTGACGGATTTTCAGATGCATGTGTGTCAGCAATAACAAAGATATTATATTTTTCAATATATCTGATTGTTGATTCGAGAGTACTTTTGCCTGAAATAACACTGCCGAGACCTTTAGCCTGACTCTTGTCAAGCTCAAGCAGGGTGCTGACAGCAGGTTTTCTCAAGTCGGCGTCAATGAGAAGAACAGATTTACCGTTTTGTGCAAGTGTAATTGCAAGGTTACAAGAAACAGTGGTCTTACCTTCGTTCTCACAAGCACTGGTAACCATATAAACATTGTTATTTTCTTTAACAGCGTTACTTTCAACCTTTGTTCTGATAGCTTTGAATGTTTCAGTGAATGCAAAACCTACATTCTTATTTGTCAGCAGTAAGCCGCCTGAAACCTTTTTCTTTTTAGAATCAATTTTGCTTACTGTACCAAGAATGTTAAGGCCAACCTTGCTGTCGATTTCTTCAACATCGCGGATTGTGTCATTCACAAGGTAGTAGATGAGAAGAAGTATAATTCCGATTATTGCACCGAGCAGGAATCCTAATAAAGGAACAAGTGTTTTTGATGCATTTGAGTTAGGGGCAACTGCCTCTGTAGGATATTCACAGATTTTAAGATTAGCATTAGAATAAATTTCAGGAACAATATCGCCATAAGTTTCAACTATGGCTTTTGCAATTGCATATGATTTCTGAGGATTATCTGTTTTGATTGTCATTTCAAGAACGCTTGATGATGTAATAGCTTCAACAAGAACGGCGGCGTCTACCTCACCGTAAGTTACGGGAACAGCACTGTTTTTTACTGCAGCTTCAAGAACCGGACGGCTCTGAAGAATGTACTTATATGTGGAAGCGATGCTGATTGAAGCAGAAACATCAGAGTTTTCTGCCAATGAAGAGTCACCGATAGTATTAACAACGAAAGAAACCTTTGATGTATATGTTTCTTTGACTATCATATTTGAAGCAACTATGCCTGCAATAGTGAAAACCAATGCAAGCGCAACGATAACCCAAATTTTCTTAATTGCAAGTCGCATAAAAGCAACTATATTAACCTGAATGCCTTTATTGTTTTCCTTTTTTTCGTAGTACAAAGTAATACCTCCTGTTACATTCGTTGAATATTTTTATAAATATTCAACATCTCATACACCCATGTTCCTAAAGAATAGTTTTTGATAACATACTCTTTTGATTCAAGACCCATTGAATATGTTTCTTTTTCGTCTTCTCTGTAAATTTCACAAAGAGCTTTGTAAGTCTCTTGCGGATTATCAGGGTTGACTTTAACGGACCAAGGGATACACATCTCGTTCTGGCCGGGGATGTTATAATAAATAATCGGAACACCCATATAAGCGCTCTCAATCATAGTATACGGACTGCCTTCTTTTTTGTTAGCAAGTATAAATGCATCGGCAAGTTTAAAATAAGTAGCCACATCGTTTCTCGCAGGTAAGAGCTTAATCCAATCAGGAACATCACCGCATAACTCTTTAACGGCTTTTAAACCGTCATCTACATTTTCTGAAACGGCAATAAGAAGCTGGATTTTATGTTCTTTATCAAAATCCATAAGCATTCTTATTATATCGTCAACACCTTTTTCTTTAAAGTCATGACCAAACATCAGAAGCGTTTTTTCGCAACCGTCTGCAATATAATCTGATTTTTTTATTGAAGCGTCAGAAAACTCAAGCCTTGAAAAATCAACTGCATTCGCAAGTGTAAGCGTAGGTCTGCCGTTGATTGACAGGTCGTTGCTTATTGATTCGCTTACTCCAATATAAACTGTTGCGTTTGTGATGAAAATTGCAAGTTTCTCATATAAAGGATTTCTTTTCGGTGAGTTTTTATGAACATGAACTATATAATCAATGTTTTTATTAAGTCCTTTTGCCAGGGCAATAGGTATATGCTGAGTGTAACTGCAAAAATGAGAATGAATGATTTTTATATCGTAATCTTTAATTATCTTTTTTATAAGTTTTGAATTTTTTATGGCTCCGCTTATACTGTTTTTGCAGAAGAAAACAGCGTCACCGATATCTTTCAGGGCCTGAGTCCATGAATTACTTTTTGAATCATCCGGCAACAAATAAACAACCTTGCCGCCGTCATTCTTGATTTGCTCACTTAAAGTGAGTATAGAACGCATAAAGCTGCCCTCAAAAGAATTGTTAAAATTCAGAGCAAATAAAATATTTTTCATAAATTACCCCTTAACCTGATTAGGTGAATAGTGGAATTTTCTCTTCGAATTGGAAGCTGACGAACACAAATAAGCTAACGCCATAATAACTTGAGGGTAGAATGATGTCATAGAAACAACACCAAACTCAAGAATTAATTCGGTTACTACTATTGTTAAAACAAGTATGTGAATGGTACTTGAATTGTTCTTCTGAAAAATTTTTATTATTGATTTGATGATAAGAAAAGCATAAAACCAATAGTATATAATAAAGCCTAAAATACCTAAGTCGGCAAGTATTTCCCAAAAATTATTGTGGGCATAAACGGCAATACCGGCATTACTTTCTGTACCGAGAAGAATAGAAAAGCAAGCAAGTCCGTGGCCTGCAATAGGCTTCTCATGAAACAGGATTTTTGCAAACTCAATAAAGTAGCTTCTCATTTCAAGGCTGCCTCGTCCGCCTTCAACAGGTCCGAAACGGATGAAGTTGATAAGTGTTGAAAATCGATTGCCTACGATATCGAATAAGAAATCGATTTCAATAATGAGAATTAAAGAAATAACCGCTGCAAAACCAAGAATAGCGAAGTGTAAAAGGTGATGTCTTCTTTTTATGGCAAAAAGAATTATCAGCATTATACCTGCAAGGCTCATTGAAATAGCTTTTCTTGAGCTTGATAAAAAGCTGAAAACGAAGAAAATAGCTACAAGCCAATAATATTTCTTATCACTTTTGATATAAGCAAAGTAGAAAGATATTATTGTAGAAAACATATTGATATATCCGAAGGTGTTAGGGTTGTTACCACCGATACGTGAACCAAGGAAGCCTGCAGTTATCTCATCAACAGGTGTAAATACAAGCTGAATAATTGAGATGAACAAAACAGAATAAATAAATACTTTTAACAAATTTTCTGCATCAGAAACAACGAAAACATACTGCGACATAAAAAACGACAACAGAATTATCAAAATCATAACTACAAGGTAGTACTGAGCAGAAAAAAGAGGTCTGATTGACCACATTGAAGAAGCTTCACTGTAAACAAAAAACAAGAAATACCAAAAAGCGCCTAAAGGCAATTTCACCTTTGAAGCTTTAAGATTGTTAAGTGTTAATAAAGCACCTGTTATTAAGCCGAATCCTACAGATGCAGTCATAAGACTTCTGGTATCGTGAAAAATGTAATAACCGACAATGAGGACAAAAAAACCGATTGTAAAAAAACGTTCAAAAAACATGTTGCCTTTGTCAGAGCCTATTCTGTTTTCAGCTTTGATTTTAGGCATACAAGCCCTCCTTAGATTATTTGCGTCTGAAAGTATTTTTCTTTTTTATGTCAATAATTAACTCATTAAAGAAGTCATAGGGTGAAATATTGAATGCAGTAAGCAGATGCTTTAAACTTGCTGCAGGTTTAAAGCTTCTTTTACAAGCAACGCATAACACCATATAATGGCGGAAGTCAATATATCTTGCCTGCTTTTTGTTGAATGTATGTTTTTTGGAACACTTTAATTTATAAATATCCTCTTCACCGGCAATTTTATTATGACCTACAGAAACTCTTTCTCCTTTATGAAGATACATCCTGATATATGAGTTAGGGTAGTAGCCTACTTTGTAAGAGTCTTTTTGTGCAGCTTCAAGTACATCCCACATCAAAAGGAATTCCTGGCCGACTTTAACATCTCTGAAACCGCCTATGTTAAGAAGCAGCTCTTTTTTTGCCATATAACAGTCAGTGCCTGAAATTGAATAAAGAATATGCATCTTCAATAAATGCTCAGGGTCCCAGCTTTTAACATAAGGACGGGTGCGATGCTCAACGATTTTTGTTCCGTCATGATTGTACAGATGAAGGTCTGAAAAACAGAAATCAAGATTATGCATCATCATGAATTTAAGCTGCATCTCGATTTTTGGCGGCTCATAAGCATCGTCATCATCGAGGAAAGTTATATATTCACCGTCAGCAGAGTCAATACCTAAATTACGGGCAGGACCTCCGCCTAATTTTTCGGAGCTGAGAATATATCGTACTTTTTCGTTATTTTCATAAGTACGCATTGTCTGCTTAGTGCTTTCTCTGCTTTCGGCGTCATTAGCATTATCATCTACAACAATAACCTCAACATTAGGGTATGTCTGAGCTAAAACGGAGTCGATAGCTCTGCTTAAAAAGTGCGCGCGCTTATAGGTAGGTATAACTACGCTTACCTTAGGGTACAACATTTTATCGCCTCCATTCAAAATAATACATACATCGATTATTATACTATTTTAAGTGTTTTTTGTCTATATCAAAAGAGAAATTTATTGCATATTTTCAGATATTTTTGAATTTATATTTCAAAAAGGTCAGGTAAAGAAAAATATATAAATTTTATATAAATTACTCTTTACATAAAGCCGATTTTAAGTTAAAATAAATTGAATATAAATGTAGGTCGGAGGGATTTTATGTATAAAAGAATACTTCTGAAATTAAGCGGTGAGGTGCTTGCAGGAGAAGCCGGTCACGGTATTGATTTTGATACAGTTACCAATGTTTGTTCCTATGTTAAACAAGTTGTTGACACCGGTGTTCAGGTTGGTCTTGTTGTGGGCGGCGGTAACTTCTGGCGCGGCCGTTCAAGCGGTGATATGAACAGAACGAGAGCAGATAATATGGGTATGCTTGCAACTGTTATGAATTCACTTGCTCTTTGTGAAGCTCTTGAGCAATTAGGCGTAAAAGCAAGGGTTATGTCAGCTGTTGGTATGCAGCCTATAGCTGAGCAGTTTGTTGCCCGCGATGCAGTTAAACACCTGGAAGACGGTGAGGTTGTGATTTTTGGCTGCGGAACAGGATGTCCGTTTTTCTCAACAGATACAACTGCTGCATTAAGAGCTGCTGAAATTCAGGCAGATATTATTTTTAAAGCAACAAATGTTGACGGTGTTTATGATAAAGACCCGAATAAGTTTGATGATGCGGTTAAATATGATGTCCTTTCTCATTCTGAGGTGCTTGCAAAAGGCCTCAAGGTTATGGACAGTACTGCTGCATCACTCTGCCGTGATAACGGTATTTCAATTCTTGTTTTTAACCTTGAAGACCCTGAGAATATTATCAGAGCAGTCAAAGGTGAAAATATAGGAACAATTGTTAAAGAATAATTAAAGACAGGAGATTTCATTATGAAAGAACTTTATGCTAATACCAAAGAAAAAATGGGTAAAACACTTGAGGTACTCAGAAAGGATTATGCTGCAATCCGCGCAGGCAGAGCCAATGCTGCTGTTCTTGATAAAGTAACAGTTGACTATTACGGAACACCTACTCCGGTTAATCAGCTCGCATCAGTTTCTGTTGCTGAAGCAAGAATTCTCACAATTCAGCCATGGGATAAATCTGTACTTAATGCAATTGAAAAAGCAATTCAGGCATCAGATATCGGTATCAACCCACAGAATGACGGTACTGTTATCCGCCTTACATTCCCACAGCTTACTGAAGAAAACAGAAAAGTAATCGTTAAAGATGTAAGCAAAATGGCAGAGGATTCAAAAGTTGCAGTTCGCTCAATCCGCCGTGATGCTATGGACAAACTCAAGAAAATGCAGAAGGCATCTGAAATCACAGAAGATGATCTTAAAAACGGTGAAGATGAAGTTCAGAAAATTACTGACGGCTTTATCAAAGATATTGATAAGCTTGCTTCTGCAAAAGAAAAGGAAGTTATGGAAATCTGATTACATTTCTTACGAGGGGAGCATTGCTCCCCTTATTGTGCATTTTCAGGCTTTATGAGAGGTGAATTTTATGCAAAGAAATATGCCGAAACATATCGGTATTATTATGGACGGTAACGGCCGTTGGGCAAAACAGAGAGGCCTTAAACGGTGGGACGGTCATAAAGAAGGCGCAAATGTTTTTCGTAAAATCTGCGATTATGCGTGTGAAATCGGTATTCAGAGTATAACATTTTATGCTTTTTCTACAGAGAATTGGCGCAGACCGCCTGAAGAGGTTGCAGCAATAATGGACCTTTTCAGAGATTATCTTGGTGAAGCTGAAGACAGAGAAAGCGAAAATGTTCAGAAGGGTATGAGGATGCACTTCATCGGCAGACGTGATGATATGCCTGAAGATATTGTCAGCCTTATGGAAAGTGCTGAAGAAAATTCAAAAGACGCTGCTAAAATCGATGTTAATATTGCAATCAATTATGGCGGCAGACTTGAAATTGCAGAGGCAGTTAAAAAAATTGCCCGAAAAGTTAAAAACGGTGAGCTTGACCCTGATGATATTACAGAGGATGATATCTCTGCCAATATCTACACTGCAGGTCAGCCTGACCCGGACCTTATAATCAGACCGAGCGGTGAATACAGAATATCAAATTTCCTTTTATGGCAATCAGCGTATTCTGAATTCTGGTTTTCTGACATTTTATGGCCTGATTTCACAACGGAAGATTTAGACAGAGCTATTGATGATTACAACAACAGAAACAGACGTTTCGGTGGAGTGTGAAAATATGAGTAAGTTGCTTACAATTCTGGGTTCAACAGGTTCAATCGGTACGCAGGCTCTTGAGGTTGTTGATATGCAAGGCTATGAAGTGCTTGCGCTGACTGCCGGCAGTAATGCTGATATTCTTGAGCAACAAATCAGAAAATATAAACCAAAGTTCGCAGCTTTGGCTGATGTAAAATCAGCACAGGAGCTTGCAGTTAAGGTTGCTGATACATCAACAAAGGTTCTTGCAGGTCTTGAAGGTGTTTGTTATTGCGCCGGCCTTGAAGCTGATTATGTTTTAAACAGCGTTGTGGGTATGGCAGGTCTTGAGCCTACTCTTGCTGCAATTGAATCAGGTAACGAAATTGCCCTTGCCAATAAAGAAACTTTAGTTGCAGGTGGTGCATTGGTTACAAAAAATGCCCGTGCAAAAGGTGTCAATCTTTTGCCTGTTGACAGTGAGCATTCAGCTATTTTTCAGTCATTACAGGGCTGTGTCGACAAAAAAGAAATCAAACGTCTTATTCTTACTGCATCAGGCGGACCTTTCTTTGACAAAAAAAGAAATGAGCTTGAGGGTGTAACTGTTGAACAGGCACTTAATCACCCTAACTGGAGCATGGGTGCAAAAATTACCATTGATTCCGCGTCAATGATGAATAAGGGTCTTGAGCTTATTGAAGCTGTATGGCTTTTTGATATGAATCCTGACGATGTGGATATAGTAGTTCATCGTCAGAGCGTTATTCATTCACTTGTTGAATATTGTGATAATTCTGTTATTGCTCAGCTTGGTGTGCCTGATATGAGAATCCCTATTCAGTATGCTCTTACTTATCCTAACCGTATACCTTCACCGGTTAAGCAGCTGTCTTTAACAGATTACGCTACATTGACATTTGAAAAGCCTGATTATGAAACTTTCGGTTGTATAAATATCTGCCGTGAAGCTATCAAAAAGGGCGGTCTTTATCCTGCAGTGGCAAATTCAGCTAACGAAGCTGCAAATCTTGCTTTCAGACAGGGTAAAATAAAGTTCCTTGAAATCGAGGAATTGGTTGGTGCTGCTGTTTCAGACGCTGCAAGCAAGGATGATTATACACTTGCTGATGTTAATGAAACAGATAAATGGGCAAGAAATTATGTTCTTTCAAGGATATAAAACTACAAACCAACATAAACTTTTATAAATTGATTATTTGCATCACGGGGTGAAACAATTTTGGAATTTCTCTCATGGCTTGCAGGCAAGTGGACAATACTTGTTGCAATTTTATTTTTTGGCATTATAGTAATGGTGCATGAATTCGGCCATTTTTCATTTGCCAAGCTTTTTAAAGTTAAGGTGAATGAATTTGCTTTGGGTATGGGCCCTAAAATTTTAAGTCGCAAAAAGGGTGAAACCGCTTATTCATGGCGTTTGCTCCCTATCGGTGGATTTGTCAGCATGGAAGGTGAGGATGAAGCCAGCGATGATGAGCGTGCTTTTAACAACAAGCCTTGTTGGCAGAGGATAATTATTGTGGCTGCAGGTGCAGTTATAAATATTCTTTTAGGTCTTATTATTGTTGCATGTATACTCACAGTGAACAGTGATGAGCTTTCAGCAACAAATATGGTCAACTACTTTAATGTGCCCGTTTCTTCTCAAAGCAAAGAAGTAAAACAGATAAAAGAATATGAAGGTCTTAAATCCGGTGATGTAATCAAAAAAATTGACGGTAAAAATGTCTTTTATTATGAAGATATTTATTACCTTGCCTCACGCGATTTTGACGGTGACGGTGAATTCTCGGCTACGGTTATGCGAGACGGTAAAAAAATTCAGGTTGACGGTGTAAAAACTGATATTCTGAATAATCTTATAATCGTAGGTGTTGATACAACAGCAGGTACAATTTTTAAAGATACTTTCAAGCAGTCGGTATCTATATGCCGAATGGTGTATCTCAGCCTTTTTGATATGATAACGGGCAAATACTCTATCAAAGATGTATCAGGTCCGATAGGCGTTGTTGATTTTGTTTCAGAAACGGCAGAGGCATCACAACAGGCAAAGGATTATACAGGACTGTTTAAAATAATGGCTCTTATCACAATAAATATCGGTATTATGAATCTTCTTCCTATACCTGCTCTTGACGGCGGCAGATTACTGTTTTTATTTATCGAATTGATAAGAAGAAAGCCGATGAATCAGAAGTATGAATCAATTATCCACGGTGTAGGGTTAGCTTTATTGTTAGTCTTTATGGTAGTTATATGTTTTAAAGATATATGGGTATTAGTGACAGGTGGTTAATATGGAAAGAAAAAATACAAAGCAAGTTAAAGTCGGTAACCTTTTAATCGGCGGCGGTGCGCCCGTGAGTGTTCAGTCTATGCTAAATAAACCGGCATCAGATATTGATGCAAGTGTTAAACAGGCTGTTGAGCTTGAAAAAGCAGGGTGTCAGATTATAAGAAGTGCTGTGCCTGATAAAGATGCAGTCAAGCTTATTGAAGCGCTTAAAAATAATGTATCAATCCCGGTTGTTGCAGATATTCATTTTGACTATCGTCTTGCAATAGAATGTGCAAATGCAGGTGTTGATAAGATAAGAATCAACCCCGGTAATATCGGCTCTGACGACAGAGTGAAAGCTGTTGCCGATATCTGCAAACAAAAAAATATCCCTATCAGAATCGGTGTTAATTCCGGCTCTGTAGAAAAAGAAATTCTTGCAAAATACGGAGCACCTACCCCTGATGCGTTGGTAGAAAGTGCGATGTATCATGCATCTTTACTTAACAAATTTGATTTTGATGACATAGTTATTTCAATCAAATCATCAGATGTTCAGAATATGGTGAAGGCCTACACCCTCGCAAGTGAAAAGTGTAATTATCCGTTACATCTCGGTGTTACAGAAGCCGGCACAAGCAGAATGGGGATTGTTAAATCGAGCGTAGGCATCGGCTCATTGTTGTTAAACGGTATAGGTGATACTATCCGTGTGTCGTTGACCGATGACCCTGTAAGAGAAATTTCTGCAGGATATGACATTCTTAAGGCTGTAGGTCTTAAAAAGAATTCAGTTCAGATAGTTGCGTGTCCCACTTGCGGTAGAACAAAAATTGACCTTATAGGTCTTGCTAATGAGGTGGAATCTGCCCTTGAAAATTGTGAAAAACCTATAAAAGTTGCTGTAATGGGTTGTATTGTAAACGGACCCGGTGAAGCAAGAGAGGCTGATATAGGTGTCGCAGGGGGAGACGGATGCGGTATGATTTTCAAAAAAGGCGAGATTCTCAGAAAAGTACCCGAAAAAGAAATTGTCAAGGCATTACTTGAAGAAATAGATAAATTATAAAAGAGGAAGAATTATGCAGGATGTTGAATTTTTATCGCTTTTCGGTGAGTGTATAGATAAAAATTTAAGTGCAAAATTTGAAAATGTGCAGATTGCAACAATCGATGCAAATCTTGATAACCGTACAATCTCAATGGTTGTACGGTTTGGCCACTTTATTCATAAAAAAGAGTTTGATTCGGCTGTTTCACAAATCAATGCATTTATGCGCCTTAATGAAATAAAAGCAGAGTATTATTTTAACTCGGATTTATTTGGTGAAGCTTGGTTGCCTTATCTTGCAGCTGATTTAAAAGATACTTTCAGTGCGGGCCATACATTCCTTGAAAGTGCTACATATTCGTTGAATCAGGATAATATTAAAATTACATTAAAAAGAAACGGAAAAGAAATCTTAAAGCAATTAGGTGTTGAAGAATATATCGTTAAGCTTGTTCGTCATAAGTTTTCAAAAGCAGTCAGCGTTAAAATTGAGTCTTCTGTCGAAGCTGTAGATTTTGACGAAAAAAAAGAGCTTGAAAAAATTCAGCAGGCAGAAGCATCTAAAGTCAAAATTGTTGAAGAAAAGCCCAAGGCTGACACACCTAAAAAACCTACAGAAAAGACCTTTGACGATTTGCCGATTTCTCTTTCAAATGCAAAACCGATTTTTGGCAATCAGATTAAAGTTAAACCCGTTCCGATTGCAGATATTTCACCTGAAGACGGAACAGTTGTTGTCTGGGGTGATGTTTTCGGATTTGAAGCAAGAGAAACCCGAGACGGCAAAAAGAATATTATCACATTCAATCTTACTGACTATACATCATCTTACTCAGCAAAAATCTTTGGTGAAAAAGCTATTTGTAAAGAGCTTGTTGATAAGATGAAAGACGGTGTAACCGTTATGATTCGCGGTTTTGTTACCCACGACCCGTATATGCGTTGTTATGTAATTGACACAAAAGCCGTAACTCTTATTGAAAAATTAGAAACAAGAAATGATGATGCTCAGGAAAAACGTGTGGAGCTTCATCTTCATACAAATATGTCATCAATGGACGGTATGGCAAGTGCAAAGGCTCTGGTATCACGCGCTGCAAAATGGGGGCATAAAGCGATTGCAATCACTGACCACGGTGTTGTTCAGGCTTTCCCTGAAGCTATGAATACAGCTGATAAAGCAGGTATTAAAATCCTTTACGGTATGGAAGGATATTTTGTTGATGATCTGGCAGAACCGGGTTCTAACCCTAAAGAGCTTAAAACTTACCATCAGATTCTTATAGCAAAAAACAATGTTGGTTTAAAAAATCTTTATAAATTGATTACAGCTTCAAATCTTGAATATTACAAGCGCAGACCGAGAATCCCTAAAAGTATGCTCATCAAACATCGTGAAGGTATACTTGTGGGCAGTGCCTGTGAAGCAGGTGAGCTGTATCACGCCATAGTTTTTGGCGAAAGCGAAGAGAAGATAATGCAGATTGCTGAATTTTATGATTACCTTGAAATTCAGCCAAACGGCAATAACGAGTTTATGATAAGAAGTCAGAGAGAAGAGTATGAAGATATTAACTCTTTTGCCGACATTGAAAACATAAACAGAAAAATTATTGCTATTGCAGATAAGTTAGGCAAACCTGTTGTAGCTACCGGTGACGTTCATTTCCTTGATAAAGGTGATGCAATTTTCCGTGAGATTCTTATGGCAGGTCAGGGCTTTGCTGATGCTTCTCAGCAAGCACCCCTTTACCTTCGTACAACACAGGAAATGCTTGATGAGTTTGCATATCTTGGTGACGAAACAGCAAAAGAGGTTGTTATTACTAACCCCAATAAAATTGCTGATATGTGTGAAAAAATACGACCTATTCCATACGGTACATTCCCGCCTAAAATTGAGGGAGCTGACGAGGAGCTTACAGAAATCTGTTGGAGAAGAACCAAAGAGCAATACGGCGACCCGTTGCCTGAGCTTATCAGTAAGCGTCTTGATAAAGAGCTTACTTCGATTATTTCAAACGGTTTCGGTGTTCTTTATATGATTGCACAGAAGCTTGTATATAACTCTGAAGAAAACGGTTATTATGTCGGCTCACGAGGCAGTGTAGGCTCGTCTTTCGTAGCCCATGCGGCAGGTATTTCTGAGGTTAATCCCTTACCGCCTCATTATGTATGCCCAAAGTGTAAACACAGTGAATTTTTTACAGACGGCAGCGTAGGCTCCGGTTTTGACCTGCCGCCTAAGAATTGCCCTCATTGTGATACATTTATGACCCGTGAAGGTCACGATATTCCGTTTGAAACCTTCCTCGGATTCAAAGGTGATAAGCAGCCTGATATTGACCTTAACTTCAGCGGTGAATATCAGTTCTATGCTCATCGATATACAGAAACACTTTTCGGTGTTACTCATACCTTCAAAGCAGGTACAATCGGCACCCTTGCTGATAAAACTGCATACGGCTTTGTTAAAAAATGGCTTGAAGAAAAAGGGAAAATTCTTCATAGAGCAGAGGAAGACCGTCTGACAAGAGGTTGCGTAGGTGTTAAGAGAACAACCGGTCAGCATCCGGGCGGCATGGTTGTTGTTCCCGGTGATATGGAGGCTGAAGATTTCACACCTATTCAGCATCCGGCAGACGATGCCGATAAAGGACTTCGCACAACCCACTTCGACTTCCACGCTCTTCATGATACAATTCTGAAGCTTGATAACCTGGGTCATGATGTGCCCACAATTTATAAGCATCTTGAAGATGCGACAGGTATTTCAGTTATGGATGCCGATGTTTGCGACCCTAATGTTTATAAGCTTCTTACAACGCCCGAGCCTTTAGGCGTAACCTGTGAAGATATTGACTGTGAAACAGGTACGCTTTCACTTCCTGAATTGGGTACGCCATTTGTCCGTCAGATGCTTATTGATGCTCAGCCGAAAAACTTTTCTGATATGCTTCAGATTTCAGGTCTTTCTCACGGTACAGACGTATGGCTGGGAAATGCGCAGGACCTTATCAAAAACGGAACCTGTACCATTTCAGATGTTATCGGTACACGAGACAGTATTATGGTTTACCTTATGCACAGAGGTCTTGAGCCTGATATGGCATTTAAAATTATGGAAATTGTACGTAAGGGTAATGCAACAAAGCTTCTTACAGATGTTCATTTTAAGGCGATGAAAGACCACGATGTACCACAGTGGTACATTGATTCTTGTATGAAAATTAAATATATGTTCCCTAAAGCCCATGCTGCAGCTTATGTTATTGCGGCTATGCGACTTGCCTGGTATAAGATTTATCATCCGAAAGAGTACTATGCAACTTATATGACAGTACGAGGTGAAGACCTTGACACCGTTGCTATTATGAACGGCAGAAAAGCAGTTAAAGCTGTTATGGACGAAATCAAAGCAAAAGGTAATGAAGCCACTGCCAAAGAAGAAAATATGTATGTTGCTATGCAGGTTGTTAATGAAATGATGGCACGAGGTGTGGAATTCTTACCTGTTGATATTTATAAATCAGAGGCAACCGTTTATAAAATTGAAGACGGCAAAATACGCCTTCCGTTTTTATCTATGGCCGGTACGGGTGAAAGTGCTGCTAAAGCTCTTGCTGCTGCAAGAGATGACGGTCAGGGCGAATATATGTCGATAGAAGAGCTTCAACAGCGTGCAGGTGTAAGTAAATCTGTTATTGAAACCCTGCGTGTTGCAGGTGCTTTGAACGGGCTTCCCGAAAGCTCTCAGATGAGTCTTTTTAGTTTTTAATTTAACCTTGATTTATTGTAAGACAGAGTGTATAATATTTCTGTTAAAAACTTAACAAAAGGAGTTTTATCATGGTAGTTCTTTATGTAATTCTTGCAGTTATTGCTCTTGCAATTATTATCACTGCAATCAAAGCAGCAAAGTTTGTTCCTGAAAAGAAAGAGAGTGTTGAAATTCAGGCAGAGAATGTTGATTTTGAAAGAGTACAGAAAAATCTTTCAAAAGCTATTCAGTGCAAAACAATTTCTCACGATGACCCGAGTGAAACTGATTGGTCAGAGTTTGAAAAATTCCACGCTTTTCTTGAAGAGGCATATCCTATGATTCACAAAAACCTCAAAAAAGAGGTTGTATCAGCTGCGAGCCTTATTTTTAAATGGGAAGGTCAGAACCCTGACCTTGAACCAATGGCACTTCTTGCTCATCAGGATGTTGTTCCTGTTACAGAAGGCACAGAGGGTGACTGGACTCACAATCCGTTTGAAGGCCACAATGACGGTGAATATATCTGGGGCCGTGGCGCTGTTGATATGAAAAACCATCTTATCTGCGTTATGGAATCAGTTGAAACCTTACTTGAAGAAGGCTTTGTACCTGAAAGAGATGTATATCTTTGCTTCGGTCATAACGAAGAGGTTGTTTGTGCAAAAGACCCGGGTGCAAGTGAAATTGTTAAAACCCTTCAGTCAAGAGGCATTCACCTTGACAGTGTTCTTGACGAAGGCGGTGCAATTATCACTGCAGATATCAAAGGCCTTCTTAATACAAACATTATTGCTATCGGTATGGCTGAAAAAGGCTATTGCGATTTTAAAATCACTGTTACAGACAAAGGCGGTCACTCATCACAGGCTCCTGACCATAACGGCTTAGGTAAGCTTGCGAATACAATTCTTGATATTGAAAACAATCAGTTCAAAATCAAAATTCTTCCTTTTATGTATGATTTGCTTAACCGCGTTGGCAGAACAGGTACATTCCCTGCAAGATTCCTGCTTTGCAACTACAAGCTTTTCGGACCTATCATCAAATTCCTCGGCAAGAGAATCCCATTCCTTGCATGTCTTGTCCGTACAGTTACTGCAGTTACAATGTGTGAAGGCAGCCCTGCACCTAACGTTCTTGCACAGAGAGCAAGCTGCACAGTAAACTTCCGTCCTATTTTCGGTGAAACATCTGAAGATGTTGCAAACCACCTTCGTGAAGTAATCAGATATAAAGATGCAGAGATTGAATGCTTAAGAAAGAAAGAACCGTCAAGATTTTCACCTACAGGTTCAAGAGCATTCAACGCTATTGAAAATATTACAAGCGCAACTTATACAAACAGAGCAAATGCAGTTGTTCCTTATCTTGTAATGGGCGGTACTGATGCATATTTCTATGAGCAGATCAGTGAAAACGTATTACGCTTTGCACCATTCAGATTCCCTGTAAGCATTATTGCTACATCACACGGCACAAACGAACGCTGCCCTGTGTTTGCACTTAAGGAAGGCGTAGCATTCTTTAAATCATACATCCGTCAGGTTTCTAAAGAATCCTAAAGGGGAATAATTTATGAAAAAATATGTTGCTGCTATAGCAGCATTAGCAGTTGCGGGAACAGTGGGTGTTGTTTATCTCAGTGATAAAATCGAAAGCACCCCTGTTGACAGCACAACATCATCGTCAACATCTTATGTTCAGTCAGATAACGGTTATGATAATAATGATAAAGAATCTGACAACAAAAAAGATACAGAAAAGACCACATCCTCTACAACAGAAAAGCAGAATAAAATTTATACCTTTGACGCTGAGATTGACAGTGTTTCAGGTGATGTGCTTATATTGATTCCTGATAAAGAAAGTGACGTTGCTGAATCTGCGGATAAAGTAACCATTGGACTTAAAAATGTCAAGGTAGTTGATTCTGAGGGTAAAAAAGTCAAAGCAGACGATGTTAAAAATTTTGGAGATATAACCGTTACTTATGACGGTACTGTTATGGAAACTTATCCTGCTCAGGTTAATGCTTCAAAGGTTGTTCTTAAAAACAGAACCCATTGTAATATCTATTTTTGCCTTGATGACGGTAAGGTGATTGATACTCTTACCGTGCCTGTAGGCTCTGACCTTGAATCAGCCGATATGCCTAATGCAGGTGCTTATTGCCCTGACGGATATCATTTTGAAGGATGGGTTTCAGGCTCAAAAGTTATTTACGGAATTGCAGATATTGAAAACAGCGTGTCATTAATTGCAAAAATTAGGAAAGACTAACCAAAAACAACTTTATCGGCAATATTTTTTCTACAGAGATTACTATTGAATTGAAATAGTTGATATTGTATAATACCTACTGTTGTATAGGTATAACTATTTGAAAGTCAGGCGATTGATCAATGAAAACAGTTTATGTGGACAATGCGGCTACAACCGCTATGTGTCCTGAAGCAATAAAAGCTATGACCGATTGTATCGGCAGCACATACGGTAACCCTTCAAGCTTACACCATGTAGGTCAGCAGGCAGCGGAGGTTCTTTTTGACGCCCGTCAGGATGTTGCTGATTGCCTTAATGCTGATGTGAATGAAATTTATTTCACCTCAGGCGGTACGGAGTCAGATAACTGGGCTATCCGTAACGCAGCAAGAATCGGTCTTAATAAAAATAAAACTCATATTATCTCAACTGCATTTGAGCATCACGCAGTTCTTCACACCCTCAAAAAGCTTGAGAAAGAGGGATTTGAGGTTACTTATCTTGATGTCAGTGAAGACGGTTATGTTACACCTCAGCAGGTTCAGGCAGCTATTAAAGAAGAAACTTGTCTGGTTACAATTATGTATGCCAACAATGAAATCGGCACAATTCAGCCTGTTAAAGAAATCGGACAAGTCTGCAAAGACAACGGTGTAATTTTCCATACTGATGCAGTTCAGGCAGTGGGGCATATTACAATTGATGTTAAAGAGCAGAATATTGATATGCTCTCATTATCAGGTCATAAATTTCACGGTCCTAAGGGTGTAGGTGCTCTCTATTGCAGAAAAGGTATTTCACTTTTAGGTATTATGCACGGCGGTGCGCAGGAGAAAAACAAGCGCCCCGGTACAGAAAACCTGCCTTCAATTGTAGGTATGGCTGCAGCTTTGAAAAAAGCTTGTGCAAATATTGACGCTAATTCTGCTTATATGTGTGAAATAAGAGATAAAATTATCGATTCAATTCTTTCTGTTGTACCGAGAGCAAGATTAAACGGCGGCAGAGAAGCAAGATTGCCCGGTAATGTAAGCTTTTGCTTTGAGGGTATAGAAGGTGAGTCACTTCTTTTATACCTTGATTTGAAAGGTATCTGCGGTTCATCAGGTTCGGCTTGTACTTCAGGCTCACTTGACCCCAGTCACGTTCTTCTTGCGTTGGGTCTGCCACATGAAATTGCACATGGTTCTTTGAGAATTTCTTTAAGTGAATACAATACTATGGAAGAGGCAGACTATATTATTGAAAAGTTGCCTGAGGTAGTCAGCAGATTGCGTGATATGTCTCCTGTATGGGAACGTATTATCAAGGAGGAAAATGAATAATGGCATATAGTAAAAAAGTTATGGACCATTTTGAAAACCCGAGAAACCTCGGCAAAATGGAAGACGCTGACGGTGTCGGTGAAGTCGGCAACGCAAAATGCGGCGACATTATGAAAATTTATCTTAAAATTGAAGACGGTGTTATATCCGATGTAAAATTCAATACATTCGGCTGTGCATCAGCTATTGCAACAAGCTCAATGGCAACAGAGCTTATCAAAGGTCAGCCTGTTGAGGATGCTTTGAAATTAAGCAATAAAGCCGTTGTTGAGGCTCTTGATGGTCTTCCACCGGCAAAAATCCATTGTTCTGTTCTTGCAGAGGAGGCTGTTAAAGCAGCTGTTGCAGATTATTATACTAAAAACGGCATTGAGCTTGACCCTGAAATTTTCGGTGCTTGCTCAGGCGGTTGTGAACATTGTGATCATTGCGGATAAATTTTATCAGGGAGTCTTATGCCTTGTCGGATGTCGGCGTAAGACTCCCTTTTGTTTAAGGAGTATGTTATGTCAAAAGTATTGATTGCTATGAGTGGCGGTGTGGATTCGTCTGTAGCAGCGAATATAATTATGTCCCGGGGATATGAAACACAAGGTGCTATTATGTCACTTTACGGTGATACGGGCAGCGGTAATTCTGAAGATATTGCAGATGCGCAAAGAGTAGCCGATAACCTTGGTATCCCTCTTAATATTTTTGATTTCAGCGATGAATTCAAAAAATATGTCATTACAGATTTTGTTGAGGCATATAAAAACGGTCTTACACCAAATCCGTGTATAGTTTGCAACAAGTATATTAAATTCGGCAGATTTCTCGATAAGGCTGTTGAATTGGGATTTGATTATGTTGCAACGGGCCATTATGCAAAAGTTGAGTATCAATCGGGTCGGTACATCGTAAAAAAAGCAGATGATGAATCAAAAGATCAGAGCTATATGCTGTGGTCTCTTTCTCAGGAGCAATTAAGCCGTGTTATTCTGCCTTTAGGTGAATTTACAAAAGATTCAGCAAGGGATATTGCCCGTGAAGTGGGTTTTGACAATGCCGAAAAGCACGACAGTCAGGATATATGCTTTATCCCTGACGGTGAATATGCTTCGTTTATAGAATGTTGGTGTAACACTAAATTTGAGCAGGGCGATTTTGTCAATAAAGCAGGGGAGTTTATCGCAAAGCATAAAGGGCTTATCAATTACACTATCGGTCAGCGCAAAGGTCTTGGTATAGCTGCCCCTGCACCGTACTATGTGCTTGAAAAAGATCCTTCTTCAAACCGGGTTATTTTAGGCAGTAACGATGACCTTTTCTGCGATACACTTGAGGCTGAAAAAGTGAACCTGATAAGTATAGCGTCACTTGATAAGTCAATGAAAGTCAAGGCAAAAGTGAGATACAAACAAAAAGAAACTGAAGCTACGATTACTCCTCTTGAAAACGGTAATATTCAGGTTCGTTTTGATATACCTCAAAGGGCAATTACACCCGGTCAGTCCGTTGTTTTTTATGACGGAGATATTGTTGTCGGTGGAGGAATAATAAAATGACAGAGTCAACCTGGAACGGTTTCAGACGTATAGATTTTACTTTTGAAGGCAGAGAAGCTATTCTTGTTTTTCCTGATGAAAATAATGCTAAAAATCGTTGGATGCTCAAAACAGAATATTTCAACGCTTTCCCTGATTTAGAAATCGAGCTTTTAAAAAGCGGTTACCACCTTGCATATGTTGAAAACATCAACCGTTGGGGGTTGAGAGAAGATCTGGAAGCCAAAAAGAGATTTTGTGATTATCTGATCAAGACTTACGGACTTGCGGTGAAATGTGTGCCTGTAGGTATGAGCTGTGGCGGACTTTTTGCTATAAAGTTTGCCGGTAGTTACCCTGAATATGTATCAGTTCTTTACCTTGATGCACCTGTTGTGAATATTTTAAGTCTACTCGGTATGGGTACGCCAAACAAAAATCAGAGTATTGAAGAAGAGGAGATTTGCGAAGCTCTTTCAATAAGCCGTTCCGAATTAATAGCTTACAGAGACCATCCTTTAGACTATCTTCCTTCATTAGTTAAAAATAAAATTCCTGCCTGTCTTGTTTACGGTAATTGTGATGATGTGGTTTTTTGCCACGAAAATGCAAGGCTGATAATTGATGCATATAAAAATACAGATATTCCTTTTATGACTTTTGAAAAAGACGGCTATAATCATCATCCTCACGCATTAGAAGGTCTTAGTGACGCTCAATGTGAGAAGCTTATAGAGTTTATTGTAAATAATGATAAATAAAAAAGACACAATCTGAACTTTTAAATTCAGATTGTGTCTTGGCTTTTTATAAAGCTTTGTAGAGAATCAACTCAGAAGATAATGAAGTGCTGATTGAAACAGGGATGCCTTTTGCTTTTAATTCATATCCGTTTATAATGAATTTTGAACCGCTGTTATCAAGCATAACTTCATAAGTTACGCCTTCGTCAATACCTTTAGGTGCGATTATATAATCACTTTTTGAGGTGTTAGCCATTGTGAATACACCGATCGCGCCTTGTTGCTTGTCAGGTGATGAAACTTCGATAGCACAATATCCTTTTTTATACATTTCTTTAGTTTCAGGCGTATGATGATAAATCTTTGAAACCGGTAAGAATTTTCTTATGAAGTTTTTGTGGATATCTGTGCAGTGCTTAACAAATTCCATCTGTATCGGATTAAGCTGAGCCTCAGCAGGTGCGATTGTATTAAGGGTCATATGAGTCAGCATAGTGTTTCTCATCTGGAAGTCCAGTGAGCCTGATTCGTGGCAACCCATACCTGAAGAGAGTCTGTCAACTCTTTCCGGAGGAAGTGCAAGTGTCATACCGTTTGTAATAACAACGCTGCGTGGTGCACGCTGACAGTCAGATACCCATGTGTGATTAAAGTATTTCATTATGCCTAAATCAGTTCGTCCGCCGCCACCGGCACAGTTTTCAAATATAACATCAGGGAATCTCTTTTTGAGATTCTCATACATACGATAAACTGCTTTAAATCTGCGAATTGACAAGCATTCTTTTATATCTGTACCCAAATCGCGTACTGCAAAATAATCGTTAAACGAAAAGTTGTGGTCAACCCTGAGAATATCAATTTTATATTCTTCAATAACTCTTGCGAGTTCATCTTCTGCCCATTGTGCAACGTGAGGTAAGGTCAGGTCTAAAGCCCCTCCGCTTGAATTGCCATAAATATCACCGGTCATCCAATCCGGATGCTTTTCTCTCAAATCTGTTAATTCACCAAAGGTTTCTATATCCATCCAAAGAGCAAATTTGAGACCTTGCGAGTGGCAGTAGTCAACAATTTCAGCAATTCCGTTAGGATAGCGGTCAGGGTCAGGTACATTTAAGCCGTTATAGCCACCCCAGTTAATGTTACCTTGAGTAACCGGGCAAACCCACCCGGCATCAACAGTAAATGCTTCTGCTCCCATCTGAGCAAACTGACGGATGAAAGATTTTGTAGTTTCAACCGACATATCGTGCTCCGCACCCATTCCTGAAAAAACATGGCATGGGGTAGGGTCAGTTTCTTTCATAGTGAGTACAGATTTTCGTATATGGTCATGCATTTCATTCACAGCATCATCAAGTCCGCCAAAAACAACCCCCATGTGCACCTGAGGAGTTTCAAAATTTTCGTGGGGTAAAATTACTGTCATAGGCTTGTGTGATGTGATTTCAGCCTTGAAAGAAAGATAATTTTCGTTCCTTGTTGTGAATGCATTAAAATCAACCGTAAATCTGCAGCCTGCACTCCAGCCAATCTGAGAAAAATACATAACACCCGTTACGTTATTACGGATAAAAATCAGAGGATGTCTGAATCTGTCCCTGTTAAAACGGGAATCGATACTCACTGCACAAGCAGGTAAATCATGCCATGCGAAATCTCCCTCATTACCCCATGTGCAATTATCAAAATAACCGAGAGAGTATATTTTGTCAAGTTCACCTGTGTAATTGAATCTTTCGTTATTCATTTCTTCAATGCCGCCACTGAGCAAAGAAAGTCTGCTGAGATTCAAGGTGTTGTCAGATAAGTTCTCAATCTCAATAAAGCGGGAGAACATTTGTGAACCGTCAAGAATTGTATGGATTTTAAGACGAACAGGCTTTATTTCACTGTCAAGTGTAAGTATGCCCTCTATATTATTGTCATTTTTATTAGTTGTGAAGTCAACAAATTTCAGGCAATAGTCAATACTCTGACCGTCAATTTCAATATTAAATGCAAATGGTTCGTGAAAATCAGTGTGGTCAAGTCTTGACGGATAACCTGAAAGCACATTTAACGGATAGCCCGATGCGTTATATCCGCAAGAAACAAGGGCTCCGTTTACAAGCTTTTCTTCATAAACTGCAAGTCCTGTTCTGTAACAGAATACAGGTTCGTTACCGGGTTGATAATATATATCGTAATAGTTCATAATAACCCTCCTTTATGAATTCATTATATCAAACAAAAATTATTTGTAAAGAAAAACTCCCATGATAATCATGGGAGTCAAAAAATTATTTGTTCTTTTTATTATCTTTGCGAGAGGTTAAATAGTTGAGCGCTGTAACTGTGAGGATGATAATTGCTGTTACAACAAAAATACCAACCATTCCTTTACCCATAATAGGCAGTGTAGCAAGTAAATTATCTAAACTGATATTCATAATTCAACCTCCTATTATTTAACAAGTGCAAGGATAAGACCGCCTGCGATAACAGAAGCAATCTGACCTGAAACATTAACACCGATTGCGTGCATAAGAAGGAAATTCTGGTTATCTTCATCAAGGCCCATTTTGTGAACAACACGTGCTGACATTGGGAAAGCAGAGATACCTGCAGCACCGATCATCGGATTGATTTTGGTTTTTGAGAAAATGTTCATAATCTTAGCGAGCATAATACCACCAAAAGTATCAACAATAAATGCTACAAGACCAAGACCCATAATAAGTAATGTTTCACCACGAAGGAACTCGTCAGCTGTCATTCTTGAAGCGATTGTGATACCAAGGAAGATAGTGATAAGGTTAGCAAGAACCTTCTGAGCTGTGTCTGAAAGAGAGTTAAGAACACCGCATTCTCTGATAAGGTTACCGAACATAAGGAAACCGATAAGTGCAACAGCGTCAGGTGCAAACATACCTACGATAACTGTAACAATGATTGGGAAAAGAATTTTTGTGAGCTTTGTAACCTTTTTGCCTTCGTTCTTCATACGGATTCTGCGCTCTTTTTTGGTTGTGCAAAGCTTGATGATTGGCGGCTGAACCATAGGTACCAAAGCCATATAAGAGTAGGCGGCAACCATAATCGCAGCAGTGTAGTTTGAGTTAAGCATATTGGCAACGAAAATTGATGTAGGGCCGTCAGCAGCACCGATGATAGCAACTGAAGCAGCATCGTGTAATTCGAAGCCGAAAAGTGATGCCATACACATTGTGAAGAAAATACCGAACTGAGCAGCAGCACCGAATAACATAAGCTTCGGGTTGCTTAACAATGGCTCGAAGTCAATCATAGCACCGATACCGATAAAAAGAATCAACGGCATAAGCTCATGGCTGTCAATACCAATGTTGAATAAATGGTCGATAACTGCTTTTGCACCTGATTCAGGGAGGTTAATAAGAATTGCACCAAATCCCATAGGCAAAAGAAGTGTTGGTTCCATTTCTTTTTTGATTGCGAGGAAAACCAGCACACCGCCGATAATCCACATAATTACTTGCCCTAATTCAACGTTTAATATGTTTTCGAAGATTACAGACAAGCTTGAGAGAGTTTCTGTTATTGCTTCCATTTTAAACTTCCTTTCGAAAAACAATTCAAAATATTATAACATTAATAAGATTTTTTTTCAAGCGTTATTATTAGTGATTTTAAAAAAAGAATATTATTTTTTTAAAATTAATCTTTGTATGAAATTTTTCTGCCTGTTAAAATTGCAGCGCCGAAGCGACCGCCTTGTGTATAAAACTTCTGAATAAGTCCCAACATTTTGACTCTGAATGCAGTTTTGTAGGCAAAATTATCTGTATCTGATTTAAAAGACAAAACATCTTTAAAAGAGAACATATTGAACCAGTGCTCAACACGGCTTGTGTATTCAGATGTGCAGCTTTCATCAATCTCGATTATTCTGTAGCCGTATTGTGTTGAGAATTCATCGCCTGTATATCGTGTGCTTAATGAGTTGACAATATCAATACCTTTATGCTTGACTCCGAATGCATTAGTGTGGTCGTGGCCTGAGAATATTGCAAGTACATCGCCTTTCTCGACCATAGCTTCAAACTGACCGAAGTTTTCATATCCGCAGCAGGGTGTTTCATTGAATGTTCCGAAATTTTTAACAGCAGGGTCAAATGTATAAAAATCTTTTTTATTATACATATGGCTGAATGAAAATAGCTTCCTTCTTTTAACTTTCTTTAATGCATCATAAACTTCAGGTACGATTATATGCTGAAATGCCAACGAGTAAATCTTCTGCCCGTTATTCTCTTTGGTGAGTGCATCAGAGGTGTTTTTGTACCAATCCACCAATTTTTTAGTAACGCATCCGTAATGACCTTCTTTGTCATAGTCGCCTGAATCGAATATCCATAAGTTAAATTTAATTTCTGAATCGTCAGATGACATAACAGGTATGTTGTATGTACCTGATTCAGGTGAAGTTTCATCGTTACTCAAAGAGCAAGTATATGTATTGTAGTAATCCATAAGCTCTTTTCTTGACATGGCACCAACTTCTGAATCGTGGTTACCGAATGTTACCGCGACAGGGATGTTCCTTGACTCAAAAACATTCATAAGTCTGCTGATATAACCTTTTGTTATCTCAGCGTTATCCTGGTTAGTTACATTATCACCTGTAACGGTTACTACATCAGGGCTTTCTCTGTCGCATGCCTGCTCAATAAGCCATACAGACCTGTCAATTAAATCTTTATCAAGATGGGTGTCTGTTATATGCATTATTTTAAGTTTACCATTATTGAATTTGATTTTATTTGCCATAATAATACCTCTTAATATTAAAATAAATACTATAAAAGTTTAACATAAAAATCCGCTGTTTTCAATGCATAAAGATTTTTATAAATCATATATTTTCAGATAATATTGCAGTTAAAAAACAATTGTGATATAATTTCTAAAAACTTTGAGTAGGATAACAGATATGAAGCAAATTAAAAAATATATAATACCGGTGCTCAGGTGGTTGCTGTTGGGTACGGCTATCGGTTGTATCGGCGGTGCCTTAGGTGCAGCGTTTCACCATGTGTTAGGGTATGTTACAGAATTGAGAAGTGATAATAACTGGCTCATTTTTCTGTTGCCTGTGGGCGGTATTCTCAGTGTAGGTCTTTACAGAATACTTAAGCTTAAAGATAACCACGGCACAGATGAAATTATTTATGATGTTGCCAATAATAAACCGGTCAAGCCTTTGATTGCTCCTGCAATATTCACAGCAACGGCAATTACACACCTTTTTGGCGGGTCGTGCGGCCGTGAAGGTGCTGCCCTTCAGATAGGCGGCAGTGTAGCTTCAGCCTGTGCTGATATTTTTCACCTGAAGACTCAGGAAAGAACTGTTTTAATCAGATGCGGTATGAGTGCTGTTTTTGCAGGTCTTTTCGGTACACCTCTGACTGCTGCAATTTTTACCGCTGAGGTTGTGTCTGTAGGCTCAATCTTTTCACCCACGCTGTTACAGTGTTATTTGTCATCATATATGGCAAGTCTGGTTTCTGCCAAGCTTGGAGTTCATGCAGAAACAGCTGCAATAAGCACCGTGCAATTAGGTTTGGATAATTTTTGGAAATTTGGAATTGTGGCGGTTGTGATATCTTTGGTTGGAATTTTGCTGTGCAGGATTTTTCACTTCAGTGAGCATCTTGCATCAAAGGTTATTCCGAATCAATGGATAAGAATCCTGACAGGTGCTGTGGTAGTGATTATCGGCACTGCTCTGGTTGGTGACCAGCGATACAACGGTGCAGGTATGAATATGGCTCTTGATGCAATAAATGGTAAGGCTGATTGGTATGATTTTATTTTAAAGCTTATTTTTACGGCAATTACCCTTGCGGCAGGTTTCAAGGGCGGGGAGATTGTTCCTGTTTTTTGTATAGGCGCAACGTGCGGCTGCACTTTGGGCACACTGTTAGGTGCAGACCCGGGATTTTGCGCAGCATTAGGTCTTATCGGTCTGTTTTGCGCAGTAACAAAATCACCGTTGGCATCTGTTGTGTTGAGTGTAGAGATGTTCGGGGGAGGTAACCTCCACCTTTTTGCTCTCGTATGTGTAATTTGTTTTGTGCTATCCGGCAAAGCTACTCTTTATACCAGCCAGGACCATCATTATTATAAAGATTATTTATCACATATTCTTTTGAAAAATAATATAAAAAAATAAAGTGCGATCAAACTGAAGGTGATGTTTGTGAATAATAAAGTTTTGTTAGGTGTAGCGAGAAAAGATATAACTCCTGAAATAGGCTGCAATCTTTTTGGCTACAGACCTGATTTGTATTCTGAAAGTATCAATGATAATCTTACGGCTACTGTTTTTGCTTTTTCTCAGAATGATGAAAAGGCAATACTTGTTACAGTTTGCGTATGTCTTCTTGATACAAGCCTTACTGATGAGTTAAGAATGCTGATAAGTAAAAAATATGATGTGAAAGTCGGCAGTATCATAATTTGTGCTACCCATACTCATTCAGGACCATCAACCAACAATATGCCCGGTTGGGGAGAGATTGATGTACCTTATTATGAAAATATTATGAAACCCGGTATTCTCAATGCGGTTGAAGAAGCGCTGATGAATATGCAGAGTGTTCAGATTGGTGTAGGTATCGGCAAAAGTGATCTTGGTGTTAATCGCCGTCAGCTTGAAACTGATAATACTGTGAATCTGGGTCAATGTGCATGGGCACCTTATAATCCTCAAATGACAGTCCTCTCTTTTAAAAATGAAGAGGGGAAGGTTGTGGGCAATATAATTCATTACGGTTGTCATGGAACATGTGCAGGTGTTAATAAAGAGATAAGCCGTGATTGGTCAGGCGTTATGACAGATGCTCTCGAAAAAGAAAGCGGAGCAATAACGGCATTCTTTAACGGCCCTGAGGGTGATGTAGGACCGAGACTTTCAAACGGAGCAACAACTGCAGAACTTCCGTACATATATGAAATAGGCAATATAGGTGCACAGGATGCTATAAACATATTCAAAAATATTCAGGTGTATAAAGATTTTTCTGTTTCTTCAGTATGCGGAGATGTAAAATTGCCTTATAGCAAAAGAATCTCTTGTGCTGAAGCAGTTGAAGGCTGTCAGAAATATCCTCATGATTCAATTAACAAAGATAAGCAGATGGCTGTTTATTTTACTAAAGTTAAAGAATCTTATGAAACTGATTTTGTTGAGAAAGAGTTTGATCAGACACCACAGAGCGTGATCAGATTAGGTGATGTTGCTTTTGTAAGCTTCCCTTATGAACTTTTTTCAGAAATCGGAATGAGAATAAACAAAGCAGTCAAAGACCTAAACGTGCTTTCTCTTTCAAATGCAAACGGCTCAAAAGGCTATTTTCCTACTCAGGATCAGCTTTGCAGAGGCGGTTATGAAGTAACAATGTTTAAATATAACGGTGTTCAATGCCCTGTTGATGATGCTGATTACTACCTGATAAAAGGAACCCTTGATAATATTGAAAAATTAGACAGATGAGGTAATATTTATGTTCAGAATCGGTAAAGAAGAGATAGATGCAGTTGCAAGAGTTATAGAATCAAAACAGCTTTTTAAATGTAACGATGCTTTAAAAGAAACTGAAAATTGCGAGAAAGATATGAGAGAGCTTTTTGGTCTTGATCATACAGTGCTTATGACCTCTGGCTATGCAGCGCTTGTATCTGCACTTGTAGGTATGGGCATCGGTCCGGGTGATGAAGTTATTGTGCCGGCTTATACATATATTGCAACTGCGATGGCAGTTGTCGGCGCAGGTGCGATGCCTGTTATAGCTGAAGTTGATGAAACTCTTATGATTGACCCTGAAGATATTGAAAATAAAATAACTGAAAGAACAAAGGCAGTTATACCTGTTCACATGATGGGTTACCCTTGTAATATGAAGGCGATTACGGAAGTTGCCAAAAAGCATAATCTTTTTGTGCTTGAAGATGCCTGTCAGGCAAACGGTGCTAAATTTGACGGCAAACGTCTCGGCACAATAGGTGATGCTGCTGCCCTGAGCTTCAACTATTTTAAAATAATAAGCGCAGGTGGTGAAGGCGGTGCCCTTCTCACAAATAATAAAGAGATTTTTGAAAAAGCACTTATTTATCATGACAGCAGTGCCGTTGCATATTTTGGTGATCAGATGAACGGCTTTTCAACAGAGCCTTTCTGCGGCACTGAATTCCGTGTGGGTGAGGTTACATCTGCTATTCTTCGTCAGCAGTTTAAAAAGCTTGACGGAATTGTTGCTGATTTAAAAAAGAACAAGGCACTTCTTAAACAGGCTTTGGGTGAGGGATTTGATTATCCTCCCTGTAATGATGATGAGGGCGATAGTGCTATTGCAATAACATTCCGATTTGATACAGTTGAAAAGTGCCTTGATTTTGCTGAGAAAGTGGGAGCAACCATACCCGGATTTACAGGTAAACATGTCTATAATGACTGGAAGCCTATTCTTGAAAAAAGAGGTGCAGCTCATCCTCTTATGGACCCGTTCAGAATGGAATGCAATAAGCATGTAGAATATTCTGAAGACCAGTGTCAGAAGAGCCTTGAAATAATGAAGCGCTGTGCTCATATTTTTATGGATCCTGATTGGACACAGGAAGAGATCAATGCCCTTGCAGAAAAAATCAAAAACGCTGTAAAATAAAAAATATTCAAACCACATCTGTCTTGCCGGCAAATGTGGTTTTTGTTGATTTGTTTCAGAGCAGATGATATAATGTTTGATGCAAAAACTTGTTTTGGAGGGTCATGATGAAAAAACGAATTATAATTGCAATCTCATCAATACTGTGTATTGCTATAGTAACAGGGTTATTATCTTCTTTTTTCAGACCTGAATACACAGGGGTTGATTATAATTCTGCAGATAAGCAAAATCAGACAGATAAAACTATCAGATTTTCCCCGAACGGCAAATTAAAAATTTTGCATATAACAGATACTCATTTGAATCTCAACAATAACTTTGACCCTACAATCTGGTTGGTTGAGAGAGCTTGCGATGCAGAAAAACCGGATATTGTTATGTTGACAGGCGATAATGTTGTGAATTGTGATAATGCTGAAGATACAAAGAAGATGATAAATGCACTGATGAATATTTTTGATTCAAGAAATATCCCTGTTGCAGTAACCTTCGGCAATCACGATTCAGAGCAAGGCGCATTGACAAGAGAAGAATTGATGGCTTATTATAACACTTTTTCATGCTCTGTTTCTGTTGATGACGGTGCTTCTCTTTCAGGGTGCGGTACATATAACATACCCGTACTTTCGTCTGACGGCAAAAAGGTGAGCTTCAATCTATGGGTGTTCGATACAGGTGATTATGATGAAGACGGAAAGTACAGCTGCGTTAAGGCTGATCAGATTGAATGGTATAAACAGACTTCGGACAGACTCAGATCAGAAAACAATGGTGAAGCTGTAAATTCT
Organism: Acutalibacteraceae bacterium; assembly: GCA_045126895.1. Taxonomy (GTDB): domain Bacteria; phylum Bacillota; class Clostridia; order Oscillospirales; family Acutalibacteraceae; genus CAG-488. The sequence goes on along the minus strand of JBGVPE010000020.1, from coordinate 76,517 downwards.
ATTGTTTTTCAGCATATAATTGTGGGTGAAATTTATGATGCACTTAAGAAGTCAGACTCATGGAAGTCGTATTCATACAAGCATTTATACAATAAAGACGAGTATTATATGTTTGACCCCGAGCGTGTGAATTACGGAACAATAAGAGAATATCCCTGCCCGGGTTATAAGAATTTTGGTCAGTTTGAGGCAATGGTAGAGCAGGGTGATGTTCTTGCGATGTTTTCGGGTCATGACCACACAAACGCTTTTGGTGTTAAATATAAGGGTATTGATATTGTAAATTCTCTCAGTACGCGTTATATAGGTCTTTTTCATTCCACACAATGCGGATACCGTGTGATTGAAGTTGATGAAAATGATACTTCCGTTTATAAAACAAGGGTGGAACGTATATTTGATATATATAATTCTGAAACTGTGAAAGAAGAAAAACAGAACGGCGATAAATTCACATACCAAATGGCACGTGAGTTTGCTTTTAAAGGCAAATTCCAGAAGTTTGCAACAGATATTTATCGTGAGTTTATAGAAAACGTTACCGGCAGACAAGTAACTTATTCGGATTGATGATTTTATCTGAATACAAAAACCACTGTTGATATATTTATCAACAGTGGTTTTCTTTTGCGAAAAAGTAACCATATGGTGCAGAATGGCTGTAAAAGTAAGTGAAAGTAGTGTGGAAAAATATTTCTGAAACATATTGACTTTCTATTAGAATTGAGTTAGAATTCTAATAGAATTATTAAAAAGGAGCTGCGTAGTTAATGGAATATGAAAAAATTATTATTGAATTATTGGGCAGAATACAAACATTAGAAGAACAAGTCTCTATGTTAATTGGGCAACAAACATCTAACGAAGAAAAGGTGGAAGAAAAGATGACTACCGACGATATCAGAGACTATATCCAAGATCAAAAAAGAATTGCCAAAATGGCGGGTAAAAGTGAGATTGTTCTAAGATCCGGAGATGTTCATAACGAATTAGGATTAAAGCAAAGACACCCTCAGGTGTGCAATGCAATGAGATATTGTATGAATCCTGGAGATATAATTTTATATCAACCACCAAAAGGGAATGGAACTACGCTTCGTATTCAGTATAAACTTTAATTGTTGAAGGTGAGATAATGTCAAGGAAGTCAACTAAAGTAAGAAAGATTGGATTATTTGTCGGTGGAGTAATGTACGGTTTAGTTCGTGGAATATTCTTTGATAATAAATATGTCTGTAGGTGCAAAAGAAGATTTTAATTAAAACAAAAAACCTCTTTTGTCTACCAAGACAAAAGAGGCTTTTTACATGGTGCGGGTAACAGGGGTCGAACCTGCACGCCGGGAAGCACAAGATCCTAAATCTTGCGTGTCTGCCAATTCCACCATACCCGCATATTTAATTTCAGATAAAATGATTATAACATAAAACTGCAGTTTTTCAAGTGTTGCTATAGACTTTTTAAAATATTTAGGTTAAAATGGAGGGGTATGGAGGATGATACTATGAAAACTCGTTGGACTGATAAAATTACAAAAACTCCTTTGCAGGAATATCCGAGACCTCAGTTTGTCAGAAAAGACTGGCAGAATCTTAACGGAATATTCAAGTATGCAATAACAGGTATCACTGATGAAATGCCGTCAGCCTTTGACGGTGATATTCTTGTGCCCTTTGCAGTTGAAAGTGATTTATCCGGTGTTGCAAGAAGGGTAAGCAAAGAGAATCTGTTATGGTATGAAAAGAAGTTTACTCTGGACCCTTGCTTTGACGGCAAACGCGTTAAACTTAATTTTGACGCTGTTGACTGGTACTGCAGAGTTTATATAAACGGCAGACAAATCGGTGAACATACAGGCGGTTATGACCCGTTCAGCTTTGATATTACCGATTATCTTGTTGACGGTGAAAATACACTTAACCTGAGAGTTTTTGACCCTACTGATCAGGCTGTTCAGCCGAGAGGTAAACAGGCAACAGAATCTCACGGATTCTGGTATACATCAACTACAGGTATATGGCAGACAGTCTGGCTTGAACCTGTAAACCCTGTTCATATTGAAAAAATAAAGCTTTTACCTGATATTGATGCGTCTGTTATCAATATTAAAACAACTCTTTCAGGTGAAGCTGATTTATATGCAACTGTTAAAGACGGTGATAAGGTTATCTTTGACGGTGCAATTTCAGGTGACGAAAATATCCTTGTTCCTGATGCAAAATTATGGAGCCCTGAGAATCCTTTCCTTTATGATCTGACAATTAAAGCTGTTGATAAAAACGGTGCAGAGCTTGACGTTGTCGGCAGTTACTTCGGCATGAGAAAGTTCTCTATCGGTAAAGATTCAGCAGGTTTGCCTCGTCTTATGCTTAATAACGAACCATATTTTCAGCGCGGACTTCTTGATCAGGGATATTGGTGTGACGGCGGTCTGACTCCGCCTACAGATGAAGCTATGGTTTATGATATTCAGACAATGAAAGATCTTGGCTTCAATATGCTCAGAAAGCATATCAAAGTTGAACCTGCAAGATGGTATTACCATTGTGACAGAATCGGTATGATTGTATGGCAGGATATGGTAAGCGGTGTTGAGAAGCTTCCGATGATGATTGTGGGCGGTTTCCCGAATATTACTATTACCAACATCCCTGACCATCACTATAAATGGTTTGGCAGGGCAGATAAAAAAGCACGCGATGACTTTGAAAAAGAAATGTACCGTATGATTGATAATCTCTACAACTTCCCTTGTATTGGCTGTTGGGTACCTTTCAATGAAGCATGGGGTCAGTTTGACGCTAAGAGAATCGGCACAGAGGTCAAGGCTTATGACCCGAGCCGAATCGTTGACCATGCAAGCGGTTGGCATGACCAGAAAGGTCCTGAGCTTAAGAGTATGCACAGATACGTTGTGCCTGTTACAATGCCAAAGCTTGACGGCAGACCGTTTGTTTTAAGTGAATACGGCGGATTGAGCTACAAGATTTCAGGTCATGTGTTTAACGACCGTAAGAGCTTCGGCTACAACATCAACTACACTGACCCTGAAAAATATTCTCAGGCATTCAAGAGAATGCACGAGAAACAGATTATCCCTCTTGTTAAAAAAGGTCTTTGTGCAACAGTTTATACACAGGTAAGTGATGTCGAATTTGAGGTTAACGGTATGCTCACTTATGACAGAGAGATTCTCAAGATTGACCCTGAAATTGCAAGAGCTATAAATGCTCAGCTTAAATATTGATGTTATGAATAAAGAAGGCAAAAAGGCGAGAATTCTTTATCTTAAAGATATCTTTGTCAGGCGAAGTGATAAAGATAATACCTTCAGCGCAGAAGAGCTTTGTGATATTCTGCTTGAAGAATACGGCATAAAGGTTGAGAGAAAAGCAATTTACAAAGATATTGAGGCTCTTTGCGAATATGGGCTTGATATAGTCAATGTACGTTCACCTAAAAGAGGATATTATCTTGATAAAAGAGATTTTGAGATGGCAGAGGTAAGATTGCTTATGGATGCTGTTTCAGCTGCAAAGTTTATTTCGCCAAGAAAAACAAAATCTCTCATAGGTAAAATCGGTGCTCTTACAAGTGAATCCAATGAAGACACTCTGCTTAATCAGGTTTATGTTAATTCAAGTGTAAAATGTACAAACGAAGAGCTGTATGACATTATACGTGTACTTAATGAAGCTATTGAAAAAAATGTTCAGGTGCAGTTCGACTATGCAAAAAGAACATTAAAAAAGCGTTATGTTACACGTATGGAATTGAAAACTTTTGTGGTAAACCCTTATGCGTTGATCTGGTCAAATGACCACTATTATCTTATTTGCAACAATCCTAAATATAATAATCTTATGCATGTGCGATTAGACCGAATTAACAACATTGAGATTACCAATACAAAAAGCAGACATTTTTCAGCTGTTTCAAAATACAAAGATGAGTTTGATTCAGCTGATTACGCTAACCGATTGTTCAGTATGTTCAGCGGTGAAAGCGGAGATGTATATCTGCGCTGTTCAAACCAGCTTATTGATGAAATTCTCGAAAAATTCGGTGAAGATGTTCCGTTGAAGCTTGACGGTGACGACTATTTTATAGCCAAAGCTAATGTTGAGCTTAGCGAAGGTCTTGTTTCGTGGATAATGCAGTACGGTGAAAATATGCAGGTGATTAACCCTCGTGAGTTGAGGGTTGCCATAAGAGAAAGAGCAAAAGCAATTTCTCAATTATATGAATAAAAATATAAATTTCCTCCCACACTTTTAAAAGTAAGGGAGGAATTTTTTTGAAATTATCACAAAAAATCAGACTGTCGATTGTTATCGGTATCATATTATCAATGGTTTTAAGTATAGTTGGTTTTGCTTCAGATTGTGAAGATATCCGTCAAAGTGTTTTAAGGCTTCATGTTATTGCTGCATCTGACACTGATGCTGATCAGGCATTAAAATTAAAAGTAAGAGATGCTGTGCTCACTGCAGGTGCAGATATTTTTGACGGCAGTGTTAATGTTGATAATGCGGTTGAAAAACTGACGCCGCGACTTCATGAATTAGAATCAGCAGCAGAAAAAACTGTCAGAGAAAATGGCTGCAATTATGATGTTGATGTAACTTTATCACGGGAATTTTTTAATACAAGAACATATGAAGATATTACCTTACCCGCAGGTAAATATTTAGCTGTCAGGGTAGTTATAGATGAAGGTCAAGGTCAGAACTGGTGGTGTGTAATGTTCCCGTCTTTATGCCTTTCTGCAGCAAGAGTTCATACAGATATTGATGATGTGTTGGATGAAAAAGGAGTCCGTATCGTTGAAAAAAATCCCAGATACGAACCCCGTTTTAAAATTATTGAATTGATTGAAAAGCTGAAAGATTAGTCTTTCTCTTTGATTTTAAAAACTGCAACACCGTGAGGTGCAACGGTTTCTGTTAAAGCATAATCGATATCGAATTTTGTTCCGTTCCAGAGATTCTCAACTTCATATTCTTTAGAATCAGATCCGACTTCGAATTTGGTGCCGCCCCAGATACCTGATGAATCGCTGTCGTCAGAAAGCTTTTTCTCTAACTCATCCATAGTTAAGATGATAAGCTTATCTTCTTTTGATTTATTAAAGAAGCATACAGCAAAACTGCCGTCACTCAATGGCTTTACAAGAATGTCGTGTGTAAGGGACGCTTTGATTCTTCTTGCCTGAATACCTGAAGGGTCCTGATTAACAGCAATAAGATTTTTATTGGTAACGATTTTTAATATTTTATCGTCTTTATCGGCTGTACCGTCAGGGAAAACAAAATGACGCACATCGTTGCCTAAAATAAGGGGAGCAGCCATCATACACCAAAGAGAGAAATGACTCTTGTTTTCTTCATAAGTGAGTGAGCCGTTGCCTACCTCGAGCATATCAGGGTCATTCCATGCGCCGGGTTTTGCATGCTTCCACAAATTAACATTGAATTCATAAATGGCAACAATTGATGCCCAGTTTGCTTTGATGTCAGGGGTAGTGCGCCAGAGGTTACCTGCAGTGCTGCCCCAATTCCAAGGCATATTGAGGCCCCATTCACAAATTGAGTAAACAATAGGCTTTTCTTCTGTGCCGTTAGCCTGAGCAACTTCTTTTGTTGCTTTTTTCAGGCACTGACCCATGTATTTGTATTGAAGGGCAGTGCTGTCCATAACAGAAGCAATAGGGTTATAAAGCTTGATTTTATTTTCGCCTGTTTTAAGACGGATATTGATGTGGTGTTTACCTGTCGGATGTGCAAAATTAGCTTCAGGTATATCTGCTGAATAGTGGTTGTCATCATTTACAAGAATCTCAATATGCTTTGCAACCTTGCTCTTTTTTCTCATATAAAGAGTAAGAACATATTCTCCGTCACGGTCAGCTTTAACATTATAGAATGTTGCACATCCGTTACCGTCAGAAAGACCGGTGATATATTCACCTTCGATAAGGTCACCGTCTCTTAAAATCTTCGCATCACCTTCAAGCTTTGCATCATCAGGCAGATAAACAGCCTCTTTATCCATATCGCTGTTTTTGATTGAGATTTTTTCAATCTGAGGTGCAACTCTTGATGTATATACGTGATGGCAAAAATCATATTTGAAATATTCAACGCCCCACTCTGCAAAAGTACGGGCATCAAGCATTTCGTTGCCAAGGCTTGCAGGCATATCTTCACAGGTGAGAGTACCGTTTGATGAATAAATGCCAACCTTAAGACCTAAATCGTTGATTTTTTTGACTAAAGCTTTAATACCTGAAGGGAAGCTTACCGGGTCACTCTGAAGTCTGCCGTTTTCATCTCTTAAAGCAGACTGCCAACAGTCATCAATGTTGATATAGTTATAGCCGGCGTCAAGTAATCCGCTTGCTTTCATTGCCTTTGCAGTTTCATAAATTAAATCTTCAGTAATTCGTCTGTCAAAAATATTCCAGCTTGACCAACCCATAGGCGGAGTCAGGGCAACACCGTTATTATACGGTTCACCTTTCTGGTCATTTGGCTTTACATATTTTGACAGTTTTTTTACTGTCTGAACAGGTGTCTGCTTCTTTTTAAACATATAAGCACCTGCAGCTGTTGCCAATGCAGTGAATACAGCCAATCCTTTTTTCATAAAATCACCCTACTTTATTTTTAATTCCGTAAAAATGTATAACGTTCATATCTTCTTCCATATCAAGACCGTGTGAACCGCAACCGCCATCAATTTCATGGCACCCGTGGTCAGGGCAAAATCCGTAAAACACCTTGTGATTCTGCCATTGAGAATTGATTTTATCAACTAACTGCTTATAATATGCAATATTCATTTTAAGAGCATTGATTGATTCGTCTGCTTCAGGACCGTGCTTATGCATGGTGCCGTCATAATTACCGTTATAAATTACGATAAGGTCATATTTATCTTCGTCAATTAACTCAAGTGCTTTTTCGTTTACTTCTTCAACAGAATCATAAATAAAATAATCCATTTCTCTGTTAAGAAAAATCATTGAAATACTGTCATTACTTGTTGAAACAATGGCAGCTTTTTTGCCGGCTTTTATAAATTCGTCAAAAACAGTGTCAACTGTCAGTACAGGCTTTTCGTATCTTTTTATACCATGGATATCAGGCATAACACCGGAATACATTGAGCCGAAACAAACGGGGGTAACACTGGGCATTACCGACAGCATCGGCAGCGCAACATCTGAGCAGAGAAGAGCGTCTGTAAATAAATGTGTATATTTCTGATAAACCCAGAGAGCTACTGCATCAGGGTTATAAAGAACCACTCTGTCAACGGGAGATCCGTTTGCTTTCTTTTCTGCAAGGGACTGAAGTATACAGTTAGGCTTTTCAAAGCTGTCAGGTACATCAATACCAAATAAATTCAATGCAGTTGATGCTACCGAAGTTATACAAATTGAACTGTTTAATTCACTCATAAAATCACCTGTTAAACAAGCCGATGTTGTTGGGCATCGGCTTTGAATTTACCAATTTTTCATTTGTTCAGGGTTTGCAAAAATATCATCAAGACGTTTGAGGAAAGGTAACATTTCACCAAAGTCAAGTGCTCTGTGGTCAAACGCAAGAAGAATAGGCAGATAATTCCTTATAGCTATCTGTTTCTCACCGTTTTCATCAATAACAACACCCGGCTTCTCTGAGAAAGAGCCGATACCGATAGCTGTTATCTGCGGTGGGATAACTTCAATAAGAGTAGTTGCACAGAAAGCCCCCTTGTTATAAACAGAGCCTGTGCTTGTTATGGTTATTGTACCTTGCTCAATATCTTCTTTAACAATTCTGTCGGTTTCAGGGATATTGTTATATTCTTTCTTAGCTTTACCTTTAAGGGTAACTACTTTGTGTTTGCCAAGCTTTGCACCTATAAGTCTGCCGAAAGTAGTTATAAACTTGCATTTTTTCAAGGCAGTAAGTGTGTTGTCCATAGAAACAGAGAACATAGCTTCAGTAAGGTCAGTCTTTTCCATTCTGCGTTTAACATCAGCAATATATTCCTGCATTTCTTTAAGGCTGCGGCTTTCAAAGTTATGTAAATTTATAGTCATCATTGAGCCGTTCGGCATAATCATAGGCATAGAAATATTGATATCTTTATATGTTTCGATTTTACCTTTTACAAGACGGCGTTTGAAATCAATATGACCGTTCATATCGGGGCAGGCTTTAAGACCTTCAACCATAATCTTAAGCATAAGAGTATTTATTGAAACGCCTTCTGCTTTAAGGTTTGCTTTATAATAATTCATAAAGTCGGTAACATCAGGCTCATACTGAATTGCTGAATGAGGGATAGTCTCCCATGATTCGCTCGTCATATTTGCAACAATTTTTCTCTGTATATCAAAATGGGTTGTTTTGATAACATCAAAACCTTTTTTACCTTTGTATTCTTTAATCTGAGACATAAAAAACCTCCGCTTGTTTTAAAAAAATTATAGCAGAATATCAACAAAAGGTCAATAATTTATTGATAAAACCGGATGTATATGCTAAAATGCTGTTAAACAAAAAATAGTTTTAAAATAAGGATGAAAATTATGAGTTTTAATTGGGAAAATCCTGAAGTTTTTAAAATCAATAAAGAGGACGGCCATGTTATTGCTATGCCTTATGACGATATTCAGTCGGCAGTTGATAATGGGGCAAGCCCTTATAAAATGACTTTGAACGGAATGTGGAAGTTTTATTGGCAGTTAGGCATTAAAAACGGTCTGCCGGAAGGTTATTTTAATGATGACTATGATGTATCATCATGGGACGATATAAAAGTTCCGTCAATCTGGCAGCTTAACGGATACGGTGCACCTGTTTATTATGCAAGTACATTCCCTAAAGCTATCTGCCGTCAGAAAAGAAAAATACCTACAATTGACCATGATTGTCAGGAGGTAGGTATCTATCGCCGTGACTTTGAAATTCCCGATAATTGGGAAGACAGGGAGATTTTTATTCACTTCGGCGCTTGTAAATCTGCCCTTGAGCTTTATGTGAACGGTCAGTTTGTAGGTTATTCTCAGGGTTCTATGACCCCTCATGAATTTGATATAACAAAGTACCTGAGAAAAGGCAAAAACTCTGTTACTGCAACTGTTTACCGATATAGTGATGCTACATATATCGAGGGGCAGGATATGTGGAATATGTCCGGTATCTACAGAGAGGTTTATCTTTTTGCAGAGCCTAAGGTTTGTGTAAGAGATTTCTTTGCAAAAACAAGATTTGATGCCGATTATGAAAATGCAGAGATTTCAGTTGATGTTTATCTTAAAAACTACTCAAATGAATCTTTTTCAGGCATTCTCTCAGTATCTCTTTTAGAGGATAATATAGAAATCGGTGACAAAGGCTTTATTTTGAAAGGCGAAAAAAACACAAAATATACTTTCAAAAAGCTTGTCGAATCACCGCGTCAGTGGTCTGCAGAGAAACCCCACAGATACACCCTTGTTATAACTCTTACAAAAGGTGGGGAAATTGTTTGTGCCAAAAGCATCAAGGTCGGCTTCAAACAGATTGATATTATCGGTGAAAAAATTTATGCAAACGGTTTACCGTTGATGATTCGCGGTGTAAACCGTCACGACTTTGACCCTGACACAGGTTGGGATGTTTCTGCTGACCGTCATATTCAGGACATTATGATTATGAAACGCAACAACATCAACGCTGTGCGTACAAGTCATTATCCTGACGATCCGAGATTTTATGATTTATGTGATGAATACGGTCTTTGGGTAATGGATGAATGCGATGTTGAAAGCCATGGTGTACGCAGAAAGGGTGTGCCGGGTGATAACCCTAAGTGGACAGGTGCCGTTTGCGATAAAATGGAAAGAATGGTGCTTCGCGACAGGAATCATCCAAGCATTTTTATGTGGTCTCTCGGTAATGAAGCGGGGGACGGTTCCAACTTCCTTAAAATGAAGCAGGCAGCCTTGGCTCTTGATGATACAAGAAAGTTCCATTATGAAGGCGACTTCGACTTTACAAAAAGTGATGTTATCAGCCGAATGTATCCTGTTGAATCACAGATGAAAAAGCTTGGTAACCGTGAAGAAATCAAGATAAATTTCTTTGACAATATTCAGAATGCCCTTGCTGCTGATAACAAGCCTATAAAAAAATCAGATTATGAAGGCAGACCTGTCATCCTTTGTGAATATGCACACGCTATGGAAAACAGCCTGGGCAATTTCCAGGAATATATGGATGATTTTGAAAAGTATGATAATATGTGCGGCGGCTTTATCTGGGACTTTGTTGACCAGTCAATCAGAGTTCATGAAGACGGTGTAGAAAAATGGACTTACGGCACCGACTACGAAAAGAAAGAAGCCAGAAGCAAGAAGTTTAATTTTGTTAACTTAACTGCTATGACAGGCAGTAACACTTACTTTAACGCTAACGGTATTATCACCGCTGACAGAAAAGCTCATCCCAGCCTTTATGAAGTGAAAAAGGTTTATGCACCGTTTAAGGTTGAGGCAAAGGACCTTGAAACAGGTGTATTCACTGTAAAAAATAAGCTCTTATTCTCAACTCTTGAGGATTATGTTCTCAGCTGTGAAATCTCTGCTGACGGTGAAGTTATTCAGAATGCTGACCTTATCGGCTTTGATGTTGCACCTCTTGGCGAGCGTGAGCTTAAAATCGGCTATAATCTTGATAATTTCCCTAACAAAGAGTGTATAATAACTTTCTCTTTCAAGCAGAAAAATGATACCCCTTGGGCAAAGGCAGGTTATGAGATTACTTTTGACCAGTACATAATCAAAAAGCCTGTTGAACAGCCAAAAGAAAAACCTAACGGTAAACTTACAGTCGGTAAAAAGAACTCAACCGTTACCGTGAACGGACTTGACTTCTTTGCTATAGTTGAAAAAGGTAAGCTTGTTTCACTTAATTATAACGGAACAGAAATGCTTAAATCACCTGTAAGGCCTAACTATTTCAGAGCCTTGACAGATAATGACATCGGTGCATTCAACTTTGTGCCATATGTTATTCCGTTACATGCAAAATATCGTTATAAAACAGCAACAGAAACAGCTAAAGGCAGAATTGTGGGTGTTCGAGAAAATTCTGACGGTTCAGTTACTGTTGAAACTGCATTCAGTGTTCTTTATATGTCAGGTGTCAAAATCAATTATACTTTCAGCCCTGACGGAACAGTTAAAATTACTCATAAAGGTAAGCCATGGCTTATCAAAATGGTAAGATTCGGAACACAATTTGCACTTTCTGATGCTTATCACAATGTTGAATGGTACGGCAGAGGTCCTCACGAAAACTATTGTGACAGAAAAACAGGTGCCAAAATCGCAGTACATAAAATGACAGTGGAAGAGATGGAGCATAAATATATGCGTCCGCAGGAAAATGGCTGCCGAACAGATGTGAGAACAATCACTGTTACCGATGATAACAATAAAGGTATTAAAATTGTCGGTGCGGGCAATCCTCTTTCTTTCAACGCATGGCATTATGAGCAGATGGATTTAGAAAAAGCAACTCACATCCACGAGCTTGAAAAGAAAAACATCACAACCCTCAGCATTGACCTTGCGCAGTGCGGTGTGGGCGGTGATATGCCGGGTATGGCTTGCCTTCGTGAACCGTACATTCTCCACAGCGGCAAAGAATATGAGTATTCATTCAAAATTGAAAGAGTATAAAAATAACCCTACGGTTCATCCGAGCCGTAGGGTTTTAATTTGTCTTTGCTGAAGAGGCAACAAAGACAAAACCACCGGCTTTCCGGTGGTTTTTATGCTGAATTATCCGATTATATTTCTTAAAAATTCAACTGCCATTGAAATATCTTTAGCAGGGTCATCGCCGACCTCTCTCTCGATTGTGAGGAAGCCTTTGTAGCCGATATCATCAAGTGCAGCAAGGTATTCAGGGAACGGAACGCTGCCTGTACCTAACGGAACCTCTTCAAATGAATCAGCATCTGTTACATGCTCACCGAGTGCAAGTTCTTCTCTTGCGCCCGGCATACCGTAAACTATGTCAGGGTGAACGTAGAAATTCTGAACACCGTCTTTTGCGTGGGTATGAACGATATAATCTTTAAGATTATAAACTGCTTTAACAGGGTCATCACCTGTAACCATAACAAGGTTTGCAGGGTCAAGGTTTACGCCTACGCCTGTTGAGCCGAGAGAGTCAAGGAATTCTTTGAGCATAGCAGATGTTTCGGGGCCTGTTTCAACTGCGAAATGAGCACCGATGCTGTCAGCGTATGAGCTTAACTCAAAGCAAGCCTCCTGCATGATTTTGTATCTGTCACAGTTTTTATCCTGCGGAACAACACCGATGTGGGTTGTAACGATATCAGTGCCAAGTTCTTTTGCCATATCAAGAATTCTTTTTGATTTTTCAACCTTGAAAGGATTCTGATCTTTATGAACAAATCCGCCGCCGCCAAGGTCACCGCAAAGCGCAGAGATAACAAGACCGTTATCTTTAACAAGATTTTTGAACTCAGCTCTTTTAGCTGCAGTCATATTTTCAGGTGCCATATCACCATTAGATGCATAAACCTGAATACCGTCAGCACCAACCAAAGCAGCTTTTTTAACTGCTTCAGGTATAGGTAAACGGAATGAATCAACAATTACACCAACCGGAAATTTAAACATTATATAGTCCTCCTTATAAATCAAAAGCTTTGATAAGCTCTTTTGCAATTAATTCGTGACCTGCGGGTGCAGGGTGAACACCGTCAGTAAGCCAACATTCAACAGGCGCTTTTTTGCTGAGTTCGTCAAATTTATCCTGAAGAGGAACAAAGATAAGACCGAATTTGTCAGCAACCGCCTTTGCTTTTTTTGCAATATTTCTTACGCCGGTGTCAAATTTATCCCAATTATCCTGGGTTGCAGGTCCTTTGAGAACAAAAGGCTCAAGAACTGCAATTTTAATATCAGGAAGTTTTTCAAAAATATCTTCCATAAGCATGGTGAGAATCTGCTCATATCTTTCGGCAGAAACACCGTTTTCACCGTTGATACCGTGCCAGATGTCATTAACACCGATCAGAATACTCATGCAATCAGGTGAAAGATTTATGATATCTGTATAAATTCTGTTATAAACAGAAGTGCTTCTGTCACCGCTTATACCTTTGTTGATAAATCTGAATTCACCCGGGTATTTAAAGCCGATTTCAGCAGCAACAAGGTTTGGGTATCCAAGACCTAATTTAACATCACAGTCGCGATCTCTGTCGGCATCTGTAATCGAATCCCCTTGAAAAAGGAAAGTTTTCACTGTAAATCACCTCAGATAGATTATACAATCTGTCGCTGATGAATACAACCCCAAAACTGTAAAATTTTTAATTATAAATTATTTGTAAAAAGACTTGAATATTGTCGTTTTTAGTATTATCATATTCTAATGAAATTATATTAGGGAGGTTTGGCATTTGGTATTTTCAAGTTTATTCTTTTTGTTTATGTTTTTGCCTGTTGTATTGCTGACTCAACATTTCGTGCCGGGTGTCAGGCTGAAAAATATAGTTGTTCTTGCGGCTTCTCTTTTTTTCTATGCATGGGGTGAACCCAAGTGGATTTTTGTTATGCTGCTGGTTACACTTATCGACTATTTGGCAGGTCGTATTATTGACCGTAAAAGAGGAACTAAAGCAGCTAAAACAGCGCTTATATTGTCGATTGTGCTTACATTGAGCACACTTATAATCTTTAAATACCTTAACTTTTTTACAGAGAATATTTTTTCTTTATTCGGTTCGGATTTCAAAACAAATATTGCTCTGCCTATAGGTATATCTTTCTACACCTTCCAGGCGATGTCTTATGTTATTGATGTTTACAGGGAGGATGTTAAGTGCCAGAATAATTACGCTAAGCTTCTTCTTTATGTAAGTATGTTCCCTCAGCTTATTGCAGGGCCTATTGTGCGTTACAGTGATATAGAAAAAGAGATTGAAGTAAGAACGGTTACCTTTGACAAAATTTCTTACGGCATAACACGGTTTGTAATAGGTCTTTTCAAAAAAGCAGTGTTTGCCAACTTCCTTGGTGAAACAGCAACAATGTTCCTTGACGGTGATTTGTCACAGGTTTCTGCTGTTCAGGGTTGGTTCGGTATAATTGCATATTTCTTCCAGATTTACTTCGATTTTTCAGGTTATTCGGATATGGCAATCGGCCTTGGCAGAATAATGGGATTTTCTTTCCCTGAAAACTTCCGCTACCCTTATATTTCAAAATCAATTACAGAGTTCTGGCGCCGTTGGCACATAACATTGAGCTCTTTCTTCCGTGATTATATCTATATTCCCCTTGGCGGTAACCGTAAGCGCCATTTGCTTAATATGTTTGTTGTGTGGGCACTCACAGGCTTCTGGCACGGTGCGAGCTGGAACTTTTTATTGTGGGGACTTTACTATTTTGTATTACTTGTTCTTGAAAAGAAAGTTTACGGCAAAAAGCTTGAAAAGCTGCCGTCATTTTTTCAGCATTTGTATTCGATTTTGGCGGTTATTTTCGGTTGGGTATTTTTCTATTATGAAGATATATCAAAGGTCGGCGGTTTGTTTAAAACAATGTTTGGCTTCAACGGTTTTGCTCAGGCAGGTGACGGTACAACCGTTCTTAACAGAATAATACTTATTGTTGCTGCTGTAATAGCATCAACTCCGTTGGTATCTGATGCAGTCAAGCAAATTATCAGCCGAATCAGAAAGAGAAAATTCGGCAAAGAAACAGCGCAGATTTTAACAATTATTTTTCAGTTAATTACATTGTTTATTTGTGTGGCAGCTCTTGTGGGCTCCACATATAATCCGTTCTTATATTTTAGATTTTAAATCAAATTTTTTGAAAGGTGGTGAGAGGTATGTCATTAAAAAGAGCTAAAAAGAAAAAGCAAAAGCAGCTTGAACAAAAGCACAACGAGCTTGACGTGCAGGTTGAAACTGCTGAAGAAACTCAGCAGGAAGATGAAACTGGCGATGAAGCTGCGAATCAGGACGTGACTACCCAATCACCTTGTCAGGAAAGTGACGAAAAATCCACAGAAGATTCAACTGAAAACGATGAGGCTCCAAAAGAAGACGACACTGAAAGCGAAGCTGAAAATGATGATTCAACTGAAGCTCCGGATGAGCAGGAGCTTCTTGAGCAACAGGAAAAAGAAGAGTTTGCCGATATGATGCAGGCTTTTAAAATTGCAGTTGAATCAGCTAACGAAAAAGACCCTGATGAAGAAACTTTAATAAGGCTTTTCGGTGAAAGTAACTTTGAGTCATCTAAAGAAAAAGTTATTGAAAACCCGGAAGAGTTAATTGATGAAGCTGACAAGCCTAAGTCATATCTCGGGTTGAGAATTTTATATACTGCATCAGCAGTGTTGTTTGTCGGAGTTCTTCTTATCTTTGGCATAGTAAGTATTTTTGATAAAGATAAATTGGTTTCAGAGTCAGAAAACAGAACTCTTGCCAAAAGACCTGAATTCAGTGTTGCAACGCTTTTTGACGGTAAGTATACAGTTGAGTTTGAAAATTATTACTCAGATAATTTCCCCGGAAGAGAATTTTTTATCGGTGTGAACAGTAAGCTTAAAGATGTATTCACAAGATTTTCAACAGGGGAAAACAGTGATGTTATTATTTCTGTTGATAAAACCGATGATGATTTTGCAGGTGAAGGTGTTGATTTAGGCAACAAACCTCAGCCGGAAGAGGAACAGACTCAGGTTGAAGAAAGCACAACCAAGCCTGTAATTCAGGAACCTGTATCAATAAAAGGCTCACTTGTTTTAAGCGGTAACAGAGCTATGGAAATTTTCACATATGGTGAAAAATCAGCCGACAGATATGCAGCTATAGTCAATAAAACCGCTAAGGCTATGCCGGAGGGTGTGAAATTCTATTCTCTGATAGCTCCCACTGCAGTGGAGTTTTACGGTACAGATTCATATACAACAGGCAAACACTCTCAGCTTGATGCAATCAAAAAGGTTTATGCAAAAATGGATGCCGGTGTTATAAAAGTTGATGCTTATTCAGCTATTGCTCCCAAATCTGATGAATACATCTATTTCAGAACAGACCATCACTGGACTGCAAGGGGAGCATATTATGCGTACACCTCATTCTGTAAATCAGCCGGTCTTACAGCTCCTGAATTATCCGCTTTTCCAAGCCATGAGATTGATGGCTTTGTCGGTTCTCTTTACCGAACTTCGCAGGCGGAGATTCTCAAAAAGAATCCTGATAAAGTTGAATGCTTTGACCTGATAGTCGAGGCAACCAATACAGTTTATAACTCTGCTGCAATGAATGGCGGAATACAGTCATATATTGTAGCCAATAAAGTGAATGGCAGCAATAAATATCTTGCGTTTATTTCGGGTGACCAACCTCTCGAAAAAATTACAACAAATGTTAAAAACGGTAAAAAGATTCTTGTTATAAAAGAATCTTTCGGTAATGCTTTTGTGCCTTTCCTTTGCAATAACTACGAAGAGGTTTATGTGGTTGACCCAAGGCAGATAGATATGTATTTACCTGATTTTGTCAAGAATAACGGAATTCAGGAAGTTTTGGCAATCAACTATTCTTTTGGTATTTCAAACTCAAAGTATTGCAAAGAATTAGATAAGCTTACTACAAAAGTGGCAAAGTGATAAGGTGATTTTATGAAGAAACTGGTTCTATCGGTTTTGTTGTTGACGCTGATTGCTTTTTACGGCTGCGGTGATAATGCATCAAATAAAAAGCCTCAGACAACGGTGACCACTGCTACAACCACCGTAACAACATCCGGGCAGATGCAGACCACAACTATGTCGCCCCAGAAAGTTAAGCATATTGCAAATAAATTAAAGAACGGTATGCTTGAAAATTTTGACGGCTGCAGCGATGCTGATAAAGAGGCTATCAAAAAAGCTGTCGCAAAAGACGGATATACTCTCGTTTTTAAGGATGACGGTTCAGGTGTCCTTTCTAACGACGAGGGGGAGTGGACTGTTGCTGCCGGATGGGTTAAAAATGAGTATACTCAGGGTGTTCCTGAAATTGATTTCGGTATAATCACAATGAGTGTAGAGGATGAGGACAAACAAGGTAAATATTATATGTTCTATATCCGTCAGGCGTCATTCAATGAAGTTAAAGAGTATGTGGAGTTGCTTGAAAAAACAGGCTTTGATATTATTGAAGATAAGGCTTTAAACGAAGAAGGCTCTATGGTTGTTTTTAATTCATCTAATAAAGAGGGTAAGCATATTTCGTTAGGTTACTCTTCTCACGGTCTTACTCTTGAAATAACAAAATAAAATGATTGAAAAATTTTTATCTGTGTGTTAAAATTTATATAATTAAGTTCAAAGGGGAATTTAGAATGAGTGCTTTGGTAAAAGATTATTTTCACCGATTGTCTACCGGATGTAAAAAATGGGAGCTTGCAATCTGGTGGTTCTTTAGAATAGTTATGATTGCAGGTCTTATCGAATCATATGTAAACATGGGTAATTATGAAGACAAAATCCGTACATCAATGATAGTGAATATTGTCTGCTGCTTCGGATGGGAGATTTTTCAGGCTTTCCCTAAAAATCATCTTTTCAGATATTTACCTTGCAGCTTCCAGAATGTAACAAGTGTATATATTTTCTTAACTGCATTTATGGGTGCATATGTTAACTGGTATTATGAAGTATGGTGGTGGGATAAATCACTCCATTTTGTTGCAGGCGGTCTTCTTGTTTTTGTAGGTTACGCTATGGTTAAGGCTTATGAAACACGCGATAAAATGATGATTCCTGTAACAGTTACCGTTTTCGCTGCATTCTGTACATCGTTTATGTTTGGTGTATTCTGGGAATGCTTCGAGTTCACATTTGACCAGTTCTTTGACGGTGATACACAGCATTGGTCTTATATTCTTGCTGAAGAGGCAAACAATTTAACACTTATTTTCCAGCCTGATGAAGTGTATCATTCACAGGATTGGTTTGCAAGATTTGCCCTTATTGACACTATGTCAGATATCGTTCTTAATACAGCGGGTGCAATTATCTGCGGTATAATTCTTAAAGTTGCGCTTCATAAAAAAGAGAAGGCAGAAAGAGCTGCAGCTGTTGCAGGTGTTAAAGAAACAATAAAAGCTTAATTAAAATTTTCACAGGGAGTGAGAGTTACATGAAAAGGTTTATTGCATTATCAATGACTTTGATTGTTGCTCTCACTTTTTTTAGCTTAACTTCCTTTGCTGCCGGGGGCAATTATAACAACTATCCTATTGTTCTTGTACCGGGTTATGCTTCTGCATCTCTTGTTTATGAAGATGGTGAAGAGGTTCACTCGGCATGGGGATGGGAAATGAGCGATCTTACGCAGGATTTTGCAAATAATGCAGTTGCTGTAATTAAAGGAATGGATTTTTTGCTTGACGGCAGCGGTGATTACCTTGTTAAAGCTGTGGGAAGTATTTTTCAGGATATGCTGGGTCCTCTTGAGTGCAATCCTGACGGTTCAAGTAAAAAACAAGTCAGACCTGTTTTGTTTGATGCAGCTGTTACAAACGATAAGTATATGAATAAAAACTACCCAGACGGTGACTATCGTGTTGAGCTTGATATGACAGGCGCACTCGATAAGCTTGTAGGGGAAGAGAATGTTTTTTATTTTAACTGCGATTTCAGAATGAGTGCAGTTGAATGCGCCGGTGACCTTGATGAATATATAAAACAAGTCAAGTCTTTCACAGGCAAAGATAAGGTGAATATTGTTGCTGTAAGCCACGGTGGGCTGATAACTGCAACTTATCTTGCGTTGTATATGAATAATCAGGATGTGTTCAATGTTGTGATGGATGAACCTGCGTTGGGCGGCGCAGGTCTTGCTGTTGACTTTTTAAACAATGAAATTCATCTTGATGAGGAGTCCCTTGTACGTTATCTTGAATATCATTCTCAGATGGAAACTGATTTTAACTGGCTCGTTAAATCAAATCCTTTTGACAGAGTTGATGAAAGCGCAAAAAAGGTGCTTCCCTACGCTATAGAATCGGTGAAATATTGGGGCAGTATATGGGATTTTATTCCGGTTGATGATTATGAGAGATTAAAAGCAATTTATCTTAACCCTGTTGATTCTGCTGAGCTTATTGCACAAAGTGATTTTGTGCATTATAAGGTTATGAGTAATTACCGTGAGATTTTTGCAAAGGCAAAAGCCTTAGGTATGAACATAAATATTATCGCAGGTTCGGGTAACAGAATTCTTACAGGAACTAATGAAAATTCTGACGGAATTATAACCGTTTCATCATCAACGGGTGCAACCTGCGCACCTTTCGGCAAACGCTTTGCAGATGGTTATATTCAGGCTGTTGATACGGGTGAAAGAATGATATCGCCTTATATGAATATTGACGCGTCAACCTGCTATCTTCCGTATAATACGTGGTTTGTTAACGGACTTTATCACGGTATGGAATTCTGGGATGAGTATTCAAGGTCATTACTTTTTATGCTGCTCACCACCGAAAAAAGCATAGATGTCAACACTTATGATGAATACCCTAGATTTCACGATACAACAAGTGTAACATCATCTGTATATGCTGAATTCAACCAAAGTGAACAAGGCTTTTTCACTTTAAAAGATACATCTCTTGATGTTAAAAATATTTCAGCAAAGTATAAAATGATGATTCTGGATATCCGGTGCGATGGTGCAGATATAGATTTTGACTGGGATTTTAAAATATTGAATCCCGGTGAAAGTATAAGCGTGGATTTTGACGGTATTCTGCCTCAGGGAGTAACCTACTCACAGATAAAAGTAACATATTTTCTTTTTGGCAGTGCAACACCTCTTAATCAACGAAAGCAGATTTTTACTATTTTAAACGGTGAAGCTGCCGAAAAAAAAGACGGTTATGAAGCTGCAGATTTCAGTTATTCATTTAAATCAAAGGTAAGTGACGGTTTGCTTAAGGTACTTGATAAGGCCGGTCTTACAGACCTTGCAAGTGCGGCTTTCGATGCCGCTTCGTCACAATGGAAAAGGTTCAGTGATTTGTTTGTATGAAAAAAGCAATTTTTCTTGACCGTGACGGTACAATAATTAAATTTCGTTTTCCTATCACTCAGGAGTGTGAAATCGAACTTTTGCCCGATGCGGCAAAGGCTGTAAGAGCGATGAATCAGGCAGGTTATCTTGTGATAATTGTTACCAATCAGCCTGTTATAGCTATGAATATCTGCTCGGAAGAAAGGCTTGATGAATTGCATTCTTATATCAGAAGACTGTTTGAAGAGCAAGGGGCACATATTGACGGCTTTTATTATTGCCCCCATTATGATATGAATGTAAAAAATGCCAGGGAAGAATATATCTGCCAATGTACTTGCAGAAAGCCGCAACCGGGTCTTATCCTGAAGGCTGCAGAAGATTTTGACATCGACCTGAGCAGGTCTTTTATGGTAGGTGATACCTTGAGAGATGTTGAGGCAGGTGTTGCTGCAGGTTGTAAAAGTATCTTTGTTAAAAGCGGTGCAGAAGAACCTTTGAAACCGGAAGCAGAAGTTTATGATGATATATATGATTTTGTGAAAAAGCAGCTTGTTTAAAACAAGCTGCTTTTATTCTGATTTACAATAAAAATCGAATATTAGACTTGAAAACTTTCATATATTATGATATAATCCATTGATATACTATCTTAAAAAGGAGGAACATTTATGCTCATGTATGAGTTTTTAGGAATGCCGATAGTTTTCTGGCTTTTATGTATATTGACTTTTAGCCTGACTCTTTTAAACGGCCTTCTTGACGGTTGTAATGCTGTTGCTACACTTATAGCTTCACGAGCAATGAAACCGAAAACGGCTTTGCGCTTTGCAGCTGCTATAGAATTTATTTCTCCTATGACGTTGTTTATAACAGGTTTTGCCGTTTCAAGAACAATTCAGAATATGGTGTATGAAGAGAATTATATCGGGGCTACAGGTGAAGATCAGTACAGAGCTCTTTGCTTTATAGGTGCAGGTGTTTTAGCTGCAGTTATATGGAATTTAACAGCCTGGCTGTCTCATGTTCCGTCAAGCTCTACACACGCTCTTTTGGGTGGCATAGTCGGTTCGAGTGTTGTTGCTTACGGCTTCGGCAGTGTTTCATGGTCAGCCTTTTTATACAGAGTTGTTCTTACGATTTTCTTAGCTCCTGTTATCGGATTCTTTATGGGCTTTATGATTATGAGATTGTGTAAGTTCTTCTTTATGAGAGCTTCGAGGGGGGCCAATGTGGTCTTTAAGCGCCTTCAGGTTTTTAATGTTCTGCTTCTTTCTTATACCCATTCAACTCATGACTCTCAGAAAACGCTGGGTATAATTATGTTGCTTATGTCTATTTGCGGCGGCGTTGAATCTCATCAGCCACCTGTATTTGCTGTATTGATAGCAGGTACATGCCTTGCAACAGGCATCCTTTTCGGTGGTTACAATATTATCAAAACTGTCGGTATGAAGATTTTTAAAGTTAAGCCGATTCATTCTTTTTCATCTCAGCTTGCATCGGCAACATCACTTCTGACAGCTAATTTATTTGGTGTTCCTGTTTCATCAAGCCATATCGTAAGCACATCTGTTATGGGTGTAGGCGCAGCTGAAAGAATGAATGCTGTAAGATGGAATAACGTTAAAAAAATCGTTATTTCATGGTTTATAACTGTTC
This sequence comes from Acutalibacteraceae bacterium, assembly GCA_045126895.1. Lineage (GTDB taxonomy): Bacteria > Bacillota > Clostridia > Oscillospirales > Acutalibacteraceae > CAG-488. The sequence goes on along the minus strand of JBGVPE010000020.1, from coordinate 54,749 downwards.
CTATAGTCGGTTCATTGGGTGCAGTATTTTGCTTGATACTTACTAAAATTGTCGGTGTATAAGGAGAACGCTTATGTTTATGGATATTATAACTAAAATTGTTGCTTTCCTTTGCAGTTTTCTTATTCCTGTTTCAAATGGTCTGAATACTTTTTTTAACGGGGATATTTATCCTTATGAGTCAAATACTAAAGTTATAGGTCTTGAAACTTTAGAAAGAAGTCAGGGCGTTACTACTGACGGTGAGAGCTGGATTTTCAGCGGCAAAAACGCTTTGGTGAGAGTTTCAATAGACAATAACGAAGTTCTTGCTAAAAACAGTAATCCTTTTGCAGGTCTTGAGCAGTACGGCGTTGACCATGTAGGCGGAATCAGCTATTATAACGGATATATCTATGCCTCTCTTGAAGACAGCAAAATCTGGAACAGTCCGATAGTGGCTGTTTATGATGCTCAGACACTTGAGTTTACAGGCAATTATGTTTTGCTTGATAATCAGGTTCTTACAAGAGGCTGCCCATGGGTTTGCTGCGATGCAGAAAACGGCCTTTTCTATGTTGCTAACAGCCGTGACACAACAGAAATATATTGCTACGACATTGATACATTTGCTTATGTCAAAACAATTCAGCTTCAGGAAGAGATAGTTGCAATCCAGGGCTGCGAAATGTACAAAGGTATTATGTATGCAGCAACAAACGATGCAACAAGAGCTGTTTATCAGGTGAACCTCAGAACAGGTGAAATCACAAAATATTTTGACCGTATTATGTATGAACCATTGTTAATTGACAACTTCGGCGGTGAGGGTGAGGGCATAACCGTCCTTGAAATGGAAGACGGAACAGTTTTTCATGCACTGGATTTAGGCACTCTCTTTATCGACTCTAACCTCCGCCATTATAAACCGGTTTCTTAAGCAAAAAACCTGCCGACAGGCAGGTTTTTGTTAAATAGGTTGTCTTTATAAAGTATACAGATAATAATATTTATTAAAGGAGGTCTTTGAGTGGAGTGTTTTAAATTAGTGGCACCGTATGAACCGATGGGTGATCAGCCACAGGCTATAAAAGAGCTTGTTGAAAGCATTAACAGCGGTAATCAGGAGCAGACTTTGCTTGGCGTTACCGGCTCGGGTAAAACTTTCACTATGGCAAATATTATTGCTCAGCTTAACAGACCTACCTTGATTCTTGCTCACAATAAAACTCTTGCAGGTCAGCTTTGCAGTGAATTCAAAGAATTCTTCCCTGAAAATGCAGTTGAGTATTTTGTATCATACTATGATTATTATCAGCCCGAAGCTTATATCCCTACCACTGACACATATATTGAAAAAGACAGTGCTGTCAATGATGAAATTGATAAGCTTCGTCACTCGGCAACATCTGCGTTATCTGAGCGCCGTGATGTTATAATCGTAGCAAGTGTTTCATGCATATACAGTTTAGGTGACCCTATTGATTATCGCAGTATGGTTATATCTTTAAGAACAGGTATGCAAAAAGAGCGTGATGAGCTTATCCGTAAACTGATTGAAATTCAGTATGACAGGAATGATATCGGATTTTCGCGAAATAAATTCAGAGTCCGCGGTGATGTGGTTGAGATTTATCCTGTTTATTCAAATGAAAATGCTATTCGCGTTGAGTTCTTTGGCGATGAAATTGATAGAATCAGTGAGATAAATGCCCTTACCGGTCAGGTTAAAAAGACACTTTCACATGTTGCAATTTACCCAGCATCACATTATGTTGTATCACCTGATAAAATGGAAAAAGCAATTAAGTCTATATATGAAGAGATGGAAAAACAGGTTGAGGCTTTTCAATCTGAAGGTAAACTTATTGAGGCTCAACGAATCAGGCAACGTACAGAATACGATATAGAGATGCTTCGTGAAACAGGATTCTGTAAAGGCATTGAGAATTATTCTGCTATTATGTCAGGCAGGGCAAAGGGTGAACCTCCGTTCACTTTACTTGATTATTTCCCTGATGATTTCTTGCTTTTTATTGATGAATCTCATGTTACATTACCTCAGGTCAAGGGTATGTTTGGCGGTGACTATTCAAGAAAGGATAGTCTTGTTAATTTCGGATTCCGTTTACCGTCAGCCTATGATAACAGACCGTTGAAATTTGATGAATTTTATGAAAAGACGGGGCAGAAGGTTTTTGTCAGTGCAACTCCCGGTGAATTTGAAAAAGAAAAAAGTGTTCATATTGCAGAGCAGCTTATCAGGCCTACCGGTTTGCTTGACCCGGAAATTATAGTGAAGCCTACTGACGGTCAGATTGATGACATTGTATCTCAGATAAATATAAGAACAGAACGTGGTGAACGAGTCCTAATAACAACCCTTACTAAAAAAATGGCAGAGGACTTGACAGACTATCTTGAAAATATAGATATCAGGGTTCGGTATATGCATTATGATGTAGATACCATTGAAAGAATGAAGCTTATACGTGAACTTCGATTAGGTGAATATGATGTGCTTGTCGGCATTAACTTGTTGCGAGAAGGTCTTGATATCCCCGAGGTTTCATTGGTTGCGATACTTGATGCTGATAAAGAGGGCTTTTTACGCAGTGAAACATCTTTGATTCAGACTATCGGCAGAGCTGCAAGAAATGCAGACGGTCAGGTTATTATGTATGCTGACAGTGTAACTCCGTCAATGGAAAGGGCGATTAAAGAAACTGCGCGAAGACGGGCAAAACAGCAAGAATATAATGAACAGCACGGAATAATTCCGCAGACAATCAAAAAAGAAGTACGCGATATAATTGAAATATCAAGCAGCGATGCTGATAAGCCGTCAAAAAAGATGACCAGAGCGCAGCGTGATGAAATGATTAAGCAGCTTACTGCAGAAATGAAAGCTGCTGCAAAAATTCTTGAATTTGAGCATGCAGCTTACCTCAGAGATAAAATTGAGAAATTAAAAGAAGGAAAATAGAATGCAGGTTAAAGATATATTTGTTAAAGGTGCAAAAGAGCATAATCTTAAAAATATAGATGTCCGTATTCCCCGCGACAGCCTTGTTGTTTTTACAGGTTTATCAGGCTCGGGTAAGTCATCTTTGGCATTTGATACAATCTATGCCGAAGGTCAGCGACGCTATGTTGAATCATTATCCTCTTATGCCCGTCAGTTTTTAGGACAGATGGAAAAACCGTCAGTTGATTATATCGAAGGTCTTTCACCTGCAATATCAATTGACCAGAAAACTACATCAAAAAATCCACGTTCAACTGTTGGTACGGTTACCGAAATTTACGATTATCTGCGTTTGCTTTATGCAAGGGTAGGTATACCTCATTGCCCTGTGTGTAACAGAGAAATCAGCCGTCAGAGTGTTGATACAATTGTTGATAAAATCATGGAACTTCCTGAAAGGACAAAGATACAGCTGCTTTCTCCTATTGTGTCGGGAAGAAAGGGCGAGTATGTTAAAGAGCTTGACCATGCGCGTAAAAGCGGTTTTGTAAGAGTCAGAATAGACGGCATTATCTATGACCTTTCAGAAACTATAAAGCTTGAAAAAAATAAAAAGCACAATATTGAAATAGTTGTTGACCGATTGATTATAAAGGCTGATATAAAAAGCAGACTTGCAGATTCAGTTGAGACAGCTACAAAGATGTCAAAAGGTCTTTTGATGGTTGATGTTGCTGACGGTGAAGAGCTTCTGTTTTCACAGAATTATGCCTGCCCTGAACATGGTGTGAGTGTTGAAGAGCTGTCACCGAGAATGTTCTCTTTTAACAATCCTTTTGGTGCATGCCCGACTTGCATGGGCTTAGGTGTTTTTATGAAGCCCAGTGAAGCATTAGTTGTCCCTGATAAAAACCTCTCGTTATCAGACGGTGCAATCAAAGCGTCAGGCTGGTCGAAGGCTGACGGCGGTACCTTTGCACAGATGTATTTTGAGGGTGTAGTAAATGCTTACGGCGGAAGTATGGATACACCGTATAAAGATTTGCCTCAGGCTACAAAAGATGTTCTTATGTATGGCTCAAAGGGCAAAAAGATAAAAATGGAACGCAAAAGTGCCTATGGCAGCGGAACTTATATGGCTGAGTTTGAGGGTGTTATCAATAACCTTGAAAGGCGTCATAGTGAAACATCAAGTGAAATATCGCGAAACGATATTGAACAGTATATGAGCATTGTTGATTGCCCTGACTGTAAAGGCGCAAGGCTGAAAAAAGAATCTCTCGGTGTAACTGTAGGGGATATAAATATTGATGATTTATGTAAAATGCCTATCAGTAAAACTCTTGAATTTTTTGAGCAGCTTAAGCTTTCGACCCGTGATGAGATGATCTCAGAAGCAATCATAAAAGAGATTAAAGAGAGAATTAAGTTTCTTGCAAGTGTAGGTCTCGATTATCTCACATTATCCCGTTCATCAGGCACATTATCAGGTGGTGAAAGTCAAAGAATACGACTTGCAACTCAAATTGGTTCTTCTCTTATGGGTGTTTTATATGTTCTTGACGAGCCGAGTATAGGACTTCATCAGAAAGATAATGAAAAACTGCTTGACACTCTCCGGCATCTTCGAGATTTAGGTAATACACTTATTGTTGTTGAGCACGATGAAGATACTATCAGAGCGGCTGATTATATTGTAGATATCGGCCCGGGTGCAGGTATTCACGGTGGTGAGGTTGTATGTTGCGGAAGTGTTGATGATATCAAAAACTGCGATAATTCTGTAACAGGTCAATATTTAAGCGGCAAAAAGAAAATCCCCGTGCCAGAAAAAAGACGCGAGGGTAACGGCAAAAAGCTTGTTGTAAGAGGGGCTTCACAAAACAATCTTAAAAATATTGATGTTGAAATTCCTTTGGGTAAGTTCGTTTGTGTAACCGGTGTTTCAGGCTCAGGTAAATCATCACTTGTTAATGAAATTATTTATAAAAAACTTGCTACTGAACTTAACGGTGCAAAAAAATTCCCGGGCAAGCATATTTGCTTTGAAGGGATAGAAAATCTTGATAAAATTATCGATATAAACCAATCACCTATAGGAAGAACACCTCGTTCAAACCCTGCCACATATACAGGCGTTTTTGATGATATCAGAAATCTTTTTGCTGAAACCAAAGATGCTAAAGTGAAAGGGTATAAATCAAGCAGATTTTCTTTTAACGTTAAGGGCGGAAGATGTGAAGCTTGTCAGGGTGACGGTATAACTAAAATCAAAATGCACTTTTTACCCGATATCTATGTGCCTTGTGAGGTATGCAGCGGTGCAAGATATAACCGCGAAACCTTAGAGGTAAAGTATAAAGGTAAAAGTATTTATGATGTGCTTGAGATGACTATTGAAGAGGCTATGGAATTCTTTTCAGCAGTACCTAAAATCCATCGTAAGCTTCGTACACTTTATGATGTAGGTCTTGGTTATGTAAAGGTAGGTCAGCCTGCAACAACATTATCGGGCGGTGAAGCTCAACGTGTAAAACTTGCAACCGAGCTTGCAAGGGTGAACACAGGCAAAACTATCTACATTCTTGATGAGCCTACAACGGGTCTGCATACAGCCGATGTACACAGACTTATTGATGTTTTGCAGAAGCTGGTTGATTCGGGTAACACGGTTCTTGTTATCGAGCATAATCTTGATGTTATTAAAATTGCTGACCATATTATTGACTTAGGGCCTGATGGCGGAGATAAGGGCGGCAATATTGTTGCAACAGGTACCCCTGAAGAAGTAGCGGAAGTAAAAGAATCATACACAGGTCATTACCTCAAAAATCTCTTATAAAAATAACACGGGTCAGCGTTGCTGACCCGTGTTGTTTTTTATATTTCTTCATCAGTTTCTGTATCTGTATTCTGAGATATAGGAATATCTTTTGTTTCAGGGATATCAGCCTCTTCAGGTATATCCTCAATAATAATTTCTTGCTCAGTTGCAAGTAAGGCTTCAGAATCTTCAGGTGTTGCGTCAGGGCCTAAATCCTGAGCCATCAAAGCGTCAATGCCTGTAACCTCTGCGCTTTCAGCTGCTTTTAAAGCAGCTTTTTTCTTTTTTCTCTTTTTCTTTATTGAGCCTACAACAGAGAAAACAATAACAAAGAACCAGCAAGCGACGGAGATGTAAATACCGCTGTTAAGACCTCTCGGTGAGTATTCCAATTCTATAGTATGCTCACCTTCGGTAAGGTCAAAGGCAAGGAAGGCTTTATCTGCAAGGTCAAATGTTTCTGTTTCTTTGCCGTCTACCTTTACCTGCCAACCGCTGTCGTAAGGGATTGAGGTGTAAAATACACAGTTTTCTTTGGCAGAAACAGTACCTTTGATTGTGGTGTCGGTAAACTCACTTACCTTAAGACCGCCGTCTTTGATAGCTTCATAGCCTTCGATAAATGCATCTTCATTTAACATATAAACAAGGCAATTAACAACGCCGGTGTCATCATCGGCTTTAAAAGGCATCTCAACAGATAAAATTTCATCTTTTTCATGGTGGCCTAAATCAAGGATATATGCCTCGTTGACAGTCTGTGTTTCAACAAAATCACCGCATGTTACGTTAACATGCTCACAAGCACTTGTGTCAACATAAACATAATAGTTGCCCGGATTTTTGATATAGTAGTTTGCTGTAACAGAAGCGTCTGCATTGTAGTCTGCTTTTTCGTAGAAGAAATTGGTATCATCAAAAGTTGAGTTACCTTCATTGATATTTGTCATTGAAACATCAGTAAGGTCAACCTTTGTAAACACATCAGATACGCCTGTTGCACTTTGCCAATAATTTGCCTGAATTTCAAAAGGATTATCAGTTGAATCAGTTTCCCATCCCACAACATCATTGTTTACACAGAAACCTATAGGCATAGAGTAATTGTTTTTATATGCTGCAAATTTATCTACGGTAGCAACATGAGTATAAAGCTTTTCGTTCATATTGTAGCCGTAGTTGTCAACAACATATCTCAATGACATCATTGTGTTGTAAACAGGTGTCTGTAAATGGAAAACATAGCTGTTGATGTAGTTGCCCTTAATACCCAGATCACTCTGCACGTTGGCAAATTTTTCATAAGCCATTGATGAAAATACAGATGTACCGTCATAATTAAACCAACAGTTATCCATAAGAGTATTGATGTTTGTAAGCTCCATACGGTAATGCTCGGTGCCTTCATCAGAATCAAGCTTGCCTTTCAATGTGCGGAATTCGTTGTAACCGTTATTGAAATTAGGTTTAACCTGAGTGATTTCAAAATTATTGGTGTTAGCGATAGATGCCTCGGCAAATACACAGCACATCAGAAGCAATGCAACTGTCGGCTGATAATAAGAAGGGTTTTTCATAAGCCATAAAATCACAACATAAATTGCAGTGAAAATGATGCTTATTGCAACTGTGTTGAGATTAACGTTACCCTGACCGATTTCTTCAACTATGATGATAAATCCGATAAGAGCAACACCGGCTGTAACAAGCTCTTTGCCTGAATATTCTTTGATATGAATAAGTGTTTTGTAAGCAACCGTTACAATAAAGAATGAATATATAAAGGAAAATCTGAAAGGTAAATCATTAGGGAAGTGGAAAGCGTGGATAATATAGTTAGGGATGTTAAAGTTGAATGCTGCAAAGAAAACACCTAAAAGAATTGCAGTTGCAATCTTCTCTTTAACAGGGATTTTTTTGTTGAAGAGATAAAGGGGGAGAAGCAGTAACGTGAGCATTCCGCTGTAAACATTAGGGATAACCGTATCACCGCTGCTGCGTATAGTGGGCACAACAGATGCCAGGTGATTAGCAATAAAATCAAAAACAGTGTTGTAGTTTGTCAACTCCTGCGGCATTGTGCCTGATGTTGCAGAGCATTCTTTAAGTATGAAAAGTGTAGGCACAAGTGCGAATGCCATCAGACCTGCAGCAAGCATTGAACCTGACGCAAATGTTATGCCTCTTTTTATAAAAGAAGAGTATCTGATACAGTCAGATTTTTTGTTTACAAATTTATCTTCAGAAATCTGCTTTTGTCTTGGGGCTTTGTCATAATCTTTAATTGAATACTTGCTGAAATAATAAACAAGGAAGTAAAGCGCTGCAAATACGCATACCATAAATGCCATATAGTAGTTTGCAAAAAATGTAACAGCTAAAGCGCCTACATAAAGCTTTTTATCTTTTTCGTTAATTATTTTTTCAATGCCTAAAGTAACTAACGGCAAAAGGTACATGGCATCAATCCACATAATATTCCAGTAATATGCGATGAAGAAACCGCAAAAAGCATACATTATACCAAAAGCGGGTAATGTGAAATCGTTTCTGCCGTGAGCTTTTTTAAGGTAATATGCCATTGTTGAGGCAGCAAGTGCATTCTTGATAAGCACCATAGCACCTATTGATTCAGGTATGTTTTTGTGGCCGAAAAGCAGAATTATAAATGCAATAGGGCTTGAAAGGTAGTTCATATAGTTACCTAAAAAGCTGCTGCCGCCGCCTGAGGTCCAAGAATAGAGTAGGCTCTTGAAGCCTGTCAACCTGTCATAAAGCTCAGCAAAAAGAGGACCGTATTGGTGGAACAGGTCCATTCTCAGAACCGTTCTGTCACCAAATGGGATAAGCTCAAAGCAGTAATAAACAATCATCATAAGCGCAGCAGCGCAGATGAAAGCTAAAATTATAAATATATTTTCGTTAAAAAAGCGGGAAAGAGCAGTCTCTTTTTTGCTTTTTTTGTTTTTTAAAGTTTTATCGGTTGCCATAGGTTTTCCTCCAATATTTACTTCTTTGATTAGTTTACCATATATTTTATCCTCTTTCAATAAAATATAATTATTTTAACACTAAATTAAAAATTAAGTTCTAAATGAGGACAAGGTGTCATAAAAAATATTAAGCTTTGAGGTGATGAAATGAAAAGATTTTTAAAAGCAGCAGGTTTTTTATCAAAAAGAATTTATTCGGTGTTAAGCACTTTGCCTGAAGATGTATGCAAAAATGTATGCGAAATAAGGCTCAGAGCAGGTAAACCCTTAGCTCTTGTTACTTTTGACGGCAGTGTTTATATCACAACAACAGGAAGAATAACAGGGATACTCACTTCTCAACTTTTTTGTGTAAACAAGGCTGATATAAAAGAGAGCTTCAACAGACTTTGCGATTACTCTGTTTATTCCTTCTCAAAAGATATTGCGTCAGGTTTTATAACTGTTTCGGGCGGACATCGAGCAGGTGTTTACGGTACGGCGGTTTATGATAAGGGCGTTGTTTCAGGAGTTCGCGATATCGGCGGAATAAATATGAGAGTTGCAAGGGAATTCAAAGGCTGCGCCGAATATCTTGTTTCTCAGGTCAATGATTCAGGTCTTTGCGGATTTTTATTATGCGGCGCACCGTCAACAGGTAAAACCACTCTGTTGAGAGATTGTGCAAGAATAATGTCTGATGTTTTATTTAAAAAAGTTGCAATAGTCGATGAACGCGGTGAAATAGCTGCAGTCAGCCACGGCGAAACTCAGAATGATGTGGGTGTGAATACAGACGTTCTTGACGGATATAAAAAATCCCAGGGAATTATGCAGGCGTTACGTACTCTTTCACCTGATGTGATAGTGTGCGATGAGTTGGGCGGAGATGAGGATTTAAAGGCGGTTTTGTCTGCAGTGAATTCAGGGGTTATCTTTGCGGCAGCGATACATGCAACTGATATTGATGATATAAAAAATAAGCCGTCAGCCTTATCTCTTGTTAAAACCGGTGCTTTTCAGAAGCTTGTGTTTCTTGAAAGCGGAGAGCCTTGCATTATCAAAGAAACGGTAACACCGGGCGGTGAATTGTTTTGAAAAATATAATACTTTGTGTAATTGGTTTTTGCCTTTCTCTTTCAGGTTATCTGATATCGAAACAACTTGAGCAACGTATAAAAAAGCTTGAAAAAATTTATGTATTGTTTTCAGATATAAGCTCAAGAATTGAATTTACTGCAGATTCTGTTACTGATATTTTTAATTCATTATCTTTCAGTGAAAATTATTCTGCATTGCCCTTTGTAGACAGATGTAAGAATCAATTACAACAAGGTGATGATTTTGTAACAGCGTGGACTTGTTCTCTTGATGACGGCAATACATCAGGGCTTAAAAAAGATGATATAGATGTGCTGATATCTTTTGGCTCATCTTTCGGCACAACTGATGTGTCGGGTCAGATATCTAATTGCGAAATACACAAAAAGCTGATTGAAAGCAAAATTCAATCTGCACAAGAAGATTATAAAGTATATTCAAAACCTGCAAAAGGGATTGGTGTATTGGCAGGGATTGCCTTGTTTATTATATTTGTCTGAGATTGGGGGGAGTTTATGGAATTGGTAATTAAAATTTCATTAACAGGTATTGTGGTTGCTGTTTTAGCTCAGATACTTTCACGCTCAGGCAGAGATGAATATGCTATGCTCACCGTTCTTGCAGGCATTCTCGCAGTTGTGCTGATGCTTATGCCGGAGCTTGACGAATTACGCTCATCGCTGAATTCAATGTTTGATTTCTGATATGGATACAATTTTAAAAATAACATTGGTTGCAATAGTTTGTACTGTATGCATCGTCTTAATAAGGCAGTATAAACCTGAAATATCAGTTCTTGTGCAGTTAGCAGGTCTGGCAGCTATACTTTTTATAGGCTTTGAAATAGTTTCAGGCGTGATTTCTTATTTGCAAAGTGTGCTTTCGCAAGGGTTTATCGACAGCGCATATATCACTCTTTTGTTAAAGGCGTTGGGGATAGCTGTTGTATCAAAAATCGGTGGGGACTTGTGCCGGGATTCAGGCAATTCAGCCTTAGCTTTCGGTGTGGAGCTTGCAGGTAAAGCGGCGATTCTGACTATGACAATGCCTATGATTAAAAACCTTGCTGATATTACATCAGGTTTGCTGAAAGGATGAATATAATGAAGGTTGTTAAAATAATGCTGATATGCCTTTCTTTTTGCTTTATATTTGGCATCTATGCAAACGCTCAGCAGGATTATTCTGCTTTAATTGAATCAACAGGAGCAGATGAACTCTACAACTCTCTTGATGAGGATGTGAAGAATGCTCTTGATGAGCTTGGAATAAACAAAGTTGATTTCGGTAATCTTTTTGATATTTCTTTTGAAAATGTTTTTAATATTTTCAAAAATGTGTTTAACGGCAGCCTGGAAGCACCCTTTAAATCCCTTACAAAATTACTGTGTGTGATCATTCTTGTTTCAATAGGTGAGAGCTTTATCCCTGATGACGATAAATATAAATCGACTATCGGTATGATAAGCGCATTGTTTTGTATCAGTGCAGTTATAGTGCCCTTGTATCAGGCTATGGAGTCTGCGGTTTCGTCTGTTACAGTTAGTGGTGGTTTCATGAAAAGCTTGATTCCTGTTCTGGTGGGTGTGGTTTCAGCTTCGGGTAACCCCACACTTGCTCTGAGCTTTCAGTCAATTGCTTTCTCGTTGGCTCAGGCCATATCTCTTTTCAGTGAAAAATATGTTGTTCCTGTAGCAGGTGCTGTTATTGCTATTGACTTGACAGGTTCGTTGATGCCCTCTTATAAGTTAAGCGGTATAACAGACCTTATCAAAAAAACAGTTACCGGTGTGATGTCTTTTATTGCAACGCTGTATGTTTCATTCTTAGGTATAAAAGGTGCTCTTGCCAATGCTGCCGATTCAGTTGCAAATAAAGGAATCAAATTGATTATCAGCTCTGCTGTGCCTGTTGTAGGCTCTGCAGTCAGCGAAGCTTACAGCGGCATTATAGGAAGCCTTATTCTGGTAAGAAGCACTGTTGGCATTTTTGGCATAATTGTAATTGCTGTTATTACTGTGCCTGCTATAATTCAGCTGTTGTTCTGGATTTTTGCTTTAAAAATCGGAGCATCCGTCAGTGAGCTTTTTTTACAGGGAACAGTTTCGCAGCTGCTGAAGGCTCTGTCGTCAGCTATAACACTTGTTAATGTTGTTCTGCTTTTTAATGCTGTGCTTTTTATAATATCATTAGCTCTGGTTCTTGCAATAAAACAGTGAGGTGTTTTTGGTGGATACGATCCGTTTATGGGTAACGGGTGTTACTATGGCTGCAATAATCGGTTGTGTTGTGTTAACGCTTTCACCAAAAGGGAATTGTGAAGGAGCAGTTAAAACAATAGTATCGGTTTTTTTGATTTCTTCAATGATAATCCCTTTTGCCAAAGCTGATAATATAACCTTTGATTTTGAATTATCAGAAGCAGAGGATGTTACTGTTAATGATAAAATAATAAATTCGGCAGGGGAATATTTCAAAAAAGAATTAGAGAATACAATCACACAGATTTTAAACAGCAGCGGAATACAAGTGTCATATATCAGCATAGATATAAATACAAAAGGAGAGGAATTTTCTGTTGATAAAATTTATGTAGAGCTGAAAAAAGAAAGCAGCGATAAAATATATGAAGCTGAGCAGTTGTTAAAAAGTCAGCTTTCAATTGAAGCACAGATAAGTGTGGAGGACTGAATGAAAACTAAATGGTTACAATGGCTTTGCGATAAAACAAGGCTTGATAAAAAAATAGTGATTCTTATGCTTGTTGGTCTGTCAGGGATAATTCTTCTTACAGTGACTGAATTATTGCCGTCAGGTGAAGAGAAAAGTGAAGAAACAGTTAATTCTGAGCAAAGCCCTTACCAATCATATGCTCAGAATATAGAAACTCGTCTTGAAGAGCTGATATCGTCTATTCACGGTGCAGGTAAAACACGGGTTATGGTTACTTTAGACAGCTCTGATGAAAATGTATATGCAACAGAAAGAAAACGTACAGATAATAAAGATAATTCAACATATGAAGATAATGTGGTTATCATTGAAACTGAAAGCGGTGAAAACGGCGTTCTTTTAAAAATAACCGAGCCTAAAATCAGAGGTGTTGCGGTTGTATGCGCAGGCGGTGATTCACCGGTTGTCAGGCAAAGCATAATAGATACGGTTACTGCTGTGCTGGATATAAGTTCTGCACGGGTAAATATAGCAACAATGAAAACAGATAACGGAGGATAAACTATGAGCGTTAAAGTCAAGAAAAAGCAGGTAGCACTTGCGGCTATGGTTATGGCATTGGGGGCAGCTATATTCATAAATTGGTATTATACAAAGCCTCAGATTCAACAGACAGGTGATGAAGTACCGACGTCATCATATCAGGATTCTGAAAATTTAGGCGATGCCCAGTATGTTGCCGCAACCACAAGTAATGAAGATGAGTTTGCATCTTATCGGGTTGAGCGTGAAGCTGCTCATGATAAAGCGGCAGAAACACTTAATAATATTATTAAAGATTCTGCTTCATCAGACGCTGCTGTAAATCAGGCAACGGATGAATTGAGTAAATTGAGTGATGCCATTAAAAGAGAAAATGACCTTGAAACTCTTATAAAAGCCAAAACAGGCAGCAACTGTGTTGTTATAATTGACTCCGGCACAGTGAAGGCAGTTGTAGAAAAAGGTGTACTTACAGATTCGGTTACAATGCAGATTAAAGACCTTATAATAAATCAGGGCAAATTTACCCCTGAAAATATTACAATTTTTGAATTAAACAGTTGAGAATTGCAAATTTTATGGTATAATATGCATTGAGGGATGTATATATACATTTATCGTGCAACTTAAAAACAGCTATATCAATGTTTTATCGCCCTCTGTTGTAACAGCAACAGGGGGCTTTTTGGAGGAAAATAAAATGGCAGACAAAAAATTAAAACCGAGAGAACAAGCTTTTGTGATTATTTTTGAAAAATCTTTCAATCCGGAAGTAAGCGTTGAAGAATTGATTTCAAACGCAGGCGAATGTGAAAATGTTACAGTTAATGAAAAGGCTTCAAACATAGCAAAAGGTGTAGAGACCAATCTTGAAGAAGTTGACAAAATAATCGAAGCTAATCTCCGCGGTTGGAGTAAGTCAAGAATCTCAAGAGTTGCCCTTGCTATATTAAGACTTGGTGTTTATGAATTGAAATTTGCCGAGAAATCTGCGCCTGTAGGTGTTGTAATCAGCGAAGCAGTTGAGATATGCAAAAATTATGGTTCTGACGAGGATAAGTCTTTTGTCAACGGTGTTCTCGGCTCTGTTTCGAGGTCATAATATGAAAGCTTATCTTGGTATAGATACAAGCAACTATACTACCTCAACAGCATTATATTTCCCTGAAACAGGTGAAGTGGTACAAAAGAAAAAGCTCTTGCCTGTAAAAGAAGGGGAACTGGGACTTCGTCAGAGTGATGCGGTTTTTCATCACACAGTTCAATTACCTCAATTGCTTGACGAATTGCTTTGTGATTTTGAAGGTGAAATCGCAGGCGTGGGTGTGTCTGATGCACCGAGAAGGCAGGAAGGCTCATATATGCCTTGCTTTCTTGCAGGTGTAAGCGGAGCTGTTGCGGCATCACTTACGAATAAAGTACCTCTTCACCGCTTTTCTCATCAGCAGGGTCATATCGGTGCGGCAGTGTATTCCACCGGTAAAGCTGAACTTCTGAAAAAAGAATTTTTAGCTTTTCATGTTTCAGGCGGAACAACCGATGCCTTACTTGTTAGCCCTGACAGTGATGATATTATATCAGCTCAGCTGCTTGCAACCTCCCTTGATCTGAAGGCAGGTCAGGCTGTTGACAGAGTAGGAGTAATGCTGGGATATCCTTTCCCTGCAGGGAAGTATGTGGATGCTCTTGCGTTAAAAAGTGAAAAGCGATATAAAATAAACATTAAACTCAAAGACGGTAACTGTTGCCTTTCGGGCGTGGAGAACAAATGCAGAACTATGCTTCTCAACGGTGAGAGTCACGAGGATATATGCCGTTACTGTATTGACTATATTATGGCGGCACTTATTAAAATGGCAGAGTATCAGCTTGATTCAAAAGGGGACAAGCCTATCCTTTTTTCAGGCGGGGTTATGTCAAGCAAAGTTATCAGCGCTGAGCTTTCAAAAAAATTCGGTGCATATTTTGCTCAGCCTGAATTTTCATGCGATAATGCTGCCGGTATAGCTTACCTTACCTTTTTAAAAGGGTGATTATATGAAAACACCGCCTGTTTTGACGGTTACACAATTAAATACTTATATTAAATCTGTTATTGATTCTGACCCTCATCTTAACAATGTTTTTGTTCAGGGTGAGATTTCAAACTTCACCAATCATTACAGAACAGGTCATTATTATATGAGCATCAAAGACGGTGAGAGTTCAATCAAAGCCGTTATGTTCAAATATTCCAATCAGCGCCTTCGTTTTATGCCTGAAAACGGTATGAGTGTAATTATAAGAGGCCGTGTATCTGTTTTTGAGCGTGACGGTCAGTATCAGTTATATATTGACGATATGCAGCCTGACGGCGCAGGGGCATTGGCTCTTGCTTTTGAGCAGCTTAAAGAAAAGCTTGCAGCAAAGGGATTGTTTGACCCTGAACGAAAAAAAGAGATACCTTTTATGCCAAAAAGAATCGGTGTTGTAACGTCAAATACAGGAGCTGCTGTTCACGATATTATCAACGTGATTTCAAGGCGCTTCCCTATGACAGAACTTATAATTTCTCCTGTTCAGGTTCAGGGTGAATTGGCGGCAGGGCAAATCGCGGCAGCCATACACAACTTTAATCTGACACAGGGTGCTGATGTTCTCATTGTAGGCAGAGGCGGAGGTTCTGTTGAAGACCTATGGGCTTTTAATGAAGAGATTGTAGCCATGGCAGTTGCAGAGTCAGAAATTCCCGTTATCTCTGCAGTGGGTCACGAAACCGACTTTACAATCTGCGATTTTGTTGCTGATTTAAGAGCACCTACTCCGTCAGCGGCGGCTGAACTTGCCGTACCTGACTGGCGTGAGCAAAAGCTTTATATTGATGCAATTTTTAACCAGTGTAAAGAAGCGCTTATTAAAAAAACAGATAACGAAAAAGAAAAGCTACAGTTTATTAAGCAACGGCTTGAATATTGCAGCCCCGGGGCAGTCCTTGAAAATAAAATTCAGACTCTCGACATTATTTCGCAAAAAATTTATGATAAAATAAATGCCGGTATTTTATTGAAATGCAGTGAGTTTTCTGCTGTTCTTGCAAAGCTTGATGCACTCAATCCGATGAAAGTAATGCAGAGAGGCTATGCAATAACCTATAAAAACGGAGTTGCCGTAACATCGGTTGAAGATGTTAAAAAAGGTGATAATCTTAATATCCGTTTTGCTGACGGTGAAATAAGCGTTACCGTCAACGAGAAAGGTATCTGATATGAAAAATATGACTTATGAAAAGGCAATAAAACGTCTTGAAGAAATTGTAGAGCAACTTGATTCAGGCAAACTTTCACTTGATGAATCACTTAAACTGTTTGAAGAAAGCACAGCTCTTACAGCTTTTTGCAATTCCAGTTTGGAAAACGCAAAGCTCAAAATCACAGAGCTTTCCGAAAAGGGTGATAAATAATGGATTATCTTGCAATAATAAATGACGCTCTTGAACTTTATCTTCCCGAAAGTGATGATATTGTATCGCAGGCGATGAAGTATAGCGTCCGTAACGGTGGTAAAAGAATCCGTCCTATGCTCGTGCTTGAATTTTGCAGTGCTTGCGGCGGTGATTATAAAAAAGCGTTGCCGTTGGCTTGCGCAGTTGAAATGATACATACTTATTCATTGATACACGATGATTTACCTTGTATGGACGATGATGATTACCGAAGAGGCAAACCGTCATGCCATATTGCTTTTGGTGAAGCTAATGCGTTGCTTGCAGGCGATGCGCTTCTTACATTGGCATTTGAAACTGCTTTAAAAGCAGACTTGCCTGCAGAAAGCATTGTTGCAGCAACAAAAGAACTTGCAAAGGCATCGGGTGTCAGCGGTATGGTTGGCGGTCAGGTGCTTGACTTACAGAATGAAAACAAACAGCTTGAGGTAGCTGACCTTGAAAAGATAGATAATTTAAAAACAGGGGAGCTTATCAGGGTTTCTTGCGTTATGGGATGTATTGCTGCCGGGGCTGACGATAAAAAAATCAAAGCCGCTGAGGAGTATGCAAAGGGTATCGGCCTTGCTTTTCAGATTATTGATGATATTCTCGATGTTACAAGTGATGCAGAGACTCTTGGCAAGCCTATCGGCAGTGACAGTGATAATCAGAAATCGACCTATGTATCTTTATTAGGTGTTGAGGAATCTGAAAAGGTTGCTGCGCAGCTTACTGAAAAAGCAAAGGCTGCACTTGATATATTCGATGAAGATACATCAGCTTTAAAAAATCTTGCAGATAGTTTGCAGACAAGAAAAAAGTGAAGTGAAATTTAATGGATAACATAAAATATCTTGACAAAATTCATTCTCCGTCTGATATTAAAGGTTTTTCAGATGAGCAGCTTAAAGAGCTGTCAGAAGAAATAAGACAATTTTTGATTGAAACCGTTTCTGAAAACGGCGGACATCTGGCATCTAATTTAGGTGCAGTTGAGCTTACTCTGGCTATTCACCGTTGCTTCAATTCCCCTGAAGACCGTATCGTGTGGGATGTAGGTCATCAGATTTATACTCACAAGCTTCTTACAGACAGATACGAAAGATTCACTACTTTAAGAAAAAAAGACGGAATATCAGGCTTTTCACGTCCTGATGAAAGTGAACATGATACTTTTTACAGCGGCCATAGCAGCGTTTCAATTTCGTCTGCTTACGGACTCGCCTGTGCAAATAAAATAAAAAATGACGATAATTATACAATCGCGGTTATCGGTGACGGCTCATTGACAGGCGGACTCGTTTATGAAGCACTTAATAACGCGGGTCGTTCAAAAACCAAGCTTATAATAATTCTTAACGATAATGAAATGTCAATTTCTGAAAATGTAGGTTCAGTTGCCCGTTATCTTGCAATCACCCGCTCTAAAAAGAGATATGTCAGAATGAAGGATGAGCTGGAAAAAGTTCTGAGCCACATTCCTTTTGTTGGTGAGAATCTTGCTAATTTTGTGTTCAGAATAAAAACAAACATCAAAAACTTTATTTATAAAAGCACTATGTTTGAGGATATGGGCATCAGATATATGGGCCCTATTGACGGACATAATATTGACAGAATGTGCGAAGCTATTGAAACAGCCAAGTCTATACCCGGTCCAACGCTTATTCACGTGAGTACGGTTAAGGGAAAAGGCTATGATTTTGCAGAAAAATCACCGTCTGTATTTCACGGTATTTCAAAATTTGATATAAATACGGGTGAACCTAAAAGCAGCGGAACAACATTCGGCAGTGAATTCGGTGATCTGATGTGTAAAATGGCAGCTCACGATAAAAGAATCTGCCTTATCACAGCTGCTATGTCATTAGGCACAGGTCTTAATAAGTTCAGTGAGGATTTTTCTGACCGCTTCTTTGATGTGGGTATTGCTGAAGAACATGCAGTAACTTTTGCTTCAGGTCTTTCAAAAGGCGGAATGTTACCTGTTTTTGCAGTGTACTCAACATTTTTGCAAAGATGTTATGACCAGATTATTCACGATGGTGCGCTGCAGAATCAGCGTATGGTTCTTGCTGTTGACAGAGCAGGTTTTGTGGGTGATGACGGTGAAACACATAACGGTATATATGATGTTTCATTTTTAAGCAGTATTCCTGATGTAACTATTTATTCACCGTCAACTTATGACGAAATGAAAATATCTTTCGGTAATGCTTTTTATCGTGAAACAAGTAATGTTGTTGCAGTCCGTTACCCGAGAGGCGGGGAATATCAGATCCCCGAAGATTTTGAGCCTTCACTCAAAAGCTTTGATGTTTACGGTGATATGAGTGATACTTTGATTGTAACCTACGGCAGACTTTTCGGCCCTGCCTGCGGAGCTTTAAAAATCTTAAAAGAAGAGGGCGTTCCAACCACTGTTCTCAAGCTTAATAAAATAAGGCCTATTGATGAAGCTGCTGTTGAAATTGCTTTGAAAGCAAAGAGAATCTTCTTTTTTGAAGAAGGTGTGCGAACAGGATCGGTAGCTGAAAAATTGGCTGCAACCTTACTTGAGAAAGGTTATAAAGGTTCATATAATATTACAGCTGTGGAAGATTGCTTTGTCAAGCAGGCCACGGTTCCTCAATTGATGAAAGAATACGGATTTGACAGTGAAAGCATGGCTGAAAAAATCCGTTCACACAGGGGTGTATAATTTGGCAGAGAAATTAAGACTGGATACTGCGGTTTTTCAGCAAGGATTTACTGATTCAAGAGAAAAAGCAAAAGCTCTTATAATGGCAGGTCAGGTTTATCTCAACGGTCAGAAAGAGCTTAAAGCCGGTGCAACCGTAAAACCGGACGATAAAATCGAAGTCAGAGGAAGTCAGAATCCTTTTGTCAGCCGAGGAGGCTTAAAGCTTCAGAAAGCGGCGGAGAATTTCGATATAAATCTGAATAATTGCATCTGTATGGATATCGGAGCTTCAACAGGCGGCTTTTCTGACTGTATGCTCACTCACGGTGCCAGGAAGGTTTATGCTATTGATGTAGGCTATGGTCAGCTCGCATGGAAGCTTCGCACCGATGAGCGTGTTGTTAATATGGAACGAACCAATTTCCGTTATGTTACACATGAGCAGATTCCGGAAGATGTTGACTTTGCAAGTGTAGATGTATCATTTATCTCACTTAAAATAATTTTACCTGTTATGCATAGTCTTTTAAAAGCAGACGGTCAGGCAGTCTGTCTTATAAAGCCACAGTTTGAAGCAGGTAAAGAAAACATAGGCAAAAAAGGGGTTGTACGCGACCCTGCGGTTCATGAATCTGTTGTTAAAACTATATGCGACTTTGCCGTTGAATCAGGTTTTTCGGTTCTTAATCTTGATTTTTCACCAATTAAAGGTCCTGAAGGAAACATAGAGTACCTTATGCATATAATCAAAAGTGAGAGTCCCCAAAATTTATCAGATGTTGATGCTCATGAGTTGGTTGAGCGTTCACATTTACAGCTTGATAAATGAGAGGTTTAATATGAAAACTGCTGTTATTCCTAATCTTACAAGAAAAAATGCCTATGATGTAACCTGTGAGCTTTGCCGCAAGTTAGGTGAAACAGGCATTGAATATATGATTGACGAAAAATTAAAAGATAAATTTTAT
Organism: Acutalibacteraceae bacterium; assembly: GCA_045126895.1. GTDB lineage: Bacteria > Bacillota > Clostridia > Oscillospirales > Acutalibacteraceae > CAG-488. Next base: position 34,575 of record JBGVPE010000020.1, on the reverse strand, counting down.
AATACAGATGCACAGTTCATTCCATTTGAAAAAATGATTGAATTGTGTGATGTGGTTATACCTGTCGGCGGTGACGGAACAATACTTCACGCAGCGAAATCAGGTAAGCCTGTTCTTGGTATCAATGCAGGTAAAATTGCCTTTATGGCAGGTCTTGAACCTGCTGAACTTGAGCTTTTGTCGCATTTGAAAAACGGTAGCTATAAAACAGACAAACGTATGATGCTCAAAGCTGTTATCAGTGACGGTGAAAAGGTGCTTGATTGCAAGTATTGTATCAACGATGTTGTTATAGCCCGTGGCGAACAGATTAAAATGGTTGATATTTCTGTTGAATGTGACGGCAGAAAGATAAATGATTATATTACAGACGGCATAATAGTTTCCACACCTACAGGCTCAACGGCATATAATCTTTCGGCAGGCGGCCCGGTGGTTGACCCTGAAATTGAAAGTGTTTTGCTCACACCGGTTTGCCCCCATTCTCTTTTTTCACGAACACTTATTTTTAAATCGGATGCAGAGCTTATGTTGCATTGTAATTCTGACGAAGGCGTACTTGTTTCTTGTGACGGTGAAACAGCCGTCAAATTACCTAAAGGCGGTTATGTAACAGTTACCCGAGCACCTATGGATGCAGAGTTTATCAGAATTAAGGCTGACTCTTTCCATGATATTCTTAACAATAAGTTGGCACAAAGAAGATTATAATCTCAATATAAAGAGGATTTTAATATGAAAAAGAACAGACACAGTGAAATTTTAAAGCTTATATCTCAGCATACAATCGGTACTCAGGAGGAGTTGCTTGAAAGACTTAAAAAATCAGGCTTTTCTACAACTCAGGCTACAGTATCAAGAGATATCAAAGAGCTGAATCTTGTCAAGCAGATGAATAAGCAAGGTGTATACCGCTATGTTGAAAGCCGCAGTGAAACAGAAGAATATCTTTCAAAGTTTAACGCGATTTTTTCACACTCTGTTATTTCTGCCGATTATGCAGGCAACACAACAGTGATTAAATGTATTCAGGGTATGGCTCAGGCTGCTTGCGCATCTTTTGATAATATGCAATGGGAGGGGCTTGTCGGCACAATTGCAGGTGACGACACAATTTTTGCTCTTTGCAGAACCCCTGAATTAGCTCAGGAGTTATCACTTTCAATTACAAAACTTATTAAGTAAGGGTGACGGCAATGCTTGTCAGACTTAAAATTGAAAATATTGCTATTATTGAACTTGCAGATATAAACTTTTCAAAAGGCTTTAATGTTATGACCGGTGAAACCGGTGCAGGTAAATCCATTATCATTGACTCTATCAATGCTGTCATAGGTGAGCGAACATCAAAAGAGCTTATCAGAACAGGGGAATCAAGCGGTAAGGTTACTGCAGTTTTTGAGCAGGTCGGTCATAAAGTGAAAGCAAAGATGGAGGCTATGGGCATTGACCCTGAAGATACTGTTATATTAAGCCGCAGTATCAAAAAAGACGGTAAGAATGTCTGCACTGTAAACGGAACTCCTGTTACCGTATCAATGCTTAAAACTGTGGGAAGTGAGCTTATCAATATCCACGGTCAGCATGACAGTCAGTCTCTTCTGCAAAGTGAAATGCATTGTTCTTTTATTGACTCATTCGGTGATCTTGAAGACCTTTTGAAAAAATATCAGGATTCATTTAATGAGCTTTGCGAAATAACCTCGCAGATAAAAAGCCTTGATATGAATGAACAGCAAAAAGCAAGACGGGTTGATATGCTTACCTTTCAGATTCAGGAAATTGAAGATGCAGGTCTTGTTGTGGGTGAAACTGACAGGCTTAAAGAAAGAAGAGATTTTCTTAAAAACAGCCAGAAAATTATCGATGCCCTAAATGCTGCATACGCATATCTTTATTCAGACGGTGCAGGGTGTGACAGCGTAAGTAACGCCCTTTACGAAGTGGAGAGTATAGAGTCTTATTATGACGGCATTTCTTCTGTGTCTCAAAGACTTAACGATGTAAAGTATGAGCTTGAAGATTGTTGTGATGAAATCCGTTCATTTATTTCTCAGGCAGATTCGGACCCTGATGAGCTTGAAAATATTGAAGAAAGACTTGATCTGATTCGCAGACTTTCATCTAAATACGGTGCTGATGAAAATGAAATGCTGTTATTCCTTAATAATGCAAAAGCTGAGCTTGAAAGCATCACTCTTTCAGATGAAAAAATAGAATTACTTAAAGCGAAACGTCAGATGGTTTCAGAAAGAACAAAGAAACTTGCAGATGAGCTTACAACAAAGCGTATAGAATCAGGCAAAAAGCTGTCATCAAAAATATGCTCGGAGCTTGAATTTTTAAATATGCCTAATATAACCTTTGATGTAAAAAGAGAAGAGAAAGCATTGTCTGATGACGGTTGTGATGAAATTGAATTTCTTATTTCTGCCAATGCAGGTGAAGAGCCTAAACCTCTTGCAAAAATTGCATCAGGCGGTGAATTATCAAGGATTATGCTTGCAATTAAAAACTCTCTTGCTGAGAAGGATGGAACAGATACCATGATTTTTGACGAAATTGACACAGGTGTCAGTGGCTTTGCAGCAAGAAAAATTGCAGAAAAATTGCGTGAAGTTTCAGCAGGAAGGCAGGTTATCTGTGTTACTCATCTTGCTCAGATTGCAGCTTTTGCAGATTGTCACAAATTGATTTCCAAATACGTTTCTGACGGTAAAACTTATACACAGGTCCGGTCACTTGATTATGCTTCAAGAGCAAGTGAACTTGCAAGAATTATGGGTTCAGGTGAAGGTCAGCAATCTTTTATTGATAGTGCAACGGAATTGTTGCAGTCAGCAGGAAATACCAGGTAATTTATTTTGATGTATTGAAAAATAAGCGTGTATATGTTAAAATACCGAAGATTGCGGTAAATGATTTTTTAAGGAGTTATATATGGATTCACCTAAAGAAAAAAATAATGTCCAACGCGCTATTGCTTTTTTGTGCGCATTTATAGTTGTACTTACCTTTGTTCTTACAGGTTGCGGTACATCTAAAATTGAGGCAGAAACAACAACCTCTACAACAGAGTCAACCCAAGTCTACACATACCCTACATCAGAGTATACTGAGCCGACTGCCCAGAGCACAAGTGCTTTTGTTACAGCTCAGCAAAAAGTTGACTATGTTGTCGGCAATAAAGGCACAACAAAAAAGAATACTGCAACTACCAAAAAGCAGCAGGGCAATCTTGGCAGTACAGGCGGAACAACAAACAAACGCCCTCAGACAACTGAAGATTTGGTTTATAACGATATGGCTGTTCAGCGTAAGTTTGGCTTCAATATTGCTTATGATGCAGCGGTAAACCTTGTTCTGATGAATATTGAAGAGGTACGTACATACTTCACTTATGCAGGTAAAGATTGGCTTTTGGAGTTCTGGAAAGGTGAGTATGAATTTGTAACAGTAGGCGGCGAAGTGGGTATTTATTGCCACGAAAATACTTCGGGTAAAGCACCTTCAAGACCTGAGATGTATCATTACGATGCAGTCGAAAATAAAGATGCTCTTTATATGACAATGGAAGTATGGCAGTGCGATTCACTGGGAGAACGAAAGGTCATCAGTATGCCGAGAATGAAATACTGGTGGTGCGCAGCTTTTAAGCAGGGCACTCTCGAGAAGCATTCAAGACGTTCAGATCTTGTTCTTGTAACAACGATTGAGTTTAAAGATGCAGGTATGCTCAACGCCTTTGTAGAATCATTCAAGAAAAAACCGTTCACTCAGAAAACAGGGAACATTACATATAAAGACGCAGATGCTTTTGTTGTAAATAAATCTAACAACAGTGTTAAGATTGCATGGAAATATCTTGAAGAATAATACTGATATTTTTTGAAAAGGTATTGACTTTATTTATTTTATAGTATAAAATATATCCGTAATTTAGTTTAGAAAGGAATATCCACTTATGAAAAAGATTTTAAGTGTTATCGTAGCTATTGCACTTTGCGCTGTATTTACTGTTTGCGCATTCGCAGAAGAAGCAAATGTTTCTAACGATGCTCTTGCAGGTATTGTTGACGGTGTTGGTGCTCTTGTTAATGCTGAGAGCGAAGGCGATGATGCTGCTCTTGAGTCAGCAATCAACGACCTTTACAAAGATATTCAGGGTGCTCAGGTAACAGGCGATGCAAATGCACTTGTTGGTCTTCTTGCTAAATATGCAGAGGGCGCAGATGTAGATGCAACAGCAGTTTTCTCTGACCTTGGTGCTCTTCAGGATGTTCTTGAGAAGTTCCTTAGTGATAGTGGTTTCAATATGGAAACTGTCAAAGGTGACCTTCAGCAAAGCTCAGCTCTTAATACACTCGTTGGCCTTTACACAGGTGCTTACACAGAAACACCTGCAACTCCTGAAGCTCCTGAAGAAGAGGATGTTGAACCGGAGATTGAGAACCCATCAACAGGTGACAGTGCAACAGGCGTTGTAGTTGCTCTTGCAACTCTTGCTGTATCAGCAGCTGCTGCAGTTGTTCTTACAAAAAAAGACTAATTTCAATATGCAATAAAGACGGTGTATAAACACCGTCTTTTTTTGTTTGTCTTAAGCGTTTTCAATGCAGTTTAAAAGATCTGACACGGTCAGAATCTGTGTAATGTCTGTGTTATCGATGTCTATTTTTAGTTCATCCTCTACATTACATAAGATTTGAGCCATTTCAAAAGAGTCAAGACCTAAATCGTCCTTGAAAGATGTGGAGGGGGTTATTTTTAAATCGTCAATTTCCACATTATCCTTAATTATTTTTTCTATTTTATCAATCAAATAAATCACTCCCGATTCATAGATATTATATCCATTAAATCGGGAGTTATTTTTTATATATATACTTTTAATGATTTCTGGAATCCGTAACCGTCAACTGTTATATTTTTATCGTCAATTGTGATTACAGAACAAGTTTCTTCTTCGTGTAAACAAAGAGATTGCAAAGTGATATAGTGTATGCCGTTGTGATAAACATAATCACCAAAATGGTCATGGCCTGAAATGGCAGCAATAACTTTACCGCTTTTTTCAAAAATTGAAACTGCTTCATCACGATTTCTCAAAACAAGGTCATCATCATTTTCATAAAATTCCTTTAAGAATAATTCGTGGCAAAATACAATAATAGGTTTCTCAGACTCTTCAACAGTTTTTTCTAACCATAATAACTGGTCGGGGTCAAGATGAGTTCTCTGCCATATAATTTCTTTTTCAGGGTATGGTTTATATTTATCATTCATATTACCGTCTAAAATTATAAAGGTGAAATCATCTGTTTCAAAAGAATAGTAACGATGTGGCATACCTAAAATTTCGGTTATTTCGTATTTTGGTAAAGACGTATCATGGTTACCGATAGCGCAGTAATAGGGGAGTCCGCTTGATTTAAAAATATCAGCAATTTCATTCATAAACACACGCTGATCACCATATCCCTCAAGGTCGTCAGCGGTGTCACCTAAATCTATAATAAAGTCGCAGCCTTCAGAATGCTCTTTAATTACATTTTTTAATTTTTGAGGTGACAGACAGTTTCTTCTTTCTGCGCCGGGGATATCCCTGTCGCAATAATGAATATCTGTTACCAAAAGAAATTTAACCATAATAAATCCGTCCTTTCAACCGAAAAGAGCCACTTTTAAGCGGCTCTTTGTTATATAAATATATTAAATTTTAGGGGTATCAAGAAGCAACCAAAATTAAACTCATTAACAAGTTACCATGACCAATAATCCTGCCGTTATGATTTTTGGTATGATTTAAAACAGGATCAAAATAGCCCAGCTTTTCGTTTTTAATGCTGTAAGCTGTCTGCTTACCGTTATTGTTAGTTTTGATATAACCTAATTCTTTTGATGCTTTATTTTTGATAACTACCTTTGACATAACACTAAGCCTCCATCTTTTAAAATTATGGCCGCTTAGTGTAGTTTGCGGTTGCCCGCTTACTCAAATTGTTTTGTCAATCACCCAGCGGCTTCTGAATTTAATTAAAATTTTCATTTCAAAAACCTCCTTCGTTATCTTCAACTACATTATACACATATATTTATTATTTGTCTATTCTCTGAATATACGAAAACAAAAACATATAATTGTGCAACATCAACAAAGATGTGCAAAATAAATGTTATATTTGATGATTTGGGTGACGCTCGTTCCATGATTTCTCAAGAGGATCAACTCTAGGGCAATCAATTTGGTCAACCACATTGTCAGGTGCGAGCCAGTTTACTGCGTTGGTGATAATCTTCTGGATATACTCGTTGTGGTATGTGGGGTTAGTTTCGTGACCCGGCTGGAAATAGAATACTTTACCGAGACCTCTGTTCCATACACAACCGGAACGGAAAACCTCACCGCCTGAGAACCAACCTAAAAGAATAAGCTCATCAGGCTGTGGAATATCAAAACGCTCACCATACATTTCTTCTGCTTCAAGCTCAATATATTCAGGTAAACCTTTTGTAATCGGGTGGTTAGGTGCAATATTCCACAAGCGTTCACGGTCACCGTCACGCCACTTGAGGGAGCAGGTGGTACCCATCAGGCTTTGGAAAGGATGTGAAAAGTGAGCAGAATGAAGGAAAATTATTCCCATACCTCTGAGAACTCTGTTATGCACTTTTTTTACAAGCTCATCAGGTACTTCACCATGACGGCAATGCCCCCACCAGAGTAAAACGTCAGTGCTTTCAAGAATTTCATCAGGTAAACCACACTCGGGTTCATCAAGATTTGCAGTTCTTACATTGAAGTTTTCGTTCTTTTTAAGAAAAGCCTCAAGAGCACCGTTTATGCCCTGAGGGTAAACCTCAAGAACATCTTTGTCAGTTGATTGAATTGAATCTTCATTCCAGATTGTTACGTTAATCATAATATACCTCCGTTATGGCATGTATGGGCTTGCTTCGTATTCATAATCTTCAGGCATAATAAATGGCCTGAAATAATTAATTGTGAAATCAACTGCCCATTGGCCTTTTTTATTCATCCAGTAGTTTGAATGGGGTTCAATTGAAAGCATACCGTCATAATCTTTTGTATAAAGCAAGTCCATAACAGATGGCCAATCAATCATATCCATACCTGCAGGTGCATCATCATAGTGTTCATTATCAATATAAACTGCACCTTTAAGATGAAAATGAAAGAATCTTTCACCCCAATCTCTGATTTCTGCAAGATAGTTACCGCCTCGGCTTAAACAATGAGACGCATCATACTTAATACCCATTTCAGGTACAGCAGAGAGGATAACAGACCATGCTTTTGGTTCAATTACAAAATTTTCCCAGTCGCAGTTATATGTTGCAATTTTAACACCTTTCTCTTTGCCGAATTCAACAAGAGCTGTAAAATAATCTATTGCAATCTTGCAGTTGTCAAAAAAGCTTTTGTCATCTGTATAGTTGACACCGCAGTTATATACAGGGCAGCCGATGATTGATGCAGCAGTGATAAGGCATTTGTCAGCATGTAAAGCCTCAGGTATAATTTCGCCGTTATCGTCAATTCTTTGCATGCCCCAACGGCCCATCGAGCCGACACACACGTCGTATTGCTCACAATACTTTTTTATATCATTAGCACGGGATAAAAATTCATCTGCATCATAATTATAATTGACGCAAAATTCAATAGCATCAAGACCTTTATCGTGAACATATTTTATGCAGCCTTCATCCCAGCCGTTAATGATGCCGAGTTTCATAACATCATCCTTTCAATTGTTTTATATATTGTAACAATCACAAATTAAAATGTCAATATAACAGATAAGCTTGACTCACAAAAAAGTCAGGCTTAAAACTATTTACTTTCATTAGGACCGGGGATAAACCACGGTAAACAAAATCTCTGTATTTCTCCGTTTTCGGTAACGGTTACTTCCATTTTATAAAAAGCACCAATATATGTTTTGCTGCCGTCTTCAAAAGTTTTTGATTCGGCACAGAAAACAGGAGAGTACCAATTAGAAACAAGAATTATGTCTGTAACAAAGAGGCATGTCCACAAAACAGCTACAAGAGCAACTGAAACAACGATATTAAGAATAAGACGCTTGTTGCGTGTTTTGCCGTTCTTTTTAACTTTCGGCTGTTTTTCTTTCTTTGCCTTTTTAACTTTTGGTTCTTTAGCCGGCTTCGGCGGCTTTTGAGATTTTACAGGCTTTGGAGGCTTAGCTTTGTTTTTATTATCTGATTCAAGAAGTGCAGCATAAAAAGGAGACATTTCTTCCTGAACATTTTCTTGAGCAGCCTTTTCTTTTTTGCTTTCGTGTCTGATGACGACCAAATCATCCTCATCATCAAGGTCTGCAAAATCATCATCTTCTACTGAATCGTCAAAATCATAATCGTCTTCATCTTCATCATCTTCTTCAGCAGAGTCATCAATGAATCCGGGAGCAAACTTAAAACCTTGAGCGTTTTCGGAATCCTCCTCTGCAACAGGAGCTTCATCTTCAACTTCAACAGAAACTTCTTCAGCAGGAGTTTCTGCTTCGGCAGGAACATCTTCAACAGGGGTTTCTTCAGATTGCTCTTGAGATAAATCATCAGATGCGGAAAGAAGCCAGTTTGAATCAGACTTTTCTTCTTTAACCGGTGTGTTTGCAGGTGTTACTTCAATTACAGAAGGCACCTCTTGCGTAACAGAAGAGTCCTCTTCTTTATCTATCAGCCAAGAAAAGTCTCTTGCTTTTTCAACTTTTGCTTCAGTGGGCTGAGCCTTTCGGATAACGGGAGCTTCTTCTTTAACAGGAGCTTCTTCTTTAACGGGAGCTGTTTCTACCGGCTTTTCAGGGGTGGGCTGAGATGTTATTTCGCTGTCAGTTTCCGGAACGGATGAGTATTTTGCTTTAAGTCTTTCAAGATTACTAAGTAATTCGTTTGCATTATGTTCGTTGTTACTCATTATTCTCCTCCTTTTGCTGAACGTAATTTTTTAAGAATATTAACCTTGATTTGTTTTACCATAGGTATAAGTTTAGAATACATATTATATTTCATTTTGTTGTTTACTAAAACATATTCACCTATAAACTGATAAAGGTCAGCGCCTAAGCTTGCTTTGAATGAATTGATACCTACAAAGTTTTCTTTAGGTGTAAGCTCACCTAAAGGCTGAGTTTTATCAGCAGGTATATTAAGATTATCAACAAGCACATATCCTAAATCGTGATAATCACAGCCGTTGTCAATACTCTGACAAAGTCTGAGATAATTAACAAAATGACTGGGGCGTGTTTCGTTTCTTAAAACATTTATACTTCCTCCGAAAAGGCAGCTTGCAACACCGCCGTAACGGATAGTGAGACCGCCGGCAACAACAAATTTATCTTCTTTTGAAAATTCTTCTGCTTTTGCAACTCGGTCATAATAATTTTTGCTTTGCTGTATAATTGTTTCGTTTTCGTTAGTAAGACGGTTTTTTACACTTTCTTTAGCTGTTTCTATCTTTTTAAGGTTATCGCTAAGCTGCTTCTGACGTGCATCTTCAAATGCTTTGTCAGCGTTTTTATCGTAATAAACAAGAGTTAAATCCATGCAGTTATCAAAAACACTCATAAGCTTTTTGATGTATTCAGGGCGTTTTTCAATGAAGCTGTCACGCTCAGAGGTGGAACGCATTACTGTTGCAAAGTCTTCAAGAAGCTTAGGTTCCTTTTCAACATCTTTTATAGTAACACATCTGCTTACAAGACCTCTTGATTCACCGACTCTGACAGAATATCTCACGCCTTTTTCACACTTCTTAAGCAATTGCTTAGCGGTGAGCATTTCTCCGTTTTCGTCTTTTAAATCAATCATATACTGAATAGGTGCTTTATAAATATATCTTGCTGCATCGTGATTTAATTCATAACCGGCTTCAATAAAAGCTTTATGCACATTTAAGCCAAGCTCTTTTTCTTCGTTACCTATTCTTAATGCAATATGAGGGTCGGTAATCAAAGCTGTGGCATTATATTTTTTAAGCTCTTTTTTTATAAATGCAGTGAAATCTGAGATGATTTCAGGTCTGGTATAATCGGTAACGGGTCCGTCAGGAATGTACCAGATTTTACCGCAGAGAGATAAGCTTCGTTCAAGTACAAGACAGGCAAAAATTCTTTCCCCGTTTTCAAAACCTGAATAGAAATAAGGCTTCCATGCTGTTTTGATTTCAGGCCAACGAGAGCATTGAATAAAAGAACCTTTATTTCTGTTTATAAAATCATCATATTCTTTGATATTTGTTTCAAGTTTAAATTCAAACATCTGCGTTGAACCTCCGCATATAATCAATTATGCATTCTTTTTCACTGAAAGGCACTTTTTCACCTTCAATGAGCTGATATTCTTCATGGCCTTTGCCGGCAAGTAGAATTATATCACCATTTTGAGCAATACTCAATGCTTTTTCTATAGCTTTTTTTCTGTCGGGTTCACAAAGGTATTTACCGCCTGCTTCTTCAACAGCCAATGAAATATCTTTTATAACATTCATTGGGTCTTCAAAGTCAGGGTTGTCAGATGTAAGAATACATAATTCGCACATACTGCCCGCAACAAGACCCATTTCTCTGCGGCGTTCCTGAGTTCTGCCGCCAACCGAACCGAATACGCAGATGATTCTGCCTGTTTTATAATCATATAAAGTTTCTATAATGCTCTTTAAACTTAAACCGTTATGAGCGTAGTCAATAAGAATATCAAAATCAGCATCAATTGTTACTGTTTCTGCTCTGCCTTTTACGCGCACTTTTTTGAGCGCATCAACAGCTTTGTCAACAGGGCAGCCGATTGAAATAACAGCGCCTATTGCTGAAAGGATATTATATACATTGAATGTGCCGGGAAGATTTGCTGAAATATTAAGCTTTTTATCGAATGCCGTACAGTCAAACTGAATTCCCATTTTATCTCTTGTTCTGAGAGGTGAAACATTTTCAGCCCAGATATCATAGCTTGAATCAAGTCCGTAAGAAATGATATTGCATTTACAGTTTTGCTTCATGATTTCATAAGCAGCATCATCAAAGTTCATAACTGCATTGTCGCATCTTTCAAAAAAGACAGACTTCCAATATGCGTATTCCTCATAGCTTTCATGCTCAAGAGGACCTATATGGTCAGGGGAGAGATTAGTATAAATTCCGCAAGCAAAGTTAATGCCGTCCACTCTGCCGTGCTTTACACCTAAGGAAGAAACTTCCAATGCAACTGCCTTGCAGCCCTTATCAAGCATGGCTCTGAAAAGCTTTTGTAATTCATAAGACTCAGGTGTAGTGTTATTAGTCGGGAATTTTACGCCTTCAAATTCAGCACCTACAGTGCCGATAATGCCGCAAGGGATGTCACTTTCATTAAGAATACCCTGAACAAGATGGGCAACGGTTGTTTTGCCTTTTGTACCGGTAATACCGATAATTTTAAGCTCTTTTGCAGGATAGTTAAAGAATTTGGCAGAAATTTCACCTAAAGCAACCCTTGAATTTTTAACGGTTATTACAGTAGCGTCATCAGGTAAATCAATCTGCTTTTCACAAATGAAAGCACGGGCGCCTTTATCATAAGCACTCTGAGCAAATTTATGACCGTCTAATTTAAGGCCCGAAAGGCAGACAAAAATAACCCCTGATTCAGCTTTTCTTGAATCATAGACTATGTCTTTGATATCTATATCGTTTTTTATTTCACCAAAATATTCGGTGGCTGTAAGTATTTCTGAAAGCTTCATTTGAAAACTCCTAAAGGAAAATAGTTTTAATTTTTAAAAAGGAAAATTTTGTTCAAGCTTTTTTCAAAAGTGCTACTGCCTCTACATGAGGGGCACGGGGGAACATGTCAACAGGTGTAACCTCTTTGAAGCTGTAACCAAGCTGCTCTAAAATCTGAACATCTCTTGCAAGAGTTGCACTGTCACATGAAACATAAACAATTTTAGACGGATTCATTTTTGCAAGTGTTTCTAACAAGTCTTTACTGCAACCCTTTCTCGGAGGGTCAATAATTGCAACATCAGGTGTGATACCTTCGTCTTTAAGCACCTGTGCTGCTTTTGCAGCATCAGCGCAGATAAATCTTGCATTGTCGATATTATTTTTCTTTGCATTTTCAATTGCATTTTCAACTGCCTGAGGTATTATTTCAACGCCGATAATTTTTTTAGCTTTATCAGCCATTGTCAGACCTATTGTGCCTGTTCCGCAATAAAGGTCAAGGACAACTTCATTACCCTGAAGGTCAGCGTATTCTTTAGCTTTTTGATAAAGAAGCTGTGCAGTATCGTGATTGACCTGATAAAAAGAAAGGGGAGAGATGTCGAACTTCAGACCGCAAAGCTCGTCTGTAATGTAGCTGTTACCGTAAATAGTAATACATTCATCACCGAGTACAACATTAGTATCTTTTTTGTTTTTGTTAATTACTATGCTTTTTAAATTCGGCAACGCATCTTTCAGCTCAAAAACAAGCTCATCTTTGAAAGGGATGTCATTACCGTTGATTACTATACACACCATAAGCTCGTTTGTGCTAACAGCTGCTCTGATATATATATGACGCAAAAGACCTTTTCTTGTCTGCTCATTGTAAGTTGTGATTTTAAAAAGTCTTATCCAATTCCTGAAAATATCGGTAACCTTTTTGAAATCTTCAGGCTGAAGAAGACAGTCTGCACAGTCAATTACTCTGTGAGAGTGGGGTGCATAAAAGCCGATAAGCGCAAGCCCGTGCCGGTCTGACTGAACGGGATATTGTGCTTTGTTACGGTATCTTTTTTCACTGACACCACGGATGATAGGTGCAGGTTCGGTGTCAATACCTGCGATACGGGCAAAATTCTCTTTAACCTGCTGAGCTTTGATTTTTAACTCATCATCATAATTAAGGTGACCGAAAGCACAACCGCCGCATTTTTCAAAAACAGGGCAGTCAGGCGTAATTCGCATTTTTGAAGGGTGGATGATTTTATCAACCTTACCTATAGCGTAATTGGGTTTAGCCTTAATGATGTGCAGTAATGCGTGGTCACCGGGTGCAGTGTTTGCGGCAAAAACGGTCATACCGTTATATTTGCCTACACCGCTGCCCAACGATGTGCAGGAATCAATGGTTACAGGAATTTTGTCGTTCTTTTTAAGCATTTTTTATCTCCAAAGTGGTATAATTATTAACTACTCTCACTATTATATCACAAAAGACTTTAAAATCAAAGAAAATTCCTTGCAAATACAACTTATTTATGATAAAATTTTGCGAGGAGGCGATATTTTTGGCTAAAAATAATCGACATCACTTTTTTGCAATGTTTTCAAGGATGAAATACATCAGCCGATGGGCTCTTATGAGAAACACTCACTCTGAAAATATCAGTGAGCATAGCCTTGAGGTTGCCGGTGTAGCTCATGCTCTTGCTGTTATACATAATAAGCGTTTTGGCGGTAATGTGAATGCAGAAAGGGCAGCGGTTTTAGGTGTTTATCACGATACTCCTGAGATTATTACAGGTGATATGCCCACCCCCGTCAAATATTACAGCTCGCAGATTCACGAAGCCTATTCTCAGGTTGAAGACAGTGCCTGTCAGGCGCTTATAAATATGCTTCCTGCTGATTTGAGAGAGGAATATGCGTCTTTCTTTATAAAAAAAGATGAAGACCGTCAGCTCTGGAAGTTTGTTAAGGCTGCCGATAAAATCTGCGCTTTAACAAAGTGTATTGAAGAGGCAAAGGCAGGTAACACCGAGTTTGAAAAAGCTGCACTCAGTACTAAAAAAGCTATTGATGATATGAATATGCCCGAAGCTCAGAGCTTTATGGCAGATTTTATTGAGAGTTACGGTCTTACTCTTGACGAAATGACCGAAGATGCATTGAATTGATTTTAATTTTAGATAGGATGGTATCCACAATGAGCAAAGTACCTGAAATTTTTGGCAGTCTTGTTTTTAATGATGCAGTTATGCATGACAGACTTCCTAAAGACACATACCGTTCACTTCGCAAAACTATTGACGAAGGTAAAGAACTTGACCTGAGCGTTGCCAACGTTGTTGCAAGTGTTATGAAAGACTGGGCAATTGAAAAAGGGGCAACACATTACTCTCATTGGTTCCAACCGATGACAGGTATCACTGCTGAAAAACACGACAGTTTCCTTTCTCCTCAGAGTGACGGTTCAATCATTATGGAGTTTTCAGGTAAAGAGCTTATTAAAGGTGAGCCTGATGCTTCATCTTTCCCTTCAGGCGGTATCCGTGCAACCTTTGAAGCAAGAGGCTACACTGCATGGGACCCTACTTCACCTGCTTTTATTAAAGAGAATACTCTTTGTATACCTACTTCATTCGTTTCTTATACAGGTGAAGTTCTTGATAAAAAAACTCCGTTGCTTCGTTCAATGGAAGAGGTTAATAAACAGGCTAAACGTGTTCTTTCTGTTTTTGGCCATAACGTTAAACGAGTTCTTTCAACTGTAGGCCCTGAGCAGGAATATTTTATAATCGACAAAAAGCTTTATGACCAGCGTAAAGACCTTATGTATACCGGCAGAACTCTTTTTGGTGCGCCTACACCAAAAGGTCAGGAGATGGATGACCATTATTTCGGCACCATCAAGCCTCGCATCAAGGCATATATGACAGAGCTTGACGAAGAACTCTGGAAGCTTGGCATTTTTGCTAAAACCGAGCATAATGAGGCAGCTCCCGCTCAGCACGAGCTTGCTCCTGTTTATACAACTACAAATATCGCAACCGACCATAACCAGCTCACTATGGAAATTATGAAAAAAGTTGCTCACAAGCACGGCCTTGTCTGCCTTCTTCATGAAAAGCCTTTTGACGGTGTAAACGGTAGCGGTAAGCATAACAACTGGTCCCTTTCAACTGACGAAGGTGAGAATCTTCTTGACCCCGGTTCAGACCCGTACTCAAACTCAAGATTTCTGCTCTTCCTTGTTGCTGTAATCAAGGCAGTTGACGATTATCAGGACCTTCTGAGAATTTCTATTGCAAATGCAGGTAATGACCATCGTCTTGGTGCTGACGAAGCACCGCCTGCTATTGTTTCAATGTTTTTGGGTGAAGAGCTTCAGCGCGTTCTTGATGCTATTGAAGCAGGTAAGCCTTATCATTCTGCAAAACACCTTAAATTCAACACAGGTGTAAGCGTTCTCCCTGCTTTCTCTAAAGATAATACTGACAGAAACCGCACATCTCCCTTTGCCTTTACCGGTAACAAGTTTGAGTTCCGTATGCTTGGCTCAACTCTTTCAATTGCAGAGTCCAACATTGTTCTTAACACAATTGTTGCCGAATCCCTTTCTAAATTTGCAGATAAGCTTGAAAAGGCAAATGACGTTGAAACTGCAGTAAGAAAGCTTATTAAAAAAGAGTATGTCAAGCACAAGAGGATTGTGTTCAACGGCAACGGCTATTCAGATGAATGGGTAGAAGAAGCTGAAAGAAGAGGACTCCTCAATCTTAAAACAACTGTTGACGCTATCCCTCATTACAAAGATAAGAAGAACATCAAACTCTTTACAAAACATAATATTTTCAGTGAAATTGAGGTTGTTTCAAGAACTGATATTCTGCTTGAGGAATATTCAAAAACAATCAATATTGAGGCTGTAACAATGCTTCATATTGCAAGTAAAGAAATTATCCCTGCGGTTGTGGATTATGTAACAGATGTCTGTCAGGCAGCGGCACTTAAAAAGAGCGTGAATCCTAATATGCCATGTGTTTGCGAGGAAGGTCTTATTGCTGAAATTTCAGCAAAGCAGGACGAACTTTTTATTGCTGTTAATGAACTCAAAAAGGTTCTTAATAATGTACCTGATGATAATGACCATGTAACTGCTACTTACTATAAAGATGTAGTTATACCTGCTATGGCAAATGTAAGAAAACCTGCTGACGAGCTTGAGCTTCTTATCGGCAGAGAATATTGGCCTTTCCCTACCTACGGTGATTTGCTTTTCAGTGTAATGTAATAAAATAATAAACGGTGAGTTTAAGACGAATCTTAAGCTCACCGTTTTTTTAGCCTGTTTTTTTGCCGTTTAATGAAATTTTTATACCCATAGGTCCTTTTAAATAGCCTGTGCAGGTATCTTTATCAAAGGTAACCTCGGTGTGAAGCATTTTACCTTTGAGCATATCACAGGTTGCGTCAGCACTTAATGTATTGCCTGAAATTTTAAGGTTTGAAATATCCATCTCAGGCACATCAAAACCGGGGACCTCAAACTTAAAGTCATATTCACCATTGTTATCTTTAACGGTGATTTTTGCCGTTCCTTTAAAAAACATTGAATTAACAGGGACTTCCCATACTCCTAATCCAAGCATAATAATACCTCATTTATATATTTTCTAAATTTTATCATTTGCACAAAAAAATGTCAATAATTACTACTGCTGTAAGGATGATAATTGTTGACTTTTGACGATTTTTATATTAAAATATATACTAACTGTAGAATACTCTAAATCTGCCCTATTTTTTAAAGAAAGCAGTTGATTTTATGGATTTTAATAACATTAAAACTAAAAAGTTAATAATGATACTTTATGATATTATTGCAGTGAATGTTTCATATATTATTGCCGCTTTTATTGAAGGTATTGAGATGAACGGCTTTATGGCTGTTTGTCAGAGAAGTATCCCTGTTACTATCATATTTATTGTTCTTTACAAAGTTTTTGAAGTGTATAAAAGTATGTGGGAATATGCCGGCATCAAAGAGCTTTTTAAAATATTCGGTGCAACTGTTTTAGGCGGTGTAACGAGTATTGCAGTTGATGTTATTATGTCAAACTTCGGCTTTAAAATTTCAAATATTGAAGGCGGTAATTTCGGCACATCATTTTATATGATAGGTACTGCCATAGCTTTATTCTTCGTTTGTTCATTCAGACTCAGCTACCGATTCCTTCGCCGTTCATCAAAAGACCTGATGTGGTTTTTTCATAGGACAAACAACCGTGTGATGATTGTCGGCGCAGGTGATATGGGTATGATAATTATCAAAGAGCTTGAAGCAAACAATTACAGCAAAGGTAAACCTGTAATCGCAGTTGACGATAATCCGTTTAAAAAAGGTCAGTCAATACGCGGTGTACCTGTAAAAGGCAATTGCAACGATATTGCTGAGCTTGCTGAAAAGTACAGAATTGATACAATAATTATATGTATCCCTTCAGCAAATGACACAAGATTAAATGAGATTTTACATATTTGTGTTTCAACAGGCTGTAAGCTTAAAATTTCTCCCAGCGTTCTTGAAATGGTAGAAGGTACTGATTCTAAAATCAGGGATGTAAATATAACTGACCTTCTTTCACGCCCTGAGGTTAAACTCGATACAGAAATCTGTAAATATATTACAGGCAAAACCGTTCTTGTAACAGGCGGCGGCGGTTCAATCGGCAGTGAGTTATGCCGTCAGATTTCAAAATATTCACCGTCTAAAATAGTCATATTTGATATTTATGAAAATAATGCATACATACTTAAAAATCAGCTTGATAAATACTATAACGGTTTCCCTGAAGTAGCTATCAGAATCGGCTCTGTCAGGGATGAATCCCGTCTTAGAGAAGTTTTCGAAGAATTCAGTCCGGATGTTGTTTTCCATGCAGCAGCTCATAAACATGTTCCTTTGATGGAAGACAGCCCTAAAGAAGCTGTTAAAAATAATATTTTCGGCACCTTTAACACTGCTAAATTAGCCGTTGAGTATAATGTTGACAGATTTGTAAGCATCTCAACCGATAAGGCAGTAAACCCTACAAACGTTATGGGTGCAACAAAAAGAGTTACCGAGATGATAATTCAGTATTTTGAACGTAAATGTCAGAACTCAACTAAATTTGCAGCTGTACGTTTCGGTAACGTTTTAGGTTCAAGCGGCAGTGTTATTCCTCTTTTTACTGAGCAGATTAAAGCCGGCGGTCCTGTAACCGTAACTCATCCTGATATTACAAGATATTTTATGACAATCCCTGAAGCCGGTCAGCTTGTTGTTCAGGCAGGCGGTATGGCAGAGGGCGGCGAGGTCTTTGTGCTTGATATGGGTGAACCGGTAAAAATCCTCACTCTTGCAGAAAATCTTATCAGTCTTTCGGGTTACAAGCCGTATGTTGATATTGATATCAAATTCACAGGCCTGCGACCGGGTGAAAAGCTTTATGAAGAGCTTGTGCTGGAAGATGAAGTCGGCGACAGAAAAATGACAGCAAACAACAAAATTTATGTTACAAGCCCTGTTAAAATGGACGATGAACTTTTTATAAAGCAGCTTGATGCATTGTCTGAAGCTGATTCTTCACAAATCAGAGATATGCTTAAAATCATTGTTCCTAATTTTCACGAGGGTGAAGAATAATCAATGAGAAATAAGGTGAGCAGATGTATAAGATTATAAAAAGAATAGCAGATTTTATCTTTGCACTGCTTGCACTGATTGCTTTTTCACCGATAATGTTATTGGCATCTGTTTTTATTAAGCTTGATGATGGCGGACCTGCACTTTTTAAACAAAAAAGACCCGGTAAGGACGGTAAGATTTTTGAAGTTTATAAGTTCAGAACAATGACCGTCAGAACCCATGACAAAAACGGCAAAGAGCTTTCTGATATGGAGAGAATGACTAAAATCGGTTCTTTATTAAGAAA
This sequence comes from Acutalibacteraceae bacterium, assembly GCA_045126895.1. GTDB lineage: Bacteria > Bacillota > Clostridia > Oscillospirales > Acutalibacteraceae > CAG-488. Next base: position 15,854 of record JBGVPE010000020.1, on the reverse strand, counting down.
GACAAGTGTGGATGAACTGCCACAGTTTATCAATGTTCTTAAAGGTGAAATGAGCTTTATCGGCCCAAGACCGTTATTGTGTGAATATCTTTCTTTATATTCACCTGATCAGGCAAGGCGCCATGAGGTAAGGCCCGGGATCTCAGGCTGGGCGCAGGTCAATGGCAGAAATGCGATTTCGTGGGAACAGAAATTCAACTATGATGTTTATTATGTAGATAATATCAGCTTTGCTTTAGACATAAGAATACTTTTTATGACTGTTAAAAATATTCTTACAAAAGCGGATATAAACTGCAGTGAAAACAATACTATGGAAAAATTTACAGGAAGCAAAAAATAAGAAAGGTAGATGAAAATGAAAAAGATTCTGTTTGTTGCAACAATTACAGACCATTTTTATTATTTTCATTTGCCGTATTTAAAATATTTTCATGATTCGGGTTGGGAGGTTCACGTTGCCGGTAAAGGCGGCAGAAAGCTTCCTGATTGTGATGTTCAATATGATATTCCTTTTGTCAGATCTCCTTTTTCAAAAGGTAATATTCAGGCGTATAAGCAGTTGAAAAAAGTCATTGATGAAAATGATTTTGATATCATTCATTGTCATACGCCGATGGGTGGAATTCTTACCCGTATTGCTGCTGCACCCAAACGCAGAAAGGGGACAAAAGTTCTCTACACTGCCCACGGGTTTCATTTTTACAAGGGTGCTCCTTTTTTGAATTGGGCAATTTATTATCCTATTGAGCTTGTTATGTCAAGACTTACCGATTGCCTTATTACAATCAATAAAGAAGATTTTGATTTTGCAAAGTCTCATTTTATGAAACCTGATGTTTGCCTTGTAGACGGTGTAGGATATAATAACGATTTGTTTTATCCTGTGCCTTATGAAGAAAAAGTAAGGCTTCGTCAATTAAAAGGTTATTCTGAAGAAGATAAAATTATTATTTATGTAGCTGAGCTGAATGCAAATAAAAATCAGCAGATGCTCATCCGTATGATGACAGAGCTTAAAACCAAAAATGTTCGTCTTTTGCTTGTTGGTGCAGATAATTTCAATTCTCAGTATCAGCAGCTTGCAAAAGAACTGAAGGTTGATGATTCTGTGGAGTTTATGGGTCATCGTGAGGATGTTGCAGAGCTTATAAGAATAAGCGATATTTGTGCAGCGTCAAGTCTTAGAGAAGGTTTACCCGTTAATATAATGGAGGCTATGGCATCGGGTTTGCCTGTTATTGCAGGTGATAACAGAGGCCACCGTTCTCTGATAAAAAATAACGAAGACGGTTTTGTAGTTAAACCTGATGATTACGTTGCTGCTGCCCATCTGGCAGATAAGCTTTTTAAAGATAAAGATTTCTATTTACAGATTTCAGATAAAGCAGCCGAAAATATTAAAAAATTTTCAAAAGCAACAGTTACAATTCAGATGACTGAAATTTATTCAGATTTTATGAGGTAAAAAATGTACACATCATTTGACCCTAATGCTTATTTAAAATTAGTATGGTTTTTTACGTTTATCTGTTGGGCAATCGGTATGTTCTGCCGAAGATATCCGCTTAAAAAACTTGGCGGAATCGGTCAGCCTTTGCCTAATCCGTTATGCTTTATAATCAGTGTTCTGGCTTATGTTCCTTTTGCCGGTTTAAGAACAAATACAGGTGATACCTTTTTTTATATACACGATTTTGAGCTCGCAGAACCTGACGGGATAATAAGCTATGAACTAAAGGGCGGTTCACTGTATTCTTTACTGACTGAGATAGTGTTAGAAACAGTAGATGACTATCATTATCTTTTATTTGTCACCGCAATAATTACTTACATTCCTGTTTTATACATCATATATAAGTATTCTCACCCTTATGAGCTTGCGATTTTCTTATTTGTAGCCACAGGATATTTCGGCTTGGGAATGAACGGTATCCGTCAGTATTGTGCGACAGGCATTCTTGTTTTAGGTACCAAATATTTATTCTCAACCAAGAAGTCTGCTTTTATTAAATATTCTGCTTTTGTCTTGTTGGCGTGGCTTTTCCATACAACAGCTCTTATTATGATCCCCATATTTTTCTTTGTACGAAGAAAAGCGTGGAAACCGTCATCGTTTATGCTGATTTTCTTAAGCGCGATTGCTATGTCAATATTTGATATGATTCTGCCCACTTTCCAGGAGGCATTGGCAGATACCTCCCACTCAGCATATTCCGGCGGCTGGTTTGAGCAGGAGGGTGGCTCAAGTTTGCTTCGAGTAGTAGTAGCTATGGTGCCGTTGGCCTTGGCCTATTTTTCACGTAATAAAATGAGAAATCTGGGGCATATTGGTGACATTCTTATAAATCTCAGCTGTGTTAATGTTGCTTTTTATATAATATCAATGTATAACTGGATTTTTGCCAGATTTGCAATTTATGTTCAGGTTTATTACATTATATTATTGGCATGGGTAGTTTATAATGGTGTTCAACGAAAAGACAGGACATTATATTATGCTTTGTGTATAGGTATGTTCTATTACTATTCTACTCAGCTGGCGTATACATTTATTGACTACCGTTCTGATGTATTCTTCCCCAATTTAAAAGTTCGTTAAGGAGAAAAAAGATGGAATATGATATATCAGTAATTATTCCTGTATATAATGAGCAGCTGCATTTAAACGAATGTGTGGAATCAATAATATCAAGCAAGGTCTTCCCAACGACTGAAGTGATTCTCGTTGACGACGGTTCAGTTGACGGCTCTGCTGAAATATGTGATTCTTACAGCGGAAAATATGAAAACATTATAACCTTTCATATCAGTAACGGCGGAGTAAGTAATGCAAGAAATACAGGTCTTGATAATTGTCACGGTGAATATGTGACATTCTGTGATTCGGATGATTATTATGTTTCGGATATTTTATCAGATACTTTTGATGTTATAACAAAAGATAAACCTGACTTGGTTTTTTATGATTTTGTATATGAGCAGGAGCATAGTTGTGATATAGTTTCATTCCCGTTTTATAAAAATGTGATTCTTGATTCTTCTTATCTCAGGGCAGAGGTACCGGAGTTTATGTTAAAAAATCACTCCTTTAACTCATCATGCAATAAATTTTTTAAAAATGTAATAATAAATGAAAATAATATAAGATTTAAAAAAGGTCAGAAACACGGTGAAGACAGAGATTTTGTTCTGCAATTTCTTTTAAATTGTAATAGTGGGTATTATCTTGCTAAAGAAGGATATTTTTACCGCTATGTAAAGCAAAGCGCAGTTAACAAATCGCGTACAGATTATTTTTGTAACATCTATAATGATTATGCTACAAAAACGGAGCTTTATAAGGACTTCAAAATACCTTCAGAAAAAGTAGCTGATTTGTCTGAGGCTTCAGCAGCTCAGGGAATAGTTTCCTGCACATTTTCTGCAGAAAAAAGCTGTAGTTTTTCCGGCTTTAGCAAAAGTCTTGACACCTTATATAAAAATGAAACACTTATGAAAATATTGAGTGATTATTATAATAAAGGCTTGTTTTCAGATGAGAGTTATAAAAAAATTGCCGAGTTGTTATTAAAGCAAAATACTGTTTATGTTTTTGCTTTTATCAAAGGTTTAAAATTAAAAGAAAGTTTATACAGATTGATTTATCAAAGAGGTTTATGATGAAATATTTTTTATTTGACCATACAGGCTGTCTTAACAGAGGTTGTGAAGCTATTATAAGAGGAACAATGAATATAATTTCACGAAGTGACAGCAATCCTGATTACAAGCTTGCATCCTACAATCCTGAAACAGACACAGCTCTCGGAGTTGATACATGCAAAATAGAAGCTCGTCGTCTTAATAAAATTGAGTTGGCGATGGCTGCACTTAATCTTAAAATAAACCACAGTGAGTACTATTCACTTAAAACTGCATATTCTGACGTTATTTCACAAGCATCTGACTGCGATGTTTGTCTTGCTGTAGGCGGTGATTCATATTGCTACGGTGATAATGCGCATTCAAGGGCGGTAACCACTGCGATTCATAAAAACGGTAAGAAAACGGTGCTCTGGGGTGCTTCGATAGGCAAAGAAGACCTTTCTGCAGAAAAAATTGAGGCTCTAAAAAATTTTGATGCAATATTTGCAAGAGAATCATTAACATACTCTTTGCTTGAAAAAATTATTCCCGATAATAAATTATTTCAGTTTGCTGACCCTGCTTTTTGTATGGAAAGAGAAGACTTACCGCTTCCTTTCGGATTTCAGCTTGATAACACTTTAGGCTTTAACTTAAGCCCGTTGGTAGTTAAAAAGAATCCTGAAGTTTTAAGCGCAAGTGTTGAATTCTTAAAAGGTATAATTAAAAATACAACACTTCAGATCGCTCTGATTCCTCATGTTACAACAAAAGAAAGTGACGACTGTCAGATTCTTGACGAAATATATAATCAGCTGGATGATTCAATCAGAGTTGTGAAAATTCCGGGTAATCTTAATGCCAAAGAATACAAAGGTTATATAGCACGTTGCAGATTTTTTGTCGGTGCAAGAACTCACGCTACAATAGCAGCGTATTCAAACGGTGTGCCTACAATAGTTTTAGGTTACAGTGTAAAATCAAGAGGAATTTCAAAAGATTTATTCGGTGAAGAAAAGTTTGTTCTTGATTCAACCAAAATTTCAAGTGCACAGTCTTTAGAGGCTGAGTTTACAAAACTCGTTGAGCAGGAAGATGAAATCAAAAGAGATTTAAGAAAAGTAATACCTGCAAAAATCAAAAGCGCTCTTGATGCAGGTGAACAATTAAAAAAGATTTAAAAAGGAGGCGGGAATATGAAAAAAAATATACTTTTTATTATTCCCACTCTTAAAAGCGGCGGAGCAGAAAAAAGTCTTGTTACCTTGCTGCAGCTTTTTGATTACGAAAAATATAATGTCTCACTTTTCGTTTTCAGAAAAGAAGGACTTTTTCTTGAAAATGTACCTGAACAAGTAAAAATACTTGATGCCGGTGAAAATTTCAAGACTTTTGACGGCGATCCGATTAAGGCCATAAAGACTTTTATCAAAAAAGGCAGAGTTGACCTTGCTTTTGCAAGAATTTTTTATGGAAGACAGTTAAGAAATAAAAATTACTATGTAAACGAAACAAGGTCGTGGCATTGGCTTAAAAAGTCAATCAGATTCCCTGAGGAGCATTTTGATTGTGTTATAGGTTACCTTGAGGGTATGGCAGATTGGTTTGCAAGTGAATTTGATGCCGCAAAAAAAATAGGTTATCTGCATACTTATCTTGACAAATGTTATCTTAATAAAGAGCATTTTGTTGAAGTTTTCAATAAATTTGACAGCTTTGTTACAGTATCGGATGAATGCCGTGAAAATGTTAAAAAATACACATCAGACGATGAAAAGATACATGTTATTCATAATATCATTTCACCAACCTTTATAAAAAAAGTTTCAGTTGGTGAGGGATTACCTGATACTGATAAAATAAAAATTCTCACGGTGGGCAGAATTGTTGAAGTGAAAGGTCTGGATTTTGCTGTTGACGCCTGTAAAATCCTTAAAGATAAAGGATATGGCTTCAAATGGTATCATGTAGGCGTAGGACCCGAAAAAGAAAAGCTTGAAAAAAGAATAGCGGATAACGGCTTAGAAGATACTTTTATTTTCCTTGGTGAAAAGGCCAATCCTTATCCTTTTTTTAATACTTGTGATATTTATGTTCAGCCTTCAAAGGTTGAAGGTAAAAGCATAGCTATTGATGAGGCAAAATGCTTTAATAAACCTATAGTTGTTACAAACTTTCCTTCTGTTTATGACCAGATTGAAGATGGAGTCAACGGTCTTATTTGTGAAATGAGCGCTCAATCGGTTGCAGAGAAAACAGAAATGCTGATTCTTAACCCTGATTTAAGAGAGAAACTTATTGCCAACCTTAAGAATGAAGAAGTTGGCAACGAAGGTGAAATCCAAAATTTATATGATTTGATAGAGAAGTAATTATGATAGCTTTATTGATTATTCTGTTAATTATTGTTATAACAATGGCAGTGGTGGTTTCGTTTGACATAATCCCTTTTTTGAACGATACCTTCATGCGAATGAAAATCGGTTCTTTATACGGTGAGAACTGGTTTGATTCTGCTTGCTCTGCAGCTCATATGTGGGCTCAGAAAGGTTTACCTGATGTGCCGCAGGTTGCAGGTAAACGCTTTGCGATTATCGACAGAATAAAAGGAACAAATAAATCCGATGCAATTCAATCATGGCAGTCAGGCTCGGTTTTACTTGCTCTTGATGAGCTGAAATCTTCGGGCGTTGAAGATTTGATTTCAAAACATATAAATCTTCAGACAGGGGAATGGCAAAGTTTTCTTAACCGTGTTGATTCAGCCTTTATGGCATATGCAATTCTTTCTTGTGAAAAGACAGATTTTGGCTTTGTTAAACCTGCTATGGAGCAGACTTTTGAGATGCTTCATAATTTATATAAAAATACAGGGAGTATTCCTTATTCAAAAAACAATGATTACAGATATGTAGATACCATCGGATTGGTTTGTCCTTTCCTTGTGAAGTATGCTTTGGTATATGATGATGAACGGGCACTTGAAATGGCAGTTTCTTTAATAAAAGAATACAGCCAATATGGTTTGCACAAAGAATTTAATTTACCTGTCCATTGTTTCAGCTCATCAACAAAAGCTCCCCTTGGTATATACGGCTGGGGCAGAGGCTGCGGCTGGTGGGCAATAGGTCTTGCCGAATCTTTTAAAGTCCTTAATCAATCGAAAAAAGCTGACTATACAGATGAAAAAGTACTGATACTTAAAAATATTATCACTTTTGCAGATACAATAATCAGGTATCAGAACGAAAACGGCTCTTTTGACAGAAATGTTTTTGCCCCTTCAGGTGCAGACAGCTCTGCAACATCTATGATAGCCTTTTTGCTATCTTATATAGGTAAACTCAGCGGTCGTGAAGAATATCTTGATTCTGCTAAAAAAGCAATGAGTTATATTTATTCTGTGACCAGGCGTGACGGTGTGGTTGATTACTCTCAGGGTGATACGATGGGAATCGGCTTTTATTCTCAGGAGTCAATAGTTCTTCCTGTAACCCAGGGATATGCAATCAGAACATATATTATGCTCAACATTCAGGAGGTATAATTATGATTGATTTACACTCACATGTTTTGCCTGAACTTGATGACGGTGCTAAAAACCTTGATGAAGCAGTACGCCTGTGCTCTTTAGGAAGAATAAATCATTTAAAAAAAATAGTAACGACTCCTCATTTTAATGCATTGGGTGACATTGATAATTTTATCAGGCAGAGAGATACAAAGCTTGAGCTTTTAAGAAATGCATTGATTGAAAAAAAGGTTGATATTCAGTTATATGCAGGCGCTGAGGTTTTTGTTGATGATGATATCTTCTTTTCGCAGAATCTTAAAAAGCTGACCATTAACAATTCAAGATATCTGCTTGTTGAGTTTGACTTCTTTGAACCTAAATTTAAAGATATATCTCAGTATCTTACAGAGATTTATAATATGGGGCTTGTCCCTATAGTAGCTCACCCTGAAAGGTATGCTTACTTTCAGCACGATTATGATGCAATAAATGAACTTGCATCAAGAGGCGTGCTTTTTCAGCTGAATGCGGGCAGTCTGGCAAGCAGAGACGGAAGGGAAGAGTTTGAATTAGCGTATGAAATGGCATATAAGGGTGTGGCGTCGTTTATAGCTACAGATGCGCATTCGCTATATAACAGACCTAATGATATCGGTGAAATGCTCAGGGAATTCCCTCAGGATATTGACCCTTCTCATATGGAAAGAATGCTTGTTAAAAATCCGCAGAGAGTTATTGATAACGAAGAAATACCAAGACTTAAATTCATGCGCCTTGAAAAACGCAGATTTTATTGATATAATTTTATCGGGAGTGATAATAAATGAATCGGGAAAATTTTGATTCAATGCCGCGTAATATATATGAAGACGGCTCATCTATCGACATTATCAAGCTTTTTAAAAGTATAATTACAAAGCTGTGGGCTATTCTGCTCGTAGGCGTTATAGGTGCAGCTGCAGGTTATATTATTGCAGAGTCTACTTATGTAAGGCAGTATGCTACTCAGACTACGCTTGCATTTATGCAGACTCAGTATGTAAGGGTTACTGACTATTCTGAAACAGGTGAATCTGAGACCTTTGTTAAAGAGCAGACTACTTTCTACAAACAGGATGTAGTTAAAATATATCAGCGATTGCTTACAGGCGATGTAATGGTAGGCAAAATCAAAGCTGCTCTTGATGCTCAAGGTCTTTCAACAATTTATTCAGAGGCATTTATCAGAAACTCACTTTCAATTACCACTGCTGAAGATAACCTTGCAGGATTTTTCGTTATCAAAGTTACAAGTACAGACAGCGGTTATTGTGAACGTGCTTTGAAAGTTGTTATGGATGAATTCCCTGCATATATCAATGGCTTTGACAACACTATCAGTATCAGTGTAATCAACGAGCCCTCATCTCCGGGTGTCAGCAACGCATCAAATTCAGTTTCATCTGCAATGTATGGCTTTATTATCGGTGCAGCATTGGTTGTTCTTATTGTGTTCTTCACCGTTATTGTTTCTGATACTATTCAGGATATGGATAATCTTAAAAATATTACAAACACAAAGGTTCTCGGCGCAATTCCTGTTATTGAGAAGCCAAACGGCTTGTTTATGAAAAAGAAAGTTCCATCAGGTTCTTTGCTTATTACAGACGGGCAGAAAGTCTCGTTCTCCTTTGTTGAAAGCTTTAAATCAATCAGAACAAAGCTTGAAAATGTTTATGCTGACAAAGGTCATAAATGCTTTGTTGTTACAAGTACTTACGAGGATGAAGGTAAAACAACAACATCTGTTAATATTGCTGTTGCTCTTGCTCAGAAGGGTAAGTCTGTTCTTCTTATGGACTGCGACTTCAGAAAGCCTGCAGTTCTCAGAGCAGTAGGTGTTAAGAGTGATACCCGTTATGGTCTTATTCCTATTATCAAGGGTGAATCAACTTATGTAGATTCAGTTAAATTTATTAAATCATTAGGCATTTTTGTGTTGCCTACAGGCGGTGTTTCTCTTAAATCAACTGAAGTTCTTGATGCTGAGAAGGTACGCGATGTTATCGACCAGGCAAGAAAAGAATTTGACTATATCATTATTGACTCACCACCTACCCATGTTGTTACTGATAGCTTGGTTATTGCCCCGCTTGCTGACGGTATCATTTACTGTGTAAGAAATGACTATGCAAAAGCAAGTGAAATCACCAGAACTGTTGACGAAATCAGAGGTGCCGGTATTGAAATCATCGGTACAATTCTTACTATGAGCACAGGTGAAGAGAACAACCGTTATTACAAGAAAAAGGGTTATTACCGCAGACGCAGCGGTCGTTACGGCCGTTACGGTTACGGTAAAAAGAAAGGCTCATACGGTGCCTATGGTGATTACGGCGGATACGGCGGTTATGGCGGATACGGCGGATACGGTTACTCAAGCGGTTACGGTTATGGCAGTAGCTATGGCGGATATGACAACAGCTATGGCGGTTATAGCGGATACGGTAACGGCAATTCAGGCGGATACGGAAGCTACGGCAAGGGTTCCGATTCTGATAGCAGAAAATAATCTGAAAGAAGTGAAATAAGTGTTGAAAAGAATTTATCTTTCACCTCCTCATATGAACGGTGCAGAAATGTCTTTTGTTAAAGATGCTTTTGATACTAACTGGGTGGCACCTTTCGGCCCTAATCTTTCCGGTTTTGAAGAGGATATGAGTAACTACCTGGATATAAACAAATCACTGGCACTTTCTTCCGGTACAGCTGCTATGCACCTTGCACTGATGTATGCAGGTGTTCAGAAGGGTGATGTGGTTTTCTGCTCAGACTTCACTTTTGCAGGTAGTTGCAATCCTGCTAAATATATCGGTGCAGAGCTTGTGTTTATTGATTCTGACTATAACAGCTTCAATATGAGCCCTGTTGCTCTTGAAAGAGCTATGGAAAAATATCACAATGCAGGCAAGCTCCCTAAGGCAGTTATAATTGTTGACCTTTACGGCAGCCCTGCTGATTATAATGCACTTCTTCCCATTTGCGAAAAGTATGGTGTACCGGTTATTGAAGATGCTGCTGAGGCTCTCGGCGCAGATTATTATGGTAAAAAATGCGGTACCTTCGGCAAGATTGCCATTCTGTCTTTTAACGGCAATAAAATTATAACCACCTCAGGCGGAGGAATGGCTTGCTCCGATGATGAAGAAGCAATCAAAAAAATGTACTTCTGGGCGAACCAATCAAAAGAGCCTGTGAATTATTATCTGCATAATGAGTTAGGTTATAATTACAGAATGTCAAACATCTGTGCAGGCATAGGCAGAGGGCAGATGACTACTCTTGATAAACGAGTAGCTCAGAGAAAAGCTGTTAATGAATATTACAAAAAAGCTTTTGCAGATTTGCCTGTAACCTTTGCGCCTACTGTTGAGGGTGGTAATGCAACTTGTTGGCTCAGCGTTCTTACAATCGATAAAGAATGCAGTGTCACTCCTGATGAAGTTATCGCTGCTCTTGAAAAAGAAAATATTGAGGCAAGACGTGCCTGGAATCCTATGCACTGTCAGCCGATATTTTCTGATTGTGATTATATCAGCGGCGATGAAGGTGATGTGGGCGTTGATATATTCAACAGGGGAGTGTGTATGCCTTCAGGCTCATCAATGACAGAGGATGACCTTGAGCGTGTTTCAAAGGCTTTCAGAAGTGTTTTTAGCAAATAATCTGCTAAAATTCGTATACATTTATATATATGTGTTTTACAGCGTGTTTTTTGCATAATTTCTGCAATTTTCAGGTCGTGAAAAAACATCAAAAAAATTTTTAAAAAATATCAAAAAATGCTTGACTTGTACAGCGTACTGTGGTATTATTCTACAGTACGCTATATTATTATGTAGTATGGTGTGTAGATATGCGTTGATGTGGGATGTGGCAACTCGTAGAAGTTGGGAACTCTCGCGGAGTATGTCCGATTTTAAACCGGGCGCAAGAATAACGAGCACACAGAAGTTCGCTTCCCTTAGCGGACTAACTATGTGTGTAAGTGCGTTTTGAACGATGCACACTACCCGGAACTAACCCATTCCGGTTTTTAAATGTAGAGGGTGGAAACACCCGGAATAGTTGAGAAAATGTTCAAAACGAATGCCCGCCAAATTTTAAGGAGGCAAAAATCATGGCAGTTAAGGGAAAGATCAGAATCAGACTCAAGGGCTATGACCACAGCCTTGTCGACAAGGCAGCAGAGAAGATCGTTGAAACTGCAAAGCGTACAAACGCTCAGGTTTCAGGTCCGGTTCCGCTCCCTACAGAGAAGGAAGTAGTTACAGTTCTTCGCGCTGTTCATAAGTACAAAGATTCTCGTGAACAGTTCGAGCAGAAAACTCACAAAAGGCTTATCGACATTATCAGACCGTCAGCTAAGACCGTTGACGCTTTGAAAGGTCTTGAGCTTCCCGCAGGCGTAGAAATCGAAATCAAACTTTGATTAGCGCCGCAGGTCATGTTGGCAGAGCCAACCAATAACCTATAAGGAGGAAATTAAAATGAAAAAAGGTCTTATCGGTAAGAAAATCGGCATGACACAGATTTTCGACGAAAAAGGTAACGTAATCCCTGTTACAGTAATCGAAGCCGGTCCTTGCGCAGTAGTTCAGAAAAAGACTGCTGAAAATGACGGCTACCAGGCAGTTCAGGTTGGTTACGGCGACCTTAAAGCACAGCGTGTCAACAAACCTATGAAAGGTCACTTCGACAAAGGTAATGTTGCTCCTAAGAAGGTTCTCAAAGAGTTCCGTCTTTCAGACATCGATTCAGTTAATGTAGGCGACATCCTCAAAGCTGACTTATTTGAAGTAGGCGAAAAAGTTGACGTTATCGGCACAAGCAAAGGTAAAGGTACAGCCGGCGTTATCAAACGTTGGAACTTTGCAAGACTCAGAGAAAGCCACGGTACCGGCCCAGTTGCAAGACACGGTGGTTCACTCGGTGTTATCGACCCTGCTCGTATCTTCAAAGGAAAGAAAATGGCAGGTCACCTCGGTGCTGAGCGTGTTACAATTCAGAATTTAACAGTTGCCAAGGTTGATGCAGAGAACAACCTCATCGCAGTTAAGGGTGCCATCCCGGGCCCTAAAGGCGGAATCGTTGTTATCGCAGACGCTAAGAAAGCTTAAGGAAGGAGTGTAATGTATGCCTAATTGTTCAGTATTTGACAGCAAGGGTAAGAAAGTTTCAGATATCGAACTTGCAGAGTCAGTTTTCGGTATTGAACCAAACCAGTCAGCTATGCACCTTTGCGTAGTAAATTATCTTGCAAATCAGCGCCAGGGCACACAGTCCACTAAAACTCGTTCCGAAGTTAGTGGCGGCGGTAAAAAGCCTTGGAGACAGAAGGGAACCGGTCGTGCACGTCAGGGCTCAACAAGATCTCCACAGTGGATCCACGGTGGTATCGCTCACGGTCCTAAACCACGTGAGTACGGTTTCTCAATCAATAAGAAGGTTAAGAGACTTGCTATGAAATCAGCTCTTTCTTCAAAGGTTGCAGCTGAAGAGATGGTAGTTCTTGAAAGCCTTGCTCTTGAAGCAATCAAAACAAAGGACGTTGTTAACGTTCTCTCATCACTTGAAACAGGCAAGAAAGTTCTTATCGTTCTTCCTGAGAAAGACGATGTAATCTACAGAAGCGCACGTAACATCGCAGGTGTTAAAGTTACACTCGTAAACACACTTAACGTTTACGATATCCTTAACAGCGACACAATGGTTGTTATGAAAGATGCAGTTTCTAAAATCGAGGAGGTTTACGCATGAGTAAAGCAGCACAGGATATTATCCTCCGCCCGATTATCACAGAAGAAAGCATGATGGGCACAGCAGAAAAGAAATATACTTTCGCTGTTGCTAAAGATGCTAACAAAATCGAAATCGCAAACGCAGTTGAGAAGCTCTTCTCATCAAAAGCAGGCGATATCAAAGTAGCAAAAGTTAACACAATCAACTGCAAAGGTAAACTTCGCAGACAGGGCCGTTTCGAAGGCTTCACAGCTTCTTGGAAAAAGGCAATCGTTACTCTTGCTGAAGATTCAAAAACTATCGAATTCTTCGATGGTATGATGTAATAAAAAACCTTAAGCGGTAATGTATGGAGTTTGACATCTTCGCTAAGCCGCTTGAATCACTTGAAAAGGAGTGTGAAAAATGTCGATCAAAGTTTACAAACCGACCACAAACGCTCGTCGTAACATGTCGGTTACTGATTATTCAGATCTTTCAAAAGTTGCACCTGAAAGAAGCTTGCTCGTTCCACTCAGCAACAAATCAGGTCGTAACAGCTACGGCAGAATCACAGTTCGTCATCGTGGCGGCGGAAACCGTAGAAAATATCGTATTATCGACTTCAAGAGAGATAAGTTCGGCGTTCCTGCTGAAGTTCTTACACTTGAGTATGATCCAAACCGTTCAGCTCATATCGCTCTTGTTAAATATGAGGATGGCGAAAAGAGATATATCCTCGCTCCAGCCGGCCTCAAAGTAGGTGACAGTGTTATGGCTGGCCCGGATGCTGATATTAAGCCGGGTAACGCATTACCACTTACAAATATCCCTACAGGTACTTTCGTACACAACGTTGAGCTTTATCCTGGTCGCGGCGGTCAGCTTGCTCGTGCAGCTGGTAACGCAGCTCAGCTTATGGCTAAAGAAGGCGCTTACGCTCTTCTTCGTCTTCCTTCAGGCGAGCTCAGAAACGTACCAAACGGTTGTATGGCAACTGTTGGTGTTGTTGGTAACACAGACCATGAAAACGTTAAAGTTGGTAAAGCCGGCCGTAAACGTCACATGGGTTGGAGACCTACAGTCCGCGGTTCTGTTATGAACCCCAATGACCATCCACACGGTGGTGGTGAAGGTAAGTCACCAATCGGTCGTCCGGGTCCTGTTACACCTTGGGGTAAACCAGCTCTTGGTTACAAGACAAGAAAGACCAAAAAAGCATCAGACAAACTTATTGTTAAACGTCGTAACGGCAAATAAGTCGAAAGGAGATAAAGATAATGGGCAGAAGCGTAAAGAAAGGCCCTTATGTCCGTCCCGAGCTGCTTAAAAAAGTAGTTGAGATGAACGAAAAGGGCGAGAAAATTGTTCTTAAAACATGGAGCCGCAGCTCCACAATCTTCCCTGACTTTGTCGGCCACACATTTGCTGTTCATGACGGACGCAAACATGTTCCGGTTTATGTAACTGAAGACATGGTAGGCCATAAGTTAGGCGAATTTGCACCTACAAGAACTTATAGAGGTCATGCAGGTTCAAAAACATCAAACAACGGTAAATAATCGGCAAAGGAGTGTGTAATAAAATGGAAGCAACAGCGAAAGTTACTTATGTTCGCATAGCGCCCAGAAAGGTTCAGATCGTTCTTGACCTTATCAGAAATAAGCCAGTTGAAGAAGCAATGGCTATCCTCAAACACACGCCAAAGGCCGCGTGTGAACCGCTTGCAAAGCTTCTTAAATCAGCAATTGCAAATGCGGAAAACAACAAAAACATGGACGTTACAAGACTTTACGTAGCAGAATGCTTCGTATGTCAGGGTCCAACTCTCAAACGTATCAGACCAAGAGCACAGGGTCGTGCGTTCAGAATCAACAAAAAGACTTCGCACATCACAATGGTGCTTAAAGAAGCAGAATAAGCGAGGAGGAGGTTTACAAATGGGCCAGAAAATTAATCCAACCGGTTTAAGAATCGGTGTTATCAAAAACTGGGAATCACGTTGGTACGCTAACAAAGGCACATTCGGCGATACACTCGTTGAAGACTACAACCTTCGTGAATACCTTCTTGAAACTCTCGCTCCCGCCGGTGTACCAAAGGTAGAAATCGAAAGAGATGCTAACCGTGTGTACATCAACATTCACTGCGCAAAGCCTGGCATGGTAATCGGCCGTGGCGGTTCAGAGATTGAAAAGCTCAAGGCAATTTGTGCTAAGAAGCTTGGCGGTGACAAGCAGGTTTCAATCAACATTATTGAAATCAAGCAGCCAGATCTCGATGCTCAGCTTGTAGCTGAAAACATCGCATCTCAGCTTGAAAGACGTATTTCTTTCCGTCGTGCACTTAAGCAGTCTATCGGACGTGCTATGAAACTCGGCGCAAAGGGTATTAAAACTCAGGTTTCAGGTCGTATCGGCGGCGCTGAAATCGCTCGTACAGAACAGTATCATGAAGGCACAATTCCACTTCAGACAATTCGTGCTGACATTGACTACGGTTTTGCAGAAGCAAAAACAACTTATGGACGCATCGGCGTTAAAGTTTGGCTCTACAAAGGAGAGGTTCTTCACGACACTACTGCTCGTAGACCAAGACGTCGCAGGGAAGGAGGAGCTAAATAATGCTGTTACCTAAGCGCGTTAAACACCGCAGAGTGCAGAGAGGCCGTCTTAAGGGTAAGGCTACCAGAGGTAATAAAGTTACTAACGGTCAGTTCGGTATTCAGGCTCTCGAACCTGCATGGATCACATCAAACCAGATTGAAGCAGCTCGTATTGCTATGACACGTCATATCAAACGTGGTGGTAAAGTTTGGATCAAGATCTTCCCAGATAAACCAGTAACTACAAAACCAGCTGAAACACGTATGGGTTCCGGTAAAGGAACATTAGAATACTGGGTAGCTGTTGTTAAACCAGGTCGCGTAATGTTTGAAATCTCTGGTGTAGCA
>JBGVPE010000019.1:0-48808 GCA_045126895.1 Acutalibacteraceae bacterium | reverse complement strand
CAGCAGACCACTTTGCCCACAACATTAAAAGACATCTCCGTTTCGAATATCCTACCTATATGTTCGCAACACCTACTTTCGAAACTGACGATAACGGCAATCCTTTCTGGATTACAGCTCAGCTTGATAAAACCATCGGTCTTTTCGGCGGTACAGATGTTAAGGGTGTAGTTATCTGCAACGCTGTTACAGGTGAATGCACATCCTACACTATGGATCAAATCAAAACAGACTCATCTCTTGCATGGATTGACTGCGTTTATTCTGACGACCTTCTTATTGAGCAGTTTAACTACTACGGTTTGTATCAGGGCGGTTTCTGGAACTCAATTTTAAGCCAGAAAGATACTTACGCTACAACCGAGGGTTCAAGCTACCTTGCTATGAACGATGACGTTTATCTTTATACAGGTGTTACATCATTGACAAGTGACGAATCTCTTACCGGTTTCACACTTATCAATATGAGAACAAAAGAGGCTAAATATTATGTAATCTCAGGTGCTAAAGAGGTTTCTGCAGAAACATCAGCAGAAGGTCTTGTTCAGCAGTATGAATATAACGCTTCTTTCCCTCTTCTTCTTAACGTTGACGGTGAACCCACATACTTTATGTCTCTTAAGGATTCAAGCAACCTTGTTAAGATGTATGCCCTTGTTAATGTAGGTCAGTATTCAATCGGTGCAACAGGCACCTCACTTACCGAATGTATTGAAAACTACCTTAAAGAGCTTTCAAAGAACGGCATCAAGCTTGATGTTTCAACCGACAACATCACTGAAGAAAACGGAAACACCGACACTCAGGCTAAGCCATCAACTGTTGAAGTAACAGGTAAAATCACCGATATCAGAACAGCTGTTATCGGCGGTGAAAGCACCTACTACTTCAAGCTGGATACTTCAGGCAGCTACTATTCAGTAAAAGCCTCTGACGCTGAAAAGGTTATCATCTTTAACAAAGGTGAAACAGTAACTTTCACAGTTGACACAAACGAAGGCACAATTATCCCGGTTAAGAATGTAAAATAAAAAAATAAGCCTCCCATCAGGGAGGCTTATTTTTTTACAGATAAAACTCTTTTAAATCATCAAGGCGGAGTAATGCAGGTTGATTGCCGTAAGGTACGCCTACATCGATATCAATCCAGGTATCAGTGTGGAGGATTTTACCTTTGTATTCATCACCGTATACAAAAGTGGGCGTATGACCAAAAACCGTTGTTACACTGTTAAAATATTTATCGTCAATATCAGGTCTTGCCCACAGCAATTCATCCTCGGTATACTCTGATAATTTTTTGCTTTTATCAAAATTTTTAATACCTGAGTGAAGTAATAAATAATCTTTATCACCGGCACTTACAGCCTCATAAAGAGGTGCATCGCGAAGATAATCCAAAATATCATAAACTGTATCGGGGTCTGTTTCTTTCAATGCTTTGAGTGCCGTCAGCGTAACATCGCCGCCATTGTGAATATAGTGCATCAGAAGATTCATTTTGCTTTGTGAAAAATTTTCAACGCTTTCATCGGTGATTTCATCAAAAACAAAATCACAGGCTAAAAGCATCGCCTCATGATTGCCGAGAATAAGCTGAACATTCACCTGCTCAAGCAGCCATTTAAGAGTTTCAACACCGCCGTCATTCTGCCTGTCGATAACATCACCCAGAATGTAGAGCCAGTCATCTTCGCCGAAATCAGCCTTATCAAGAAGTTTTTTGAGTTGATTGAGTTCAAGTCCGTGCAAGTCTGAAATTGCATATATACTCACTTTACATCACCCCCAAAATTTTCTGCTTTATATATATAACATTTTTTGCCGTTTTTTTCAAGTTTATGATACCTGAAGATTAAATCTTACTCTTGTTTTTATCAAATCAATGTGCTAAAATAACTGCAAATGCTCAATGGAGGTTTTGTTATGTTAAAAGTTGGTTTAGTCGGTGTGGGCGGAATCAGCGGTGCTCACATCCCTGCCTGGGAAGAGATGGAGTGCGCCGAGCTTGTTGCTGTTTGCGATATCCGACCTGAAAGAATGGAAAGATTTGAAGGTAAAAAGAATTGCTACCTTGACTTTGATGAGATGCTTGCAAACGAAGAGCTTGATATCCTTGATATCTGCTTGCCTACATATCTTCACGCAGATTTTGCAATCAAGGCTATGAAAAAAGGCATCAATGTTATCTGCGAAAAACCGATTTCTTTAAAAGATGAGGATGTTGAAAGAGTATATTCAACAGCTGCTGAAAATAATGTTAAATTTATGATTGCTCATGTATTGAGATTCTGGCCTGAATACGAGCTCCTTAAAGAAATATATGACTCCAAAAAATACGGTAAGCTTCTCTCAGGCTCAATGATAAGATTGGGCAGCTACCCTAAATGGAGCTGGGATAACTGGATGATGGACGAAAAGCGCAGCGGCTTTGTTCCTTTTGATTTACATATCCATGACCTTGACTTTATGGTATACGCTTTTGGTATGCCTAAGGTTGCTCATCAGTCCCGTTCAAAATTACCTAATCAGGATTATATCAATGTGGTTTATGATTTCGGTGACTTTTCAGTTAATACAGAATCTTCATGGTATGCAGCAGATTATCCTTTCACTGCTGAATTCCGTTTCCATTTTGAAGACGCTATTGTCGCTAACGAAAACGGCAAAATGATGATTCACTGTAAAGACGGCGTTAAAATCGACCTTTCTCAGGACGCACAGGGTGACACCGGTGATATCAACCTGCCTGACAGTGATGCTTACGCTAATGAAATCAACTATTTTGCAGATTGTGTGCTCAATGACAAACCTGCTGATAAAATCAAGCCTGAAGAGCTCAGCTGTGTTCTCGGTATCCTCAACAGCTTATAATAAAATCATTTATAAAAAGACTAAGCCATCTCATAAGAGATGGCTTTTGTTTATTTTATAGCTTTAAACTCTGCAACGACGGGTAAGTGGTCTGCGATAACATCGTGAAGCGTTTCTGCCCCGAGGCATTCAAGACCTCTGTAAAAAATATAGTCAATCTTTTTAAAGGGCTTATCTGAGGGGAATGTGCATTCTTTTGCACTGTCAGAAATATCTGCAGTGTCGAGCAGTCTTTCTCTTATAGGCTTGAGCACCTCACCGTCAGGCTCAACATTAAAGTCACCCATAAGAATTATCGGCATATCAATTTCATCAATCAGACGGCATATAACTTCAACTGCATTAACCCTCTCAAGCTTTGCAAGACCCATATGGCAAACAAGCCAACAAACATCAACACCGTCAACCTCAACAACTGCTCTGATTACACAGCGTGATTCATAATATGCAGGTTCACTTTTATCTTCAGGGTCAGGGATAGGGATATTCTCAACAGATTTTATGGGATATTTTGTAAGAATGGCATTACCGAAAGGGTTATTGCCGTCAATCATAGCACCAAGGCCGAAAAAGCCGTTCCACCCAAGCTCTTTTGTGAAGTATCCCACCTGGTCGGTGTACTCCTCATCATCACCCTCGTTCATAACCTCGTTAAGCCCGAGAAAATCAGGATTAAGGCGTTTGATTTCTTTTGCAAAATATTCAAGGTCAATCACCTGACGGATGTAGTCGGTTGCATGCTGAATATTAAATGACATGAATTTCATAATATCATTCTCCCGTTAAAACTTAATGCTTTTAAGCGCTCTCTGAGCATCTACTCTGCCATTATTGGCAGCTTTTTCGTACCAATACTTTGCTTTTTTTCTGTCCTTGTTTGTGCCGAATCCGTTAAGATACATATTGGCAAGGTATTCCTGAGAAATTGAGTGGTCTTTTTCAGCAGCTTTTTTATGCCAATAAAATGCCTTTTCCAAATCCTTTTTAATCCCGTCACCAAAATTATATATACATCCGCACCAGAACTGCGCCTCTGTATTATCCTGCTCCGCTGCTTTAAGGAACCATTTATGAGCTTCAATATGATTCTGCTCCACACCTTCTCCGAAACGGTATTTCTTTCCGCAACGCAGTTGAGAAACAGCATCCCCCTGCTCAGCCGCTTTCAAACACCAGAAAAGTGATTTTTTCTCATCATATGCCGGGCCGAAGTAGTCATCATAAACCTCTGCGCAATAAGCCTGTGCCTTGATATGACCCTGCTCGGCTGCTTTTTCACTCCATTCAAGTGCCTTATGCTCGTCTTCATCTGTTGCGTAACCGTCTTTGTAAAAAAGTGAAAGATAATACTGAGCGTAACTGTTTCCGCTTTCGGCTGACTTTTTCATCCAGAAAAAAGCTTTTTCAGGATCCTTTTGCGTTCCCTTACCTGTATAATATATCAGAGCTAACTTCATCTGGTCTTCTGTATGACCTCTTTCAGCTGTTTTGGAAAACCAGTAAAAAGCTTTTTCTTCATCTTTCTCAACACCCACACCGTTCATATACATAACCGCACAGTTGTGCTGAGCAGAGAAATTGCCTTTTTCAGCAGATTTTATAAAACATTCAGCGGCTTCTTCATTTTTACCTGCCTTATAAAATCCGGAACCCTTAACGAAATCTTCTTCACCCGGTTCTGTTGACGCAGAGACTGCCTTTTTATTTTGCTGAGTAACTTCGTTTACAGCATCTTCAGTTTTCTTTTTTCTGAATTTATCAAACAACCCCATAACAATACCTCTTTTAATTCATTTATACAATTATACAACACTCAAAAAATTAGTCAATGATATAAATAAAAAGACACAAGCTTTTTAAAACTTGTGTCTTTCTGGCACCCGTAGTAGGAATCGAACCTGCATCTAAGTCTTAGGAGTTTGCCCCAACAGCTGTTATTTTGTTCACTTTTTGTCACTTAAAAAACCTCAAAAACCCCTATTTTACTAGGGTTAGCGGGTGTTATGGTGTTAACAGAGTCACTCTCGGTTTTTTCTGATTTTTAGCAGTTTTGCTAATGAAAATTAGCAGAATATTAGCAAGTGAGCGACAAACAGGCAAATGATGGTGTGTTAATTTTGTCACTATATATTGTCGATGTTATTATTCTATTTCATATTCAACAGAATTTATAACTAAACATTTATCGTCTTTCCAACTAATATGCATGCTTTCGTATTCTCTCCATTCTCCTAAATACACCCTTTGAGGTTTATCTTTAAGCTTAAAAACAACAATATCAATTTCACGTTTTTCATATACATCAACAATAGTTCCTCCGCCAAGAGCACCTTGGTCGCTATCAACAATTTGCACATAAAGATTCCCACTTGGAGAGTCAATGTTTTTGATAACTGTATTTTGCCCTATGTTGCCAAATATCAGCATAACAAATGAAAAGAAGAGGATAAAAACAGTCGCCAATACACACAAAATTGAAACAACGATTTTATTTGCTTTTACCATTGCGTTTTTTATTATCAAGAAAGAGATACACAAAAAGGAAACTAATACACATACCGCAACTGATATCTGACCGCTTTCAAAAATATAAATAATAGCATTAATAAATGATATCGGAGCAAGAATGTACAACATAATTACCATAACTTTATTAATAATTTTTTCTTTTGATATAATACTGAAAATCACTGTAAAAACGGATATTACTGCAATGGCAATAGAAACTGCAAAAACACTTGTCAGCTCAAATTCATATCCAAAGCAAGCGCTCACTAAAGCACCAACAGGAAAAAGTAGCGTCAATGCAAATAGTAAACACAGTAAAAATGTTAATACTTTTTTCATTGTGATACCTCAATCTTTCCCTAACATTTCAGCATATTTATTTGACAAAATTTTAGACAACACACAAAATATCGATGTCAACAGAACACTGATTCCTCCAAGGAATAAAACGCCCTGCATAACATCTAAAAAACCGACAAAACCAACATCTGAAAACAACTCAACAAGATTTATTTCATAATGAAAACACGACCATACAAATGCGCATATTGTAATGCAAAGCGTAATCAATAAAGAACAATTTGAGAAAGTTTTTCTGTTTTTATAGATTCTAACAAAGTACCAATTTGCCAACGAAAGCATAAAACCGGTTGCCGGCACAACTAAATTTATAGCAAAAAAACCATTTCTCAAATCATCATAAGCAGTAGCCGATTCGCAAGAAACTCCGATTGTAATTAAACTAAATGAAACAAATAATAAAACCGACTGCAAAACAGAGGCTTTCCAATCATTGATTTTACTGAATGCTTTCGGTGATTCTGATGTAACAATAATATCATTCGGCTCTTTCATTTCCTCGAAAAGTTTTTTACACTCTGAACAATCTTTGAGGTGTTCTTCAACAACTCTTTCACTTTCCTCACTGCAACAGCCGTCAATGTAAAGTGGGATTAAATCTTTTACAATATTACAATTCATATCATTACCTCATTCTTTCTGATAGTTTTTGTTTAGCACGGTAAAATGTAACCCTTGCCCAACTTTCGCTTTTACCGAAAACTAAACTTATATCCTTTAAAGAGAAACCACCGAATGCCGAAAGCATAAATACTTCCTTATAGGGTTCTTCTAATTCATGCAAACAAAACAAGGCTTTTCGTGAAAGGTCTTTTTGAATATATTCATTTTCTATGTCTTTGCCGTCGCTTACCATCGTGAAGTAATCGAGAGAATCCGATTTCTTTTGCTCGTTGTACCAAGCAAAGTATGTATTCTTTGCAATCTGACAAAGCCATACGGAAGCCTTTTCTTTATTGCGAAGAGAAGGATAGTTCATATACGCACGAAAAAAAGTTTCTTGAGTAAGCTCTTCGGCAAGAGAAGCATCCCGAGTCATTTTAATTAAATATTTAAAAATAAAATCTCGGTTGTCATCGAAAAGTTTTTCAAATTCAGTCACATTTTCACCATCCTTTCAACTATAAGATCAGAAAAAAGCTAAAATGTTACAACAATTATAACAGTTCTTTCAATTTGAATCAAATAAAAATTAAGGCGTCAACCGCCTTTTCAATATTAACACAATAACTATCGCCTTCATTAGCAGAATTGTCTTTCTGCTAATGAAAAAATGTGCGATTTTATCGCTTTTTTGTTTGTTTTGAAAAAATATAAAAAGCCGAAAAACCTAGTAAAATCAAGGCTTCTCGGCTTTTTGAGATTGGCACCCGTAGTAGGAATCGAACCTGCATCTAAGTCTTAGGAGGACCTTATTCTATCCGTTGAACTATACGGGCATATTCTTTTTGCTGATATATTTTATCAAATGCTATTTTAATTGTCAACTTCCTTTTTTATATTAAATTTTCTGATAAAAAATAATAAATTTAATAAAAACAGTGGAAATTTGTTTTATTTTATGATATTGTAGTATTTGCAATATTATTTAATAAATGAAAGGGGTTAATTTAAAATGAGCAAAGCTGATAAAAAAGCAGCAAAAAAAGCTGCTAAAGCAGAAAAAAAGGCTGACAAAAAACCTGTAAGCCCTGAATTGTTAAAATCAATCATTACTGCTGCAACTGCTCTTATCTGTGTTGCTGCTATTGCTATCACAAGCGTTAGTATCACAGGTAAACTTCTTGACACAGACCTTAACATCGCAAAAAAATACGCTTCTACTGACGCTGTAGCTGACAGCGGTTCTTCTGATGACAGTTCTTCTTATGTTGAAGACAGTGCCCCTGTTGATGACACTGTTGCTTCTGATGACTCAACTGTTACAGATGATTCAGCTGCTGCTGACGACTCTGCATCATCATCAACTAACGATGCACCTGCTGATTCAGGCACAGCAACAACTCAGAAGGCACCTGCTGCATCAAACAACAATGCAAGCACATCTTCAGCACCTGTAGGTAACGATATAGCTAAAATCGTTGCTTATTACAACACAGCTGCTAACAACACAAAAGCATACAAAGGCACAATGAAGCTTGCTATCGTTCAGGGTTCAACCTGTAAGATTACAGAAACAAGCTTCCCGAGCGCTGCTGTTTCTATCGCTGAAGGTCTTCTTCCTAACAACTACCCTACTAAAAAGACATTCACAGTTACTAACGGTGAGGGTAAAGGCTTTAACGAAAGAAAGCAGGAAGAAGAAAACAAATCAATCAACAAAATTCTTCCTATTGACGATAATCCTAAGATGAGCACACTTGTTCCTGCAGGTGTTCAGAGTGCATCATGCTCAAAGGTTAACGGCGGTTACAAGGTTGTTTTCAAGCTTAAACCTGAATCAGTAAACAGCTTTGACGCTAAACCAAAGCACCATTTCTCATGTATGGATGTTCTTGACATTTCAAGCAGCGATATCAAACCTTTTGAAGCAAGATCAATGACTATCAAATACACAGGCGGTACTCTCACTGCTGTTGTTACTGATAAAAACCTTCTTTCTTCATTCGCAGTTGACAACCCGATGAAGATTGACGGTAAGCTTGGTTGGGGTCTTATTGAAGGCACTGCTAAAATTGACGCTTCATGGAAACAGGATATTAAATTCACATATTAACAGCACTTAATCAGATGGCAGAAATGTCATCTGATTTTTTATTTCATTTTTTAAAAATTTATTGATTTAACTCTTGATTATAGTGTTAAAATATATTATAATTGTTTGGTAATTAAATGTGGAGCGTTACTTTTGTCATGTGGCGTGTAGGTCCTGTGCGATGGGGCGCCGTGAACCATGTCAGGCGGGGAACCGAGCAGCATTAAGCGGTCAGCACTGTGCGCCACAGCCCGCCTGCATGCCATATGATAAAGGTAATGCTTCACTTATTTTATTTTTGCAGGTGATTTTTTGTATCAGGTTCTTTACAGAAAATGGAGGCCTCGCTGCTTTGCCGATGTTGCAGGGCAGGAGCATATCACTACTACCCTTGCTAACGAAATTGTTTCAGGCAAGGTTTCTCACGCATACCTGTTTACCGGCTCCCGCGGAACAGGTAAGACCACCTGCGCCAAAATTTTTGCAAAAGCTGTCAACTGTCTTAATCCTGTTGACGGTAACCCTTGTAACGAATGCGAAATCTGCCGCGGTATTGATGACGGAACAATCCTTGATGTTATTGAGCTTGACGCTGCAAGTAATAACGGCGTTGACAATATCCGTGATATTATTGAAGAATCAAACTTCACACCTGTTAATGCAAGATACAGAGTTTATATTATTGACGAGGTTCATATGCTCTCAACAGGTGCATTCAATGCACTTCTTAAAACTCTTGAAGAACCGCCTGAGCATGTTAAATTTGTGTTGGCAACAACTGAGGTTCATAAAATTCCTTCAACTATTCTTTCAAGATGTCAGAGATTTGATTTTCACAGAATCACACCTGAAGCAATTGCAAAAAGAGTTAAATATGTTGCCGGTCAGGAAAATATTGATATTGATGACGATGCAGCCTTCCTTATTGCAAGGATTGCAGACGGTGCTTTGAGAGATGCCCTTTCTTTGCTTGACAGATGTTCAGGTGTGGGCAACAAAATCACAACCGAAAATGTGAGCGCTGCAGCAGGTCTTGCTGAAAAAGGCTATCTTTTTTCACTTGTTGACGCTGTTAAAAACAGAGATGTTTCATCTGCATTTGATTTGATAAACACACTTCACAATAACGCTTGTGATATGGAGCGTCTTTGCACAGAACTTTTAAACCATTTCAGAAATCTTCTTATTGTTAAAACTGTAAAAAGCCCTGAAAGTCTTATTATCTGTGTTGACGAAGACCTTAATCTTTATAAAAACCAGGCTGTTGATTTCAGCCTTCAGAATATTCTTTATTGTTTATCTGTTATTGAAAGCGGCTTGATTGCCCTTAAAAACAGTATAAATAAAAGAATTGAAACAGAGATGACAGTTGTACGTCTTTGCTCACCTGAGTTCTCTGACGATAACTCTGCTCTTATTCAGAGAATTGAGCGTCTTGAAAATATGCTCAAAAACGGAGTAAAAATTGAAACTGCACCTGTTAAAGAAACTAAGCAGACCTCTGAAAAAGAGGTTAAAGAGGTTAAAAAAGAAGAAGTTGCTTTACCTGAACCTCCCCCTGCAGAAAAAGAAGAAAAATCCGAAAGTGAAAATACTTCTGTTGATTCACCTTTCACTGTCTGGGGCGATGTTTTACAAGAAATCAATCAGACTGACCGACCTCTCACAGGTATTCTGGCAGGTTCATCAGCATTTGTAAGAGGTGAGCATCTTCTTATCAAATGTGACAACCCTACTTTCCCTCAGTTTATTAAAACAGGTATTCATGCAGGTGCTCTCAGAGATGCCGTTTTAAAAGTTACCGGCAGAAAGTATCGTTTAGGTATTTACAGAAGCCCTGATAATTCTCAGAAAGCAAGAGACCCTCTTGCAGACCTGATAAATAAAATCAATTCATAAATCAAACTGCTTTAAAAGTGGTTATTACGAAAGGATAAATTAAAATGAAAGCAAGAATTCCGGGTGCCCAGAATCAGGGCAATATGATGAAAAAAATCCAGCAGATGCAGGAAGATATGCAGAATGTTCAGGCTCAGGTAGAAAGCTCTGAGTTTACATCTACAGCAGGCGGCGGAGCTGTTGAAGTTACAGTTAACGGCTCACACGAAGTTCTTTCAATCAAAATGCAGCCTGATGTTGTTGACCCTGAAGAAATAGAGATGCTTGAAGATCTGATTATTGCTGCACTTAACGAAAGCATTAAAAAAGCTAACGATGCTATGGAGCAGGGTCTTGAAAAGGCTAAAGGCGGTCTTTCAATCCCGGGTCTTTTCTGATGGCTAACTCTGCTGCGCCTTTAGCAAGGCTTATTGAGCTTTTTGAGCGTTTACCCGGTATCGGTAACAAAAGTGCCCAGAAATTAGCTTTTCATATTCTTAATATGAACGATGCTCAGATAAAGTACTTCACCGATACCATCACTAACGCTCACGAAAAAATACATCGCTGCCAGGTATGCTGCGATCTTACAGACAGAGAAAAATGTACTATCTGCAGTGATGAAAAAAGAGATATTTCTACCATCTGTGTTGTTGAAAACACAAAAGATGTTATGGCTTTTGAAAGGACCCGTGAGTATAACGGCCTTTATCATGTTCTTCACGGTGCAATATCACCAATGAACAACATCGGCCCTGATGATATTACCGTCAAGCAGCTTCTTTCAAGACTTGCTGATGATAGTGTTAAAGAGATTATTATGGCAACCAACCCTACTGTTGAGGGTGAAGCTACCGCTATGTATATTTCACGCCTTATAAAGCCTTTCGGTATTAAGGTTACAAGACTTGCTTATGGTGTGCCTGTTGGCGCCGACCTTGAATATGCCGATGAAATCACTCTTACACGTGCAATTGAGGGAAGAAGTGAAATTTAATTTTACACCACTTTTTGCACAATTGACTGACATGTTTTGACAACTTTGACAGTGTTAAAATTATGTCATTATTTTCAAGATTTTTTACACTTTTTTTTACACATAAAATTTTAGGAGTTTTTGTTGATACATATAGCTTATCTGAGTTTTGCACAACTTTGACAGCTCCTAATACTACTACTAAATATATTATTATTATTTTATTTAAACGGAGGAGATTTTTATGAAATTCCAATGTGATACCAATTTATTATCTATTGCCTGTCAGAATGTTCAGAGAGCAGTTTCTACTAAAACATCTATCCCTGCACTTGAAGGCATTCATATCAAGGCGTTAGGTAATGAGCTTATTTTAACAGGTTACGATTTGGAAATTGGTATAAATACCTCCATCAATGCTAATGTTGAAGAAGCAGGTTCTATTATAGTCAACGCAAGGGTTCTTTGTGAAATTCTCAGAAGAATCCCTTACAATCAGATAAAATTTGAAGCTGACGAAAGAAACCTTGCTGTTATCAGAAGCGGTGATATAAAATATGAAATTATGGGAATGTCAGCTGATGAATATCCTGAACTCCCTTCTGTTAAAGGCGGTTTCCCTGTTGTTATCGGTCAGAAAATTCTTCGTGATATGGTACATCAGACTATTTTTGCAGTTGCAACAACTGATTCAAAAGTAGTTTACACAGGTATTAAATTTGAACTTACTCAGGGTGAAATCAGACTTATCGCAGTTGACGGCTTCAGAATGGCTATCAGAAAAGAGAAGATTGATTATCAGGGCGAGGATATGACATTTATCGTACCTGCCAAAACTCTGGCTGAGGTTATCAAACTTGCTAACAGTGAAGATGACGATGCTTATGTTTCACTTGGCGTGGGCAGAAGACAGATTCTTTTTGAAACAGAAAATTACAGTATTATTTCACGACTTCTCGAAGGTGAATTTTTAAATTACAAGGCTGCTATCCCTGTTACTGCAGCAACAACAGTAAAGGTTGATACACGAAGCCTTATTGAAAGTGTTGAAAGAACATCTCTTATTATCACTGATAAAACAAAGAGCCTTGTTTGTTGCACTTTTGAAGAGGGCTGTGCAAAAATCAACAGTGTTACTTCTTTAGGTACTGCTAATGATAAGGTTCCTGCAGAGGTAGAGGGCAATAAAGTTGAAATCGGCTTTAATAACAGATATCTTCTTGATGCACTCAAAGCATGTAATACAGATATGGTTAAAATTGAGCTTAACGGCGCAGTTTCACCTGTTCTTGTTCTCCCTCCTGAAGGTGATGATTTTATATTCCTTGTTCTTCCTGTGAGGTTAAAAAAGAATGATTAAAAAAGCAAATTTTAAACTTAAAGTTAAAGAAAAACCTGTTATAGAAAAAAGTATAACCACTGATTTTATCAGACTTGACGCTTTCCTTAAATATTGTGACGCTGCTCAGACAGGCGGCCATGCAAAAATAATTATTCAGGAAGGTGATGCAAAGGTCAACGGTGAAGTCTGCACTCAGAGAGGCAAAAAGCTTCATGTGGGTGATGAGGTTGAATTTGAAGGAAGAATTTTTCGTCTTATATGAAAGTTTTACATCACGAAATAAAAAATTACAGAAATATACAGGATATTTCATTTGTGCCTGATGAGGGTATAAATGTAATTTATGGCGAAAACGGCCACGGTAAAACAAATATAATAGAAAGTATATGGCTTTTCACCGGCTGTAACAGCTTCCGTACAAGAAAAAACATTGAGCTTATTAAAGAGAATGAAAAAGAAGCCGAAATAAATATGGACTTTTTTGCTTTTAACCGTGAGCAAGAAGTTAAGCTTAAAATAGCTGACACCAAAGAAGTTCATATAAACGGCATTAAAAAAAATTCTCACAGGCAGCTTTTAGGTGAATTTCAGGCAGTTGTTTTTTCTCCTTCTGTTTTATCTGTTATCAAAGACGGACCGGGAGAAAAGAGAAAGTTTATTGATATTGCAATAAGTCTTTTAAAGCCAAATTATGCTGCAACACTTTCTAAATACAATAAGGCTGTGCTTCAGAGAAACGCACTTCTTAAAAAAATCAACGAAGGCAATTCAAGTCAGGATTTTCTTTTTGCTTTTGATGAAGAGGTTGCACGGCTCGGCGGTAAAATTATAGAATACAGAATGGATTATATTGAAAAATTAAAAGCTCATTCAAAAGAAATATATAAGGGTATTTCAAACGGACGGGAAGAATTTGACCTTATTTATTTAAACAGCGTTAAAGATAAAGGCGCTGATTCAAAAGATTTTGCTCAGCTTATATATGATAAATTAGGTAAAAGCAGAGAAAGTGATATTTTCAGATGTCAGACATCTGCAGGCCCTCATAAAGACGATATTGAAATAACACTCAACGGTAAATCTGCAAGATCTTACGGCTCACAAGGTCAGCAGCGTTCATGTGCATTATCGATGAAAATTGCAGAGGGTTTTATAATCAGAGAAATTTCAGGTGAACAGCCTGTTGCTTTGCTTGATGATGTTATGAGTGAGCTTGACGGCAAAAGGCAGACAGATTTGCTTCGATACCTTGATGGTTGGCAGGTTTTTGTTACCTGCTGTGATAAAGCACATATTTCAAAAATAAATCATGCAAAAGCTTTTTATGTTGAAGACGGAAATATTAAAGAAATCTGAGGTATATTATGTTCCTTCATCTTGGTGAAAATACGGTAATTTCAACAGAGAATTTAATAGGAATTTTTGACATAGATAATACCACTGTGTCAAAAACTACAAGAGATTACCTTACAAAAATGCAAAAAGATAAAAAGATTGTTGATGTAAGCTACGATATACCAAAATCTTTTATTCTTTGCAGAGATAAAGAAACAGGTGAAGATGTGGTTTATATTTCCCCTATTTCAACACAAACATTATTAAAAAGAATAAATAATTCAAAAATAGATTAAAAAAGATTAGCTTAAGAGTCGTACTCTAAAGGACAGTAAAAGAGTTGTGTAGAAAATTTCTACACAACTCTTAATTTTGTCTTATACCGTAGCAAGCAGGACATTTTGGCGCCCAAATGTCACTTGTTAGGAAAACCTAAAACCCTTTATAATTTTTGAATCCTAACATATATGCTGCCATAGCGATAGCCAAATCCTCAGATTCAATGTTTTGCTCGGATGCTAATGCTTTCAGTTCGTCAATTACTGTATCGTGTGGTACGATAGAACCTTCAAGTTCTTTCACAGCTTTTTCAATAACAGAGGGAAGAACCATACACATTTGATAAAAAGCATCTTCTTGTCCTGTTACCAAGGCATAGAATTGATCAAGACTAACTCTGCGAATCAGTTTGTGACCAACTTTTCTCTTATCAACAGTAGTTTCCCACTTGATGTTCTGAGAACGTTGTGCAATTGCCTCAACTAAAAAACACGCACAATCATCGTCATTTAACAACTGATTTTGCATTTTTATAAAGGTTTTCCCAGCGGATGCAGAGTTCATTGTATTATGCTTGTTTTTCATTTCAACATATACAGTATGAACGCTTCCAGCGCCGGGGATTTCGATTCCAGCTTCATTCTCATATATCACATCCCATCCACCTTCTTCACCGTTCGGCGGAACGTGGCAGTTCGTAATATACTGAAAGATTCTCTGGTGGAAATATCCAATGTCGTTATTATTGGACTTATCTCTTTGCCTGAAAATCTCATTACTTACAATCTCATCCCAAGATGCTTGATACACAGTTTTATCAAAAATCAACTTGATAGGATCAATAATATTTTTGTTAAATCTTTTCAGATTAAAGGATTCAAGTTTCTCACCATACTTTTCAATAGTTGCTTTTACGTGGTTTGTAAAATCTTCTTCACTTATAAAAGACAAGTTCCACATCATAAACACTCCAATGCTTCTTTGATTTTTATAGCTATATCATATGCCAAATTAACAGGGACAGCATTTCCTACTTGTTTGTATTGCTGACCTACACTACCGCAGAATTGCCAATCATCAGGGAAACTCTGACAACGCGCATTCTCACGAATAGTAAAAGGTCGAGCTTCTAAAGGGTGGCAGCGATCTGTTTGTTTCTGACTTGGTGAAGTCAAAACAGTAAGAGAAGGTTCATCAAGACTCAAACGTCTTAAAATACCAGTTCGACCACCCTCCATATACCAACAGCTTTTCATATATTCTTTTGCAACATCTTCGGGTATATCTCTCCAATACCCGCCCGGAGGAACCATTTCAAAGATTTTTCGTTTATAAGCCGAATACAGCGTTCCTTCGCTTTTAGGACAATCCAGCAAAATATCTCTTAATACTGGTTTGTATTTACGGGGAGTCGGAAATGCAAATGTAATCTTATCCGCCAAATCATTTCTTATGCCGATTGTAATCAAACGTTCACGCTTTTGTGCTACACCATAATCCCAAGCGTTTAATACCTGCTTTTGAATTGTATATCCAGTACTTTCAAAAATATCGATAATGGTTTCGTATGTACGACCTTTATCGTGAGTCAATAAACCACGCACATTCTCAAACAAGAACATTTTGGGTTGAAGTTGCTCTAAAAATTTGGCATAGTGATAAAACAAAGTTCCGCGTGCATCTTCCAATCCAAGCCGTTTTCCTGCATAAGAAAAACTTTGGCACGGTGCGCCGCCAGACAATAAGTCCAGTTCGCCTTCCGCAAGTCCAAAATACTCTTTCAAGTCAAGGCAAGTGATATTAGCAATATCATCGTTAATAACACGCCAATTTGGGCGGTTACACTTTAAAGTATCTGCGGCATCTTTATCAAACTCGATTAAGCCGATAGTATCAAACCCTGCATTTTCAATGCCTAGAGCTAGTCCGCCGGCACCAGCAAAAAGTTCAATAGTGGTAAAAGGTTTACTTACTACTGCGGGCTGATCTTCTTGAACAACCTCTATAATATCACCTATATTACAATTAAGAGCCGCACATATTTTCTCAATGCTTTCAAATGAAATGGTTTCATTTTTTCCCATCCGAGCCATAACATTAAAGCTAATTCCCGCCGCTTCCTTGAGTTCGGTTTTATTCATATTTCTATCAATAAGAAGCTTCCAAAGGTTGTTATAACAGACAGCCACAAGCGTACCTCCACACACTATAACTCCACTATACAAAAATGGGTTATTCAAATTATAGCATATTAACATCCAAAAATCAATTTTTCTCACGATTTCGTTAGAAATTCTTTTTTCTCAAGCAAAAAAATAGGCGATGTATCCTTACGGGTACATCGCCTATTGCTAATCTTTTTTCTTTTTATAAATTGTTAATAATTACAACATCATTTTGCATTGACAATAAATGCTCTGAATGGTATACTTTTATGATGAATAATAGTAAAAATGGGTAGGTGTCTTTAATGAAAAAATTTATCGCTGTTTTATTGGCTGTTATTACTGTTGTATTAACATTTTCGGCTTGTGTCAGCAACAAAATTACTGACGAAGAGGGTAACACCCACGTTGCAGTTACTGAATTCGGCGGCAAACTCAAACAAGACAAATTCGGTAACTTGATTGAAAAAGCAGAAACTTTTGAAGGAGAAAAGGTTACTCAGCCTTTTACATACCCTGAAATATTAGAAACAGGCAGAAATAAAATTGAAAACGCCTGGTTTAAAATAGATGTTCCTAAAGATTGGTATTATGATGAAAATCTTTCTATTTTCAGAATTCAGCATGACGGCAAATGTATCGAAAAAGATAAAGCTATGTGCGAAATTCAGTTTGATTCATCATCAACAGGTGATGTAACAGTTCTTTTTAACGACCATTATTCAAATGAAATAGCTTTGCAGTTGATTAATGCTTCTTTTGTAACAGACCTTAAAAAGTTTGATACTAAGCTTTTTGATAAAGAAGTCAAAGCTTACAGCTGTAAATATTCAACAGGTTCAACTATCTATTTCTATGCTTTTAAACATGCTTATGTTGCATTGAGCATAAAATTCATTGTTGATGATGCTTGTGCAGGTGATTTTTCTGCTGAAGAATTTATCAAAGAAAACATATCTCTTAAAGTTTTTGAAGAGGAAGGGGATAAATAATGCTTTTTTCACAAGATATAGGTATTGATTTAGGTACAGCCAATGTGCTTGTTTTTGTTAAAGGTAAAGGAATTATTATAAGAGAACCGTCTGTTGTTGCAGTTGACCAGAGATTTAATCCTCCAAGGGTTGTTGCTGTCGGTACACAGGCAAAAGAGATGATTGGCAGAACTCCGGGTTCTATAGTGGCATTACACCCTATTCAGAACGGTGTTATTGCCGACTTTGATGCAACTGCAGAGATGCTTCGCCGTTTTATAAAAAGAGCTATCAATAACTCACCGTTTAACAGAGCAAGAGTTATGGTAAGTGTTCCGTCAGGTGTTACAGAGTTTGAGCGCCGTGCAGTTAACGATGCAGTTAAATCAGCAGGTGCTAAATATATAAGTATTATCGAATCACCTCTTGCTTCGGCTATAGGTGCAGGTCTGCCCGTTACAAGTGCAACAGGCAGTATGGTTGTTGATATCGGCGGTGGTACATCAGAGGTTGCAGTTATTGCACTTAAAGATATTGTTACCTCACTTTCAATCAAAACTGCCGGTGATGATATGGACGAAGCAATTATCAACTTCGTTAAGAAAAAATACGGTCTTTTAATCGGTGAAAGAACAGCTGAAGATATTAAAATCAAGCTTGGTTCAGCCTATTTTTATGACGGTGAAGGTGCTATGGATATCAAGGGAAGAAACCTTGTTGACGGTCTTCCGCTTAATGTTGAAATCACATCAGAAGAAGTAAGAGATGCACTTTCAGACGCTGTTAAGCAGATTATTGATGCAGTAAGAACTGCTCTTGAAAATACTCCGCCTGAATTGGCAGCCGATATTATGGATAACGGTATTACCCTCACAGGCGGCGGTGCATTACTCCGCGGACTTGATAAGCTTATTGAAGAGGAGCTTAATATACCTGTTTCAATTGCAGATACCCCGATTGATTGCGCTGCAGACGGAATCGGTGTATGCCTTGAGAAAAAATTATAATCTTATAAAAATCTGAAGAAAGGGGAAAATTATGAACCGATTTTTTAAAAGTAAATCATTCAAATCTTTTTTACTTGTGATTGGTGCACTTGTATTAGGTTCGGTTATTGCAAGTGTTGCTCATTCAGGTAATACCCCTGTTTCTTCTGCTTTGTCAACATTAACATTCCCTTTGCAAAAGTTCTCAACAGCTGTGGGTAATTATATAGATTCTTATTGTGACTATTTCCGTTCATCTGAAACGTTGCAAAAAGAGAATGCACAGCTTAAGCAGCAGGTTGCAGATTATCAGTATGAGCTTGCCGATTATGAAGATACTAAACGTACTCTTAAAATATATGAAGAATTTTTAGGTGTAAAAGAGGAGCATCCTGATTATCAGTTTGAAAACGCTGCTATTCTTTCAAGAGATAATGCTGATGTATATGGCTCATTCATACTTGATAAAGGTTCATTAAAGGGTATTGAAATCAATGACCCTGTAATATTCGGTAAAAATCTTGTGGGTATTGTAACAGAGGTTACACCTACCAACTGCACTGTTAAAACCCTTGTAAACCCAAAGGTAAATGTTGCAGTTTATGAAACAAGAAGTAATGAGGTCTGCTATGTAACCGGTTTTGAAAACGGTATTGATAAATCAGTTTTTAAAATGCCCGGTCTTGCTAAAGACTGTAATATTTCCACCGGCGGTGTTATATGCACAACAGGTATCGGCGGTATTTACCCGAAAGATCTTATTGTAGGTACAGTCAGCGAAATAAGAAAATCACAAAGCGATATTTCTTATTATGCTGTTATTGAGTCAAATGTTGACTTTTCAAAGCTGACAGATGTTTTTATCATCACAGAGTTTGAAGGACAGGGAATTAAAGATATAACTCAGGAATAAAAGGGAGTAACCATGGAAAACGGCAGTATAAATTCAGAAAATAAAGTTGTCCGTTACCGTCGTATAATTCTTACGGCGGTGGTTTTGCTGACTTTTTTTATCTGGAATACCGAAGGTTTTTTGCCGAAACCCTGGGGCGTTCCTGCGATGATAATGGTGCCGTTGGTTATCACTATCGGTATGTTTGAAAGAGAAACGGCAGGTATGCTTTTTGGTTTGGGTGCAGGGCTTCTTTTAGATGCCTTTTCTGTGCAGACGGTTTGCTTCCACTCTGTTATGCTTACCGCGGCAGGTTACTTTTCAGGTGTTTTGATTACGCGCCTGATGAGAAACAACCTTAAAACCTGCTTATTATTCAATGTAATTTTTATTCCGTTTTATAATACACTTTTTTATTTTGTAAATTATTTTTCACTCAGCAGGAATGAAGTTGAATATGTTTATTTTAACATTTATCTTGCAAGTGTAATTTACACAATGATTTTTGTGCCGCTGATTTATTGGATAATCAGGGCAGTATTCAGAAAATCAAGCAAACAGATTTAAAAGAAAGTCGGTGAAGAAATGAAAAACAGAAAAATAAAAAAAAGAAAAAGAATTTTAAATTCATTTCTTCGCAATTCTTTTAAAAGCTTAGGCAGGCAGATTAAAGAAAAAGACGATGACCCTCAGGAATATTTTGATGCAGGCAGTGCAAAAATCAAGGTTACAAGAATTAAAGAAAAACAGCATCAGGAAAAGGTAGGCCGTCAGTATGTAACGGTTTTCCTTATTGTTGCAATTTTTTTCGGATTCAGTGCCCTGCTTTTTAATATGCAGATTATAAACGGTGAAAAGTATGCCAGTGAAGGCTCCTCTTCTGTATCTGTAAGCAGTGTTAAAGCTACACGAGGTGAAATTCTTGACAGAAACGGTAAAGTTCTTGTAGGCAACAGGCAGGGTAATGCTGTTGTTTTTGACGCTGCAGAGTTCCCTCCTTTTTCACAGCAGGAAAAGAGAAATGAAATAATTTTATCTCTTATAAATGTTTTTGAAAAATGCAACGCTGAATGGATAAATGAATTCCCGATTTTTATAAACAGTAACGGTCAGTATGAATTTGTTGCTGACAGTGAATTTGAAATTAAAAAAATGTTAGCCGAGGATATGCTTGACCTTAACCGCTACGCTACCCCGGATGACTGCATGAAACAGCTTATTACAAATTATAAATTAGAGAATTATTCAAAAGAAGAAGCTCTTAAAATTGCGGCAGTCTGCTATCAGATGAAATTAAATGCATTCAATAAGGCTAATCCTTATAAGTTTGCCGAAGATGTTGATGCAACAGTTGTTTCATATATAAAAGAGTTAAACTCAGTTTATACAGGTGTTGATGTTGAGATTGAAACATACCGTGAATATTATGACGGTACACTTGCACCTCATATTTTAGGTATGGTAGGCTCTATTGATGCTGAAGAATATGCAGAGCTTAAAGAAAAAGGCTATGCTATGAATGACGTTGTAGGTAAAAGCGGCATTGAACAGGTTATGGAAGAATACCTTAAAGGTGAAAGCGGTGAAAAAACCGTTACCACCAACTCTGACGGCAGTGTTAAAACCGAGTTCACCAAAGAGGTTAAAAACGGCAACAGTATTATCCTTACATTAGATGCAGATTTACAAAAAATTGCTCAGGATGCACTTAAAGAAAAATGTGATTCTATTGAATCCCTTGTACCCCACGGCGGTGCAGTTGTTGCCCTTAACTGCAATACAGGCGAAGTTCTTGCTATGGCAACATACCCATCTTATGACATTACGTCATATTCAGAGGATTATTCAAAGCTTCTTAAAAACAGAGCGTCACCTTTGTGGAACAGAGCTGTTCAGAGCATATATGCCCCCGGCTCAACATCAAAGCCGTCAACTGCACTTGCAGCACTTGAAGAAAATATTATTGATGAAAATTCAATTTATGACTGCCATTATTCATACAGATATCTTGATATGGGCTTCAGATGTATTGCAAGGCATAAGGACCATAACATTGACGTAAGAGAAGCTTTACAGGATTCGTGCAATATTTTCTTTTATAAAGTAAGCCAGGAGTTAGGTGTTGAAAAAATGAACACCTACCGTCAGCTTTTAGGTTTAGGTCAGTCAACAGGTATTGAGATACCTGAAAACACCGGTGTTCTTGACTCACCAAGCTACCGAACATCTATAAATCAGGTATGGCGTCCCGGCTTTACCTTGCAGTCTGCTATCGGTCAGGCAGCCAACCTTTTTACTCCGTTGCAGTTGGCAAACTATTGCGGCACTATCGCAAACGGAGGAACAAGATATAATTTAAACATTGTTAAAGAAATCAAAAGCTTTGATTTAACAGAAAGCGTATTAAAAAAAGAGCCAACCGTTGCTGTTGAAACAGGTATCAGTGATAAAAATATTACCATTGTTAAGCAAGGTATGAGAAGAGTTATCACAAATTCATACACTCTTACTAACGGAATAGGTAAGGTTGTTGAATGCGCTGCCAAAACAGGTACCAGCCAGGTTGAACACAAAGTATACGGCACAAAGAAGGTTCTTACCAACGGTTTCTTTATAACTTTCGCACCGTATGAGGAGCCGGAGATTGCAATTGCAGTTGCTATAGAAGGCGGTCAGTCAGGTGCAAGCTGCTCAAGCGTTGCACAGGCAATTTATGAAGAATATTTTAAAACACAAGAAACTAATACCGACAATAATCAGACAGGTGAATTGCTCGGTTAAGAGGTGATATAAATGGCAGAAAAAATTATTATAGCATCAGGCAAAGGCGGTTCAGGCAAAACATCTGTGTGCACAGGTGTGGCGCTTTCTCTTGCTAAAAAAGGTTTCAGCGTTCTGGTTGTTGACTGTGATATTGCCCAGGGCTGTATTGATTTTATGTTAGGTCTCAAAAGTGAAACCATCTACAACTGGGGTGATATAATTCTCGGTAACTGCAGTGCTGAAGATGCTGTTTCTTCAAGTAAAGGTGTAGATTATTTTACTGCGCCGAGCAAATGGGATGACCGATTCACTGCCGAAGCAATGACAGACTTTATTAAAGAAGTCGATATTAAATATACACACATTCTTTTTGACTCCCCTGCAGGTATTTCAGGTGGATTCACCCTTGCTGCAGGCTGTGCTGACAGAGCAGTGGTTGTTTCTACCCCTGATGAAATCTGTGTAAACGCTGCAGGCCGTGCTGCGTCTGAGTTATTTGATGCAGGAGTTAATGATGTGCGCCTTGTTATTAACAGGTTTGATAAAGTTCCTACTCAGAGAGGTAAATATCTCAACATTGACGAAACTATTGACGGTGTAGGCATTCAGCTTATCGGTGTAGTGCCTGAAGACAGTGCAGTTTCTTATGCATCTTCAACAGGCTTTGTGGGTCTTGAGGACTGCCCTGCCAAATCTGCTTATGAAAGAATTGCAGGCAGACTTACAGGCAAGAGAATACCATTGGTTATCAGTAATAAAAATCAGGCAGAGAAATCAGGTAAAGGTAAAAAAGCTTTTGCAGGATTTATCTGCAGTCTGCTTATTGTTGCAGTGTTGGCTGCAGCTGCCGTTTTCTTTACAGATTTTTATATGGCAAGAAATTTAAGTGAGCCTGTTTTTGAAATTAAGCCAATGTCTGTTCAGGCTGACGAGCTTACCACTCACAAAGGATTTTGCTATGATTATTTTGTAGTCAGAGATAATGACGGTAAAATTGTTTCAACCGAAATGAGAGTTGCAGGTAAGGTTGTTTCTGCCGCTATCAGTTAAGAGGGATTGTAAAATGACAGATAATAAAACTATCGCAGCTGTTGCAACCCCTGCCGGTGTGGGCGGTATTGCGACTATACGCGTATCGGGTAAAGATGCAACCCTGATTTGTGATAAAGCTTTCAGGTCTGTTTCAGGTAAAAGCTTATCATCACTTCAGGGCTATCAGGCTCTTTACGGTAAAATTTATAACGGTGAACAGCCTGTTGACGAGGCTGTTTGTCTTGTTTTTAAAGCTCCCCATAGCTTCACAGGTGAGGATGTGGTTGAAATCACTTGCCACGGCGGACTTTTTGTAGTTAAAAAAGTTCTTCGTGTTATTCTTGATTGCGGTGCAGAACCTGCTCAGGCAGGTGAGTTTTCAAAAAGAGCTTTTTTGAACGGCAAGATGGATTTGTCAGGTGCAGAGGGTATTATGACCCTTATCAGTGCCCAGGGTGAGCAGGGCTTAAGTGCGGCTTTGAATGTGCTTGAAGGCTCACTTTCAAGAAAGGCAGCAGAGATAAACAATTCTTTGATCGAGGTCTGCGCTCACCTTTCTGCATGGGTTGACTACCCTGACGAAGAGATTGAAGAGATTGAAGAAAGTAATGTTCTTTCAGTTGTTAAAAATGCAAAGGCAGAAATCAAAGCTTTGCTAGACCGTTTTGACAGCGGTATGGCAGTAACAGGCGGCGTTGAGGCTGCAATTATCGGCAAACCGAATGCAGGTAAGTCTACTCTTATGAATCTGCTGACAGGCTATGACCGTTCAATTGTTACCGATATAAAAGGTACAACCCGTGATGTTGTTGAAGAAACGGTGAACATTGACGGCTGTATACTGCGCCTTTCAGATACGGCAGGTATCCGTGAAACAGGTGATACCGTTGAAAAATTAGGTGTTGAAAGAAGCCGTGAAAAAATACGCAGAAGTGCAATTGTACTTGCTGTTTTTGACTCAGGTGATGAAATTACAACAGAGGATAAGGAGCTGATTTCACTTTGCGAAGGCAAGCCGGTTATCCCTGTTTTAAATAAATCAGATAAAGAAACAAAAATCGACAAAGATTATATTATCTCAGCTTTAGGTCAGCCGGTTGAAATGAGCGCTAAAGAGGGTAACGGTCTTGAGGAATTAAAAGACAGAATAACTACCCTTTTAGGCACTAAAAATTTTGACCCTAATTCAGCTATTCTAACAAACGAGCGTCAGCGCCAATGCTGTATCAAAGCCGTTCAATCACTTGAAGAGGCAGAGAATGCTCTTTTGATGGGTATCACTCTTGACGCTGCAGGGGTTTGCATTGATGATGCTGTTTCAGCTTTGCTTGAGCTCACAGGTGAAAAAGCTTCGCAGGCAGTTGTAGATAAAGTTTTCAGTAATTTTTGTGTAGGAAAGTAATATGGAATATTTTGCAAAAACATATCAGGTTGCTGTTATAGGCGCAGGTCACGCAGGTATTGAGGCGGGGCTTGCTGCTGCGCGCCTTGGCTGCGATACAGCTGTGTTTACAATAAATCTTGATTGGGTAGGCAATATGGCTTGTAACCCGTCAATCGGCGGCACATCAAAAGGCCATCTTGTCAGAGAAATTGATGCTCTCGGCGGTGAAATGGGTAAGGCTGCCGATGCTAACACTCTCCAAAGCCGTATACTCAATTTAGGTAAAGGTCCTGCTGTTCATTCATTAAGAGCGCAGATTGACCGCAGACCGTATTCAGAATATATGAAGCTTGTTATGGAAAGTCAGGAAAATCTTGAAATCCGTCAGGCTGAAATTGTTAAAATAGAAAAAACAGATGACGGCCTCTGGACAATGAAAACCAACCTTGAGGCTGTTTATAAGGCTGAGTGTGTGATTATTGCAACAGGCACATTCTTAGGCGGCAGAATTTATGTGGGTGATGTTTCTTTTGCAAGCGGACCTGACGGTATGTTCCCTGCCAACGAACTTGCTGTCTGCCTTAAAGAAATGGGCGTACCTACAAGACGATTCAAAACAGGCACACCTGCAAGAGTTAATCGCAGAAGCGTCAATGCAGAGATACTTGAAGAGCAGATTGGTGACGAAAGAATAGTCCCGTTCTCTTTTGATAATAATTCTAAAATAGAAAATAAAATGTGTTGTTATGTTACATACACAAATGAAAAAACAAAGAAGGTTATTCTTGATAATCTTCACCGTTCCCCTCTTTACGGTGGCAAAATTGACGGCAAAGGCCCACGTTATTGCCCGAGTATAGAGGATAAGATAGTTCGTTTCCACGAAAAAGAAAGGCATCAGATATTTATTGAGCCATGCGGATATAACACTGAAGAGATGTATCTTCAGGGTCTTTCATCTTCTTTGCCTGAGGATATTCAGCTTGAATTTATGAGAACTATCCCCGGCCTTGAAAATGCTCAGATGATGAGAACAGCTTACGCTATCGAATACGATTGTGTTGACCCTACTGCGCTTGATGCAACACTTGAATTCAAAGATTATTCAGGTCTTTTTGGTGCAGGTCAGTTCAACGGTTCAAGCGGTTATGAAGAAGCTGCAGCTCAGGGTCTTGTTGCAGGTATCAATGCAGCAAGAAAGGTTTTGGGCAAAGAACCTGTTGTGTTGGAGCGTTCAGGCTCATACATAGGCACTCTTATCGATGACCTTGTTACAAAGGGTTGCTCTGACCCGTACAGAATGATGACCTCCCGTTCAGAGTACAGACTTCTTCTTCGTCAGGATAATGCTGACAGACGTCTTACCCCTCTTGGCTATGAGTTGGGTCTTATCAGCGAAGAAAGATACAATAAATACCTTCAGAAGCTTGAGCTTATTGAGCAGGAGAGAAAACGCGCAGAAAAAGTCGTTATCTCCCCTTGCGACAAGCTAAACGATATACTTGTTTCACGTGAAACATCACCGATAAACACAGGTGTCCGTTTTGCAGAACTTATTAAAAGACCGCAGTTGAATTATGATATTCTTGCAGATTTTGATACAACACGCCCTGACCTGCCGTACGAAATCTTTGAGCAGGTTGAGATTGATATCAAGTATGAGGGTTACATAAAGCGTCAGAAGGCTCAGGTTGAAGAGATGCACCGCCTTGAAGTGCGGGTGCTGCCGACAGATATTGATTATGACAGTATTATCGGGCTTCGCCTTGAAGCAAGAGAAAAGCTTAATAAAATCCGTCCTAAAAATGTGGGTCAGGCATCAAGAATATCAGGCGTCAGCCCTGCAGATATTTCTGTTTTGCTGATTTATCTTGAAAAGGAGGGCAAGGCATGATAAATAAAGAATTGCTGTTTAATATGGCAAAAGATATAGGTATAGACCTTACTGATGAAAGCCTTGACCGTTTTGATAAGTATGCCGAGATGCTTGTTGAAACAAACAAAACCCTTAACCTTACTGCTATTACAGAGCCTGATGAGATTGTGGCAAAGCATTTTTGCGACTGCCTCTCTTTATTCAGAGAGGTGGATATCCCGAAAGGTGCAAAGCTGATTGACGTTGGTACGGGTGCCGGCTTCCCAGGTGTAGTGCTTCTTATAGCCCGTCCCGATATAAAAATAACACTTATGGATTCAACAAAAAAACGCCTTGTGTTTGTTCAGAGCGTTGTTGATGAATTAGGTCTTGATGCAGATGTGGTTCATTTCAGGGCTGAAGAAGCAGGTAAGAATCCGTCTTTCAGAGGCAAGTTTGATTTTGTAACTGCCCGTGCTGTTGCAAATATGCAGACTCTTTCAGAGTACTGTCTCCCCTTTTTAAAGATTGGCGGAATTTTTGCTGCTATGAAAGGGGCAAAAGCTTCAGAGGAACTTGATATTGCAAAGGGTGCAATTAAGATTTTAGGCGGTCAGGTGATGTCTGCCAAGGAGTTTACACTTGATAATTGTGGTGAAAGAACCATTTTGTGTGTCAAAAAGATTTCGCAAACTCCGTCAAAATATCCTCGTCCTTCGGCACAGATTGCCAAAAAGCCTCTTGCATAAAATCGCACATCTTGATTTTATGACGAAACGGCACGATGAAAAAAGCTGGACAACCATTTTACTGTGTGGTACGTTGGTATCACACAGTTTTTGTTTTGAAAGGAAAATGCCAATGATTCTGTTCAGCGAAAAAATGAAAAGGTGCGCTCAGGTTGTTGAGATACCCGTCAACGATATCCGGCCAAACCCTCATCAGCCGAGAAAGACGTTTGAGTGGGATAATCTTGAACAGCTTGCACAGAGCATCTATCAGAACGGTCTGCTTCAACCGATAACCGTCAAAGAGACCCTTGACGGCAAATTTGAGCTTATTGCAGGTGAACGCCGACTGCGCGCCTCAAAAATGGCGGGGCTGTCAACCATACCGTCAATAGTGGTCAGCATAAGTGAAGAAAAATCTGCAGTCTTTGCCGTTATAGAAAATCTGCAGCGGCAGGACCTCCACTTTTTTGAAGAGGCAAACGCTATTGCAAAGCTTGCCCGTGATTTTGGTATGGATAGAGAAAAGATAGCCAAAAAGCTTGGTAAATCCCCCTCTGCTGTGGCAAATAAGCTGAGATTGCTCAAACTCCCTGCCGATATACAGAAACAGGTTGTATCAGGGGGTCTTACTGAACGCCACGCGAGAGCTTTGCTGAAGCTCACCGATTATGAAACCATGACCGAAGTTGTTGATGCAATAATAAAAAACAGTCTTAATGTTGCAGAAACGGAAATTTTAGTGGAGCAGTTGATTAAAGAAATCGCCTCTGATGATGAAACAAAACAAAAACCAAGGACAGCCAAAACCTTTAAAGATATAAGAATTATAATAAATACTCTTGACAGAGCCGTTGCAACTATCAGAAAAAGCGGTGTTGAAGCTGACTCTG
Source organism: Acutalibacteraceae bacterium (assembly GCA_045126895.1). Taxonomy (GTDB): domain Bacteria; phylum Bacillota; class Clostridia; order Oscillospirales; family Acutalibacteraceae; genus CAG-488. Next base: position 20,892 of record JBGVPE010000019.1, on the reverse strand, counting down.
CCCACAGAGAAACAGATGCTTATATAGAATATGTTGTAAGAATTCGTAAAGCAGGTTAAACTGTTTCACGTGAAACATTGACAAAAAACATAGCTGAATGTATAATTGACAGGTAATTGAAATTGAAGGAATTGATATAAATGGGAAAAATAATTGCAGTTGTTAATCAGAAAGGCGGCGTTGGCAAAACAACCTCTGCCGTGAATCTTGCGGCAGCAGTAGGTGCAAAGGGTAAAAAGGTGCTGCTTGTGGATATTGACCCTCAGGGTAACGCAACAAGCGGTATGGGGCTTAATAAACGCGCCCTTGATAAATCATCTTATGATGTTATTATTAACGGAACACCTGCCGCAGAGGTTATAAAATCAACAGAATTTGAGAATATTGATGTTTTACCTGCTAATATGAACCTTGCAGGTGCAGAGCTTGAGCTTGTTGACACTAACAAGCGAGAATCAAGCTTAAAAACAGCTTTAGCTCTTGTAAAGGGCAGATATGATTTTATTTTTATGGATTGCCCCCCTTCTCTCGGCCTTATCACATTGAATGCACTTTGCGCTGCAGACACTGTGCTTGTGCCTATCCAGTGCGAATACTATGCCCTTGAGGGCCTTTCACAGCTTATGGCAACAATCCGTCAGGTAAAAAGACTTTATAACCCTATGATTGAGATTGAGGGCGTATTGCTTACAATGTATGACGGCAGACTCAACCTTACCAATCAGGTTGTTGAGGAGCTTAAAAAATTCTTCCCCAAAAAAGTTTATTCAACACCGATACCAAGGAACGTTAAGCTTTCAGAGGCTCCGAGTTACGGTCAGCCTATAATGTATTATGATAAAAGCTCAAAAGGCGCTCAGGCATATAATGACCTGGCAGATGAATTTATAAAGAAAAGTGTTTAAGGAGGATGTGAAATGGCAGCAAAAAAAAGTGGATTAGGCAGAGGGCTTGACGCTCTTTTTGCCGATAACTCTGTTGAGGAGTCATCATCAACCCCCGTTAAACTTAAAATAATGGATATTGAGCCTAACCGTGAGCAGCCGAGAAAGATGTTTGACGATGAGGCTTTGCGCGAATTGGCAGACAGTATTGCTCAGCACGGTGTGATTCAGCCGTTGCTCGTGCGCCCTATAAAAGACGGTGGGTATCAGCTCGTTGCCGGTGAACGCCGTTGGCGCGCTTCAAGAATGGCAGGTCTTACAGAAGTACCGGTTGTTATCAAGGAGCTTGATGATAACGAAACCGTTGAACTTGCTATGATTGAGAATCTTCAGCGTGAAGACCTGAATCCTCTTGAAGAAGCTCTCGGTTATAAGTATATGATGGAAAAATTAGGCGTAACTCAGGAAGAAGCAGCGCAGAAAGTTGGCAAGGGCCGTTCAACTGTAACAAATGCGTTGAGATTGCTCAAACTTCCTGATGAAGTTCTTGCTATGGTTGAAAGCAAAAAACTTTCACCGGGCCATGCACGAGCTTTACTTGCTTTTGAAAGTGAGGCGCAGATGATTGAGGTTGCAAAGCTTATTGTCAGCAAAGGTCTTTCTGTTCGCGAAGTTGAAAAAATGTCGAAAAATACCGAAAAAACTCCAAAAGCACCTAAAAAGGCAAAACGCGATACATACTTTGATGAAGTTGAAATTTCTATTTCAGAAAATACAGGCAGAAAAGTAAAAGTAAACGAAAAAAGCAAAAAAATTGAAATAGAGTTTTTTGATAAAGATGATTTAGCAAAAATTGCCAAATCATTGATGTAATCAGATTCCCCTGCTTATGCAGGGGTTTTTTATTGTCAAAAGCCTGTGTAAAATATGTGCAAATGTGGTTGACCTGATATCAAAACACAATATATAGAGCCAAAAATCAGTTGTGCAAAATCTTTTAAAATTTTAAACACAAATGTGGAAAAAAGGTTGACGGGGTTGAAATTTTCTGTTATTATAATTACAACTATAGGTGTAATAGGGTACCTATGCGATTTTTTAGAAAGCGACCCTGATTTTCGGTTAAGTAGGTTGGTCAGGCTGAAAGTCCGTAAGTTTGCGGTTGTTGACTTAAGGAGGTCATATTATGATAAAACGATTATCTAAAAGAGCGCTGAGCTTAATTCTTGCTCTTGTGCTCGTAGTGACAACATTCTTCATCTTTGACCCTGACTTGTTAAGAGTTGAGTCAGATGCTTATGTTGATGTTGAATCTGCTGAAACCAGCGCATTCCTTTCGAGCCAGGTAGCGTATGCAAGTGAAACCATTTATCTTAAACCGGGTTCAACTGCATTCGATTACTTCGAAAACTATAACTATAATACAGGTGCCGTTAACGGCGCAAAAGACAGAATGGGTAGCATCTATTTCAAGAATGACGATGCTGCTGAGGTTGTTGTTGCCGTTAACAAGGTGTATAAGAAAGGCGGCTCAGCTGTAGCTACAGGCAAGCTTACTGTCAACTCAACTACAGTTAATGCTTATGCAGGTCTTTCTAACGGTGCAGACGAAAGAGCAGCGACAAAATTCAACGCCGCTACAAAGGTTGCAACTGCATCATCAGGCACTCTTGAATATAACATCACATCAGGTAGCTTCACAGCTCATACTGATTACACAACAGAAGGTATATACTTTGTTGAATGGGTATTCCGTTATAAAATAGGTGACGTATACCACTATGCATTTGCTTATACAGGTATATATTCAACATCACTTGCTCAGGCAGGTATCACCTATAACGGTAAGCGTGTTCCTACAACAGGTAGCCGTCCTTACCAGATGGGTTATACATTCATCACAGGTGCTATGAAATACGGTGGTGGTAACGCTAAGTCTAACTTTATTAACTCAAACGTAATCAACGTTTCAGGTAAAACAAATGTTGACGGTAGTTACACCTCTACCCTTACTGCGCCTCTTATCAGCTTTGTAGGTCTTGCTAACAACTCATCAAACTATACAGTCCCGGGTAACAACCAGGTTGGCAATGGAGCTATGCAGACCAACAAAACATATTTCCCTGATGCAACCAATGGCGGTGTATACAGAATCCCTGACAATCATCAGCGTGAAAACGAGTATGCATCATTCCATACAACCAAGTGGGATAGTTACGGTTCTTATGACAACCCTAACCCGGTGGGCGCTACACATGATATCGGTTATAACATATCCGGTGTATCAACAGGTGTGGCTTATATCGTTGTAGATACTTCCCGTTACACAAACTATAACCAGCTCCCTTACCTCCAGGCAGGCTGGGCTCAGTTTATGCATCACATGGACGGTAAATGTAACTACCTTGACTATATCACAGGTATGCAGCCTGATAAGGATAATCCGACAGCGCTTTCAGACCCAATCACCACAAGTGTTGACCGTGGCGACTGGGAATCAAGCAAGGACGATGACGGCCGTTCATTCACTCGCGGTCTTTATCACTTTAACGGTAATGTAAGAGCCGGTATGGTTGCTATATATTTCCAGATGATTAACGGTTGGTCAGGTCTTGGCTCTGCATCTGTTAATATCAGAACAAACGTTGGCCTTCATACAACAACAATTAACCAGAACCTTCTTCGTCAGCACTATAACTCTGCCCTCAACACATTTGTTGATTATCAGAATATTTCAAAATATATCGCTGACAAGGCTGGCGACTACACAACATATTACAACACACTCAAGCTTGTAGGTGAAGAGCTTTGCGACCCTACAGCTCACACTCACAGTTCATATAAATCACTTGAAACTCTTTCAAGCGAACTTGTTTCAGCTATTTCAAAGAAGGCTGCTCCGGCAGTTTACTTCTATGTTCCTGAAACAATCTATGTAGACCCACGAGCAAACAGCAGTAAGTACAACTTTAAATATTATGTTGACTGTACAGTTGATTCAAACGGTAACAGAACACTTACAGCTGCAGGTGAAGATACAATCGGTAACGTATACCTTTCAGGTTCAACTGTTGACAGAGTTATTTCTGTTGTAGGTAGTGTTAAGACATACCCGGGCAAAGCTGCTAACGGTAGTGTAAGCCTTGCATCCTCCATCTCAGCTTCAGGTACACTGGACACAACTATCGACTCAAGCTCCAGCTATATAAACTCTTATGAAGACAGCATGATTGAATGGACTGCGACTTACAGCACAAAAGAAGGTCAGACATTAACAACAACAGCATATTCATGGGTTTATGGTGTGCCGTTATGGCAGACAAACCAATCATCTGTTGTTTCTGCTTCTGCACAGGCAGGTTATGATGCCGGCTCACATACAGATACCAATATTGGTGTTACAGGTTGGCTTGTTGGTGCACACAAGGTTATCGCTAATGCATACACGATCAGCTCGTCAACTGCAGGTACCTCTAACACAGGTAGTGCTGGTGATGGTTACGGTGGATACAAAAACAACTATATTGAAAATAATGGCTATGTCCCTACAAACGGTAGAGATAACATTCAGGATCTTTATAATACTGCCTATATCGGTGGTTCAGGTTTTTATTATAAGAATGATAATGTTAATTGGGAGACAGGCGGTGCAGGTTCAATCACAGTTGACTCCAGCCGATATGACAATCTTGGTGGTATTCCGTATCTGTATATAGGTATTGACTGTAATATAAGACATGAAAAATCAGGTAATATGAAGTTGCGTTATGATTGGTATTCAACAAATCCGACCAAACAACCGACTTCGAATCCTATTTCACAAGACGGAATCTCTACCGGAAATACACAAAGAGGTAAAAAAATTACCGGAGCAGGTATTTCAAAGAACAAGACCAAGGATACTCTTGTGTTAAACGCATGGTCACAGAGTTATGGTAACAAGACAAGAACAGCGCAGGCTACATTCTATCTTGTTTGTAATTTCCGTAATAAAGAAAAACTTCGTGATGCATACGAAACAGCTCTTAAAAAGACACTTTATCTTCAGGAAGCATACTTTAAACCTAACGAGTGGACAGAGTATGAAAGATTGTTTGAAGATGTAAGTGCGAAGCTCATGGATCCTGAATGCGAAACTTCTCAGGCAGATATGGACTCTTCAGCTAACGCACTCCTCAATCAGGTTGCAAGAATGGAGGCTGCTGTTACTGCACCTAAAGGCAGCAACTCTTACTCTTACACTAAGGTTGACGGCTCAACTGTAACTGTTTCTGACAGAAGTTCAGTTCTTAACAAAGGTACTGCAACTGTTTATCATATGTATTATGACCCTGCAACAGGTCAGTACGGTGACCTTAACGCAAGTGTAAACGGCACAAATTCAGAAACAGCAACTTTCTATTTCGGTGAAACTGTTTCTACAGGCTACAACGAAACACAGGGTTATAACTATTTCGGTTATTACCGTTCAAATGCTCAGAACGGCAAGTGGAACGGCACTGCTGACCTTAAGGGTGATATTGCAGGTCAGGGCACTTACGGTAAATCAGGCCACAATGTTGATAAATTCTATGCAAGCACATACCTTACCTACACTTATGTTTACACAAGGGCAACTGCCGGTGTTTACTTTGACTTAGGTGAGGCAGAGAATGCATTCGCAAAAGATGAAAATAACGTTGTAAACCTTAACAATGCAACAATTTACGGTGATTTCACAGGTGACGATACTGTTGGCGGTAACGTTCATTATACCGTTACTTCTAAAAACAGCCTTGACTTTGACGTTGACAGAGTAGGCTACAACACCCGTGTTGTTAACGGCGGATTTAAAAACCTCTTTAATTTCGGTACATTCTCATGGAGTAGCACCAATGCCGGTACAACAACTGTAGATGTTACAAATCAGTCAATCAAAATGACTGCAAATGCAGGCAGTACCGATACCTATGCACCTACAGCGTGGACAAATAACCCGGGTACTATGAAAATCACACCGGGTCACAGATACAGAATTATGTATGACTATGTCAATAATTCTGATGTAACTATCAACCTGAGAGCTTTCTGGTTCACAGGCTCAACAGTTACCTGTGATGACTGGTCAGCAAGCTTCGGTGAAGATAATAAATCTGTAGCTGCAAGAGCATCAGGCACACACAGCTATGAGTTCACTGCCGCATCGGGCAGAAACTACCTTTCACTCCGTCTCGGTATCACAACAGGCGGTGCAAGCTTCACAGCATCTAATATCCGTGTTATTGACCTTGATGATACTACCCAGTATGCAAAGATGAATGATATTTTCATTCAGAATGCTGCAACAGGTCTTGAACCGGGCCAAACATACACTATCGCTTTTGAGTCATCACTCCGTTTTGACGAAATGCGTTGGTACGCTCAGGATATGGAGGGTAACTATACCCCGACAGAAGACTGGTCACATGAAAAAGGTACAATTCAGCCATTCTTCTCTTCAACAAACAGTGACGGCACAGATACTATGGTCAACTATACAGCACCTGTTCGTGTAACTACTGCTGTTTCAAAGGGCGGTACTGTTGGTCAGTTCACCGTGCCTGAGGGTTGCAAAAATATCAACCTCGGTTTCTGTATCACAAGTGATGAGCCTCTTGCAGGCAGAATTGAGAATATCAGAATCGTTAAAGGCGACTTTGTTGAAACAGACCATACTGATAAGACTTACACTATCCCGACCCCTGTAAGAGAGGGTTACTCATTCACCGGTTGGAGCGAGTATGACTCACCGTTTGACGGCGTTCTTTCAGGCAACAACTATACATTCGGTGAAGACAGTGATACAATCCTCGCAAGCTGGGAAATTAACAAATACGATGTAACATTCGACAACGAATTTGATTTTGATAACGGCAAATGGCCTGCTCCTAATGCTTCTTACGGCAGTATCACAGACCAGGATTCAAAGGAAAACACTCTTTCACTCAAAATCAAATCTGACGCTACAGGCTCTGACCTTAACACACTCCACCCTGATGTTATGGAGCTTGTTGAAGGTCATACCTACAAAGTCAAGATTAAGTATCATGTAGACAATGATGTTACAAACGGCCGTATGCAGTTGCATATATTCAACTACCCTTCTGTAGATTATGCTAACAGAAACGTATGGCAGACAGCTAACGGCGGCGGCGGTTTCAATAACGCACTTGTTTATATTAACGATAACGGCTCAACAGGCGAAATCAGCACAACACTTACTGTTCCTGCAGGTCAGCCTTATGCAAGAATCAGACTTGGTATCTGCTCAGAGAACAGTAATATCCCTTACAACTATGCAGTTTCATTCTCTGATATTTATATTCAGGATATAACAAGAGGCAATATTGTTGACACAACAGTTTCTGAACCGTTGGTTAACACAAGCACAGTTGTTCACGGTGTTGTTGTACCTTACAAGTCAACTGTAGGCTCAGCTGAACAGCTTGCTAACGGCTTGCCGACAATGACAAGCAGTAACTTTGACTTCTCAGGTTGGTATACAGATAAAAACTATACAACACAGGTTAAGACTACTGACGTTGTTCAGGGCAGAACATATGATACATACTCAAAATGGACTGTTCACCTTGGATACAACGCTGACGGCGGTGCTTATAAAGACACTGCTCAGACTCCTCCGACTCAGAGCGGCAAGGCAATCGGTTCAACAGTTACTATTGACGATTATGTTCCATACAAGCCGGGCTATAACTTCGGCGGATGGATTGCAAACAGCGCTGATACAACTGTTAACGGTCAGGTATATCTTCCGGGCGCATCAATCACACTTAACGCTAATGTTACTCTTAAGGCAAAATGGGTTGATGCTACAACTGCAGCCCTTGATACAGAGTACAAAATAGGTTCATTCTATCCCGGTCAGGTTTACTTCTACAAATATGTTCCTACAGGCAGCAATCAGTATGTTTCAGGTTACACTTATTACAGTGAGGACCTTAACACAGAGGCATACCTTTTTGAAGGAACAACCCAGAAGCTTTATAACGATACACGTGCATATACCTACGGTGTTGCAGGTATGGGCGCAAATGATGCTATGGTAAGCGGCGGTCTCACATCAGGCACAACTTACTATTACGGCGTTGGTCTTAAAACTGATACCCAGGCATCAACAGGCACAAGCTTCAAACTCTCTCAGCATACAATCAACTACACTTATGACGCTAACGGCGGTACTGTAACAGGTTCAGGTGTAACAGGTTATTACAACACCAATACTTCGCTTGAAACACCTATTTACCCGGGTCACAGCCTTGCAGGTTGGTTGAATACAGCTGTTACTCAGGTTCATACAGGCGGTTTTGTACCTGCTGCAATCAACAGCTCAATCATCACCGGTAACACAGCATCATTTGTAACAACAGTTTCTCTTGTTGCTGAGTGGAGCGTTAACAGCTACACAGTTTCTGCATATGCTTATTACAACACAGCTGCATCTGCAACAACCGTAAACACAACATACGCTAACGGCACAGTGGGCGGTACTGTTGAAATTATGGAAAGCTCAATGGGCGCAGGCGCAAGCTCATCTGCAGAAATCGTTTATAAAACAAACTCTAACCTTGTTGCTGTTCCTGCAACAGGCTACACATTCGCAGGCTGGTACCTTAACCCCACATTCTCTAACGGCTCAATCACAAGCTGGGGAACACAGGTTGCAAGCACAAGCCCTTCAATGACAATCACTGTTCAGGATTCAGACTACACAGCATACGCTAAGTTCGAAATCAATCAGTATGCACTTTCTGTATTTGCATACAACAACACTGCTGCTGACCTTAACACATTCACAAAGTCAACAGTGGGTGGCACTGTAGGCTTCAGCTCTGCTGCAATCGGCAGTGAAGAAACCGTAACTTACGTTCACGGTCAGAATTACACTATGTACGCTAAACCAAGTGCAGGTTACACCTTCGCAGGTTGGTACTACGGTGAAAATGACCTTGGCGGTAACCCGTCTTACACAACAACTCAGTGTACTTATGCTGACGGCATTTACAGCATCACAAGAGAAGCAACTGACTCACGTAGCTACAAGGCTAAGTTCATTGTTCAGAAATACACTGTTTATGTTGACGCTAACGGCGGTACACTTGTAAACAATAATGAATCATACGAAGCTTATGCAGGTGCAACTGTTCAGCTCAATGCACCTGAAAAGTTCGGTTATCAGTTCTCAAGATGGGATCTCACCAGCGAAGCAGGCGGCGATCCATTCGGTAAAATTGACAACGAAACAGGCATTTACACCTTCGGCGGCGGTAATGACTCATTGAAGGCAGTTTGGGAAATCGCTGAATTCCCGATCGTTATCGACCCTAACGGTGGTAAAGTTGCAAGTGTTGACTACTACACAGGCGGCGGTTCTGATGCCGGTATCAACAAGGTAGAAAAAGATATCACAACTGCAACTACACTTCTTATGGCTTATAATACTCAGGCATCTATTGCTGAGCCTGTAAGAACCGGTTATACCTTCCTTGGCTGGAAAGTTACCGGCACAGGCACAACAGGCACCTTGATTCAGGGTCAGCCGGGTATTGCTTCAAGATATACCGTTGCATTTAATGACACTGCTGTTATCACAGCTCAGTGGCAGGTTATCAGCTACACCCTTCAGGCTGAAGCTTACAGTAACACTGCTGCTGCAGACCAGCAGTTCCAGCACAATGCAGTGGGCGGTACTGTTCAGATTGGTCAGTCAGGCACTCCGGGTGCAACCGTTGCTGAAAATATTGAATACGGTACTACAAGAGAACTTATTGCAACCCCTGCAACAGGCTACTACTTCGAAGGTTGGCAGAACGGTGTTCCTACATCAGTAGGTGCTCTCGATATCTTCTCAGAAGAAGCAGCTATGACAATTGAGCCAATGGGCGCTGCAAACAGAGTTTACTATGCAGTATTCAGAATCAAGTCATATAATGTTACTGTTTCTCAGGCATTCAACAGTGTTGCAAATGTCAACACTTACACAGAGGGCGAAACAGGCGGTACAGCTGCAGGCGGCGGCACAGTAAACCACGGCCTCACTACTCCTGTTACAGCTTCAGAAAAAACAGGTTACCGTTTCGAAGGTTGGTTCACAAGCCTTGATTCAACAACCCCTGTTTCTGTTGCTAACCCATACACCCCTGTTGTTACAGAAAACACTCATCTTATTGCTAAGTTCGGCCTTAGAAAATATACTGTTACAGTAACAACAAAGGCTAACTCATCCGGCGCACCAACCTCATTCTCTGAAGCAAGCGGATGCGGTACAATTGTGGGCGCAGGTGACTATTACTTTGAGACATATGCAACTCTTACTGCAACTGCTGCAGAGGGTTACACATTCCTCGGTTGGTACAGAGATGCTGATTTAACTGATTTAATCGGCACTGACGCTACAATCTCAGTCTTTGTTTCAAGCACTTCAGCTTACTATGCTAAGTTTAGTGTTAATACATCAGATGCAACTGTCAGCGCTATGACAGTTGATGCTGACGGCGCAATCACAGCAAGTAACGCCGGCGGTGACGTTTCACTTGATAACGAGCGTTATTCACAGACTCAGACAGGCACATACTTCTTCAAGGGTCAGTACACTGTATATGCAAAGGCTCATACAGGTTACTCATTTGAAGGTTGGTACAGAAACGCTGCTCTGACAATCCCTGCTGAAGATAATATGTTTGACGCAGGCGGATACGACTCAGCAAAGGGTTACAACTACAGAACATTCCACAAGAATGTTGACGGCAGCGAAGAAGTTTATGCTAAATTCGTTGTTGGTAAATATGGCTTGGATGTATGGGCATACAGCAACTCAGGCGCTGTTGTTGACAAATACCTTAACAACACAGTGGGCGGTAGCGTTTCTATCACAGAAACAAACTATACTACTGATGTAACAGGTAACGGTTCACAGAAGGCAACTGCTTCTGTTTTCCATGGCCATACTTCTACAGTGTCAGCTGCAGTTAAAGTCGGCTATACATTTGAAGGCTGGTATTCAAACGACAGCTTCAGTGATGAATCATTCCTGTCTGCTGAACCAACATACACAACAGCAACAATGACAGATGACGGACTTTCAATTTATGCTAAATTTGAAATTGGTAAGTTCACAATCATCTTTGATGCAAACGGCGGTGTTTCAGGCAGCCTTACAGAAGGTACAGCATACTATGACACAGCCTTTGAAATCAAACCTGAGTATACACCTGACAGAACAGGCTGGACATTCTCAGGCTGGGCAATCGCTCCTACAAACACATCAGGCACATACGGTACAGGTGTTTCAATCCATAAGGATGATATCAACATCTGGTACTCAATGAGCAAAGAAACAGGTTCATTCAAGCTTTATGCTATCTGGTCACAGGATTCATACGGCATTACAGTTTCTTCTGCTTACAGTACTCTTACTTCAGCCGGTGCTTACTATTCAGGTACAGTGGGCGGTACTGTTGAGCTTGTTGATATTGAAAGCATAACAGATAGCGGTGAGTATATTCTTCCGTTAGGTGCAGCTATTGCTCCTCATCTTGATATTCAGCCGGCAACAGGTTACTTGTTTAACCAGTGGAGATACAGCCTGACCTCTAACCCACCTGAGACCTTCTCAACAATCAACTCATGGGGTACACAGGGTTCAGATGCTGTTACAATGCCTAACAAATCAATCAAGATTGTTGTATTCTTCATCGTTGGTGAGTTTGATGTAACTGCTTATGCATACAGTAACTCTTCAACAGATCTTACAACATACAGAAACAATGCATCGGGTGGTACTGTTAAATTCGGTCAGAACGGTGCAAGCGGCACTACTGCTAAGGATGCAGGTCAGTACACACAGACAGTTCTTGCTATTGCAACACCGGCTAAGGGCTTCGCATTTGCAGGTTGGTACAGATACAACCTTCAGAGCGTAGGCACAGCTCCGGAAGATGCATTCCTCATCGACAAAGTTTTCATTCAGGGAGAAACTGATTTGAGAGCACAGGTTGACGATAATAAATATAACGATAAGATTAACGTTTACTTCGCTGTATTTACAATTCAGCAGTATAATGCAACTATCAGCGCAAGAACATATACACAGGGCCAGAATGAAGCAACAGGCTTCGGTAATCCGTCAATCAATGGCGGTAATGTAGGTATCGGTCTTACAGCGCCAAAAGCTGACGGTGTTACTGATGACAGCTGGACATGGCTCGAAACAACACAGAACGAAAAATCAATCTCTGTTTATTACGGTGTTCGCGTTTATTATCTCGCTGTTCCTGAAACAGGTTATGAATTCCGCGGTTGGTACAATGCAAAAGATGCAGAGTATTACGGAGAAAACCTTGTAGAAGAGTTTGAGCCTTCATACTCAAGAATCATGCGTGATTCTGACTACTATATGCAGGCTAAGTTCGTTCCTTATAACTTTAACCTCACTCTTAATGAGAACCAGGGTACACCGGGTAACCCATCAGAGATTGTTGTTACTTACGGTAACTCATTCAAGATTGAAAGCACATCAATACCGCTTCGTGTCGGTTATGCTTTCGCAGGTTGGTCTGATACAGCAGACGGTGCTGTTAACGAAGCTTACAGCAAGACAATCACTCCTGCTATAATCGATACCTGGTTTGCAGCTTGCGGTGCTAACGGAACATACACAATCTATGCTGTATGGCAGACTGCAATGGTAAACATTCTTCTTGATAACCAGGGCGCAGGCAACGAAACAAGTGTTCAGGTTCAGTACGGTTCATACCTCCCTGCTCTTGAGCAGATTCCTGAATACGCAGGTTTCGTATTCGGCGGTTACTATGAGCTTCCGGGCGGTGAAGGTACTCAGTATTATAAAGCTAACGGTACAAGTGACCTTCAGTGGCAGTATAAGACTGACGGAACACTCTACGCATTGTGGAAGACACCTGTTCTTAAAGACATCACTTATGAAAACGGCATCTGGACTTATAATTACGAAACTAAGGAAGGTACAATTGCCGTAACAACAGATAAGCCGTTTGAAACTGCTGAAGAAATCACAGCTAACGCTCCTGCTGACGCTGAGTGGTCATCATCTGTTGAACCTGTTGAAAAAGTTCATATTAAAAATCAGCATGAAATCGCAACAGATATCAACCTTAACCACTATAGTCAGGAAGCCTTGTCAAAAATTCTCAATGCAGTTACAAATACAGACACTGATGTAGAGCTTGATAAGATGACTCAGCCTGAAATCAACGCATATGTTGCTACAATGGCTGAAAAGATGGAACTTTCACTTGATGAAAACTCCAAGAAAACAGAGAATATCAAGCCAAGCATCACTATTTACGAAAATGCTGAAAATCTTAACAAGATTGTCGGTCAGACCATCACTGATAAGAAAGACAGCGCTAACGGCTCAACTTACTCAAAACCAATGTCAATGGAATCAGGTAACTACTTGTATGCAAACAAGTATAGCTATTCTACAAAAGATGCTGTAGACTATTATATCTACACTAACAGCAAATCACCTGTAATTGCTCTTGAAATCGATGACGGTACAGTTGCAAGAAATGTTGCTGACAACAAGTCATCATATCCGACAAAAGCAACTATCGTTGACAACTCAGCAGATAAGGCATATATCGATTCAAGTAAGAAGACATATATGGAAAGTGCTGTTAAAGCTATTGATGATATCAACAAGGCATGGTTCGATGCATATCTTGACGCAGGTATCGGTACAGGTTATGACTACAACGCTAAATCTGTTATCTACCTTACACCTGAATTCACATCATCAGGCGTTGAGAATGAGATTGTTTATACAATCACTCCTTCTGATAATGCTTATGTAGAAAATAAGGGTGCAGGTTCAGCCGGCATCAGCGGTGATAATACCGACATGTCAAGAGATTACTTATCATACAGATATGAGCCTACAAATAAAGACTCTATCACAGTTTGTATCTGCTATCATAACTCAATGAACGGTACAAGCGATGAAGGTACTGCAGGCGGAACAGGCGACTACATGCAGATGGTTATGGATCAGGTTCAGGATGACAGCTGGCTCAATCAGCTTCACTTGCTCAGAACATCAGGCGGAATTAAAAACCATGAATTCCCGACAACAGCTGAAAATGTATACCCTGTTGAAGATGCAACATATCCGTACACAACTGTAGGCTGTACTCTTGGTTCATTCATGTATGTATTTGATTCAACATATGAGCCGGATGCAACAGCTCTTGCTGCTGCAGGTGATTACTCAGGTGCTAAGGATATGATTATTAAGAGCATCAGGCTTAAGGGTAATCAGGCTAAAGCTGCTATATCAAGCAAATCAAATGAGTTTAATATCAACCATCCTGATGCAGGCGGTCTGGGATATGCTCAGATTTCAAGCTGGAGTGTAAACTTCTATCCGAAAGAAGGCTCTTATGTTTACGCTCACCTTGTTGACAGATGGGGTAACGTATTCAACAAAGTATGGAAATGCTACAATGTTGACCAGTTTGCTTCAACAATCAACGGCGCAGGCTCTGCTGCAACCTATAATATTTTTGAGGATGGCGGTAGTAACATTAACTCTATCACTCTTGACGGAGCAAATGTTGAATTTATCCTTGACTCAACATCAACTTATGAAGACGGTGCACTCACAACAACAGGTAACACAGTTACACTCTCAACAGGCGTAGCTAATAAGAAATATAGCCTTACTGTTGAAGATAATGCAACCAACAAAACAACTGCTACTGTTACAACAGACAGCAACGGTATGTTGATTCTTAATATTGATGACGCAAGAGCAAATCTTGCAAACGGCGCATATACATTCTCACTCAACGGTGAAACAGTCAACCTTTATTCAGGTAAGGCTTCAATTGTAAGGGATGCATCAATTACTCCTGTATCACTTTCAGGCAGCCAGACAATAGTTACTGTTAAAACATCAAGCGATGCTGTTAAGGTTCAGCTTGTTGAAGGCACTATGACAAGAACAGTTGCTGTTGACTCACCTAATGTAACGGTTGTTAAGAATGCTGACGGCACTCTCACATGGACAATCAGATTCGTTGCTTCAACAGGCAAGCACGAATACGGTGTGCGCGGCAGAACATTCGCAGGTTGGGAAGATGTAAGCTTCACACTTTCAACTGAAGTTGTTGAGAAGTCAGTAACTGATGCAATCGCATTGAAGTCTGTCTTTGATGCTCAGGCTGATGTTGGTGAAAGACCTGTTCTTAATGCAAGAACACAGGTTGGCACTCAGAAACTTCAGGTAGTATATCCGAATGGTATGACTAAGACATTTGACCGCAACGATGATATTATCATCACAACAGTCGGCGATGTTGAAACATGGGCACTTTCACTCTCACCTTACAACGCTTCAGGCAAATATGAGCTCACAGTTGTTGCTAAGTACGAGAATAAGTGGCAGACAGAATTCAGCAAGTCAGCAACAGTTACTGTTACAAGCGTAGCTGAAGAAGATCCTGTTATTTACTCCGTAAAGGGTGCAGACACAGTTAAAGTCGGTGACTATGTAACATTCGAGGTTCTTACAAACGCTGCAACTACAAAGATCAGATTCAATTACTTTAACACAACAAAAACATTTATCCCAAGCAACTCAACAGTAGTTGAAAATGCAGACGGAACAAAATTGTGGACAGTTCAGGTAAGATTCTATGATCTTGGTGAAAACGAAGTTGACTTCAGCGCAAGATCAGCTGCTAACGCTAGCTGGACTATGGGCGAAGTATTCGGCGAAGTTTTAGTTACAGAATAATTAAAAAAGACCCTGTCGGAAACGGCAGGGTCTGTTTTTGTTGATTTATCAAAAAACACGCCTTCGGTTAATGCCGAAAGCGTGTCTGTTTTTTATATATGTTTGGATATCGGTGTTGATTCGATATCGGTTTCAAAATCAAGAATGTTATTATATTCAATATGTTCGCATCTGATGCCAAAAATCTCTGCGGCTTTTTTGGCGTTGAGCATAAACTGACCGTTAAGCTCATAAACGTGGGTTTCTAAATCAAAATCAGCTCCGTTGACAATAGCTGTTTTTTCACCGTTTCTGAATACTGCCTTTTTGCCGTACATCTCAATTGTAAGAGTATCTTTATCTTTTAAAACGGCAGCACCGATGTATTGAGCGAGCACCCCGAAAGGCGCATACCATACACCGTCTTTATTCTCACAAACAGCACCTCTTGCTGCAATCTGAGGCATTGAGCCTTTATACATCATTTTAGTTTCGGTGAATACCGGCGGAAGTGAAGGTGGGTCAATAATATCAGCTTTTTTGTCGATAGTAACTCTGTCAGCAATTCTGCCGTCAACAAAGCAGGTTGTAATGGTGATAACCTGACCGTTTACCTCAACAAGAGCATAAACGGGTGAGCCTGATTCAAAGGCGCAATAAGCGTTATGCCAGATTTTACGCTCGTTACTTCTTCTGCCGCCTGAACCTGTGCCGCATTGATAGTGAACAGTGCCCTGTGACGGCTTTTCATACATAGCATCACCTTTTATCGGGTATGTTCTTGCAAAGGTATGTTCGTGCCCCTCAAAGCAGATATCTAATGATTCAATTGCTTTGCGAAGCCAAGGGTAACCGTCATCATTCTGACCTTCAGGGATTGCCGGGTAAATAGGGAAATGATATGAGCCGATTTTCCATTCAGCATCTGATTTTTTTAAATCGTCATATGCCCAATCACCTACAAGGGCGGGTTCGTTTATACCCATAATGCAAAAATGGATATTACCGTAATCAAAAGAATAGTTTTCTGTTTCAAAACCTTCAGGTCCGTTAAGAGGATAAGAATACTTGAACTGCTCGTCAAAGAAATCTGTATGGTCAAGGTAAAATTTACCTTCAGGGGGTTCAGGTAAATATTTTTTAAAGCCGCGGTTGTCATGATTGCCTGTTGTCATCATAAGAGGTAAGCTCTCAACAATACCTGACATACCGCTGAACATACCGTTCCACTGCAACTCGTTCTGACCGTCGTCACAGTTATCACCGGCTGTTAAAATAAATCTGATATCAGGGTCTTTACGCAGTGCATACCTGAGCATATCGTGAACCCTTGTGTAATCAGGCTTCGGCCAGGGGTCACCAACCTGCTGGTCAGATATTACAATAAATTTAAAGCTGTTGCATTCTTCTTCCTGAGTGGTGAAAGTGAACTCTTCACTTCTGTTTTTACTGTCACCGCAGGTGTATTTATATACAGAACCCGGTTCCAGATTTTTTATAATTGCAGTGTTGAATTTACTGATATCAATATCACTTTCAATAACTCGGCAAACAGCATCAGTTTTAACAGTGTTGCCCTTTGAGTCTGTAACAAGAGCATATCCGTCCTCGGCAGAAAGGTCAGTTCTCCAAGTGACAGCCATTTCGTGTCGGGGGTCACCGCAAAAGCTGAGCATAATATGGTCAGGGTATGGTGTGGAGCCTCTGTCGGGCTTGACGAAGTTTTCTTTATTCATAAAATCACCTCTTATGGTAACATTTTAACATCGGCAATAATATATGTCAATGAAGTATTGTTACCTGTTTGTAAATTTTATAAAAAACCAATGGTAATTTTGCAATTTTCACTTGTAAAATTATGCGAAATAGTTTAAAATGTATTTGTTATGCTGTATCTATCAGCAGAGACTTTATTCGAAAAGGATGAAAACTATGGCAGACAATAATCAGAACAAGGCGGAGCAGTATCGCCAGGAAAGAAAAGAGCGTTTAGCTAAAGCAGCAAAGAAAAACGCTAAAAACATGGAAAAGTCAATTGCCCTTCGTTCAGCAGTTAAAAAGGTAATTGCAATTGTTTTAGTTGCAGTTATTGCTTTAGGCTGTGCTTACGGAATCCTTGATTACGCAGGTGTTGTTAATCAGGCTATGCAGTTGGGTTATGTCGGTAATGAGAAAATTTCATTCTCTGAATACATATTCCACTACAACAATGTATTCAACGACCTTTATCAGACAGAGCAGTATTACAAATACTACGGCTATCAGTATTCAGGTTATGATGTTTCACTTGCTCCTCAGGATCAGACAGGCAAATATAAAGACCCTGCAACAGGTGAAGAAAAGGCTTGGGTAGATTACTTCCACGATCAGGCTGTTAAAACAGCTCAGATGTACTTAGCTTTATATCAGGAAGCTGTTAAAGCTGGTCTTGAATTAACAGATGCTGAAGAAGCAGCTATTGACAAGCAGATTGAAGAAATGCGT
Organism: Acutalibacteraceae bacterium; assembly: GCA_045126895.1. GTDB lineage: Bacteria > Bacillota > Clostridia > Oscillospirales > Acutalibacteraceae > CAG-488. The sequence continues at coordinate 2,730 of JBGVPE010000019.1, read as the reverse complement.
AAAACCGCTGATACAGCAGGTCAGACAAGTGAAGAAGATACCAACAAAGGCTATTCACTTTCAGCTTACCTTCGTATGAACTACGGCAACGGCATTACAGAAGGCTTCTTCAAAAAGCAGCTTAAGTTACAGGCTCTTGTTCAGAAGTATTATGATACAAAAATGGATGAGTTCTCAGCAGGCTACACAGCTGATGAAGTAAAAGCAGTTCTTAATAAAGATGCAGATGCTTATTCATTTGTTGATATTCGTTTGTATGAGTTCAAAAAAGAAACTCTTGAGAAAAAAGACGGCGAGAAAGATGCAGACCTTAAGAAACGTCAGGAAGCATCTGACAAACAGGTAAAAGTAAATGCAACTGCTATGTTCAATGCAGTTAGTGATGAAAAGTCATTCGTTGCACAGGCAACTAAATATAAAAACGAAAAAGATTACGATGCTAACACAGCAACACTTCTCAGAAACTTTGCAAAAGCACCAATCGGTGATTACACAAATGCTCTTGAAAATGTAAACGCTGACCTTGCAAAATGGGCATTTGATAAAGCTACAAAAGCAGGCGACAAAAAGTTTGTTGAAGATAAAGAGAGCGGCACTTGCTACGTTGCACTTATGGTAAACACAAAGCACGACACAAAAACAGTTGATGTTCGTCATATCCTCTTCTCAACAACAGACGCTGAAACAGGCGAGGCTCTTTCTGATGAAGAAATCAAAAAGGCAGAAGCTGATGCAAAACAGGCTCTTGCAGATTGGAAATCAGCTAAAGAACAGACAGAAGACTTATTTGCAGAGAATGCAACAAATCTTTCAGATGACCCGGGTTCAGCAGAGAACGGCGGTCTTTATGAAAACGTAATTCCCGGTCAGATGGTTAAAGAGTTTGACAGCTGGATTTTTGATGCAAACCGTAAAGCAGGCGATGTTGAGCTTGTAAAAACAGATTTTGGTTATCATCTCATTTATTTCATTGAAGGCAACGACTCTTTCGCAGATAAAACAATCCGCAGTGAACTTGCTACAGAAGATCTTAACAAGCTTTCAGAGGATATTCTTAAGAGCGATGAATACAAAGTAGGCATCGGCCCACGCCGTGCAGCTTACCTTGAAGAAGAAATGCTCAAGAAAATCAAAGTTATGGTAACAAGAGCAAGCTCACAGAACGCAAGCACAGCAACAACATACTGATATAACTAAAACATAACAGCACCGTTCATAGAACGGTGCTGTTGTTCTTTCTGTTGTTTTGCGTTTGTTATACTATTACAGCTTGCTTATGGATTAACGTTCCTCTGTATCAATCTGACATTAACCCGTTTGCAGATGGTGTCAGGAAAGTATTTAAACAATAAAAAATCGCGATAGTCAACTGACTATCGCGATTTTGTTATTCAACTATTAATCAAAGAAACCTTTTGGTCCAAAGACTTTATAAGCTGTGTCACTTGCGAATTTTGCGATTGCTTCAAGAAGTGCATTTGTCTGAGAATCATCTTCTTCTGCTTCATAAACACCGCAGAATACAAGTGCCTGATAAAGCTTCTCAACTGTTGCTGCATCGCCTTCAACATCGATGATTGTTCTGTTCATCATTTCATCTGTTTCAGCAAGTGCTTCGTCAAGAACTGCGATCTGCTCTTCTGTAAGAGTTGAGCGGTCGATTTCAGCTGCATCAGGAATGTAGCTTCTCTTAACCCATTTTGTGTTTCTGGTGCCGTTGTACTGAGGCCATCTTGATGGATTTGAGTTGATATCAATAAGAGTGTCATCAAGAAGAAGTTCAACAGCAAGTTTAAGTGCTACGTCATTACCGCCGATTTCGTGATGCTGATTTTCGAAGAGCCATGTGTTATTCGGGAAAGCACATGTTGAAGCATCGATTGAACCGTCAGGTGAAAGGTATGTATCATCTGTAACAGCGAGTTTTTCACCCGGTAATGCTGAAGTTGCGCCAAGAGATGTTGACTGGATTTCGATAATACCGTCACTGTTTACTTTATTGTAGCTGTCAGCAACTGCAAAGAATGAATATTCCTGCTCACCAAAGAAGAGACCGTAACCGCAGATTGTGTTGAACTGGCCGCCTTTTGCCATGAACTCACGGATATTGTCTTTAAGGTTTAACTGAGCCTGATAGAAAGCATCTGTGCTTTCGCGAAGCTGAGCGTATTCAGGAGTTGAAAGATATCTTTCAGCAAGTTCAGGGTAATCTTTGCTTGGAAGCATAGCCCAGAACTGTGATGTGTTGTGAAGCAAGTTCTCAAACAATACATCATAAGCAGATGTGAGGAGAGTTTCAAGCTCTGTTCTTGGGATTATACGAAGTAAAACGTTGATAAGGTAACCGAGAGCAGCGCTGTCGCCTTCAATTGATAAAATGTATGGGAACAAGTCTTTGTAAATGCTTTCGTCAGTAAGGTTCCATTCTCTCTGGAAGAAGTCAGCAAGAATGCTTGTGCCGTCATGAACAGCAACAACACTTACGATTTCGTTAATGTCTTTTGAAGCGTCAAACTGATCCATATATGCTGTGAATACAGTACCGCCAAGACTTACGTTAAGAAGGTTGACTTTGTCAGAACCTGTTTCTTCTTTAACGAACTGAATGAACTCGTTAAGACCTTTTGCAGATTCCATAACATTACCGAAAAGATTGAATGTGTAAAGATAAACTTTATCTTCACCAACTAAGTCGGTATATGCCTGGATAGGAAGCTGACGGTAGAACCA
>JBGVPE010000018.1:0-4521 GCA_045126895.1 Acutalibacteraceae bacterium | reverse complement strand
ATAATATTACAGATTATTTCATAAAGCTACGTGAAGGAACGCAGCAAGAAACACCGTAATACGAAAATAAAGACTAAAGATCTGCCCTCGTTTCTTGATAGGACGGGGGCATGGTATAATGAGTTATACAAATAAGAATTTGACGAGGAAAATATGGATAACAAGAATAATAACAAGATAACAATAACAATCATTGTTGTTGCCTTAATATTGGTGTGCGTGTGTATTTTTATATATCCAAGCGTATATGAATATCAATGTAAAACACGGCATTTTGATGATTTTACAAATAAGATTACAAATGATATTTTAGAGAGCAATATTGTGATTGTAAAACAAGAGAAAACGGTAACAGAAAATATTACGAGTATTTCTTGGGGTGTTGGTGCGAGTGGAGTTATTTTTAGGTCAGACGGAGATACTTATTATGCATTAACAGCATATCACGTTGTGAAAGATTTTCAAAATACGGAATATATTATAATGCCATATGGAGCTCCTACATATTCGGAGTACAGAAAAAGCAGCGAATCATATGTTTCCAGTGAAATGTATTATGAACAATTTGAAAAAGCCACAATAGTTCTTATTGACGAAGAATATGACTTAGCGGTGATTTCTTTTGAATCAAAGGAACCATTGAATGTACTTTCTGTAAGTGAAGATAATCCGAACACCAATGAAAAAATTGCGGTTATCAGCAATCCAGAGGGAGAGCGTTTTGTCTATTCATTTGGTGTTATTACGTCAAAAGATTATTATTTGTTTGAAAGCAATGACAAACTATTGCCCGTAAATTCCTTAACTCATAATGCAAATATCCCTCCTGGAAGTAGTGGAAGTCCAGTGCTCAATGAGGAAATGAGAATTGTTGGTATAAATATCGGCGGAGGTACGGATTTTATGAATAGATTTAAATATGGAGCGATAATTCCATGTGAATTGATTCATGAATTCTTTCAGAAGAATAGTTTTGAATAATAGAACAAATTCCAATTTGTTAAGTTCAACATTTTCCAAACTGCTCTCCCTGTGAGGGCAGTTTTTGTATGCTCTTCAAAAAATGTGACGCAGTATTCATTTACCAAAATATTGAAATTTATTTACCGTTGTAGTATACTTGTGATAATCATTCAGGGGGTGAAGCTATGACCGGTGTAAGATACAAAATACCCATGCTGTCCGCAAAGGCGATTCTTGCTTACGCAAAGCCTGTTGGCGAGGATATATACTCTTTCAATCTCAACAAAGCGGAAACTGCAAGCGTATTATTAAATCACGGCGATACCTATCAGGATGATAATGCCGTTTTCTATCAGCTGATGTCTATGCTTCACAGAGACGGTTATTCGCCAAAAGGTGATGAACTGATAATTGATGATTTGTACGACGCTATTATCTATCTTGATTTTGCAGGTATCTTTGACAGAAGCGCAGAGTACCCAAAAAATGCACTAAGACAGAAAAAAGCTGAATCCATGTTTCGCCCTGAAGGTATTACTCTTGACCTCGGTGGCGGTCAGCATAAATATCATGCCTTTGAGCGTTCTGCATCAATGAGCAGAAACGCAAAGCTGTCATTTGTCCGTGCTGACCTCTATGATGAAATCACAAGAAGAATAACCCTTAACTTAAAAATTAATATCTGTGAGCTGTCAAAGCTCTATGCATATAACGGTCTTCTGTTTTCATCAGGTATCAGAGTTGAGCCTGATGATAAGTTCTTTCTTGAAAATGTTGCTATTGTGCCTAACCCGAAGCATATTACAAAAGATGTTTCTTATGTAACTGTTACTGACGTTACAGGTGAAGGCAGTATAAGAAAATATGAAAGAACAGAATGTACAGGTGATATTGAAACTACACGCTTTGACGGTATGGGACTGATTTCACCTGAATTTGCCCGTGAGCTTGACAGTAAAATAGGCAGCAAAAAAGAACATACTTCTTTTCAGATTCGTATGCCGTATATAAAGGGTATGGTACATAAGACAGATTTCAAATCTCTCTTCAATGAAGCAGGTGTTGAAGCAATAACCGATATATGGGGAAGAAAGCATAGAGTTGACAGCCTTTGTATGATACTCACCGAAAGTCAGTTCAAAGGTTACAAGTGGCTTAAGCAGTATAATATTTCCTGGCGTACTTATGTACAGCTCTGCCGTGCTTATGAGCACACCATATACATCACAAATGTGAGCAAAACCGAAGCTGAAGATACAACCGAGCTTAACTATCAGTTCCTCAATACTGTAAAAATGCTTTCATCTGAATTCAGACCCGGTGATTTGCCTTTGGGTTGGGAGCATTCTCCCTCTGAGGATGAAAGAATGTGGCTTACCAAGCCGACAGAGCAGAGATATTATGAGCTTCGCAGTGATACAGATGCCCGTATAAGGTATTTTACCGATAAGGCTGATGAATGGTCCTTCGGCAGAAAAAGCCGCAGCTATCATCTTGCAGAACTGTTGAAAAGAAATCCAAAGTTCATCAATGAGCCGTATTTTGTCCGTCAGCTTGACGATGCCGCAGAAAGTCTGCTTAAAGATTACTCCATAGGTCGCTTACTTGTTGACGGTGACAATCGTTTCTTTGCGGCTGATATTATGGAATTATTCTATGAAATTATCAAAGATAACGGCGGAAGACCTGATATTTACGCAGATATGAGAAATGAATTTCTTGATACGAATGAGTTTTATGCTCCCGGTGCAGTATATTCAGATCAGAATATCTATGCTCTTCTTCGCAATCCTCACATTGCAAGAAATGAAGAAGCACTTGTAAAGCCGTTGAAGAAGATAGGAACTTACAGAGAAAAGTATCTTTCAGGTCTTACGGATGTAATTATGGTAAACTCTGTTTCACTCCTTGCCGAAAGACTTGGCGGTGCAGACTTTGACGGTGATATGATTAAAACAGTTGCTGAGCCGAAGCTCACATCTTGTATTGCAAATAACTACAGTGAGGGTGATTTATCACTCGGCGGTAATCTTCCTCTTTTAAGCATACCCTCCGCAAAGCCGATTATCGCAGATGCTAATGATTGGTACAAACGCTTTGAAACAATACGAAACACATTTTCATCCCGTGTCGGTCAGATTTCAAATGCAGCACTTGACAGAAGTATAATCGCTTATGATGAAAACACAGATGATGAAAAGAAGGAGCAGTACCGCAAGGAAACGGAAGTTCTTGAAATATTAACAGGTCTTGAGATAGACTCAGCTAAAAGCGGTATAAAGCCCTATTTGACAGAATATCTTGAAACCAACAAAGCAGAAAGAACATCCTTCCTTAAATACAAGGCTCTTATTGAAAAGGCAGAAGGCAAACACCGTTGGTACGAGCCTACCTTTGATGAACGCTTCAAGAAATTCTTTGACGGTCAGAATTGGGATGAGGTCAGCTCTAACCTTGAAAAGCTCCCGTATTTTGCAAGAGAGCTGAAAAAGAATACACCAAGGGCAGATTGTCATCAGGCAGATGCAAGTGAGCTCTTCACCTTTGCAAAGCCCGGTTGGGAAAAGAAGCTTGACCCGAAGATTCTTGATTATGTAGGCAGAGTAATAGCGGATTACGAAACCTGTCTTAAAAGAATACGTACAAGACGAAAAGCCGCAAGCAAGATAAAAGCAAAGCACAACGACATTAACCGTATTCTATATATGCAGAACAAGGAAAACAATTATGAAGCTGACGAGCTTGCTGCAGTATTCATTAATCTGCCCGAAGAAAGAGTAAATGAGATATATTTTGCGGTCAGAAATGAAAATTGGCACTTTATGAAAGAGGATGAAAGATACGCCTTTCTCATAAAGCATCTGCCCGAAGCAGAGTACAGAGAGTATTATGACATCTTTGCTGATTTCCGTTTCGGCGGGTACAAATTGTTGCCTGATATTATTACCGAAACACGGAACTACAATATATCTGCAAATGCCTCGGCTATGCAGTATCCCAACGATTCCGAGGAGCTGACTTTGATGGTAAAAGCGTATCTCAGAAATCCCGTAGGCAATTACCGTGAAACGGTTTCAAGAGAAGCTGCAAGGATAATAGAAACTCATGTTATTTCCTTCAATGCTTCGGTAAAGTACATTGTTGCACTCGGTAAGCGTGATTTTCTTTATGATGCTTATTACAGGCACATCACAAGATTTGCAAGGAAGGGGGATAAAATTGACTAACGAATGGCTTGAATTCAAGGCATATACAGACACTCCCGTTTTCCTCGCGGAGAGTAAACAATCAACTGCTTTTATAGGCAGATTTACAGTAAGAATGATTAAGCAGAACAAGGGCTTCAACCGTATATTTACCTTTCTTGCAAGAGGTTATCTTTTTCATAACGCTGATGGTACACTTCGCACCGATGACCCATACGAAAGAATTGATAAGGCAAGAGAGTTTTTATGTGCTTGGTGCAGTTTACCTTATGAAGCAGTAACAAACAAGGCATTGAAGTTTCACACTTCTTTTCCTGAACTTTACAGCGATTTTCCCGAAATCGTTGATGAA
>JBGVPE010000017.1:0-19397 GCA_045126895.1 Acutalibacteraceae bacterium | reverse complement strand
CCGAAAACTACTGTACGTCATATATCTTTCAATACATGATTACTCTTCTGAAATCTCAGGGTTTTCTTGTTTCATCGTTGTTTAATTTTCAAGGTGCATACGCTGTCCTCGCGACAGCTTTGCTATCTTACCACACCTTTTTTAAAATGTCAAGCATTTTTTTGAAATTTTTTTAAATTTTTTTAAACTATTTTTTATCATGATTTGACTTGCTTGACAAAGGCTATATGATATAGTAAAATTCTATATTGTTATAGTATTCACGGAGGTGATAATATGCCAATTAAAATTGACGGCAGATTGCCTGCAAATAAGGCTCTTGAAGAAGAAAATGTCTTTATAATGACAGAAGAAAGAGCTAACACTCAGGATATACGACCGCTTAATATTGTTATACTGAACCTTATGCCGACTAAGATAGAAACTGAAACACAGCTGCTCAGACTGCTGAGTAACTCCCCTCTTCAGGTTGATATCACTTTGCTGCAGATGGCTTCACACGTTTCGAAAAACACTTCTCAGGAGCATATGCTTAAGTTTTACAGCTACTTTGAAGATATTAAAGATAAGAAATTTGACGGAATGGTTATCACCGGGGCACCGGTTGAGCAAATAGACTTTGAAGAAGTTGATTATTGGGATGAGCTTTGTGAAATCTTTGAGTGGAGCAAAACCAATGTATACTCAACATTCCATATTTGCTGGGGCGCGCAAGCAGGACTTTATTATCATTACGGTATACCTAAGTATCCTCTTGAAGAAAAAGTTTTCGGCGTTTTCCCCCACAGGTCTCTTGATAATTTTCATCCTCTGTTAAGGGGTCTTGATGAAACATTTTATGTTCCTCACTCAAGACATACAGAAATTAAAATGCGGGATATCGCCCTTGTTAAAGACCTGCAGGTTCTTACCTACTCTGATATGTCAGGTGTTCATCTTGTATCAGATATGGATTGCAGAAACTTTTTTGCTACCGGTCATTCCGAATATGACAGGGATACTCTTTTTAAAGAATATTTCAGAGATAAATCCAAAGGTCTTAACATTAAAGTTCCGTATAATTACTTCCCTGATGATGACCCGACAAAAACACCGGTAATCACATGGAGAAGTACTGCAAACATCCTCTTCTCCAATTGGTTGAATTACTTTGTTTACCAAAAAACTCCCTACGACCTTTCAACCTTATAATAAAGCAGAACACATCTGTTATGATAACCATAGCAGATGTGTTTTTTGTTTATAAAGAATTGTAAAGATGCGGGAATATCTGAACGCTGCGTTTTAAAATGCCGTTCATATACGCAATTGCCGTACCGTAATTTGTCATTGGCACACCGTTATCAGCTGCAGTTTTCATTCGGTAAACCATTTCACGTTCATTGATCATACAGCCCCCACAATGAACAACAAGTTTGAATTTTGATAAATTTTCAGGGAACTCTATACCTGATGATGTTTCAATGTTTATATTTTTACCGGTAAATTTCTTGATCAAGCCCGGCAGTTTTACAGTACCTATATCGTTACATTGCCTGTGATGTGTGCAACCTTCTGATATAAGTACAGTATCACCGTCATTAAGATTTTTGATTGAAGATGCCCCTTTGACAGCCTCATCAAGAAAGCCTTTATACCTTGCCATTAAAATAGAGAAAGAAGTCAGTGGAATGTCTGCAGGTACAATATCTGCAACTTCTTTAAAAGCCTGACTGTCAGTTATCACCATAGCCACATTATTCCCCAAAGCTTCAAGCGTATGAGCAAGCTGAGTTTCTTTGGTAACAACAGAAACTGCATCAGCATCTAAAATATCACGAATTGTCTGTTGCTGCGGAAGAATCAATCTGCCTTTAGGTGCAGATTCATCAACAGGTGTTACAAGAACAATTATATCATTATCATTTAATTTATCACCGATAATTCTGCGGCTTTCTCTATCTGTTTTATAAAGTGAACCAATAAGCTCTTTAAGAGCATTTATATTCTTTTTTGATGTTGCAGATACAGAAATCTCATTATCTTTTAAACCAACAGACTCTTTTAAATCGCATTTATTATAAACAATTACAAAAGGAATTTCTTTTGATTTAAAAATGTCAATTAATGTCTGATCTGTTTTATCAACACCCTGAGTTGAATCGACAACAAGAACAGCAATATCTGTTTTATTAAGAATCTGTTTTGTTTTCTTCACACGGAGTTCACCCAGGTCACCCTCATCATCGTAACCCGGTGTATCAATAATCATAACAGGACCTAAGGGTAAAAGCTCCATTGATTTATAAACGGGGTCTGTAGTAGTTCCTTTTATATCTGAAACTACGGCTATCTCCTGGTCAGTGACAGCATTAACCAGACTTGACTTACCTGCATTCCTTTTACCGAAAAAACCGATATGAATACGGTTAGCAGACGGTGTATTATTAAGACTCATAACATACTCCTGTTAAAAACGAAAATCTCTTATGCCTTCTTCAATCTTTTTAAGGTGATCAGCAGCAATTTCTTTGACTTTTTCTTTAGGGATATTTTCAAGTTCTGCCTGAATAAGCTTTTCACCGATTGCTTTTGTTTCTTCAGAAGCGTAGTCCATAAGATATTCTTTAAGCGTCATAAGAGCATTAGGATGACAACAATTCTGAATCTGACCGCTTTTTAAAAGAGTCATAAACCTGTCACCTGTTCTGCCTTCTCTGTAGCAAGCAGTGCAGAAAGACGGAATATAGCCCATTTCCATAAGCCAACGTACTACTTCATCAAGAGTTCTTTGATCAGAAACATCAAACTGCTCTGAATCCGTAGGTCTGATTTCTTCACAATAACCGCCTACCGATGTTCTTGAAGCACCACTGATTTGGGATACGCCGAGACGAATAACTTTTTCACGAACAACCTGGCTTTCACGTGTTGAAATAATCATACCTGTATACGGCACACAAACTCTGATCAATGCGCAGATTTTAGCAAAAGTTTCGTCGTCAATACCATTATCAAACACATCAGGGTCAATATCATCAGCACGTTTTATTCTTGGTACACTGATTGTATGGGGTCCTACACCGAAAGCAGCTTCAAGGTGTTCAGCGTGCATCAATAATGCCGCAAATTCGTATTTGTAGAGTTCAAGACCAAACAATACACCAAGACCTACGTCATCGATACCGCCCTGCATTGCTCTGTCCATAGCTTCTGTATGGTAGGCGTAATTGTGTTTAGGTCCTGTAGGATGAAGCTTTTCATAGCTTTCTTTATGATAAGTTTCCTGAAAAAGAATATATGTGCCGATTCCTGCTTCTTTAAGCTTACGGTAATTTTCAACAGTGGTTGCTGCAATATTAACATTAACTCTGCGAATTGCGCCGTTTTTATGTTTTATAGAGTAAATGGTTTTGATGCTTTCAAGGATATACTCAATAGGATTGTTTACAGGGTCCTCGCCTGATTCAATAGCAAGTCTTTTGTGACCCATATCCTGCAAAGCGGTAACTTCTTTAACAATTTCTTCCTGAGTGAGCTTTTTGCGGGCGATATTTTTATTTTTGAAATGATAAGGACAATACACGCAACCGTTCACACAGTAATTGGATAAATACAACGGTGCAAACATAACGATTCTGTTACCGTAAAAATCTTTTTTAATCTGCTGTGCAAGGTCATATAATTCCTGAATCTTTTCAGGTATTTCACATGCTAAAAGTACAGATGCTTCACGGTGATTCAAGCCTTTTCTTAATTTAGCTTTTTCAATAATTGAATCGATAAGTTCTATATTATCTTTATTTTTTTCAGCATATTCAAGTGTATCAAGAACTTCTTCATGAGAAATAAACTCTTCAGCTTTTAATGATTTTGGATTATACATATTACTCCTCCTTATTTAGATGCAGAATAAGCGGTTTTTGCACTTACACCGCTGATTTTACCGATTTTACCTGAAATATTATTGATAACATTCATAGGTGCATCAACAGCAACACTAATAATGTTTATCCCCTTTTCACGGTAAGGGATGCCCATTCTGCCAATGACAAAATCACCGTTTTCGTGCAGAATACGGTTGACTTCTTCTGCTTTTTTAAATTCTTCAATAATAATTGAAATTACTGCAACTCTTGTTTCCATACTTCCTCCAATAAAAAACTGCACCTTTGCAATGAAAGGTGCAGTTATACAGTAACTATCATGCACTTTCACCGCAATAAATTTTGGTGTCAGATGAATTTACAAACTTCCTCCGAGTTAAAACCAAGAGTCAGTATAGTTATAGTATCACTTTGTTAAGTTTTTGTCAACCTGTAATTTCTTTGATTGCCATATTGATTTCATGACGTTTTTCAAAATGCCATTGTTCGCTGCGAGGATATTTATTTAAAGTAAGCTCCCCTTCTTTTTCAAGAATATACATTACCTTTTCTCTGCCTACAAGGGACTCTAAAGCATTTAATGCACTAATATCCTGAAAAGCATCACGGAAAATCTTTAATCTTAATGAATTGACAGGCATATAATTTTCACCCGGATAAACAACAAAAGGATCTCCGGCTGTGAAAGCATTACCTCCGTCACTTACCTGATAAGGATTGACTTTTTCTTTTGAAAGCTGAGAATACCAGAAATTATATCCCCAATGCAAGAATCCCTTCATATTGTATTTATACATTTGCATACCGAGAATTCTTGTTCTTTGAGAAGGCATTGCAAAAAATCTGTTAGTGTAATAGTTGTTTACCGGCCAGCAGCAGTAGTACACCCATAAATTATCAACTACATCTAAAAAAGGTTCGGCATCATGAATACAAACTACCGGATTTTTAACTATGCCTCTTTTATAAAACTCAAAGCTTGAAAGAGCATCAATAATTTTGTATTCACCAAAAAGCTTTGTAACAATATCGCTGCATTTTTTATATTGTTCAATCTGCTCATCATTCGGCTCATCCGAAACATGAAAATAGGAGCAATTTTCGATATCGCATTCTTTAAGAACAGGTTTAACTGCAGATGAAAAAGCGGTTAAAAATCTCACATATTCTTCACCTGTTGAATCAGTTTCCCAACCGAAAATTCTTTTATATTCACCGTTTACGGTTGCCATTATTTTAGGCGCATGCAACGCTCCCCACTGAGTGAAGAAGTGGGAAAATTCAAACCCTTTTATACCGCATTTTTTGAAAAGTGAAATCCATTTAATAAGATTATCAAAACTAAAGGAATAGTTGCCGTCACTGTCAACATTAACATCAACCAGCTGAACAGTCATTCTCTCTGTACCTATTTCGGTATCAAGTGCAGGTGTAAAAAGCGGAACAAGGAGTGAATTTATACCGTGTTCAACTGCATTTTTTGCATAGTTCTCAACAGTTAGCCAATATTCATCTGAAAACGGCAAAAAGCCGTACCAATCACAAAGGCAATCTGTGTGAAACCAATGTGTGCAGATAATATCCTGTTCAGGTAATTGGCAATCTGCTATCACTATTTTTGCAGTTAAATCAGAAAGGGTTTCATTATTCTGTGAAAAAGTAACTGTTATGTCCTTTTCAACTGCATATGTTGCTGAATACTCAAAAAACAATGTTGCAGGTTTATCAGCATTTAATTCAATAGTGCAATCATTCATTTCTTTAAGAACGTCAGGATACAAACCTGACTCTTTTGAAATATAATAATCATCCGCATCCTCGTGAACAGCAAGAGTAGCCGGAGTATAATCCACAAGGTAAACCTTCAGATCAGACTTGTCATTGATATTGAACTTTACAGTTTTATCTTCATCACAACATACAGAAATCTGAAAGCATACTTTCTCACCTTTTAAACCGGAGAAAGTATCTGCAGAGTAAAGAGTTGATATGTCGGTATCAGGCAAAACCTTTGCCATAGAAGTTAACAATACAGATTTAAACATAATTATCACCTATAAATAAAGCAGGTATCGGATACCTGCTTTAAAATTACGCACCAAGGTACGCTTTTCTTACTGATTCATCGTTGATAAGGTCATCTGCCTTACCGCTTAATGAAATGTTACCTGTTTCAAGAACATAGGCTCTGTCAGCAATTGAAAGTGCTTTCTGAGCATTCTGCTCAACGAGAAGAACGGTTGTACCGCCTTCGCTGATAACTCTGATAATATCAAAAATCTCAGATACATAAAGCGGTGAAAGACCCATAGACGGCTCGTCCATAAGGATAATTCTCGGATTGCTCATCAAAGCACGGCCCATCGCAAGCATCTGCTGCTCACCGCCTGAAAGAGTACCTGCAATCTGGTCTTTTCTTTCTTCAAGGCGAGGGAATCTTTCATATACCATCTTAAGAGTTGCATTGATAAGATTTTTGTCTTTTCTTGTATATGCACCAAGCTTAAGGTTTTCAAGAACTGTAAGCTGCTGGAATATACGGCGGCCTTCCGGAACATGAGCCATGCCCATAGATACAATTTTATGAGCAGGAGTCTTTGTAATATCTTTACCGTCAAAAATAATATGACCGTGAGAAGGCTGTATCAAACCGGTAACTGTATGAAGAGTAGTTGTTTTACCGGCGCCGTTTGCACCGATAAGAGCTATAACTTCACCTTGATTAACTTCAAAAGAAATACCTTTTATAGCCTTGATGACGCCATAATGCACTTCAAGGTCTTTAACTTCAAGTAATGCCATTGTATTTCCTCCTCATTCACCAAGATATGCAGTAATAACTTCAGGATTTTTAAGAACCTCTGAAGTTTCACCTGACGCAAGAACCTGACCAAAGTTAAGAACTGTAATTTCTTCACAGATACCTGAAACAAGTCGCATATCGTGCTCAATAAGAAGAATTGTCATATCGAAATTATCACGAACAAAGCGAATTGTATCCATAAGTTCCTGTGTTTCGTTAGGATTCATACCTGCTGCAGGCTCGTCAAGAAGCAAAAGTTTCGGATTAGTTGCAAGTGCTCTTGCGATTTCTAACTTTCTCTGCTTACCGTAAGGGAGATTGCATGCAAGGTAATCAGCTTCTTTATCAAGGTCAAAAACTTTTAAAAGTTCCATTGCCTTTTTGTTCATCTGAGCTTCTTTTTTAAAGTAGCCCGGAAGCTTTAAAACAGCAGTAAACAACGGGTATTTGGTCTGATTATGAAGACCTGTTTTAACATTATCAAGAACTGTAAGATTATTAAAAAGTCTGATATTCTGGAAAGTTCTTGCAATACCCATTTTATTAACATCAGCAGTTTTTTTGCCGCTGATCTCTACTCCGTCAAGAAGAGCCACACCTGATGTAGGCTTATAAACACCTGTAAGAAGATTAAATACAGTTGTTTTACCTGCACCGTTAGGGCCGATAAGACCGTAAAGCTGATTTTTTTCTATTTTTAAATTGAAATTGTCAACAGCTTTAAGTCCGCCGAACTGAATTGATAAATCTTTAACTTCAAGGAGTGACATTTACACGACCTCCTTTGATTTTTTGCCCTTTTTACCCTTAAGGCTGAGCTTTTCTCTGAAAGTAACCATAGCAGGGCTTGAGCTGAAGAGCATCATAAAAATAAGAACTAATGAATAAACAAGCATACGATAGTCGCTGAATTCACGAAGCAACTCAGGAAGCACAGTGAGAATAACGGCTGCAATAATTGAACCTCTGATATTGCCGATACCGCCCAAAACAACATATACAAGAATCATAATTGACATATTGTAGCCGAAGTTGTTGGTATTTGCGGTAAGTGAAGAGATGTTATGTGAATAAAGCACACCTGCTATACCTGCAAAAAATGCTGATACAACAAAAGCAATAAGCTTATATTTTGTAACATTGATACCGATTGATTCTGCAGCAATTCTGTTATCACGGATTGACATAATAGCACGTCCGTGACGTGAATCAATCATGTTAAGAACAACAAAAACTGTAATAACAACAAGAATAAATGCAACCAAAAATGTTGAATCACGAGGAGTACCTGTTATACCTAAAGCACCTTTGACAATAACTGTGCCGTCAGGCTCAAGACCTAAGTCACTAGTGCCGTTAAATGAGATATGGTAGCCTTTTGAGTCTTCACCTACATAGAGAATATTAACAAGGTTTTTGATAATTTCACCAAATGCAAGTGTAACAATTGCAAGGTAGTCACCTCTTAAACGCAAAACGGGAATACCAACAATAACACCGAAAACAGCTGCCACTACACCACCGATAATAATGGCAATCGGGAAACGGATAAACTCTGAAGTAATTACATCTCTGACTGCGACAGAGAAGAAAGAGCTCGCGAATGCACCCACACACATAAAGCCTGCGTGGCCAAGGCTGAGCTCACCTAAAACACCAACGGTGAGGTTCAATGAAACTGCCATAATGATATAAATACATGATGGCACTAAAAGACCTTTGATAAGGTTAGTCATACTGTCAGTTGCCGTAAAAATCTGAACAACAATGAACACAACTAAAAGCATAAGGTATGTTATAGTATTATTTTTGGTGCTTTTTTTCATATTGCCTAATCTTGTACCCTGTTTCATAAAAGCACCTCCTTATACTTTTTCGTGAACTTTCTTACCGAAAATACCTGTCGGTTTAACAACAAGAACAATAATAAGGGTAAGAAATACGATAGCATCTGCCATTTCTGATGAAATGTATGCTCTGCTCAATGATTCGATAAGACCTAAAAGAACTCCACCGATCATAGCGCCGGGGATTGAACCGATACCGCCGAAAACAGCTGCAACGAATGCTTTGATACCGGGCATAGCACCTGTGTAAGGTGTAAGAGTCGGATATGCTGAGCAAAGGAGAGCGCCTGCAATAGCTGCAAGAGCTGAACCGATTGCAAAAGTCAACGCGATAGTCGCATTTACATTAACACCCATAAGCTGAGCTGCTCCCCTGTCTTCAGAAACAGCGTGCATAGCTCTGCCGGGTTTAGTTTTATTTACAAATAAGGTAAGGACAATCATAATAACTACACAGGTTGCAATTGTAACAATTGACTCACCTGTAACAGTAAGTTCACCGCCTGCAAAAGAAATTGCACCAAGTGTAACTACTGATGTAAAGGCTTTTGGCGCAGCGCCAAAAATAAGAAGTGCAAGATTCTGTAAAAGATAGCTGACACCGATAGCAGTAATTAAAACAGCAAGAGGTGTTGCACCTCTGAGGGGTCTGTATGCCAATCGTTCAATAGTTATACCTAAAATGGTACATCCTACAATAGCAATCAACATACCAAGCCATACGGGTAAACCGGCTGTACTTACGGCAGTGAAAATAATAAATCCGCCAACCATAATAACATCACCATGTGCAAAGTTGAGCATCTTAGCAATACCGTAAACCATTGTATAACCCAGAGCTATGATAGCATATATACTGCCGAGGCTTAAACCACTGATTAAAAATGATAAAAACTCCAAAATTAAACCTCCTGAAAATTTTTCAGTAAACCAAAACAAAAGCCGCTCTTTCGAACGGCTTTGTTCAAATACTAAAACCTATTGATTACATAGCAACGTATGCACCGTTTTTGATAACCATACCTTTAGGTGCTTTGTTTGGCTCACCGTCAGCGCCCCAAGTCATCTGAAGACCTGTAACACCGTCAAATGTAATCTGTGTCATAACGCCTTTGATTGCGTTGCACAAATCAGAAACAGACATGTCAGGTGTTGCGTTTGCTTTTTCGATAGCTGCTTTGATGATGTAAATTCCGTCATAAGCGTCAGCTGCAAACTGGTTAGGAACTTCATTGTATTTTGCCTGGTAAGCTGATACAAATTTCTTTGTAAGGTCATCCTGAGCGTCAGCTGCGAAAGGAGTAAGAAGCATTACGCCTTCTGCAAGTTTTGTGTTGAAGTTTTCGAGAGTAAGGATACCGTCCATACCGTCAACACCGAACACTGCAGGTTTGTAACCCATCTGATCTGCCTGAGCAAGAATAAGTGATGCTTCCTGATAATAGATAGGAAGGAAGAGGAGGTCTGCGCCTGCACTCTTAGCCTGCTGAAGCTGAACTTTGAAGTCAGTTTTGCTGTCTGCTGTGAAAGCAGCCTGTGAAACTACGTTGAGGTTCTTTACTTTTGCTTCTGCAATGAATTTTTCATAGATACCTGTTGAGTATGCGTCTGAGCTGTCATAGATAACAGCAACTTTTGTACCAAGCTTCTGAGATGCGATATAAGCAGCTGAAGCTACACCCTGGTTAGGGTCTGAGAAACAAACGCGGAAAGCGTTGTCATATTTGATACAATCAACAGCTGAACCTGATGGTGTAAGCATGAACATGTTGTCGTTATGAGTTTCTTCAACTACTGCGATACAAGGTGCACTTGTAACAGTACCCATAAGAATCTGCATACCCCAGTCTTTAAGGTCGTTGTAAGCATTAACTGATTTTACTGCATCGTGTTCGTCGTCAGCAGGTTTGAATTCAACTTTGTAGCCGTTGATACCGCCTGCAGCGTTGATTTCATCAACTGCGAGCTGAGCAGCATTCATAACTGCCTGACCGTAGATTGCAGCACCACCTGTTGTTGGGCCGATTGAACCGATTTTGAATGTTGTTGCGTCTGTCTTGCCGCTGTTGCTGTTATCACCGCAAGCACTGAAAAGGCAAGCTACCATAGCTACAGCCATGAGAACGCAAAGAATTTTTTTGAACATTTCGTTGTCCTCCTTAAAATCTATCAATAAATGATAGGTGTATATTAAATCATAAATAAAAATATGTCAATCAAATTACTTAAAAGAGTTAATAAAGTTCTATCAAGAGATTAAAATAAATCAATTTATTGCCAAACTAAAATATATCAACCTCAAAACTACAGTAAAAACTGCTTTTTAAGATATCATCGCATTGAACTCTTCTTCACTTATAACCCTGACACCTAAATCATTTGCTTTCTTCAATTTGCTGCCTGCAGCCTCACCTGCTAAAACATAGGTTGTTTTTTTTGAAACAGACGATGCCGTTTTACCGCCAAATGATTCTATAATTTCTGATGCTTCATTACGGGTAAAAAGTGAAAGTGTACCGGTCAGCACAAAAGTCATACCCGAAAAACGGGAATCCTCTGTCTGCTGAAGGTATTTCATATTTAATCCGAATGCCATAAGCTTATCGATAAGCTCACGATTTTCTTCGGTATTAAAATAATCAGTCACGCTTTTAGCCATTATTTCACCGAATCCGTCAATCGCAAGTATATCGGATTCACTTGCTTTTATCAATTCAGGCAAAGTACCGAAACGAGCTGCAAGAAGTTTAGCAGCTTTCTGACCGATATGACGTATACCTAAAGCAAAAATCAGCTTTGAAACGTCATTCTCCTTTGACTTATTTATAGCGTTGATAAGATTATTTGCAGATAATGCCCCCATTCTGTCGAGCTGTTCAATATCTTCAGCCTTTAGGGTATAAATATCTGCAGGGGTTCTGACCAAATTATTGTCAACAAGTAATTCAGAAACAGATTCACCAAGACCTTCAATATCCATAGCATCTCTTGAACAGAAATGAATCAGATTTCTTAAAAGCTGAGCAGGGCACTTTGTATTAAGGCAACGGATAGCAGCCTCCCCTTCTTCACGGAAAACGGGTGAGCCGCATGAGGGACAAATTTTGGGCATTTCATAATAATCTGCATCTTCATCATGCTTACATACAGACAAAACTTCGGGAATAATATCCCCTGCTTTTCTGACAATTACGGTATCGCCTATGCTGATCCCCTTTTCTTTTATAAAATCTTCATTATGAAGGGTTGCTCTTGATACGGTTGTACCTGCAAGTAAAACAGGACTTAATACAGCAGTAGGTGTCAAAACACCTGTTCTGCCCACATTGATTTCAATATCAAGAAGCTTTGTCTCTTTCTCTTCAGGCGGATATTTAAAAGCAATTGCCCATTTAGGGAATTTCGAAGTACTGCCGATAGCCGTTCTTTGTGAAAAATTATCCACCTTAATAACAGCACCGTCAATATCAAAGGGAAGATTGCCTCGGTTATTGCCGATTTTTTCAATCTGCTCAATAGCCTGCTCTATAGTGTTACATCTTGTATATTCAGGAACAGTTTTAAAGCCGGTTTCTTTAAGATAGTCAAGTGAATCTTTGTGGGTTGAAAGTTCTTTACCCTCTATCTGCTGAACGTTAAATACAAATATATCAAGCTTACGCTCTGCCGTTATTTTAGGATTCTTTTGTCTTAACGAACCCGCAGCTGCATTACGGGGATTTTTAAAAGGAGTTTCACCGTTAAGCTCCTGCTTCTCAACAATTTTGACAAATGTGTTTCGCGGCATATAGACCTCACCCCTGACTTCGATATAGGGTAAGTCTTTTTTTAATCTTAAAGGAATTGAGCCTATTGTACAGAGATTGGCTGACACATCTTCACCAACTACTCCGTCCCCTCGTGTAGAGCCTCTTTTGAATACACCGTTTTCATATTCTAATGAAACAGAAAGTCCGTCTATTTTGGGCTCAACAACATAAACTGCATCCGGGTACACAGACCTGACTCGTTTATCAAAATCACGAAGCTCATCAAAGCTGAATGCATCCTGTAAGCTTTCCATAGGAACAGTGTGACTGACAGGCTCAAACTGACCGTCCGCCTTTCCGCCTACACGCCTTGTAGGTGAATCAGGGGTTGAAAGCTCCGGGAAATTTTCTTCAATAATTTCAAGTTCACGAAGCATTTTATCATATTCAAAGTCTTCAATTTCAGGCGAATCTTCAACATAATATTTATAGCTGTGGTAATTGAGAGTATCTCTTAATTCTTCGGCTCTTTTTTTGCAAATTTCAAACTCTGCCATATAATCTACCTCACAAAATCGGATGATTATATTATATCAAAATTCAATTAAAAATACAATATTAATTTGTCATTTGAGCTATTGCATCAGGTGTTATGCCGACAATTATATTCTCTGCTATACAAACATTTGTTGAAACGGTGTGTTTGGTAACCGAGGCTCCGAAAATAACATAGGCTTTCACTGTTACTTTCAGCATTATCTGATGACGCGTCTGATTGACACCTGCCGAATCAAATACATTATCAAAGCTTGTTGATGCTGTACCCGTAAGGGTAACATAAAAGGTTACCCCAGGACCAATTCCGGATAGAAGTTCACCACCTAAAATAGAGGTTACGGGAACACTCACCGGATATGTTTTTATCTCATTTATACGGGTATCCACACTTCTGTTTGCTGCATTTGAAACAGTATTAAGCCTTGCAGTGTCAGTAACAAGTGATTTGATATTCCCCTCTTCATCGCGCACTATATCCACCAGATCAGAATAATAATAATTCGCATTATGTATGGTTTCTTCAACACCGTTGAGAATAGCACTTGCAGCTGCATTACGCGCAGTAAACTCTGATAATTCCCCTCTGACTTCTTTGATACGAAATTCAATGAAAACCAGACTTAAAATCAAGATCACGATAATGCCTGAAATCACCGCTATAATTCTTCTTTTCATAATACATTCACCTTAATTATTATATGTATCCGGGTGAATTTCGCTATTTACAAATCATCCGTCATATTATAAAATAATCAGGGTGATATTTATGAAAAAAATCGGAAGAGAAGTTTTATTTTTAAACACAGGTGAAAACAATCCCCGTAACGGTGAGGGAACTTTTTTAAGACTAAAAAACGGAGCAATTTTATTTGCGTATTCAAGATTTTCGGGAAAAAGCTGGGATGACGCTGATTCAGCCGATATTGCATCACTTACCACTTATGACGAGGGTGAAACCTGGGTTGAAAGCAAAATTTTATTTGAGCACGACGAAAAATCCAAAAATTATATGGCACCTACACTGCTTCGTATGAATAACGGTGATGTTGGCATTGTTTTTTTAAGAAAAGAGAATGAAAGCTGCATCCCATACTTTTCACGGTCAACTGACGAAGGTGAAACATTCACAATGCCTGAAGCTGTTATAGATGATAATATAAGTTATTTTGTGTTGGAAAATGACCATGCAATAATTCTTGAAAACGGAAGAATTATTTTGCCTGCCAATTATCACTCAATAGAAATTGACGGTGTTATGCAGATTGGCGAACACGCTGTTAAATGCATATTTGCATCTGACGATGACGGAAAAACATGGGAAGAAATTGCAACGCGTCAGGATATTCCGTTCTCTGATAAAAGTGAAACAGGATTACAGGAAACCTGTGTTTATCAGCTCAAAAGCGGAAAATTACGTGCATTTTCCCGCACTGATTTAGGTTTTCAGTTTGAGTGCTTTTCAGATGACAACGGCTGCACCTGGAGTGAGCCGTCACCTAACAGATTTTTCTCATCACCTGATTCACCTCTTCTTATGAAAAGAGCAGGCCGATATACAATTGCAATTTTTAACCCTATACCTATATACACTACCCTTAACGATGACAAAACATGGGGAAGAACACCTCTGATATGTGCAGTCAGTGAAGATGACGGAAATACATTCACAAAAATCTTTGCACTTGAGGATGACCCTGACAACGGATTCTGTTACCCTGCCTTAATTGAGGGCGAAGATTACTTCCTGGTTTCTTATTATCATTCAAACAATACCGGTATCCCGTTGAACTCAACTAAGGTTATTAAAATAATGTTTAGTGAAATAGAATAAAAAAGTCGCACAGTTCAGATTGAACTGTGCGATAATTTTATATTTCTTTACCGAGAATCTTTGCTGATTTAACAAGCTTTCTGATTTTTATGTATTTATTTTTGCCGGGGCAGATGTCATAAATACCCAATGTGCTTAAAATATACCATGATGCGGTAGCACCGTTATCTTCATCACCGGGGAAGCCGTCATCTGTAAAGCTGAACGCTTCTTCGCAAAGGCGTTTTACCCAATACTCTGTTTTTTCGGTTTCACCTAATTCGGCATAAATATAAGGTATATGGAAGCTCGGCTGATTTGAAATTGCACACTGACCGAAATCAACTGCTGCCATCTCTGTCATTTCATGAATCTCTACATTATAACCACCGATATTATAGTCGGGTTTTGCTGCAAACAATTCATCAAGCTTTGCTATGAGTTTATCTTTACCACCATACAACTCTGCAAGACCTTCAAAATCGTGAGGTACTGCAAATGAGCTTTGCCATGCGCTGCCCTCTGTATAGTCCCCGCCCCAATCATATGGGTCAAATGAATCGGAGAATGTTCCGTCAGAATATTTACCTCGCATAAATCCTGTCTGTGTATCAAAGAGGTTTTTGTAATTCTTTGAACGAGCCATATACTCATCAATCAAATCATCTCTGCCAAGAACCTTAGCAACCTGAGCAATACAGAAATCACCGTATGCTGCATCAAGAGTGAGATTTACGTTATTATTGAATTTATCTTTAGGTACATAACCTAATTTTACATATTCACTTGCACCCTCTCTGCCGTAATCTTCGTCAGGTGCATCGTTATTAGCGTGATTAAGCATACCCTCAAGAGCAGTTTCAAGCAATTCGCCGCCAATAATACCCTTGATTGCAGCGTCAGCAATAACAGCATCAAGAAGTGTTGACGGCATACAGCCTCTTTCACCTATTGACGGCCAACGGGGAAGCCATCCGCCCTCTTTATAGTCAACGATAAAGCCTTCAAGCATCTCTGCATATTCTTTTTTGCCGATAAGTGCAAGAAGAGGGAACTCTGAACGGTATGTATCCCAGAATCCGTTATCTGTATAGCGAACGCCTTCTCTGACAGCGCCATCTGACGGGCAATAGTGAATCCTGTTACCTTTATTGTCGATTTCATAAGCTTTATGAGGGAATAAGCCTGTTCTGTACATACAGGAATAGAATGTTTTAAGCTGATTTTCATCATCAGTTTCTATTTCAATTCTTGATAAATATTCTTCCCACAAAGACTCTGCCTCGCTTCTGAGAGCATCAAAATCTTTGCCTTGACAATCCTGATTTAAATTTTCATGAGCTTGTTCAAAGCTGATATATGATGATGAAACATCAACATTAACTTCCTTTTCTTTAAAAGCAATATGCACACAAGCTTCTTTGCCTTCGCAGCCTGACTTACCGAAATAAGAATTCTCTTTATCAATAGGGCTGTCAAACTTAGCAATTATATATGTTTTAAAATCAACTGCTGTTCCGCCGCTTTTGCAGTCAGTCCATCCTTTAACAGCATTTAACTCGTAATCAATTTCAAACCCGTAATTACCTTTAACAGGTAAAATTGAAAAATACGGTGTTCTGCCTTCAGGATATGTAAGTCTGATTTTACATCCTCTTACAGAAGGTGTTAATTCAAAATCAGTTTTTGAGCGCAAAAAGCGTACCTTCATATAGTCAGGGCGCATAACAGCCTCTTCAGGTCTATAGCCTGACCATGCATCTTTAAAATTGTCATAAACCCTGTCAGTCTGAGGAGTGAACAGGAATGTTCCGTAATCATTTATCCAGGGGCTCGGCTGATGTGTAAGGCGGATTCCCTCAAGGCTTCTTTCGTCAGGGAGATAATACCACCCTCCGTCATAACGGGTCTGTGCCGAAAATCCGCACATAGCAAACGGTAACTGAACTAACGGCAAGGTATTACCGTTTGAATAACGTACAGTAGATTTTGTACCTTGCTTGATATTAACTAATGGTAAGTATTTCATATTTTACTCCTTATTAAAATTATTCGGATTCATTTCTATTCTGTAAATTTCCTGATTTTCTATGTCGATGGGAGGTATAATAATCGGCGGCATACCTGCATTGGAAGTCAGCGTAGTTATCAGCGCCCTTGCATAAGGGAAAAGCGCGTTAAAAGTATCTACATGAACTTTTTCACGTATAAGCTCACCTTCATACTGAAAAATACCCTGAACAGTCACAGAAATACCAAAATTATCATTATGCTCTTTATCGGCTACTTTAACAGTAAGTATACCTTCACAATTATTGTTCTTGCCATATTTTACATTATGAGAATATTGATTTTTTAGCTCCAGCTTTGTAGCACCGGGCAGCTTGTTTTTTAAATCAATTTTAGAAACTTTGTATGCCTTTAAAGTTAAATTGTTCAAACCGATTCTCCTTTAAATATTGATTAAGTAGATTTTATCACAGTAATCAACTTATTTCAAGAAAAAAGAAATTTCATAATCATAATATAATTCAACAATATGTTAATAATAAATTTACAAATAATTATTTACAAATTTTTTCTTTCGTGATATAATTGATATCAACATAAGAGGGAGTAACTCGCATTATTATGTGATGCATCGCGTCAATACAGCTTCGGCTCGCCTGCGTCTTAAAGAGTGAGACTTTTATCGCGATGGCGGTAAAAGTCTTTTTTTAATGCTCTGATATTCTTTCTTAGATTAACAGAAAAGAGGTATAATATGAAGCATTATCTCGAAACCACTGAGGCCGTTTTTAATGAGGTTGAGTCAAATGAGCAGGGCCTTTCTTCTCAGGAAGCTGCTAAAAGACTTGAAGCAAACGGCAAAAACAAACTTGCAGAAGCCAAAAAGGATTCTTTAATCAAAAGGTTTTTTAATCAGATGAAAGACCCTATGATAATTATCCTCCTTGTTGCCGCTGTTGTTTCAGCTGTAACAGAAATGGTTGAACACGGCGGTTGGAAGACTCCTACCGATTCAATCATTATTCTTGTGGTTGTTCTTATCAACGCTATTCTTGGTGTTATGCAAGAAAGCAAAGCTGAAAAAGCAGTTGAAGCTCTTCAGAAAATGTCTGCCGCAACAACTAAAACTCTTCGTGACGGAAAAGTTGAAACCGTTAAGAGTGAAGACCTTGTTGTAGGTGACGTTATCTTACTTGGCGCAGGTGATTCAATCCCGGCTGACTGCCGTATTTTTGAATGCGCCAGTATGAAAATTGAAGAAGCCGCACTCACAGGTGAAAGTGTACCTGTAAATAAACTTGTAAATGCTTTAATGAGCAAAAAAGACGATGAGGAAGTTCCTCTCGGTGACCGTAAAAACATGGCATATATGGGTTCAACACTTGTTTACGGCCGTGGTAAAGCTGTTGTTACCGCAACAGGTATGAATACAGAGATGGGTAAAATTGCCAATGCAATTACCCTTGCAAAAGAGGGTAAAACC
Source organism: Acutalibacteraceae bacterium (assembly GCA_045126895.1). GTDB lineage: Bacteria > Bacillota > Clostridia > Oscillospirales > Acutalibacteraceae > CAG-488. Next base: position 1,271 of record JBGVPE010000017.1, on the reverse strand, counting down.
CCTCTCGAAATCAAGCTTGAACAGCTTTCAAAAGTTCTTACAAAGCTTGTTATCGGTGTTTGCGTATTCATTTTTGCATTCAACATTGTTACAAAATTCTTTATGGGCGGTGAAGGTGCAGAGTTCTTCCCTATCGCTCTCGAGTCATTCATCACAGCTATAGCTCTCGCTGTTGCTGCTATCCCTGAGGGTCTTGTTGCTGTTATGACAATCGTTCTTTCTATGGGCGTTACAAATATGTCAAAGAAAAATGCGATTATCAGAAAAATGACTGCCGTTGAAACTCTTGGCTGCACACAGATTATCTGCTCAGATAAAACAGGTACTCTCACTCAGAACGTTATGACAGTTGTTGACCATTACGCTGAAGACGAGCTTAAGCTTGCAACAGCCATGGCTCTTTGCACAAACGCTCAGGTTGAGGCAGACGGAAAAAGCACAGGAGAGCCTGACGAAGTTGCTCTTATCAATTACGCTAAAACTCTCGGTCTTGAAAAAGAAGACCTTATCAAAGCTGCTCCAAGAGTAGGCGAAGTTCCTTTTGACTCAGGCAGAAAGATGATGAGTACAGTTCACTCAGCAGGTGAAAGATTTGTACAGTATACAAAAGGTGCACCTGATGAAATTCTTAAAAAATGCTCACACGCTGTTGTCGGCGGTCAGATTGTAGAAATGAATGATGACATCAGAGCCAAGGTTGCTGAAGAAAACACAAGAATGGGTAACAAAGCTCTTCGCGTTTTTGCTGTTGCATACAAAATGCATGATACTGCTCCTGAAGCTTATGACTCAGCATCACTTGAATTTGATATGATTTTCATCGGCCTTACAGGTATGATTGACCCGGTAAGACCTGAAGTTAAAGACGCTATCAAAGAATGCCGCAGTGCAGGTATCACACCTATTATGATTACAGGTGACCATATCAACACTGCAAAAGCAATCGCAAGAGAGCTTGGAATACTTGAAGATGATTCACAGGCTATGATGGGCGTTGATATCGACAAATACACAGATGAAGAATTTGAAAAAATCGTTGAAAACATTCATGTTTATGCACGAGTTCAACCTGAACATAAAACAAGAATTGTTAATGCATGGAGAAACAAGGGTTATGTTACTGCCATGACAGGTGACGGTGTTAACGATGCTCCGTCAATCAAGAGTGCTGATATCGGCGTTGGTATGGGTATCACAGGTACAGACGTTACAAAGAATGTTGCAGATATGATTCTTGCCGACGACAACTTTGCTACAATTGTTGGCGCAGT
>JBGVPE010000016.1:0-11236 GCA_045126895.1 Acutalibacteraceae bacterium | reverse complement strand
AAGCCCCGGACCCAACTGTGCTGAAAGCATTTCTCCGGTAAAATCAACCTCATCTCCGCACTTGATGCCGCCTGTCATTTCATAAACCTGTATCTGAGCGATATTTCCTCGTATGCGTATAACCTCACTCTTGAGTTTTATATTGTCAACATTAACGTAGCATATTTCATTCATCGAAACATTATTTTCAAACCTTACTGATACAAGGTTGCCGTTAATACTTACTACTTTACCTTTGCTTACGGTCATTGTATAACCTCCGTTTTATCCTCACTCATAATTGAGTCATAGATCTTTCTGTATGCGGTCTCACCGCTATGTGTATCAAATTTTCTAATGCGCTCCAGGAGCTTCAGTTTAAGACAATAATAGAACACAAATTCTTCCGAAAAAGAATCCATTGGTCTCAGCGTTTCCAAAAACTCAAGACGGTAGCGGTTGAGAAACGTTTCTGCCTCCATCGGACTTTCAATTTCAATAGCAGTGCGCAACGCTTGTAAAAGGCCTGCCGGGAAAGACTGCGTTACTGTATCAAAATTTTTGTTCATTTTATCTGCACGAAGCTTCGCTAATGCAAGGCGAAGATTACGTTCACCTTCATTCCATTTTTCAATCAGAGCAGATGCAGATTTTTTGTAAGTTTTTGATGGAATGAGAGTTATTCTGTTAAGTTCGTCAAGAGCCTTTTTTCCCAAGAATCGGCTGCATAACTCAAAAAATTGGTTTTCGGTAACAGGCATCGGTGTGTTTTCACTTAAACCATCCAGAGAAGGCAGTTGAGATATCAGATAATACTCCGCCATAATTATTCTGCCTCTTTCAATAACGCAGTTATCTTAGGACTAAGATAACTCGACAACATATCGGTAACAGCCTCTTTTGAATAATCATAATATGCTCCGTCACCGTTTACTGCAATCCGGAATCCTCCGTCAAAATTTTCATTAGCTTTAAGCGTAACTCCGGTGAGAATTTTTGTTTTAAGCTCTTCCAAAAGAGTGTCTTCGAGCTTTGCAAGGTCATCACTGCTTAAAATTACGGATATATCAGTTGCTTCGGGCTTAGATAGCCAGCATTCAACGGCTTTGACAATAAGCTGTGACAGTGCATCTGAAGAATAAACCGATGAAACGTTTTCTCCTATAATCGCATTAAGCTCTTTCACAACACTTTCTCTGAAGGATATAAGCAGATTACGACCTGCCTGTCGGATTGCATCTTCACCTGATTTTACGGTTCGTTCATTTTTATTTTTTGCATCAAACAAAATTTTATCTGCCTGTGCGTTTGCATCGGCAATAATTTTTTTTGCCTCTGCTTTGGCTGTTTCGAGTATTGCGGTAGCTTGAGCTTCAGCTGTTTCAACACCGTCTTTTTTTATTTGCTCAATAAGCTCCTGAAGTTGAATTTCCATTTAGTATTCTCCTTTTCAGTCAGTTTTTATTATAGTAATACGTTTCATAAAAAAAAGGAACCAACATCCTCTGCAGACAGCTGGTTCCAAAGTTTAAATATTGTCCACATTATATAATAGATAAGTCAATTTGTCAATATTATTAACAGAAAATTTAAAAGCACTTTTAAATTTGGTTCCAGAACTGCTCTGCCATATCCACTGTTTTAAGAAGTGCTTCTTCACGGTTTTTACCTATTTTGCTCATTGCCATATCAACAAGAGCTCCGACAGCTTTTCGCTGAAGTGAGTGGGATAAAGAGTTAATCATATTTTTCGTCCTTTCTTTTTTCGTTGGTTCAATCTTACATTTATAAATTCAATTGTCCTTCAACTGAAAGTCAACGAAAATTGATTTTCGGTTGATAAACTGTTGAACATCATACTTTAATATCAGTAAATAAGACCAAAAATATGCGAAAGGATAAATATGATGAAAAACAAGGTATATTCGGGAATAGATAACATATTAAGCGGCACAGCTCCCGAAAATGTAATTGAGGGGTGCATGGTGCTTGAAGGCGGTGCATTCAGAGGCGTATATACCGAGGGCGTTCTTGATTATCTGATGACGCAGGGTATAAATATGAGCTGTACCGTCGGTGTGTCGGCAGGTGCAATAAATGCGGCAAATTATGTTTCGGGACAGATTGGCAGAAGTGCCCGTACAAATCTGCGTTTCCGTCACAACAGCGATTATGTAGGATTAGGGGCAATAAGGAAAAATGACGGTATAATCGGCTTTGACTTTCTTTATAACGATCTTGAAAAAATTGAGCCCCTTGACAGAGAAAGAATGTATGATAAAAAAAGGCGTATCGTTGTCGTTGCAACCAATCTGCTCACCGGCAAGGAAGAATATATTGACCGCGATGAGTGTTCTGATTTTCTGCAGGCAATAAGAGCTTCGGCAAGTCTCCCCTTGGTTTCAAAGCCTGTTCCTGTTGACGGCACTCCCTGTCTTGACGGTGGCTGTGTGTGTAAAATACCTTTTGACTGGGCGATAAAGGAAGGCTATGAAAAAATAATCGTTATAAAAACAAGAGAGGATTCTTTCCGTAAACCTGATGAAGTAAAGCCGGAGCAGGTTAAAATTGCAAACTTTATATATAAAGAGTATCCCGAATTTGCGAGGGTTCTTCCCTTTAACGATGTGAATTACAATGAACAGTGCGACAGACTTGACAGACTCCGTGATGAGGGCAGAGTTTTTGTTATCAGCCCTTCAGAGCCTGTGACAATAGGCAGACTTGAGCCCGATATGGAAAAGCTGGGAGAATTATATTTTCTTGGTGTTGAGGATGCGAAAAGGAATTATGAAAAACTGAAAGAATATCTCGAAAAATAACAGAGGTTAAAAATGACAGAGCTTGTTTACGAATTGGAAGAAAAAATGAATGAATATAAAAAGAGATAACAAATCCGCAAAGGATACCGTCGCTCGCAGTTTATCATTTTTGCGGCAAGAAATATTATAGGCCCAGCATTTAAAAAAATCTGCGACATTGAATGCGATAAGGTAAGAATAAAAGAAGAGCCCTTTATCCTTATGGCAAATCACGGGCACAATTTTGATGCTGCCGCAGAGCTTGCGGGCATAAGGAACTTTATGCGATTTGTTATGAGCGACCATCTTACAAGAAAACCTATTATGCGTGTAATGCTTAATTTTCTTGCTACACCTATAATCTATCACCGCGAAAAAGGCTCCGATTCCCTTTATAACGAAGTAGTTGATAACCTTAATGCAGGCGTTAATGTTGCAATACATATTGAGGGCGGCAAAACCAACAACGGTGAAACAGGCTATATATCAAAGCGTAATGCACAGATGGTAAAGGACGGCAACTGTGCTCTTGTCACATACAGAAACAAAGGCGGTTATCTGAAGTCTCCCCGTTGGGCAGAAAATAAACGAAGCGGCAAAATCAGCGGCGAGGTTGTCAGAGTTTATTCGAGAGATGAACTCTCAAAGATGTCTGTTGACGAAATATTTGAACATATTAAAGAAGATTTAAGTTTTAATATATATGATGAACAGAAAATCAATCCGCAGATATATTCAGCCGAAAACCCTGCCGAAAGTGCTGAAATAATCCTTTATGCCTGTCCGAAGTGTAAGCAAATCGGTACGCTTACAAGTAAAAATGATAAGATTTTCTGCGAATGCGGCTTTGAAGCAAGGGTTGATGATTACGGCTTCTGGCACAGTGAGGATATGTGGTTTGATGACATTGTCCGTTGGGATAAGTTTCAGAAAGGTGTGCTGAAGGAGCTTACCGATAAAAAGAAAGGCACCGATGAAATCCTTTTCGGAGACCCAGAGCAAATAGTTTATACCCTCGAAAACGAGAACAGAGTACTTCAGAGTGAGAAAGGCAGTGTTTCACTTTACGGTGACAGAATAGAAATTACTGCCGAAAACTCGGTTGACAGCATACCTTTAGAGAATATAAAAAAGATAAGCATAGCTTCTAAAATGAATCTTCTTATTGTTACGGATAAAACATATTATGAAATACACAGCAAAGCTCCCCGTTCAGCAATAAAATATGTTGTTGCACACAGATACTTAATGGGTAAAGAAAGCTATTAAATCGAAAAAAATTATCTCCCGGCTCTTATCACCATGCTTCGTTCTTACATCAGTGTACATACTTCGGATAAAACTAATTTATATATAGCACACTCCTCTTTGACACAAACGGAGCCTGATTTGCTTCGTGGGTGGCTTGAACAATTCGGTGCCTTTGATGAAATAATTTTTATTTTGATAAGGGCTGTCCAGACTGTATTTAAATTCATACCCGCCGAGCCGTTAGAAATCGGTTCCGGCTATGTATGGGGTGCTGTCCCCGGGATGTTTTACTGTGTTATAGGAAATATGCTTGGTACCCTTGTAATATTTGCTCTTACAAAAAAATTAGGCAAAAAGCTTATAAATACACTTTTTCCAAGAAACGATAAAAAAATCATAGATACTTTCAATAAAAGCACTCATATTTATTGGCTTTTGTTCTTTCTGTATCTGATTCCCGGCTCACCCAAGGACGGACTTACATATTTTGTTGCACTGACACCTGTTAAAAAATTGCCATTTATGCTTATGACTTTTATTGCACGGCTTCCGTCGGTGTTTTCATCTACCATTTGCGGAGAGGTAGCATCTGAAGGACAGTATGCTTTATCCTTAATGATATTACTTATTACGATTGTGCTCGCCGCTTTAGGTGGACTGATTTACCATTCATACAGCAAAAAGAAGGCAAAGCAACTTGACAGTACTGAAATTAAATAATAGAATAATAAAATAAACCTACAAAAGGAATGCTTATAAATGTTTAAAATACTTATTGCTGAAGATGACCGTGAGTTAAGAAGACTTTTCACTCATGTGCTTTTAAAAAACGGCTTTGCAGTCAAAGAGGTTTCCGACGGCAAGGAAGCTCTTGACGCAATGGAAAACGATTATTTTGATGTAATAATCTCTGATGTTATGATGCCGAATATGGACGGCTATGAATTTGTCCGTACCCTTCGTGAATACGGCAACAATACACCTGTTATGATGATAACGGCCAAGGATGCCTTTGATGATATGCGTCTGGGCTTTCTGTCGGGCTCAGATGATTATATGATTAAGCCTGTCAATGTCAATGAAATGGTTATCCGTGTTCAGGCTCTTTTACGCCGTGCCCAGATGATAAATGAGAGAAGGCAGACCATTGGCAATACCATTCTCGAATGTGACACTTTCACCGTACACTCCCTTGACGGCAGTGTATCTCTTCCTCAGAAGGAGTTTATGCTTCTTTATAAAATGGCGTCTTACCCGGAAAGGATATTCACCCGTCAGCAGCTTATGGACGATGTCTGGGGCTACGATTCGGAAAGCGATACCCACACTATAGACGTTCATATAGGAAGACTCAGAGACAGATTCAAGGATAACAAAGATTTTAAAATTGTTACCATCAGAGGTGTAGGGTATAAGGTGAGTAAGATATGAAAAAAGAGAAAAACAGAAGTTTAAGGCTTTCCCGTGTAAGCCTTAACACGAGGCTCACTATTATTCTCGGCTGTGTTGCTTTTGCCAGCGTGCTTGTAGCCTTCGGCATTGCAAATCTTATAAGGCTTGTTAATCCTCAGGCCTCTAATTTTCATCTCCTTTTACAGCTGAACATTTTTTTTCTCATTATTGCAATGATTGCCACAAGATTCATTCTTAAGCGTTTCCTTGAACCGATAAAAACCCTCGGAGAAGCGATGCAAAAGGTTGCAGACGGAGATTTCAGCACAAGAGTCGAAACAAAATCCACTTCTGCGGAAATACAGGAAATCTTTTCCGGCTTCAATATAATGACTGAGGAGCTTGCTTCGACGGAAATTCTGCAAACGGATTTTGTTTCAAATGTTTCCCACGAATTCAAAACTCCCATAAATGCCATTGAGGGCTACACAACCCTTCTGCAAAACACAGACAATATAGACGAGATTGAAAATGAATATATCGAAAAAATACTTTTTAACGCAAAAAGGCTTTCGTCGCTTGTCAGTAACATTCTTTTGCTTTCAAAAATTGAGAATCAGTCAATTCAGACTAAACAGGTGAAATTCAGGCTTGATGAGCAGATAAGAGAAACCATAGTTGCACTTGAACAGAGCTGGACAGAAAAAAACATTGAACTCAATGTTGAGCTTGAAGAAACAGAATACTACGGTTCGGAGGTTCTTACTTATCATATCTGGTCTAACATAATAGGCAACGCTGTAAAATTCAGCCCTGATTGCGGTACTGTGAAAATAAATCTTACTAAAGAACATGACAATATTTTATTTACCGTTGAAGATGACGGTCCCGGTTTATCTGAAGAAGCAAAAAAGCATCTGTTTGATAAGTTTTATCAGGGAGACTCATCTCATAAGCAGGAAGGAAACGGTTTAGGACTTGCTCTTGTAAAGAGAATCGTGACCATTATCGGCGGCGAGGTGCTTGCCGAAAACACAGAAGACGGCGGCTGCCGATTTACGGTTATACTTAATGAAAACTGAAAAACTAAAAGCGGATGTCAGAACAGGTCTGATGTCCGCTTTTTCAACAAAAATTGATATTAGGTTGAACGTATGTTGAGATTCTTCTTTTATTCTTTAATTGTGATTAATTAATATAAAAGAGGGGAAATTTATGTTTCTGACAAGAGTTATAACCGGTGCAGTTCTGACCGTAATTTTGGGTACGATTGTATATTTTTCTCACATTCCCGCAGTTCTTAATACGCTTATCGCCTTTTTATCCGTCAAGGGAATATATGAACTTTACAAGGCAACGGGACTTTATAAAAACAAAGTAATAACAGTAATTTCCTGCGCTGCTGCGATTGCCTTGTCCTTTGAAGCAATACCCGGCAATGTCTATATAGTTGCTGTTTTGTTTGCAGCGGCAATTATACTTTTCGGATTATTGATGGTGAAAATAAAAGTGAAAGACAAAGTTGAGCCCCTTTTGACAGTGATTATTGCGTTTATGATAACTTTCTTTTTCAAATCGCTTTCAGGTATCAGAAATACTGAAAAGGGAGTTTATTTATTAGGCGTTACAATACTCATATCAGTGCTTACGGATATTTTTGCTTATCTTTGCGGCAAAGGCTTCGGCAAGCATAAGCTCGCTCCGGTGTTGAGTCCTAAGAAGACAGTTGAAGGCAGTGTCGGAGGTACAATATGTGCAGTTGCTATTCTGATGATAGTTGCCCGGGGTTTATCCGATAACAACATCATTTCTGTAAATTACGGCATACTCGCTGTCTATCTTCTTTCTGCTTCCGTACTCGGACAGTTTGGCGATCTGGCTTTTTCTTCGGTCAAAAGAATATGCGGTATAAAAGATTACGGAAAGCTGTTGCCCGGCCATGGCGGTGTGCTTGACCGTTTTGACAGTATGCTCTTTGTAGCTCCGTTTACATATTTGTTCTGTAATGTCACAGAATTCATTATTTAAGGAAAGGAGGACTGACAAATGAAGAAGGCTCTTGCTGTTATCTGTCCTGTTGCAGTTATCGGTCTGATTGTTGCAATTGTGAAGAAGAATAAATGATAGGAAAAATAATCCTCATAAACAACACAAAGCTCCCTGTTTCGGTTCGTACCGATTCAGGGAGCTTTTCCGTTATAAATTAATCCTCACCGCTGACACACCGCCTAATTCAGCCTTTTTCTCCATAAACTCATCAGGCATCTTGCTTTCATACATTTCCATATACGATGCAGAACCGAGATAAGCAGAGATATTCGTCCTCGGCATAATAACCCACTCACAGTCAGGCTCTTTGTTTGCAATATAATATTCAGCAAGAGCAATCATAAGCCTTTCGGTTTTAGCATCTGCTTGATATGCTCTGATTTTATCAAGAGCTTCATCAGATAAAACCACCGCTTCGGTACGCAACGGGCCGAGAACAAGAGCATCCGCAATAGCTGTATCAAAAAGCAACGGGAAGTCGGCATAAGACTTGTCATTGTATACGGAGTACTGAAATTGTATCAGCTTTCTGCTCCATTTATCTTCAATGGCTTTTAAGGTCTTCTTTTCGGCAAAGCAGTGAAGCTTCTTTGTAATATCCTCTTTGTTCTTTTTGATGTAGGTTGAAAGAGAATGAAGGTATCTGTAATACCAGCCCGCACCGTCTTCATCAACAATATTCGGGAACTCACTGTGAAGCTCAGGAAATGATGTGTGAAATGCTAATGCTTTGTTTGATACCGTTTCGTAAGGTAGACTGCACCAAGCACATAAGAAGCATCTTGCTTCTTCCGTCCTCTCATAAGGGTCATCGGTACGGAGTGTACCGTCTGAATTATGAAAAAGGCAACCTCTTGCAAGAATAGTGAATATTCGGTTAAAGCCCTTGTTCTTTTTGATGATTGTAGTTGAAAACCTACCCATAAAAGCAGTTGATTGCTTGTTCTCTGCATTAAAGATGGGAGTGTCTGTATATGCCTTGTATTCAAGCCATTCGTTAGTCATAGCTCTTATCTCCCTTCCTTGCAAATCTGTTGATGTGCCTGTAATAAGCATCGTAAAGGAAATCACGCTTACCGAGAGCAACAATGTACTTAACCGAAGCATTAAAAGAGATAACGTGGGTTTCTATTATCCTTGCTGCTTCTCTTGAAACAGTTTCACGGTAGTTGCCTACGGGATTCCTGAAGTAGGCTTTTACCATTAAGGTAAGCTCCTCGGAATCGTTGGGATATTGCATAGCCGAAGCATTTGCAGAGATATTGTAGTTTCGGGTTTCGGTAATAATATCAGGTAGTAATTTATACCCGCCGAAACGGAAATCGGCAAAGATGTCATAATACTCTCTGTACTCTGTTTCGGGCAGATGCTTTATGAGAAAGGCGTATCTTTCATCCTCTTTCATAAAGTGCCAATTCTCATTTCTGACTGCAGAATATATCTCATTTACTCTTTCTTCGGCCAGGTTAATGAATACTGCGGCAAGCTCGTCTGCTTCGTAATCGTTTTCCTTGTTCTGCATATACAGAATGCGGTTAATATCATTGTGCTTTGCTTTGAGCTTGCTTGCGGCGTGTCGTCTTGACCTTATTCTTTTAAGGCATTCTTCATAATCTGCGATTACTCTGCCTACATAGTCAAGAATCTTTGGGTCAAGCTTCTTTTCCCAACCGGGCTTTGCAAAGGTGAAAAGCTCACTTGCGTCTGCCTGACGAATTTCTGCTCTTGGTGTATTCTTTTTCAGCTCTCTTGCAAAATACGGAAGCTTTTCAAGGTTAGAGCTGACTTCATCCCAGTTCTGACCGTCAAAGAATTTCTTGAAGCGTTCATCAAAGGTAGGCTCGTACCAACGGCGCTTACCATCTGCTTTTTCAATAAGAGTCTTGTATTTAAGGAAGGATGTTCTTTCGGCTTTGTTGGTTTCAAGATATTCTGTCAAATCAGGTTTTATACCGCTTTTTGCTGAGTCTATCTCAAGACCTGTCAGTATCTCAAGCTCTTCTGTTTCCTTGCGGTACTGCTCCTTCTTTTCATCGTCGGTGTTTTCGTCATAAGCGATTATACTTCTGTCGAGTGCCGCATTTGAAATCTGACCGACACGGGATGAAAAGGTGTTTCTTATTGTTTCAAAGCGTTTGTACCAATCATTTGCATCGGCAATGATTGGCTCTGCGGATGGTATGCTTAAAAGAGGAAGATTACCGCCGAGCGTTAAATCACCCTCACTGTAATTATTTGCAATACAAGATGTGAGCTTTGGCTCGGCTACTGTTTTAATCATATCACCGTCAAAGTCAGCACCGCCAAGTCTTTCGGCAAGGAGTGAAACAGAGTTTACCATAATTACATCCGTAAGACCTGAAAGGTGCTTTTCTCTGTAAGTGCCTATCTTTTTTAACGGCTTAACAAGTGCTTCCTCATTTCTTGCAATATGTGGATTGCGGAGAAGAGCATAGATATCCTGCTGAGAATACACAGCACCGGGAGCATAAAACTCATTTGTATCAAGGAATTCATTTTTGATGCGGAAATAAATATCAGGACTTCCACCGTTGTCTCTGATAAGCTCATAGAACAGCTCCATAATATCAGTCGCAAAGAAACGGTTATCACCGTCAACAAGTAAACGACCTATGGAGTAATCTTTAAGTAAGCTTTCTGCCGCATCGTCAAGCTGACGGACAAAATACGGCTCATTGATAAATTTTGGATTTTTCCGTAGCAGCTCTGCAAGATGATAGCTACGACTTTTTCTGCCAAAGGTCCATTCATCAGCCTTATCGGTAAAGTACCTTATACGGGTATTTTCATCACTGCGAAGCTCATAATATCTCTGCTCTGTCGGCTTAGTCAGCCACATTCTTTCATCTTCTGCAGGAGAATGATCCCAACCCAAAGGTAAATCATCAGGTCTGAATTCAGATGAAAGCATTTTGACAGTATTAAGAAACTGATAGTTAAGCTCTGTTGTATCTTCAGCTTCTGTCTTGCTGACATTTGTGATGTATATTGTGTGTTCATAAGCACGGCAGAGCTGTACATAAGTACTCCAGGAAATATTATACTGTTTCAGCCACTTGTAACCCTTGAACTGACTTTCGGTAAGTATCATACAAAGGGTGTCAACTTGGTGCTTTCTTCCCCATATATCGGTTATTGCTTCAACACCTGCTTCATTAAATAAGGCTTTGAAATCGGTTTTATGCACCATACCTTTGATATATGGCATACGAATCTGAAAAGAGGAATGTTCTTTTTTACTGCCGATTTTACTGTCAATCTCACGGGCGAATTCAGGTGAAATCAGTCCCATACCGTCAAAGCGTGTGGTTTCAATATCACCTGTACATTCCGTTCTTTTATATTTTCTTATACTGCCTTCACCCGTAACGTCAGTAACAGTTACATAAGAAACGTCATTTGTAATATGCTTGGGATTAGGTACAATAGCAACATTTTCAAGAAAGAACTTATCATCAGGCTCAACTCTGATACCTGACGAAAACAAAAGTCCGTTATATGCATAGAGCTTTGAAAGCTCACAGACATCAATTTTTAGATTAAGGGTTATTCTGCGAGTAATTTCGTTATAAAGGTCAGCACGGACAAAGGAGAGCTTTGCATTTCTGCTCATAGATGCAGAACGCTCAAAGGCAAGATATTTATGCTGCCCGCCGCCAAGGTCAAGAGTAATACCTTCATCGCGGAACATAGATTCAGCCTTTTTCTGTCTTAATGCATTTTTCGGGTACTCTGCACTTCTG
>JBGVPE010000015.1:0-2925 GCA_045126895.1 Acutalibacteraceae bacterium | reverse complement strand
TTAACAGCATTATGCTGAAAGATGAAAACGGAGAGCCTGCTCCCGTATATTCTGTTGCAAGCGGACTTGATTATCCGTCAAGCGGTCCTGAACACGCATTTTTGCGTGATTCAGGCAGAGTTAAGTATGATGTTGTAACTGATGATGAGACCATTGATGCTTTCTTTGAACTCTCAAGGATGGAAGGCATTATTCCTGCAATCGAAAGCTCACACGCAGTTGCTTACGGTGTGAAGCTTGCACAGACAATGGGCAAAGGCTCTGTTCTCATAAACCTCTCAGGCAGAGGCGATAAAGATATGGATTATATCATTGAAAAGTATGGTATCAGATAAGTTAAGGTTCTGCTACTAAAACAAACGTATTAACCCCCTTTGAAATTTCAATCAAAGGGGGTTAAATATATCAAAATTTAATACAGGGGTAGAAAGAAAAGTATATTTTACAACACATCATTTCTAATAATATCATCATAAGTTTCTCGTTTAACGATAACTTTCTTTTCATTACCCTTAACTGCAACAATCGGCGGTCGGGGAATGCGGTTATAATTGCTTGCCATTGAGTAGTTATATGCACCTGTTGCTAAGATTGCAAGTGTGTCGCCAACTTTAATTTCAGGCATCATGATATTTTCCTGAATTAAATCTCCTGATTCACAGCATTTCCCGGCAATGGTTACGGGTGCAATCGGTTTTGCTCCTGCATTGTTTGCAACAACTGCCGAGTATTTTGCACCATAAAGGATATATCTTGGGTTATCGCCCATGCCTCCGTCTATCGAAACATAGGTTCTGACATTTTCAATTTCTTTTACACCGCCTACGGTATATAAAGTGATTCCGGCAGGTGCAACAATGCTGCGTCCCGGTTCAAATACCAAGTAGGGCAGGTCTATATTTCTTTCCATGGCAACCTCTTTTACTGCTTCAGCTGTCTTTTTGATATATTCTGCAGGAGTAAGAGGATCGTCAGTGGAATCGTATTTGATACCAAAGCCACCGCCGAGGTTTAATATTTTAATTTTCAAAGATAGCTTGGCCTTGAGGTCGGCTATAAAATTCATCATAACTTTTGCAGCTTCACAAAAAGGCTCAAATTCAAAAATCTGAGAACCTATATGACAGTGAACACCATCAACCTGAATATTAGAAAGTGTTGTTGCATACTTATGAATTTCAAATGCTTCGCCGTTTTCTAAGGCAACACCGAATTTTGAGTCGATTTGCCCAGTCTTTACAAAGTCATGGGTGTGTGCGTCAATGCCCGGTTTGATTCTGAATAGAATTTTCTGAATAATGCCTTTTTCTTTTGCAATATCATTCAATAAGTCAAGCTCGTATTTGTTATCAACAACAATATGACCAACTCCGCAGTGTATAGCAAGTTCTATTTCACTTTGTGTTTTGTTGTTACCATGAAAGAATACCTTGTCCATCGGAAACGCGGCTTTATATAATGTGTAAAGCTCACCGCCGGAAACAACATCCGCACCTAATCCTTCACTTTCTGCAAGCTTTGCCGTGTACATGGTACAAAGAGCCTTGCTCGCAAACAGGATAAGTCCGTTGCCGCTGTAATACTTGTCTATGGCTTCTTTATAATCACGGCAGTTTTTTCGCATTAAGTCTTCGTCAAGCACATACAGAGGAGTGCCGTATTCTTTTGCAAGCTCCACTGTGTCGTGAGTTCCAATGGTTAAGTGATTGTTTTCATTTATTGATAAATTATCTGAGTTAAACATGTATTTTCGTCCTTTTATGCGTAAGTTTTTATTATTTCCTCTGCGATTTCTTTTTTTGAAACACATCTGTCCATAGCTTGTTTTTCTATATAACGGTGTGCATCCGTTTCAGTCATTTTCAGTTCGGTAATAAGTAACCACTTTGCTCTGTTTACTATACGGATTTCCTGCATTTTTTCTTCAAGTGACAGAGTTTTCTTTTCAAGCTTTTTCAATCGTTCTCTCGTGGTAGCCATCCAGTCAAGAGCAGTGCTGACAATTGGCTTGGATGTTGGCTTTGACAAAAGATATACGCCGTGAGAAGATACTTTGTCATAAAAAGAATGATAAAGCTCGCTTCTGACCATAATCATAACAACAGATTTTTTGCTGTTGCAAACATCAATGGAAAATCGTATACCGTCCTCGTCAGGAAGAGGAGAGTTTATAATTATAAAATCAAATTCCCGTTCTATCAATGCACGCTTTGCAGCACTGATACTCGCTGCAAAATGCACGGGATGGTATCTGTAATCGGGTAACAATTCTGAAACGGAGGTGTTGAATTTTTCAGCAGCAGATATAAATAGTACGCTGTATACTTGCTCTTTAAAATCCATTTAAATTACCTCCTTCACTAAAATTTCATGTTACTTGCAGTAGATGTTAATAATTGATTCCGGCAGATGCTTTTTTATAAACTCGCTTTTTTGTGCCAGTGCCTTTGCTTCTTCTAAGGTATCGGGAAGCTCCTTGTACTGTCTTGCGGTTGTTTTATCTGCTTTAAAGAAGTTTATTTCGGCAGCAGGTGGCAGGTCAAGTTTGTTTTCAATTCCGTATAGACCTGCATAAATAAGCAGTGCATATGCCAGGTAAGGATTAGTTGTCGGATCTGGTGAACGAAGCTCTGCACGTCTGTATTCACCGCTTGCTGCAGGAATACGGATTAGCTGCGAACGATTTTCGCCCGACCACGAAATGTATTTTGGAGCTTTGGATTGACCAAATCTCAAATAAGACTCTTTCACCGGATTTAAAAATACCGTAAGCTCCTGAATATACTCCATTATTCCGGCAAGCATCTGTGGCAACAAGATATGATTATTATCATTTTTAACTGACATATTTATGTGCAGTCCATTGCCGGCTTTATCGGCAATAGGTTTTGGAGAAAAGTCAGCATACAGTCCGTTTCTTCGTGC
>JBGVPE010000014.1:0-7235 GCA_045126895.1 Acutalibacteraceae bacterium | reverse complement strand
CACTTGACGGCACACCAAGGCTTGATATTACCGAAGGCAGAGTTGTAAACCCGGGTCATGACATTGAATGCAGCTGGTTCCTGATGGAGAGAGCAAACGCTACAGGCAATAAAGAGCTTCACAAAAAAGCTGTTGAAATCTTTGATATGGCTTTTGAAAAAGGTTGGGATAAAGAGTTCGGCGGAATCCTCTATTTCATTGACTGCCTCGGCAATCCTCCTGAAGCTTATGAGCACGATATGAAGCTCTGGTGGCCGCACAATGAAGCTCTTATTGCTTCGCTCATGATTTATAAAGATACAGGCGATAAAAAATATCTTGATATTTTCTATAAGTTACTTGACTACAGTAAAAAATATTTTGCAAGTGCACCTTGCGGTGAGTGGTACGGTTATTTAAGACGAGACGGTAATCCCACAATGCCTGCATGTATAGGTTCAACATTCAAAGGGCCTTTTCACGTGCCGAGATGTCTTATTATGTTAGACCAAATGATTGAAGAAATTGAGAAAAGAGGTTAAATATTATGAATTACGAAAAATACAAGGGTATATTCCCTGCTTTTTATGCTTGTTATGATGATGAAGGTAATGTTTCTTCAGAAAGAATAAAAGCATTTGTTGAGTTCCTTATTGAAAAAGGTGTTGACGGTCTTTATGTCGGTGGTTCTTCAGGTGAATGCATTTACTTAAGTGTTGAAGAGAGAAAGCAGACTCTTGAAGCTGTTATGAAAGCAGCCAAAGGCAGAATCACCATAATTGCTCATGTTGCATGTAACAACACAAAAGACAGCTGTGAGCTTGCAAGCCACGCTGAAGCATTAGGTGTTGATGCAATCGCTGCTATCCCCCCTATTTATTTCAGACTTCCTGAAAAAGCAATAGCAAAATATTGGAACGATATCTCAGCAGCAGCACCAAACACAGATTTTGTTATTTATAATATCCCTCAGCTTGCAGGCGTTGCTTTGACACTGCCATTACTTGATGAGATGCTTAAAAACGACAAGGTAATTGGTGTTAAAAATTCATCAATGCCTATTCAGGATATTCAGATGTTTAAGCGTCAGGGCAGACTCAACGGCAAAGAAATTATCGTATATAACGGCCCGGATGAGCAATTTGTAGGCGGCAGACTTATCGGCGCTGATGGCGGTATCGGCGGTACATATGCAGTTATGCCTGAGCTTTTTGTTAAAGCAAATAAAGCCCTTGAAGACGGTGATTTTGACACTGCTCAAAAGCTTCAGAATGATATAGATGAAATTATATATACAATGTGCTCAACAAAAGGCAATATGTACGCGGCAGCAAAAGCTGTACTTAAGAAAAGAGCAGGTCTTGACCTTGGCGGAGTAAGAGCTCCCCTGCTTAACCTTGAAGACGGTGACCAGGTTATTGTCGATAAAATTGTCAGCCTTATTGAAAAAGCTATATAATTTAAAGAAAAACAGGGTGTCAGCCGACACCCTGTTTTATTTTATTGACACGGAACAACTTCGTAAAAAACAACGCCGTTAGGGTCAAGATTTGTAGAAAGATTTAATTTGCCATCGCTTACTGTTACATATTCGGTAACAGGTGTGAGAGTTGAGCACTGCTCATATTTATCACGAAGATTTGCAAAATAGAAATCTCTTGCCTGTTGATCTGAAAGAGTTGTATAAGACTCAATCTGCGGGTCATCAGGTGACCATGAGAAGCAATCGTTACCGATTTTATAAGTCTTTCTGTCTTTTACCCATTCGTCAAAATAGTTGCAATCGTCATCAACTATATATCTTGTTACCTTAACCTGTTTGCCGTTAAACTGAGGCACATTGATATCAAAGGATAAATCAACATCACGATTATAATTAACTTTATTTTTAAAGTTATATGCCATTACGCGAAGAGTGTTATCATCACTATTAAAAGCTGATACGGCATCTACTTCGTTATCATAAATAAATCCTTCGTCACATTTAACTACATTGAGTTTTTTTGCACCTGCAAAATCAGATACAAGATTTGCAACATGATAGCTGACAGTAGGATATCCTGATGATAAACCGCCTGAAAGATAACTCCACGCTGAGAAATAATCGCCTTCGCAGTCAAACATCTGCTTATAAAGTCTTGCATCATAAGCAGCCTGATATGTGTAGCCTACTGTTCTTGTAAGAAGCTGACTATCATCTGCACCACTTGTATTACCTTCGAGAAGTCTGCCTTCATCAATACCGAAAATCAAGCCTTCAAGACCTGCTTCTTTAGCAACATCCTTAAGATAATTTATTGTTTCAGGTAAGGTTTTACCGCTTGTGTATTCACCCGGTGCTGCATCATAGAAAGATGCAGACAAGAAGCATATTCTTGTTCCGGTTTTACCTGTTTTGTAGTTTTTACCTGAAGCACAGTGCTTGATAAACAAGCTCTCATCCCATAAGCCTTCAGTAACTGTCATAGAGTGAGCGCCAACAAAAACATCCTCACCGATAACATTCTGCAAAGCTGCAACAGTGTAGTCATAAAGCATCATATAAGCTACGGCAGATGAACCTGCAGTGCCGTTCTGAGCTTTGAACCAAGCAGAATTTTCGTACTCTGTCATAACACCGAAGCGCCATGTGAGAAGCTCCTCAGCACCAAACTCATCAACAAGAGCCTGTGCAATTGCTGCCATATAATTATAATATACATCATAATCATCAGGTGGGTATATATTGGTATCAAAATATTCATCTTCGCTTGAATTGGTTGAATATTTTAAAGGTACGCTGCCTAATTTAAGATGAGGTTTTGCACCTAATTTTAAGATACCCTTACAGTTTTCAATAAGCTTTGTGAAATCATAATCATCAAGGACAGTGCGGTCATACGGGTCTTTGAACAAATCTCGTGTTGCGTTACCTCCGCTGCACTGCATAAGCTGAATGTACTCAACAAAGTCATAAATATTATATTTTTCATTAACAACCGGATTCACAAACTGAGAACCCATTTCCCACACATTTATATTACTTACAACATTTGACAGCTCAGAACCTGATGAAGTTGCATCAATTTCAAATGAATAATCATTTACTGTTTTAAAACCTGAAAAAATCATACCGGGCAGAGCAATAATTGCCGAAAGAATAAATGACAAAAATTTTGTAATCGCCTGCATAACTATCTCCCGCTAAATATCAAAGCATTTTCATAAGAATATCAACCATCTGCTTAATGAAGAAAACAACTTTGTCAATGAAAGAGTCTATATTATTGAAAACATTTGTGATATTACCCATAACATCAGTTGCACCGTAGCCTTCAATTACGCCGTTATTATCATCCATCGGGTCATCATCATAAGCAAAAGAGTAGATAAGAGGTGAAGTAACTGCGAGAAGGAAATACTCAACACCTGAAATTTCACCGAACATATCAATACCAAGCTTCATCAACTCAGCGCTTGCAGATGAAATACCCATATCTTCAAGGAAAGAATCTGCAAGTTTGAATAAAAGTTCATCACCTACAGTAGAGAATTCTGCACGTAACAGATAAGCCACACTTCTTAAAAAAATAGTAACCTCAGTGCTGTATAAGTCATAGTATTCACTACCTGCATAGTGATAGCCTACAAGGTCTGTAACAAGATCCCAAAGATTTTTATAATCACTTTCAGGGATTTCAAGGCCGAACTCTGCTGCACGTGACTGAACACTGTCTTCACCGTAAAGCGGCATGTCAAGTGTATCATTCAATTTGTTGACAACTGCAGCAACAAAATCATAATAGATTGCATCTTCATCAAGACCCATAGCTTCAAGCTTGAGATCTCTGCCTAAACGGTACTGAATACTTGCTTTGAAGAACTGGCGTCCGTACACATCATTCATACCCTGCTGCATAAGAGCAATATGCTCATCAGTATAACCGTCAACAGTTGCTCTTAAAGCGTCAGTATCAATAGAGTCAATTGATTTTGCTTCGTACTTAATCTCCTGCTCTGTCATTGTAACCTTTCTGTATTCGAGAGGATACATAATAAGAGAGGTTGTTGCAAAGTCATATATTTTATTACCTAATAAGCTTGTATAAACTGCAGCGTCACTACAATGCTCATGACCTGAGAAAACAAGCTTAATGCCGTTATCTGCAAATAATTCAGCTGTTGAATAGTGGAACTTTATAATAAAGTTTCTGCTGATAATACGCTGAACAGGAAGATGATCAAGAAGATTATGATGCATCATAAGAATAGGATATTTACCGTCAGCAGTTGCCTGCTTTGCCTGATCGCAGACCCACATAACTCTGTCTGTATCCATACCGTCTTCTGTTGAGTATGAATCATGGCAGCTGTCAAGTGCAATAAGTCTGTATTTATCATTAAGATCAACTACATATGAATTATTGCCTTCATCTGTTGCAATTGCTTCATCCCAACCGAATCGATAGTACATCTGTTTGAACTCAGCAATTGTGAAATCACCTTCGTTATCAGCGCAATCATGGTTACCGTTGATAACATAAATCTGCTTGCCTGTTTCTTCTTCAAATTTTGTAAACTTTTCAACTATATCAATATGCTGCTGAACAACAACACGGCCGTCGTTTACAATATCACCGGGGATAAGTACAAATTCACATGACTCATCCTCAGCGCACTGACGTAAGAACTCATCAATAATGAAGCCTGCCTCATTCTGAAGCTCACCGCGGCGGTTAGCGTGCCAGAAAACAGGTTCGTATGTAATAGTGTTTTCTAATGTTTCTTCAGGGCATACATAATGAAGGTCTGATGCAACAGCAAAGCTTGTGTCAGGCTTTTCCTGTGCGTTTGCACCAATTGCGACCATACCCAGAAGCATTGCAAGAGATAATACAACAGCAATAATCTTTTTCATAGGTAATCTCCTTTAAATAAAATATGTAAATATATTAGCATTTACGCATATATTTGTCAATAAATCAATTAAAGTGCAGACGTAACTTTAATCCATTCTTTTGCAATTAAAGCGTGGCCTGTAATTGACGGATGTGTTCCGTCCCAGATAAAATATTCAGCCTTTGATTTTTTAATTGCTTTGCTGAATTCATCATAAAGAGGTACAAAGCAACAGCCGTACTGCTCTGCTACACTTTTAGCAGCCTGACGTATAAGCTTAATTGCCTCAATACGATAAGAAATTGACTCTTCCGTATCGTTTGTATCAGGCCTTGTAAACTCATCTTCACAATCAGGATGAGGGGTGAATTTGTATGAATACTCCCCTCTTTCTAACGGAAAATAAAACGGTTCACAGATTATAATTCTGATATCAGGCAAAGCGTCAATTGTATTTTTAACAGCAGCTGTAAGATTTTTAAAATAATTCTCTGCAGTCTGCTCAACAGTAAAACCTTTTGAATAACCGTAAGATGCATCATTTACACCGACAAGGATACTTAATACAGTAGGTTTGTTTTCAATGATATCCTCCTGCCATTTTTCAAGCAAATCACCAATTGTTGCGCCAGAATATCCTTTGTTGATGAATTTAGGCATCTCACCACTGTTTTTTAAAGCTAATTCTGCTGAAACAATAAACTGATATCCGTGACCCATAATATGATTGCAGTCCATTTTTCTGCCCCTATTGCCGTCAGTTATTGAATCCCCTGAGAAAATAACAATATCATTTTTCTCAAGCTTCAAGCAAATCACTCCTATTTAATAAATTTACTTGTTTTATTTCGACTCAATGTGAAATCACCGTCTTTTTTAATATCAACAACAGTTACGCCCTGCAACCATTCTTTTTCATCTAAGCCGAATTTATCGCCCATATGGTAAATTTCATAACCTGTCATCTGAACATAAACAAGGTGAACGCCCTGATAAATGGCTGCAAAATCGTTGATATGGTCATGGCCTGAGAAAAATGCTGTAGCACCCATAGCTTTGGCTCTGTCAAAAAGGCCGCTGTTGTATTTTGCGCAGCCGACTGCTTCGTGCATTTCTCCATATAAAACTTCTGCCTTACCGTTTGGTTTGCCGGTAGGAATAGGCTTTTCGTTCTCATCAAAATCCATAACTTCCTGATATTCAGGAACAGGAATATGCATAAACAGCATTGACTTAACATCAGGCTGTGTTTTTTGAAGGTCTTTAATATGATTTTCATACCAGACAATCTGATTCTCTTTAATAAAATCATAGCTCTGAAAATCCTCAGGGAGTCCGTATTCTTTGCAGTATCTGGGGTATACATCTCGACCTGAATCAAAAAGAGCAAGCGACTGTGAAATTTTGTTGTCACTATTTAATATATTGATAAAGAAATTTCCGAATCCGAACAAATCAGATGGACCGAGTTTTGTAAGACAGTGGTCAAACTTAGTAAGGTTTTTGAACATGAAATATTTATGGAATTCTTTTTCTTCCCTTGCTTCATGATTGCCAAAAACAAATGCCCAATAAATACCGATATCTTCCATAAATTTAGCAAACTGAACACTGTCAAGCTGCTGATAGTCTGTAACAAGAAAATCGCCTGTAAAAATTATAAGGTCAGGCTTAACATCAGCAATATGCTTATAAAGCATATCCATAGCTTTGTAGATAAGCTTATTATCTCTGTCAACATGCATATCGGTTGCAAGCATAATTCTGAAATCATCACAGATTGTACCGTCAGGATTATATTTAGCAATTGTGGTACAGTCATCAGTGCTGTTTACTATTTTAACAGATGTACCGATTTTTTCATGAGGTACGTTTTTCATAAAAAGGTGTTCAGGATGTTTACCGCCTGTGATTTTATGAATAGCACTGCCAACACCAAGGACTGTAGCATTAGCAGCTTCTCTTACAAATTCTTCAATAACTCTCATACAAAAACTTCCTTTCTCCGTATACAGAAATAATAGCATAATCATACATTAAAATCAACAAAAAAATGCTCCTCAACCGAAGCTGAGAAGCATTTTAAGTGCTTATTAAAGAATAATGCCTGTGAGTTTATTAAGAAGTGATTTTATGAAATTCATAACTATTTCAATCATCTGCAATACACCAAATTCAGCGTTGATTCCGTCAGGGCTCTGGTCAATGAGTTCAATGTATTCAAGATATGCTGAATCCTGATTCAACTCTTCTGCAGGTTTAGTTTGGTCAACATCTGCAAGGAGCATACCTGCCTGTTTGAGCAGATTCACATCACCTAAGTCAATGTATCCGTCGTGGTTACAATCAGCAGCCGCATATACAGCTTCACCAACATC
>JBGVPE010000013.1:0-10757 GCA_045126895.1 Acutalibacteraceae bacterium | reverse complement strand
TGTTATCAGCCCTCATCCTAATGCTAAAAATTGCATACTTGAAACTGTAAGAATAATTCAGGCTGCTGCTAAAAGAGCAGGTGCTCCTGATAATATAGTTCAGTCAATCAGTCTTACTACTATTGAGGCTACAAATACCTTGCTTAAACACCGTGATATCGGGGTTATCCTTGCAACAGGCGGTGAGGCTATGGTAAGGGCAGCGTATTCATCAGGTAATCCGGCTATAGGTGTAGGTCCCGGTAACGGTCCTGCTTACATAGAAAAAACTGCTGATATTTCACTTGCAGTTAAAAGAATTTTTGACAGTAAAACCTTTGATAACGGTACTATCTGTGCTTCAGAGCAGAGTATTGTTACAGAGTATTGTATTAAAGATAAGGTCGTTGAAGAGGTTAAGCGTCAGGGCGGTTACTTCCTCAATGAAGAAGAAACAAAAAAGCTTTCAGGCTTCATTTTGCGAGCTAATGGTACTATGAACCCGAAAATTGTAGGTAAAAGTGCTAAGGTTATTGCAGATATGGCAGGCATTCAGATTCCTGAAGGAACAAGAGTTCTTGTGTCTGAGCAGACCGATGTGAGCAAAACTAACCCATATTCAAGAGAAAAGCTTTGTCCCATTCTTGCTTTTTATACTGAAAATTCGTGGAAAGAAGCATGTGAAAGATGTATGGAGATTCTTTATAATGAAGGTGTCGGCCATACTATGACAATTCATTCACAGAATATGAATGTTATCCGTGAGTTTGCTTTGCAAAAACCTGTATCAAGACTTCTGGTCAATACACCTGGTGCTCTTGGCGGTGTTGGTGCAACAACAAAACTTGCTCCGGCTCTGACTCTTGGCTGTGGCTCTGTGGGCGGCAGTGCAACATCAGATAATATTACTCCGCTTAATTTAATCAACATCAGGCGCGTTGCTTTTGGTGCAAAAGAGCTTGAAGATTTAAGAGGAAATAATCCGAAACCTGAAGTCAGTTCAATTAAAGTAACATCGGATAAAAAATCTTCATCACCTGTTTATGGCGGCTCATTTAATGAAGCTATCAATGCGGGCTATGATGAATATATAAAGCGAAGCAAGGTGCACGCCCATAAAGATAAAGCTGTACCTGCTCCGGTAATAATCAATAAACCGGCTGAAACAAAACAAAATGTAACTGCTCCATCTGCATCAGCTCAGATTTCATCTGATGATGTTGAAGCAATTACAAAAGAAATTTTAAGACGTTTGTCAGGTAACTGAGTTTGTTAAGGCATAAGCCTTTTCAATATATTTTATATTTTATTTAGGAGGAATTCTCATGGCAACATTACAGGCACTCGGAATGATCGAAACAAAAGGTCTTGTAGGCTCAATCGAGGCTGCAGACGCAATGGTAAAGGCAGCTAACGTTAACCTTATCGGTAAGGTACACGTTGGTGGCGGTCTTGTTACCGTTATGGTAAGAGGTGACGTTGGTGCAGTTAAAGCAGCAACAGATGCAGGTGCAGCAGCAGCTTCAAGAGTTGGCGAGCTTGTATCAGTTCACGTTATCCCACGTCCACACAGTGAGGTTGAGTTCATTCTCCCTTCACTTGATAACTGTGATCGTCAGTAATCTTCATTAAGCAGCAGTTGCCGCTGTGAATTTACCCGATAGAAAGGAGGATACTGATGGAAATATTAACTGAATCCGATTTAAGATGCGGTAAAATCAAGATTGTTGATAAAACCGTTCATGTCAAGCAAGGCGTTTTTGTAACTCCGCTTGCTCATGAATATCTTAAATCTAATTCTCTGACCTTGGTTTTTGACGATACCTCATCAACAGGAGGCAGCTTCGGTAAAGGTACAATGAGCTATACCAAAATTCCTGCAACAGGTAATCATCGTTTTGTTGATTACAGCACAGGTGAGTGGTATGCTGAAAAGCCTGAGTATATGACTCATCTCAGAGATAATATTCTTGTTGCTAAAAACCATCCGCGTATCCTCCTGCGAGGTAAATTTGATTCTTTAGAAGCACTTATTATGCAGACTCAGGCAACAGCTTTAAAAGAAGGGTATCAGGCTATAGCCCGCGATCTTGATGAAATTATGTCTTTTGTGCAGATTTTATTAGCTTGTGAGGTTAAAGAAGAGCCTGTTCCTGAAATCAAACTTTTAGGTATGAATAGTCAGCGGCTCCGCTATGTTTCTCATCATCTCACCGAAGAATTCGGTATTCAGCATTCAGTTCCCCATTACTCAATGGGTGAAGTTTGTATTGCATTGAATTCATTAAGAACATTTATCAGAGAAACTGAGCTGGCAGCAGTGACTGCTTTTACCAATGACGGTAAGGTTATTTGTTCAGATATTATTGAAGCCCTTAACCGTTTAAGCAGTTGTGTCTATATAATTTTTTGTAAAAAAGTTGCAGGACATTATGATTAAGGGTGATTATATGAACGAAAATCAAATCAGAGAGATAGTCAGTAGAGTTTTGTCATCTATTGACAATTCTGAAGCATCAATTCCTGTTGAAGCTTCAGCAAGGCATGTCCACTTAACTAAAGAGGCTGTTGAAGTTCTTTTTGGCAAAGGTTCTTCACTTACCAAAAAACGTGATTTATCACAGCCCGGTGAATTTTTAAGTGAACAAAGACTGAAGCTTGTAACATCAAAAGGTGAAATATCAAATGTAGCTGTTCTTGGCCCTGAGAGAAAGGCTGTTCAGGTTGAACTGTCTATGACCGATTGCAGAGCTCTTGGTATCAGCGCACCTGTTAACCTTTCAGGTGATTTGAGTAATGCAGGCAGCGTTTATCTTGTTAGTGAAAATGCTGTGTTTGACGCTAAAAACAGTGTTATTGTGGCTAAAAATCATATTCATATGACACCTGATGATGCAGCAAAATATTCAGTTAAAGATTCTCAAAGTATTAAAGTCAGGATTGATTCATCAAGACCTGTGACATTTGAGGATGTTATTATCAGAGTTAACCCAAATTTTTCTTTAGCTATGCATATTGACTTTGATGAGGCAAATGCCTGCTGTCTTGATAAAAACACAAAAGGCAAAATCTTTTGATAATTGAGGACACATATGGAAAATTTATCTTACGATTCTTTAGTTGAACTTATTACTAAAGAAGTATTAAACATATTATCATCTTCAGGTGTGGCATCTGTTGATGATAACAATTGCATAGATAAAAGACCATTAGCTTTGCTTGCGGGCAAAAAAGAGTCTTTACCTGTTTTTGCGCAGGATAAATATCGTTTTGATTCTATGGATTCATATAATGGTGATATTTCAGTATACAATTGTGTTTTTATTGCTGAGCTTACATGCGCAGAGCTTGCCGATTGTGCTCTTGGCAGAGATTGCAGAGCAGTACCTTGTGCAGTTACAAAAGCCTTTTTAAACGGCAAAAAGGTATTTTTACTTGAATCAGCATTACCTCATCGTAAATTTAAAGAAACTGCAAACAGAGCTTTTTATTCAATGATGGAAGGTTATGTTAACACGCTTCGTTCTTTCGGCGTTGAGTTGATTCGTGAGCAGTGGTACGGTAAAAACCTTGACAGAAATGCTATTGCTGATAATTCTGTTGATAAGGTTATTACTGAGAAACTCGCAATATCTCTTGTTGATAAGGCGTGTAACGGCATTGTTAATCTGAAAAGCGGAACGGTTATTACACCGTCAGCTAAAGATATTTTTAATCACTCACAAATAAAAGTTGAATTTGTTGATTAGGAGGAAGCCCCATGATAATTTGTCAGGTTATAGGCCATGTGTGGGCAACCAAAAAAGAAGAAACACTCTCAGGCCTCAAGCTTATGGTAGTTAAAGAGGTCGAAACCAACAAAACTAAAGGGGACACCTTTGTTGCAGCAGATGTTGTAGGTGCAGGTGTTGGTGAAAGAGTCCTTGTTGTCAGCGGCAGCACTGCAAGACGTGCTTTAGGCAAAGATGATGTTGCCATTGATAGTGCAATTGTTGGTATAATTGATACTCTTGAAGTTGACAGAGAGTTACAGCAGCTTTCTAAAAAGAAGGTGAAGTAATTGAATTTAACCGATAAAATTTTTAATGCAGGTATAGTTGGCTGCGGCGGTGCCGGTTTCCCGACCCATATTAAGTATAATGCTAAGGTAAAGCACCTTATTATCAATGCTGCCGAATGTGAACCCCTCCTGCGTACTGACAGATATGTTATGTGTAATAAAGCAAGAGAAATAATTTCTGCTTGCGAGGCAGTTCGTGACCATCTTGGTGCAACGGATTGTACTATTGCGCTAAAAAAAGGGTATAAAGAAGAAATTGCGGCTTTAGAGGTTGCAATTCTTGCACTTGCTTCAAAGGTTAAGATTCATAAAATGGATAGTTTTTATCCTGCCGGTGATGAACAGGTGATTGTGTATGAGGTTACAGGTAATGTTGTACCTGCAGGCGGAATTCCCCTGGATGTAGGGTGTGTTGTGTCTAATGTTGCAACTATGTGTGCAGTCAGTGATGCTCTTAATGATATACCTTTTACTCATAAGTATCTTACAATGACAGGTGAGGTCGGTGAACCTGTTGTTCTTCGTGTGCCGTTAGGTACATCTTTTGAAGATTGTCTTGCTCTTGCAGGCGGAGCTAATTTTGATGATTACTTTGTCATTTGCGGCGGACCGATGATGGGTAAGCCTATGACTAAGTCTGAAGCGCTTAAATCAGTTGTTACCAAAACAACATCAGGTTATATTATTTTACCTTCAAACGGCAGACTTCCGTCTTTACACCAGACACCGGTGGAGCATACATTAAACAGAGCTAAATCAGCTTGTATTCAGTGCAATTTCTGCACTCAGCTTTGCCCTAGAAATTTACTTGGGCATCCGATTGAACCTCATAAGATTATGAGAAAAATGTCTTGTGGTTCAATTGAAGATATGATATCTGACCCTGTTGTTATCAACGCACTTTTGTGTTGTGAATGCGGTGTGTGTGAGCTTTATGCTTGCCCTATGCAGTTACAACCAAGAAAGGTAAATTCTCTTGTTAAAAGAGAACTTGCTAAAAACGGTATCAGATATCAGAAAACTGATGAAACATTTACTCCTGATGCTAACAGAGAGTATAGAAAAATCCCGTCTAAACGTGCTGCAAACAGAGCAGGTGCGGGTAAATATTATGATTATACAATTAAAATTTGCAAAGAATTCACTCCCGATAAGGTTGAAATTCCCGTTAAACAGCATATTGGTGTCCCGTCAGAAGCCATTGTAAATATTGGTGACGAGGTCAAATGCGGTCAGTTGATTGCAAAGTGCCCTGAAGGTAAGATGGGTGCCAATATTCACTCATCAATTAACGGTAAAGTAAAATCTGTCGGTGATGTGATTACTATAGAAAGCAGGTGATTAGGATGTATGAAACAATTGGCTTTTTAGAGCTTAACAGTATTTCAAAAGGTATTGAAGCTGCCGATGCAATTCTCAAAGCAGCAGAGACTGATTTGATATTTGCAAGAGCAGGTTGCCCGGGTAAGTATTACATTCTTTTTACCGGTGAGGTAGCAGCTGTTGCAGCTTCACTTGAGGCAGGTTCATTGATTGGCGGTGCAAATACAGTTGATAAGTGTTTGATTCCGAGAGTGCATCCTCAGGTTATTTCAGCTATAAATGCAGCAGTTGAGCCTGTAACAACAAACGCATTAGGTGTTATGGAATTTTACAGCGTTACTGCAGCTGTTTATGCATCTGATGCTGCTGTTAAAGCTGCCGATGTTGATCTTATGGATGTAAGATTAGGAACAGGAATCGGCGGTAAATCCTTCGTGGTTCTGACCGGTGAAGTTGCCGCTGTTAATGAAGCGGTAAATTGTGGTATCAACACAGAGAATGCTGAAGGTATGGTTGTTTCAAGTGTTGTTATACCTAACCCAAGACCCGAAATTTTTAATTCACTTATGTAAGAGGTGATAAGATGTCATCTGATGCTTTTCAGGATAAAGCACGTATTATTCAGGAGTTTGTGCCCGGTAAACAGGTTACAATGGCGCATCTTATTGCCAACCCTGAAGATGATTTATATAAAAAATTAGGCGTCGTAAGTAAAAAAAGAGGCGCACTTGGTATTATGACAATAACACCGAGTGAGGCCGCTATCATAGGCGCAGATGTTGCAACAAAAGCTGCTAATGTTGACATTGTATTTGTTGACAGATTCAGTGGCTCGTTAGTAATTTGCGGTGATGTTGCAAGTGTTGAAGCAGGTTTAAGAGATGTACTTGATACCCTGAAAAATGTACTTAAATTCACTTCAACTGAAATTACAAGGACATAATTCAATATGAAAAAAAGTATAATGTTAATCGGTTCAAGCACTTGCGGTAAAACAACACTTTGCCAAAGGCTTAACGGTTTAAAAATTGAATACCATAAAACGCAGACTGTAGGTGTTATCAATAATACTATTGATACACCGGGTGAGTATCTTGAAAACAGGCAGTTATATAAAGGCCTTATTGTTACAGCTGCTGACAGCGATATGATACTTTTTCTGCAGGATGCGACTGATGAAAGGTTCCGATTCTCTCCGGGACAAGCATCTTTCTTTAATGTGCCGGTTGTCGGTGTTGTGAGTAAAATTGATATTGCATCAGAGCAAGAAATTGAGGATGCAGTTGATTTACTTGAACTTGCAGGTTGTGAGAGAATTTTTCTTACAAGTGCAGTTACAGGCGAAGGTGTTGAGGAACTTCTCAGCTTTCTTGAGGACTTTGATGAGGATAGAATTCTCATTTAATTTTTAAAATTAGAAGGTGTCATTATGAAAATTGAAAACAAAGAAAAGTACAGAGGCGTCTATTCATTATTGCTTACTGCTTTTAATGAAGATTTAAGTGTTGACTATGATGGATATGCTTCTTATGTTGAATGGCAGGCAGCTCAGAATCCGCACTATCTCTTTGCAGTTTGCGGCAGCTCTGAAATGACTATGCTTACTTTGGAGGAGCGTATTAAAATTGCTACAACAGCTGCAAAGCATTCAAACGGTGTACCTGTTTTTGCAACTGCTAACCTTGAGCCAACATGGCATTCACAGGTTGAAGAAATCAAGAGAATGGAGCAGACCGGTGTTGAAGGTCTTGTTTTCACCTCTAACGGTTATGGTAATGATGATGACAGAATGATTACATATATGTCTGACCTTGCTGCACAGACATCACTTCCTGTTATGATTTATGAATTCCCGGGCTTCAAAAATCCTTACATCAGCGGTAAAGCATATGCTGAAATCGCTAAAATTGATAATATGATAGGTATTAAAGATACAACTTCTACTATGCCTAAAATCAAAGAAAAAATTGATGTTCAGGGTGAGTCAGCAGTACTTCAGGCTAATATACCTTATCTTCTTAAAGCATATGAAGAAGGTGCAAGAGGTGTTGTGGCAACTCCGTCATCATGCGGTGCTGCAAAAGCTATGAGAAAAATGTATGACGCTTTCTTTGTTGATAAAGATTATGAAGCAGCTAAAAAATACTACGAGCATGTTATTATTATTGATAATGGTATTGACAGTGGCTTTATGGTGAGTGCAAAATATCTCTGTCAGCTTCAGGGTGTACCAATGAAACCTATTTTGAGAGACGGCAGAACTCTTTCACCTTCAAGATGTGAAGGACTTCGTGCTTTCCACGATTATGCAAAAGCTAACGGAATTTTATAATTTTTAAATCGGTGATTTTATGGGTAAACGATATCTTATTATAAATGCAGATGATTTCGGTATGTGTTCATCACATAACGAGGCTACATTTGAGCTTTTTGAATGCGGCGGTATAACTTCTGCTTCACTTATGGTACCTTGCGGCTGGTCAAAAAACGCTGTAAGATGGTGCCAGAAAAATAAGCAGTATTCAGTTGGTGTTCACCTTACGTTCACAAGTGAATGGGGAGGTTATCGATGGGGTCCTGTTGCGCCGTACGGTACTGATTCACTTCGAGACCCTGAAGGTTATTTTCATCATGAATGTGAATCGTTTGAAGCTCAATGTGATGTGAATGAAGTTGGTAACGAAATCAGGGCACAGATAAATAAAGCTAAAAGTCTGGGTCTTGAGGTATCTCATCTTGATACTCATATGGCAGCTCTTTATGGTCTTTGCGGTAATTTTGATTTAATGCCAAAAGTTTTTGAAATATGTAATGAATACGGCTATCCTTTCAGAATGTACCGTTTTCCTCATGAAGACTATATTCCCGAAGGTCTCGATTTACCTATACCAATGTATGAAAAGTTTGTACGCAGTTACTCAAATATAGCAGATATGTATGAAGTTCCCATCCTTGATTATCTTGTGTATCCTGAGTGTCCGCAAGAGATTTATAAGGATTATGAAACATTTAAAAAATTCTGCATAAATCGTCTTATCAATATCCCTGACGGCATAAGTGAAACATATATTCACCCTTCGTTAGAAACTGATGAAATTAAAAATATCACTGCAAAGTGGTGGAGACGTGTCTGGGAGTTCAAACTGTTTTCCGACCCGGAAACAAGAAAGATTCTTGAATCTGAAGGAATTGAATTGATAAGTTATGATGATTTAGTTAAAATCAGAAAAGGCTAAAATAAAACGGAGTATCATTTGCTGATACTCCGTTATTTTTATTATCTTTTAACTTTAAGCATAGCGTTAAGAGCTTTGCTTACTGCAAGGCCTACTACAAGGCACACAACCCACTCAATAACAGAATTAGCTGTAATTATAGCACCGATTACCTGTAAAATATTTTCGCCTAATTGAAGCCCTGATAAGCCCTCAAGGCTGAAGCAGGTGATCAGAATTGCAACAAAAAATATGGTGTTAAAAAATCCTGTTGCAAAGGATGTAACTGCATAAGATACTGTTCCTGATTTTTTCTTGAAAGCTTTGAAAATCAGACCGGATAAAAAGCCGGCTAAAATTCTCGGAACAAAGCAAATCAAAGCAGTGCTTAACGGGTTGATTGATAACAGTGCCATGCCGAAAACTGAGGGTCTCAGAATACCGAAACACTGCATAAAGCTTGTTGCACCAAAAACAGCGCCTAAAACAGCGCCGCATGTAGGGCCGCAAACAATGGCACCGATAGCAACAGGGATTGTTAAAAATGTGATTTCAACAATGCCTAAGCTAAGATAACCAACGGGTGTGAATGTCATCACTACTATAATAGCTGCAAGAGCTGCGGTAACAGTCAGATTAACTGTTCTGTCCCTTCGTGATAACCTGGCGGATGAGTTTGACATATATATTCCTCCTTGCTACTGCTCCTTAAGGATACAGTGCATAATATAGCTCATCATTTATTCTGATTTTTAAAATAAATTGTCTTTAAACCGTCAAAAATAAGATTAGGGTCATGAATAACATCTCGGTAGCAGCTTTTAATAATTTCTTTTGAAAGTCCACCGGTAGCAACAGTTGTAGGTATTTTTCTGCCGAATTCTTTTTCCATTCTGTCAGTTAAACCGTCAAGCATTGCTGCAGTGCCGAGAACAGTACCGGCAAGCATACAATCCTGTGTGTTAGTTCCGATTGCTCTTTCTGGCGTTTTTAAGCTGATAGCCGGTAACTGAGATGTTTTTTGTGATAAGGCGTCTAATGAAATCTTAACACCTGCTGATATTGTGCAGCCGCAGAATGTGCCTTTCTCATCAATGAGTAAAATTTTGGTTGCAGTGCCCAAATCAATAACAAAGCAGGGTAGTTGATATTTTGAAATTGCACCTACAGAACAAGCAACCAAATCGGCGCCTACCTGAGTATGGCTGTCAGTAACTATATTTAAACCTGTTTTCACTCCGGGGCCTAACACAAGTGAATCACAACCTGTTACAAGCTTAATTGCATCACTGATTGCATTTGTAAGCTCAGGAACAACACTGCTGATAATTGCACCGTTAATATCTGATGCATTTACTTTGTGTAATTCAAATATATTGAGCAACTCAACAGCGTATTGGTCTTTCGTTCTGTCGCGCTGGGTTGCCAGTCTTGATGTGAAAAGAATGTTATCTTTATTATAAACACCAATGGTTATATTAGAGTTACCCATATCAACTGTTAAAAGCATTTTATGACCCCCTTAACCATTATATTATACATCAAAAATATGAGTAGTCAATAAAAATATTTCTTGACAAAAGGCACTGATTATGATAATATATCTATGCTAATTTAATAGCTTTGCTGCTATGGCTCAGTCGGTAGAGCGCATCCTTGGTAAGGATGAGGTCACCGGTTCGATTCCGGTTAGTAGCTCCAAAAATCCTGTTCACATAAGTGGGCGGGATTTTTACTTTTTACTTATTACCTCTTCACTTTTACTTCAAACAAAGTTTGATACGGGATTTTTGGGAAGTAATAGGTAAGAGGTAATAAGTTCGGTGTGCCTGCGGCTCTAATTATATATACTCCGCATTGATTATACACCGCTTTTATACTATAATACATCCAAGGAGGCGATTTAATGAGAAAATTTATTCTTGGAACCGATTGGTGGGACGATAGCGACGATGCGGTTGCTGTACGTCTTCTCACGCGGGCGGTTCGTAATGGAAAAGCACAGCTTCTCGGCATAGGAATAAACGCTTGTATGGAACATTCGGTCGCAGCTTTAAGCGGTTTTTTGAACGCCGATAACGTTTTTGACGTTCCGCTCGGTATCGACTTAGCTGCCAACGATTTCGGTGGACATCCCGCGTATCAGAAAAGGCTGGCTGAAAACTTTGGAAAAGGAATAA
>JBGVPE010000012.1:0-6054 GCA_045126895.1 Acutalibacteraceae bacterium | reverse complement strand
AACACTGGATGAAATTGATTTATGTGCTGTTGTTACGGGACCCGGATCATTTACCGGCGTCAGAATCGGAGTGGCAGCTGCCAAGGGTCTTTGTTTTACAAATGATATAAAATGTGTTGGCGTATCTGCCCTTGAATGTATGGCATATAATCTTGCCGCAATAGACGGTTATGTGTGCTCAATAATGGATGCCCGCTGTTCACAGGTTTACACTGCAACCTTCAGATGCGGAAAAAATGTTGAAAGGGTAACAGAAGACAGGGCAATCAGCATTGACGAATTACTTGAGCATCTTAAAAATCTGGGAAATACAGTATATATTTTAGGTGACGGTGCTCAGCTTGTATATTCAAAAGCTGAAAATTTATCAAATGTTATCCTTGTAAACGAAAATAATCGTTATCAAAAAAGCTCATCAGCGGCTTTTTGTGCATTAAATAAAAGTGAAAATGATTACATAAATGCTGACAGTCTGGTGCCTACTTATCTCAGACTTCCCCAGGCTGAAAGAGAATTAAAAAATAAATTGAAATAAAGGTGAAAATTATGAAAGTTATTCTTGGTGCTGACCACGGCGGATTTTATTTAAAAGAAGAAATTAAAACTTACCTTGAAAATAAAGGGTATGAAGTTGCTGATATGGGTACTTATACTCCTGATTCAATTGATTATGCTCAGATTGCTGAAAAAGTAGGTGAGTGTGTAGTTAAAGAAAAAACATTAGGCATTCTTTGCTGCGGTACAGGTATTGGCATCAGTATTGCTGCAAATAAAGTTAAGGGTGTCAGAGCTGCTTGCTGTTCAGATTACTTCAGTGCAAGAATGACAAGAGCACATAACGATGCAAACATTCTTTGCATGGGCGGCCGAGTTATCGGTGCAGGTCTTGCTCTGGATTTAGTTGACATTTTCCTTACAACTGAATTTGAAGGCGGCAGACATCAGCGCAGAGTTGACCAGATAACAGCTCTTGAATCAAAATAATTGCGAGGTTAAATATGAACGTACCAAAATCTGTTTATGACAGAATTAAAAAATATTCAGATAAATTAGCTTCAAGACCCGATATTTTAAAATTATATCAAAACTGTTATCCCAACACACTTGAAACAACTGTTGAAAAGTTGCATGATGGTTCGGTTTTCGTTCTTACAGGGGATATTCCTGCAATGTGGCTTCGTGATTCAACTGCTCAGGTTTCTCATTACTTACCGTTAGCTGGTGAAGATTCTGAAGTCAGGGATATTATTAAGGGTGTAATCAGTTCGCAGCTTAAATTTATAAGAATTGACCCTTATGCAAATTCATTCAATGCAGAAGCTAACGACCACGGTCATATAAATGATTTACCTAAAAAATCTCCTTGGGTTTGGGAATGTAAGTACGAAATTGATTCTTTATGTTACCCTATGAGATTATGTTATCTTTATTGGAAAAAAACGGGCGACAGTTCTATTTTTGATGATGATTTCAAAAAAACTGTTGAAATTATTGTTGATTTATGGATTAAAGAGCAAAATCATTTTGAAAATTCAACTTACAGATTTACCCGTAAGGATTGCCCGTGGCAGGATACTTTGCACAATAACGGTAAAGGTATGCCCGTTACTTATACTGGTATGACCTGGTCCGGTTTCAGACCGAGTGATGATGCTTGTGTTTTAGGTTATCTTATTCCGTCAAATATGTTTGCAGTTGTAGCTTTAGGTTATATTATAGAGATATTTGACGAGTTTTATAATGATTGTGACTTTATTTTAAAATGCCGTAATCTTAAAGAGGAAATTGAGCATGGTATCGATATTTACGGTACGTATGATCATCCCAAGTATGGCAAAATTTATGCTTGTGAAACCGACGGTATGGGTAACAGACGTTTATTTGATGATGCAAATGTTCCGTCTTTACTTTCAATTCCGTATATCGGATTTACATCAAAAGATGACCCTATGTATCAGCGTACCCGTGCATTTATTTTAAGTGAGGATAATCCGTATTTTTACCGTGGTAAGTATGGTGAAGGTATCGGCAGCCCTCATACACCTGAAGGATATATATGGCATATTGCATTATCAATGCAAGGATTGACAGCTGATAATGATGATGAAGTAAGAAACGTTATTGATATTCTTGCATCAACCGATGCTGATACAGGCTTTATGCACGAAGGCTTCAATGCTGATAATCCCTATGAATTTTCAAGAGAATGGTTTGCATGGTCAAATTCACTTTTTGCAGAGCTTATTGAATATGCTGTAGATAATAACATTATATAAAGTAGGTTATAATAATGAAGTTAAACAAAATTACTAAAGTGCTGATGGTTCTCCTTTGCATTGTTTTAGTTTTTGGCTGTGTAAATGTTTTAAAAGACAAAAATAAAGAAGTTGAAGCTGTTGACGCGACAACAGTCAGCACAACCACAACTAAAACAGGATTTACCGAAGCAAATCTTCTTTGTGCAGGAGATAATCTGATTCATCAGGCAATATATACTCAGGCAAAGCAGAGAGCCGGAGGCTCAGGCTACGATTTTTCATATGCATATAAAAATGTTGCGGATATTGTAAGTAGTGCTGATATAGCTTTTTTGAATCAGGAAACAATCATTGTTCCTTCTAAAGCAGCATCATCTTATCCTTTGTTCAATTCACCGCCCGAATTACTTGATGAAATGATTGAAATCGGTTTTGATGTTTTTAATCAGTCAACTAATCACACAATGGATAAGCAATTATCAGGTGCATTAGAGGATTTTGATCTTTTTGAGTCAAAAGAAAACATTCTTCTTACAGGTTTGTATAAAACATGGGACGATATGTTTAAACCACAGACAATAACTAAAAATGATATTACTTTCTCTTTTATGGGCTTTACAGAATTTTTAAACGGACTGAGAGTACCATCTGATTCTGATTTAGGTCTGGTTTATCTTACGGACACAAGACATACTCAGGAAGAGCTTTATGCAACAATGCAAAGAATGATAGATGTTGCAAAAGGAGCATCAGATATAGTTTGTGTATCAATGCATTGGCAAACAGAAGATATTACTTCTCCTGATGAATCTCAAAAAGAAATTGCAGCTAAGCTTGTTGATATGGGTGCAGATATTATAATCGGTACAGGACCTCATGTGCTTCAGCCCATAGAGTTTGTTCAAAGAGAAGATGGCTCACAGGCGTTGATAATATGGTCTTTGGGTAACTTTATTTCAACACAAGCTAATGACCCTAATCTTTTAGGCGGTTTAGCAGATGTAACTGTAAAAAAAGATTACGGTACAGGTAAAGTGACAATAAGCAACGTCAGCTTTATACCTACCGTTACTCATTACGGTCCTTCCCGTTCAAACGTAAGGATTATTCCTTTTGCTGATTACAGTGAAAGTCTTGCTGCAAGTCACGGTGCCGGTACAACATATTCTTTCATGAAAAAGTTTTATGAAGAAATGTATGGTGAATACCTGAAATTAAATTAAATTTGTATAAAAAAGACACTGACAGCATTTGTTGTCAGTGTCTTAAATTTTTTATTCCATATACTTACGTACAATCTTAAGTGTAGTTGTTTTTGGGAATTCATCATCTCTGATTTTAACATTAGAAATATTTTTAAATGATGGCATACTTCTGTTAAATTCAATAATATCTTTATTAATTCGAGTCCTTGCATCCGGATAATCTTCTTCATTGAAAAAGAATTCTGCAGTGATTTTGCCATCTTCATCATATACAAGAACTTCTTTAACATATTCAATCGTTGAGAGCTTATCCTCAAGCTCTTCAGGTGAAACGTTTTTACCGTTTGGAAGAACAATAAGATTTTTTAATCTGCCTACGATGAAAAGGAAACCGTCTTTATCAATTCGTCCGAAGTCACCGGATTTATACCATTCTCCGTCAAAAGCTGCTGCTGTTGCTTCGGGGTCATTATAATAACCCTTCATAACATTTGAACCTTTGATATATATTTCTCCCACACCTTCTTCATCAGGGTTGTGTATTTTGATTTCACAACAGTCCAAAGGTTTACCAACGCTGCCTAATTTGTGATGTTCAGGGCAGTTACAGGTAACAGCAGGGGAGCATTCGGTGATTCCATATCCGTTAAAAACTTCAATGCCGAAGTCTCTGAGGCCTTGTTCATACTTCGGATCAAGGAAAGCACCGCCGCAAACAATCATATTAAGGTTGCCACCGAGATTATCTATAATGATCTTAAAAAGATCTCTGCGCTTATCTATACC
This sequence comes from Acutalibacteraceae bacterium, assembly GCA_045126895.1. Lineage (GTDB taxonomy): Bacteria > Bacillota > Clostridia > Oscillospirales > Acutalibacteraceae > CAG-488. The sequence goes on along the minus strand of JBGVPE010000012.1, from coordinate 1,805 downwards.
TAATTTAAGAAGGAATTTGCTGATTTTAAGGCCTATTTCAAGTTTTTTCAATCTGCCTGACTTTTCAGCGGTTTTCCAAATTCTTTCATAAATAGTTTTAACAACAAGAGGCACACCTGAAAAATTGTAGGGCTGATATTTTTTAAGATCTTTCTGAATATCTCTTACACTTTTGCACATATATCCCCATTGAGTTATTATGTATGATGCAAAAAGAGCACTAACCCACGCATATGTATGGTTAAGAGGTAAGAAACCGATAGCGTGTTTACCTGATAAAGCTCTTGTTGATGATGAGCAGTTGATGGCAACATTACTGTGTGTAAGCATTACGCCCTTACTTTTTCCTGTTGTTCCTGATGTGTATACAATACATGCAAGATCATCAGGCTTAACCTCAGCATCAACGAAGCTTGTATCACCTGAATCGTGAATTTTCCAGCCGATTTCTTTATATTCATTAAATTCATCAACAGGGAAATAATGTTTGATAGTTACATTTGGGTTTTCTTTGCATTTTTTTACGAGTTCATCATATTCATTAGAGTATACAAGTGCGTCACACTCACAACGGATTAACTGATCTATAAGATAATCTGTATCTAATTTGCAATCCATCGGAACAGTAATATTTCCACCGACTAAGGTTGCATAATAAGCAATCATCCATTCATATGAATTTTCGGCAATGATTGCAATCTTGGCACCATTCTTTAAATCTTTTGAAAAAAAGAACGGACCTATACCACAGATTTCGCGCCAGGTATCATTAAAGGTTCTTACACATTCTTTTCTGTTTTTGTCAAGAAAAACGTATTGCTTTAAGTCACCGCCGCGTTCTGTACCTTCGACAATGATTTGTTTTAATGTTTCATAATTTTTAATACTTTTATCACCAGAGTTACTACTTTTTTTCATATTAACCTCCAGAAAATAATGTTTTATCGGATTATAACATATATATTTGTTAATTAATACACTTTTTAGAAAATTTGATATTTTTTATATTGTTTTAAATATAATTGATGTAAATTAACAAAACAATTAAAGTAATATGTAATAAAATCTCAATCGGCAAACCTATCATAAACTTAATATGCTTGGTTTTGTGTCTGATTTTTTTCATTGTTATAAGCATAGCAACAGCTCCGCCTAAAAAACCAAAAAACAAAAGAATACTTTCGGGTACCCGCCACTGATGATTTATTGCAGCTTTTTTATCTTTGATTGTAAGGTAAACGGATGCAATACTTATTGCAGACAAATAAAAAACAACAGGTAATATATAATCTCTCATAAAATCCTCCGATATAAGGTGATGTTGTGAAACGAATTTTAATTCTATTGTTAATTTTAGCAATTTTAAACGGATGTTCTCATTCAACAAAGGAAAACTCAAACGTCTATCAATCACCTGCAGAAAAAGAAATTTTTAAAGGTGTATGGATATATTATAATGAAATTTCGATGATAAGTGAAGGTGGAGGCACAGAAGAAAACTTCAGACAAAAAGTTAATAAAATTTTCTGTGATTGTAAAAACTTTGGCATGAACGCATTGATTGTGCAAGTACGCCCTTTTGCAGATTCTTTTTATCCGTCATCTGTTTTTCCGTGGAGCAAATATCTGACAGGTGAAATAGGGAAATCTGTACCTTATGATCCGTTAAAAATTATGATTGAGGTTGCACATGAAAATAATCTGAAATTTCATGCCTGGATAAATCCTTTCAGAATATCTTATGAATCTGAATATGAATTGAGTGAAATGATAAATAACTATGATGATGTAATATGTAAACTTGA
>JBGVPE010000011.1:0-8671 GCA_045126895.1 Acutalibacteraceae bacterium | reverse complement strand
AGCAGCTTCCATCATAGCCTTGGTGCCGGCTGCGTGGAGGTTGGTCATATCCACGTCCAGACCGGAGAGAACAGCCATAGCCTTCTTCACGGTGTTGGGAATGTCGTGGAGTTTCAAGTCGAGGAAAATTTTATGGCCTCTGGCCTTGATTTCGCGAACGATGGCGGGACCTTCGGCATAGTACAGTTCCATACCGATTTTGACAAAGGGCTTTGCACCGGTGAACTGGTCAAGGAAGGCAAGGGTTTTGGCCTTGCTGTCAAAGTCCAATGCGATGATTACGTCTTTACCCATTAGTGAGCACCTCCGATAATATCTGTTAAATTATTTATTGAATACTTTTCCATAACTTCCGGCAGAGAGTCAATGATGTTTTTACAAGCAAACGGCTCAACAAGGTTAGCTGCGCCGACCTGAACTGCTGTTGCACCTGCAAGCATCATCTCAATCACATCCTCAGCAGTTGAAACACCGCCCATACCGATAATTGGGATTTTAACTGCTTCATAAACCTGATAAACCATACGGAGTGCAACAGGTAAAATCGCACTGCCTGAAAAGCCACCCATTTTATTGTGGATAACAGGCTTCTTTGTTTTCAGGTCAATTCTCATACCCAAAAGTGTATTTATCATGCTGATACCGTCAGCACCGTTTTCTTCACAAGCTTTTGCAATTGAAACAATATCTGTTACATTCGGGCTGAGCTTGATAAAAACAGGCTTTGTTGTAACTGCTTTAACAGCCTTTGTAACCTGTGCAGCAGCTTCAGCGCTTGTGCCGAATGCCATACCACCGTTGTGAACATTAGGGCAGCTGATATTAACTTCAAACCAACCGATCTGCTCCTGACTGTCAAGCTTTTCACAAGTATAAGCGTATTCATCAAGTGAAAAACCGCTTACATTTGCCATAACTTTTTTATCAAAACAAGCCTTAAGCTTTGGTAACTCCTCGCTGATTACTTTGTCAACACCAGGATTCTGAAGACCTACAGAGTTTATCATACCTGAAGGACATTCAGCAATTCTTGGTGTGGGGTTGCCGAAACGAGGGTCTTTGGTTGTACCTTTAAAAGAGAATGTACCTAACTCATTTATATCATAAAGCTCTGCAAATTCATGGCCGAAACCGAAAGTTCCGCTTGCCGGGATTATGGGATTATCGATTTCTATTCCGCAGAGATTGACTTTTGTATTTACCATATTACTTCCTCCTTGAGAAGAACAGGTCCGTCCTTACAGATTCGTTTGTTGCCGTATTTTGTTTTGCAGCTGCAGCCCATACATGCACCGAAACCGCAACCCATTCTCTCTTCAAAGCTGAGCTGACCTTCAACATCTGTTGAATTATATAAAGCTTTGAGCATAGGCTCGGGACCGCAGGTGAAGAAATAAGTATATTCTCCGATTTCTTTTAAAGCGTCTGTAACAAAACCTTTGACACCGACACTGCCGTCAGCGGTTGCCACAAAAGTTTCAACACCGAGAGCTTCAAACTCATCTTTGTAAAAAATCTCTTCTTCTTTATTAAAGCCTAAAATTGCAACAGGATTTTTACCCTCTGCTTTTAAAACTTTAGCAAGGTTAAACATCGGAGGAACACCTACACCGCCACCGATTACAACAGGTCTGTCACCACTTTTTGAGGTATCAAATCCGTTACCGAGACCTGTGAGAATATCAAGCTTTTCACCTGATACCATAGCTGACATAGCTTCAGTTCCTTTACCAACAACTTTATAAATAATTGTTATTGTTTCTTCATCATAATCGCAGACAGAAATCGGTCTGCGAAGAAAAAATCCGTCAAGCTTGATATTGATAAACTGACCCGGTGCATTAAGCGCAGATGTATCACCTGCAAGAATCATTTTAAAAACATCTTTGGCGATTTTTTTGTTTTCTTTGATTTCAAAAATTCCTTGTTTAGTCATTTTCTTCCTCCTGCCATACAATATTGCCGTTACATATAGTCATAAGGCATTTGCCGTAAACTTTCATTCCTTTGAACGGGGTGCTTCTTCCCATTGAGACAAAGCTCTCAGGGTCGATTTCATATTCATTATCAAAGTTAAATACTGTTAAATCCGCTTTTGCTCCCACTTCAATATCTGAGCCCAGTGAAAAACGCTTTGCAGGGTTATCATGCATAAGCTCCATAAGCTTTTCAAGGGTTATTACACCTGTTTTAACAAGGTGAGTGTAAAGCACTGCAACTGCAGTTTCAAGACCTACAACGCCCATAAGACTGCCTGCAAGACCTTTTGACTTTTCTTCTGCAGTATGTGGGGCATGGTCGGTGGCAATCATATCAATTGTGCCGTCAAGAATGCCTTTTATCAAAGCCTCTTTATCTTCTTTTGCACGAAGTGGCGGATTCATTTTAAATCTGCCGTCTTCCTGCAAATCATCATCACAAAGAACAAGATAGTGCGGACCTGTTTCGCAGGTAATATCAACACCGTTTTTCTTGGCATAACGGATAACCTCAACTGTTTCTTTAGCTGATATATGGCACACATGGTATGGGCAACCCGTAACCATGCTAAGCTCAAGGTCACGTTTAACAGGGCCCCATTCACTTTCAGAGCAGATACCTTTATGGCCGTGAGCCTTGCAATATTCACCATCGTGAATATAGCCGCCGAAAAGAAGGCTGTTATCTTCACAATGGGCTGTGATTATTTTACCTAAAGACTTTGCCTTTTCCATAGCTGAGGTCATCATACCTGTATTCTGAACCCCTCTGCCGTCATCTGAAAAAGACACAACATAATCACTCATTGAATCCATATCAGAAAGCTGCTCACCTTTTTGCCCTACTGTAATCGAACCGTAAGGCAAAACATTGATAACAGCATCTTTTTTTATAGCGTCCAACTGAAGCTTCAGGTTATCAAAACTATCCGGAACAGGGTTCAGATTAGGCATAGAGCAAACAGTAGTATATCCGCCCCTTGCAGCAGCTTTTGTACCTGATAAAACTGTTTCTTTAAAAGAAAAGCCCGGTTCTCTAAGATGAACATGAACATCTATCAGACCGGGAAATATAAATGAATTTTTAAAATTATAAACAGTTACTCCGTCAAAATCCACATCAGATGAAAAAATGTCGGCAATAATTCCGTTTTCTACCAAAACAGACACTTTTTCAAAACGACCTTTAATGTAAACATTGGCATTTTTAAGCAAATATTTCAATGTGGTTACTCCCTTCACTGTACTCATAATATATTATCACATCATAACAACAAAGTCAATTATTTATATTAAAAAAGCAACAGGTTACCCTATTGCTTTAAGTATATATAATATTATGTTTTTAAGTATTTCGATTATACTGAATCTGATAATTTCCGGCTCTTGCGGTTCTTCAGGAATAACAATTTCTTCACCTGCACTGTCAGTTACAATCTGATAGCTGAAATATTTACTGTGATTAACTGCATAAGTGTAACCCTGGGTTGAATTATAACAATAGATTTTGAATCCTGAAACAGCTTTATATCCGTTTGAATAGTTATATCCGAAAGCATAACCACCGATAGTCTTAACAGATGCAGGGATTTTTATACTCAATAATGCAGTACAGCCGAGAAAAGCTGCATCCTTTACAGTTGTAAGGCCCTCATTCAAAGTAACACTGTTTAAATTATCGCAGAATGAAAAAGCATTTTTGCCGATAGTTAAAACACTTGACGGCACTGTCAGTGTTGATAAATTATTGCAATTATTAAAAGCAAAGTCGCCGATACTTGTAACCGATGACGGAATTGTAAGATTAACTAAACCTACACAGTTTGAAAATGCATACTGACCGATTTGATTCAAAGCAGTGAAGCCGTTAAGATTTGCCAATGAATCACAGCCAAAAAAAGCACAGCTGCTGACTGAAGTTACATACGGTGCACTGACTGTAACAAGAGAATCGCAATCAGCAAAGGCATAAGTTCCTATAGTTTTGACTTTTGGCATATAGATTCTTTTAAGGGCAGAGCATTGTTGGAATGTGCTTGAATAAACATATGAGGCATTCTGAGTGTCAACCTCAATAAGGGTGTCATCACCGCTGAACGCGCCTTCTTTAATGACAGTGATTTTTGAAGACAAAGCATACGATGTAACACCTCTGCCTGAGGGATATCTGTAAAGTGTTGTTTTGGCTCTGTTTAACAGCTCACCGTTATCACCTGCACTAAAAGTCAGGTTGCTGCCGGCAACACTAAACGCAGCAAGGTCATTACAGCCAAAAAAGGCTGACGTGCTGATTGTTTTGACCGACGAAGGCAAATCAACAGTTTTTAATCCGCTTGAAGCAAATGCCTGGTCACCGATAGTAGTAACAGCTGAGCCAATATTTACTGCAGTAAGATTAACACAAGCATTAAAAATATTTGACGGAATAGTTGTTATATTCTCACTGAAAGTTACAGTCATTCCGTCAGATGAACCTGCAGAAGTAAAAACATTGTAAGCTAAATCAGTTATAGCAGATGCTGAATATTCAACACTTTCAAGTGAAGAGCATTTTGCAAAAGCGTTAACACCTAACTCTTTAAGTGATGAAGGTAAAGCAATAGCTTTCAAAGCAGTGCATTCCTCAAACGCAGAGCTTGAAATTGTTTCTAACACAGATGAAAATGATACATTCTCAAGACCTGAACAATAGCCGAATGCACCAAAACCGATTTTTTTAACAGAGTTATTCAGATTAAGAGATTTAATACCCGTACAGCTTCTGAAGGCATATTCATCAATTTCCTGAATATTGCTAAGCCCTGATACACTGCTGATTGACTTGCAGCCTCTGAAAGCATATTTACCGATTTTTTTAACTGTACTGCCAAAGGTAATCTGTGTGAGTTTTGAATATCTGTACCCGGTAATGTTATAAAAAGCGTATTCACCAACGGATGTTACACCGTCAGCAAACGTTACCGATTTAATATAATTCTGATAAGCTGACCAAGTAGGAACATCATCTGCTGTATAATTTTTCATCTCACCTGAGCCGCTTATAACAAGTTCACCTGTGTATGTATCAAGATTCCATATAACGCCTGTGCCGCAATCGCCCACATAATCAGCTGCAAAAGCAACAGGTACACATGTAGTCAATGCAATAAATATCATAACTACACTCAAAATCAAAGATAATGATTTTTTCACAAACGGCACCTCACTTTCTTAACTTGATTATATCACCTTTATCTGCCCTTTTCAAGCAAAAAAGCTTATCCTTAAGATAACTTAAAGATAAGCTGATTTTATTTATGATACTTACCGCCTGAGCTTATCTGAAAAGCTCTGTAAATCTGCTCAAGCAGCATAATCCTTGCCAACTGATGAGGGAAGGTCATCTCAGACATAGAAAGTCTGACATCTGCTGATTTTTTAACAGCTTCACTTAACCCGAAGGAACCACCAATTATAAAAACTACGTTGCTTTTGCCCAGAACTGCACAATTCTCAATCTCTTTGGCGAGTTTTGGTGAAGGCATCTGCTTACCTTCAATACACATAGCATAAACGAATGCATTTGAAGGAATTTTTGAAAGAATCTCTTTACCCTCTGAATCAAGTGCATTTTCAATCTCTGCAGTTGACGGATTGTCTGAAAGCTTTTTGGGGTTAAGTTCAATGATATTAAGCTTGCAAAACCCGTTAAGACGCTTTGAATATTCAGCGCAAGCGTCACGCAGATATTTTTCTTTAAGTTTACCTTCACAGATTATTGTAACACCTATCATTAAAGAATCACCTGCCTGCAATCTTTACCTGCAACATACATAACATAATCACTGCCCTCTTTTGCTCCCATTGTTTCAAGAGCTGCATAAGAGGTCTGATACGCCAACTCAGGCATATTATTTTCTTTACTTAAATGACCCAAAACTAATCTTGTTGTGCCGTTTTCAACTAAACGCGTAACCAAATCAGCACAAGCAAGGTTAGACAAATGGCCTTTATCAGAAAGTATTCGTCTTTTAAGGTTGTATGTATAAGGACCGTTTCTGAGCATTCCTATATCATGATTTGACTCTGCTAAAATCAAATCACTGCCTTCAACAGCAGCATACATATCATCTGTTATAATTCCTGTATCTGTTAAAACAGATATTTTTCTTTCATCGGGGGTAAGCACTGTAAAGCCAAGACTTTCTGCGCAATCATGAGAGGTACGAAAACCTTTTATAAACATATCTGCACATTCAACACCGTTTTCAGGAATAACATTACACTTAAACTTGTCGCAAAGCTTACCGCTTTCTTCAAGCTTTTTGATTGTTCCCTCAGATGCATAAACATCAATACCGTATTTTGAGGCAAGGGCACGCATACCTTTGATATGATCAGTATGCTCGTGAGTAATAAAAATTGCACCGATGTCACTAATATCAACACCAATGCAATCAAGAGCTGCGAGCGTCTGCTTACCGCTGACGCCCACATCTATCAATATTCCTTTTGTACCTGTGCCGATGAAAGTGCAATTACCGCTGCTTGATGAAAAAAGCGAGCTGAATCTTGCCATTTAATTGCACATTCCTTTCTATGCTGTAACGCTTTCAACTACTTTTGGTGCACCGTCATCACTTACACGGCGGATATCAGCACCTAAAGCCTGAAGTTTACCGACTACATTATCATATCCGCGGTCGATGTAAACTATATTTTCTATCTCGGTTGTTCCTTTAGCAATAAGACCTGCAATAAGCATCGCAGCACCTGCACGAAGGTCATCTGCTTTAACAGGTGAACCATTAAGGCTTTCTACACCTTCAACAGTTGCAGCCTTACCGTTAACGGTAATATTGGCGCCCATTCTTGTAAGCTGCTCAACATATTGGAATCTGTTATCCCACACACCCTCGGACACAATACTTGTACCGTCTGCAACAGATAAAAGAGTTGTAAACTGAGGCTGCATATCAGTGGGGAAGCCGGGATGAGGCATTGTTTTAACGTTGCACTTTTTCGGTCTGCCAACACCCTTGACTAACAAAGAATCATCATATTCCTCAACCTCAACACCGCACTGAATAAGCTTTGTTGTGATTGATTCAAGATGCTTAGGTATAACATTTTTAATAAGAACTTCACCTTTAGTGGCTGCTGCTGCAACCATAAAAGTACCTGCTTCTATCTGGTCAGGGATTGTTGAATAATTACAGCCGTGGAGCTTATCAACACCTCTGATTTTGATAACATCAGTACCTGCACCACGAACATCTGCACCCATAGAGTTCAAGAAGTTTGCAAGGTCAACAATATGAGGCTCTTTTGCTGCATTCTCAATAACTGTAAGGCCTTTTGCCTTAACTGCAGCGAGCATAACATTGATAGTTGCACCGACAGATACCATATCAAGATAAATAAGACCGCCCAGAAGACCTTCTGAATCAACATCAATCATTGCATTCTCTTTAGGTGTAACTTCACCGCCGAGAATTTCAAAGCCTTTGATATGCTGGTCAATAGGTCTTACACCGAAGTTACATCCGCCGGGCATAGCAACCTTTGCCCTGCCGAACCTTGCAAGTAAAGCACCTATAAAATAATATGATGCCCTGAGATGCTTGGTCATATCGTGTGTAACTACATAAGAATTTATTGTGCTTGAATCTATTTCAACTGTTGTATCATCTATATACCTGACCCTTGCACCCAACTGATGAAGAATACGAAGCATCATTGAAACATCGCTGATATTAGGCACATTTTCAATAACGCAAACATCCTGAGCCAGTATGGTTGCAGGGAGAAGTGCTACTATTGCATTTTTTGCGCCGCTGATAGTAACCTCACCTTTAAGAGGATTACCACCGTTTATGAAGATTTTATCCATAACCGGGCCACTCCCTAAATTTATTATTGATGTCAATTACCGATTGACGGACTACTACATATAGTTTATTCTTACCGATTATATCACCATTTATTGAAAAAATAAAGTCTTTTTAATGATTTTTTTAAAATATTTTTCCATTTTTCTAAAAAGAAAATATTTCCATTAAATATTCACTTGTTTCCGGCAAAAATTAAGTAACAAAAGAGGGATTGTAATGAACATTTTAAAAATCATTCTTATTGCATTATTTTCAATAACAGAGCTGTTTATACTTACCAAACTTATGGGTAAAAGGCAAATTTCACAACTGAGCTTTTTTGATTATATATGCGGAATATCAATCGGCTCTATTGCTGCCGAAATGGCAACTGAGCCTTTTGAAAAGTTTTATCCATCTGCAATAGCTATGTTAATATATGCAGTTATTACATTTTTGATTTCTTTTACTTCAGATAAAATAATAAAAGCCAGGGCATTTTTAGAAAACAGACCGACAATTTTATATGATAACGGAAAGATAATCGAAAATGCACTGTCAAAAGCAAGAATTGATGTTAACGAATTCCTTATGGAATGCAGAATCAACGGTTATTTTAATTTAGAGGATTTGCAGACGGTAATTTTTGAATCAAACGGTAAATTCAGTTTTTTACCCAAAGCCGACAAAAAGCCTGTAAGCCCTTATGATATGAATCTCAGTGTTAATCAGGATGAGCTTTTTTTACCTGTTGTTATTGACGGAAAGGCATTGGAAAATAACCTGAAAAAATGCGGTAAAGATATCATCTGGTTAAAGTCACAGATAAAAGAAAAAAAT
>JBGVPE010000010.1:0-2728 GCA_045126895.1 Acutalibacteraceae bacterium | reverse complement strand
AAATCTTATTATCTTTACCTACTCTTTCCTGAGTGAAGATTGCAGGTGAACCGTCATCAATCAGAATAGCAATAATTATAACAGCAAACAAAGGAGAAAGCACAATAATCCCAAACAAACCGATCAAAAAATCAAATGCTCGTTTCAAATCTATCTCCCCTTTCTTCTCAGATTATACAACAACGCCATAGTTATTTCAATATTCTCAATCAACATTATTCCATAAAATGTAATCATCAACAAGCACAGCCCTGACCGGTGCACCGTCAATAGCACCCATTTTAACAGGTGCAGCCATAAGAAAATAATTGCCCGGCTTTACATTTTTTAAATCAAGCCCTTCAAGTATTGCCACACCATTCCTTAAAAAAGCTCTGTGCGGCTCAGTCTGATCCCCTGCTCTGCCTACAGAATCAGCGTCTGTACCGATAAGCTTTATTCCAAGCTCAACAGCTTCATAAGCGGCACTATCCATAAAATGACAAAGACCGTCACCTTTTATAATCAGCCTTTCGCAGCCTTTCGGAAAATATCTGTTGACATATTCGCCTGAAATTATTCCCGGCGGAACTTCGATAACAGTACAAGGTCCGATGAATTTATATAAATCGGCGTCTTCAATAGTTTCTCCGCCGTCAATAAAATGGCAGGGAGCATCTGCATGAGTGCCTGTATGAACGCAGGCATATACTGCAGAAAGATTGCAGCCGCCGTCTTCAATAGTTCTCACTTGCTCGTGACGGGTTTTAGGGTCACCCGGATATTCGATTGTTGTTAACAAAGTTCTGGAAATGTCAATGATATTCATTCATAAACCCTCCGTTATGAATTAAGCTCTTTTAATGACTCCATTTTTAAATATGCATTGATAAAGCCGTCAATATCGCCATCCATAACAGCGTTGATATTACCTGCTTCAAAATTAGTTCTGTGGTCTTTAACAAGTGTGTAAGGCATAAACACATATGAGCGTATCTGACTGCCCCAACCGATTTCTTTCTGGTCGCCTTTGATATCTTCGATTTTATCAAGATGCTCTCTTTCTTTTATCTCAATAAGCTTTGATTTGAGCATTCTCATAGCAACTTCACGGTTCTGATGCTGACTTCTTTCAACCTGACAAGCAACAACAATACCTGTAGGTAAATGTGTGATACGCACAGCGGATGAAGTTTTGTTAACCTTCTGACCACCTGCACCTGATGCACGGTAGGTATCAACCTTCAGATCGTCTGCATTGATTTCAACTTCAATTGTTTCGTCAATTTCAGGCATAACTTCAAGAGATGCAAAAGAAGTATGTCTGCGGCCTGAAGAGTCAAAAGGTGAAACACGCACAAGGCGGTGAACACCTGCCTCACTCTTAAGGAAGCCGTAAGCATTTTCACCTGCAATAAGAACGGTTGCTGATTTAAGACCTGCCTCATCACCGTCAAGAAAGTCAAGCATACTTACCTTGAAGCCATGCTTTTCGCCCCAGTGTGAGTACATTCTTACAAGCATCTCTGCCCAGTCCTGAGCTTCTGTTCCGCCTGCACCGGCATGGAAAGTAAGTATTGCATTTTTGCCGTCATATTCACCTGAAAGAAGTGTGCTTAATGTCTGCTTGTCAAGCTCCTCAACAAAAGCATCAACGGCTGCTGAGCATTCTTCAACCATGCTCTCATCTTCCTCTTCGTCAGATAACTCAATCATAGTCAGACCGTCATCATAAGCTGCCGCCAGTTCATCATAGGCTTTGATTTTGTTTTTAAGTGTTGCAATTCTCTGAAGTACCTTTTGTGAATTAGCCAGATCACCCCAGAAATTTTCATCTGCTGTAAGAGCCTCTAACTTTTCTTGTTCCGCCTTCATCTCTTCGAGGCCGAGGGCTTCTTTAAGCTCTTTTAATTTATCTTCGTAGCCAAGCAATTTTAGCCTTAACTCTTCAAACTGTAACATATAATTCAGACCTCACAAATATTATAATATCAAATTATACAAGAAAATTATTGTAATGTAAAGAAACTTTTAAAACAATGATTGAAAAAAGTTGTATTTTCATCTATAATATTTACAATTTATGTGTTATACTATACTTAAATTCGTTGTGGAGTTTTTTAAATGGATTATAAAAATGAAATTTGTAATGGTTGTAACCAACCGATACAAGACGGTGATGACATAGTTGTATGCCCTGTGTGCGGCACCCCTCAGCACCGCGACTGTTGGCAAAAAAGCAGTGATTGTGTCAACAGTCATTTACATCAGGAAGGTTTTGTATGGCAAAAAAGCGCAGTTGATGAACCTGCAGTTAAAGATATGAACGCAGACCCCTCACCTGCCGCATCAGCCGAAGCCGAGAAACCCGAGAGACCTGCTGTTTTTATTCAGTTGGCGCAGGAGGCACAGAACCTTGAATCAGTATTTCTTCGCGAACAGGTCGTCAACAAAGAGCGCGAATTTGACGGCATAAAGGTTGAAGACGCCGCATATTACCTTCAGTCAGGCGCACACAGATATATCAGAAGGTATCTTCGTCAAGAAAATAAGGGCTCAAAGTTTTCATGGAATTGGGGCGCATTCTTCTTTGCACCAGCTTGGTTCTTTTACAGAAAGCTTTATAAATTCGGCATAATATTTTTAATTGCGGTTACAACAATTTGCCTTTTTTCATTTTCTTTTGCAGAAAATATTGCAACTCAGCTCAATGAAGCGTATAATTTAGTAAACAGTGTACTTGCAGAGT
>JBGVPE010000009.1:0-17653 GCA_045126895.1 Acutalibacteraceae bacterium | reverse complement strand
CCTCCTATGGTAGAATTAAAGAAACTACCACAGGAGGTTTTATTATGCCAAGAGAGTATAGAAACATAAGTCAATATGAAAAAGAAATAGTAGAATTACGAAGTCAAGGGTTCACATTTAAAGAAATCGGAGAGAAATATGGTTTCACATTTAAACAGTTACATAACTTTTTTACAAGATATAACAAAAAACAAGAAAAGATAAAAGCAGGAATAGCATTAAAACACAAGGGCAGACCACCCAAAAATTATGTTGTTAGAGAAGAAGATAAGCTTTCTGAACTTCGCTATATTCTCGCCCGAAAAGAAGCAAAAATAAAGTCATTAGAAATGGAAAATGAACTGATGCGGGATTTTCTCTCGCTCACAGAAAGGAAGTGAGAACAAGTGTAAAATTTATGGTTATCTACCGTCATAAAGATAAATATTCAATAAGTGAAATGTGCCGATTCTTTGATGTATCAAGAAGTGGTTACTATGACTATGTGAAAAGAATGGATATACCTGCGAAAGACTTACCATTAGCCGAAAAGATAAAAGAATGTCAAATAAAGAATGGTAAAACTTATGGTTATCGCAGAGTGCATATATGGCTTGAAAAACAGGGAATACATCATGATCCGAAAACCATTTTAAGAGTTATGCAGAAATACAACCTTTTATCAGTAATCAGAAGAAAGAGATATCGCAATTACGGAGAACATATACATCGTTATCCTAATATTTTGAACAGAGATTTCAAGGCTGACAGACCGAATCAAAAGTGGGTTACAGATATATCATACATAAAGACCGGGCAAGGAACTCTTTATCTGTCTGTAATCAGAGATTTATATGATAACAGTATAGTTGCATACAAAACCGGAATTATAATTAACATCCTCCGTATACTATGTTACAATAATTTATAGTTATTGTAAGTTACTTGATTGTTTGGTCGAGAGCCTATACAATCAAAGCTATAAAGGTGGAAAAGATTGTGTAGAGGTGAAAAGAAGCAGGGCGTAAGATAGGAACAATTAAGAATGATATTTTATTGTTAAAAATAAATATCTGAAATGAAGTTTGTTGTGCAACATTTCGGAAGGACAGGTAATTGCAGATTGCGGTTCAACAGGTTACTCAACGGGACCGCATTGCCATTTTGAGGTTATTCAGAATGGTTTCAGAGTTGATGCGTTGAGGTTTTATAAAAGCAAAAGTTAATGTGTAAATATTCATCCTAAAAAAACACCCTGCAAGTTCACAACGCTTGCAGGGTGAAAATACATACGTTAAATTATTCCATTACACACAACTTTAAATTGATGGACTGAATCATTTAAGGTTCAAGATAATCAATCGCATCAAGGATTTTGTTTATTTCGTTTTTGTTTTCTGAATTACAATATGCATACACAGCGGTATTGCCAACATAAATAGCAACATTGTATTTACCTTGTAGATCTAATGTATATATTGCATAGTTTGCAATCTTAGAGCCACCTTTTCTACGATTGTTCGTGTCGTTATTTGATACAATATCTTCATACGCTTGACTATAAATACTTATAGCACTGGCTTCGTTATTGAAATTAAAAAATTCAAAGTGAATATCGTCACTTTCAAAAGCAATACAGTTAATCAAGGTATTCTTGAATTCTGGATCATTTTCGTAATAATAGGTAGCGATATCTTCAGGTACATAACCTTGATTAGTGATTTTCGCTTTCATTTGTTCTACAGTTGCTGGTGTTTTTGGATTAACTAAAAAATTTAAGATTACGAGAACGATTATCACTAAAGCAGCAAGAAATATGCCTAATTTTACAAATCCTTTTGTGTCATAGTTTGCGTGTTTAGATGGTTTCATCATTTTTCTATGACTTTTGGGAGGACTAACCATAATATATCACCTCAATTGTAAAATAAAATTATAGTTTTGAGCTTAATAATTCAATATACGGAGTAATTAATTAAGTAATGGATTCAGGCACTATCCAAAATGGTAGCATAAGCACTCCGAAACCTGTGAAGAGTAAGAAGATTTGCCACCATGTAAATCCAACTTCAACCTCCCAAGGGTTTCAATATACATCCCAAGCATATTTTAACCTGACTAAATCATACGGCATAACGCCCTCAATGTCAAGACGTGGAAATCCATATGATAATGCTATGGCTGAAAATTTCTTTTCAATACTAAAAACAGAATGTATCTATCGAACAAAGCTACGAACCTATGAGGAGGCTCGCCTCCTCATAGGTCAATACATTCACTTTTACAACAATGAAAGAATTCAATTAAAAACAAAACTGACTCCGCAAGAAAAACGAAGTCAGTTTGTTGCTTAAATGTTTATTTTACCTACCATAGGTGCTTTTTTGTGCTGTCCGCACAATTTGGGGCAGTTCATGACGCTGATACGGCTTTTTATTTAATTATTTTTTATTACTTTTGCCGGAACACCGACAGCTGTGCAGTTACCGGGTAAATCTCTGACCACAACTGCACCGGCACCCACAATACTGTTTTCACCAACGGTAAGGCCCTGAATA
The DNA here is from genome assembly GCA_045126895.1 of Acutalibacteraceae bacterium. GTDB lineage: Bacteria > Bacillota > Clostridia > Oscillospirales > Acutalibacteraceae > CAG-488. Next base: position 15,116 of record JBGVPE010000009.1, on the reverse strand, counting down.
ACCTGAGTGCCTGTGCCAAGCTCTGTACCGCTACAAATAAGTGTATTACCCGAAACATTCACACCCGGGTACAATGTAACAAAATCCTCAAGCACTGCATCGTGACCGATTGTACTGCTTACATCGATAATATTATGCTTTCCGATTTTAATATCAATAGTAATAACGGCATTGGCACAAATAACACTGCCCTCACCTATCTGAACTTTTGACGAAATAACCGCAGACGGATCAATGAGCGTTGCAAAGCTGTTTTTTACTTTACTGACGATTTTTTGGCGTACCTTTGTATTTGCTATGCAACAAACTACATAGGCATCAGGATAGTTTACTAAATCGTCAATTTTGCCGATAACTTTATAATTATTGATTATTTTCGATTGAATTGCATCATTGTCATCAACAAAACCAAGCAAATTCCACTGAGGAGAAACTGTATTTATTCTTTCAACAAGCCAGGAAACTTCTCGGCCGAAACCTCCTGCTCCTATTATAACTAAATCTTTCATAAAAAACTCCGACAAAGTATTTTTTATCATTATACAATGTCGGAGATTTTTTTGCAACATATTCAGTTTTGTTTTCTTACAATTTTATATTCATCATAAGGATTGTAATAAGGGCAATTATAAAATGTACCTGAAATGAACTTCATCATTTCATCTTCATCAAGATTGATGTCACAACAATAACATTCATATTCATCATCGTATATATAATTGGCACATTCTTCACAATTGGTTGCTATTTTCATAACGTACCTCTAAACTTAAAGGGCACCGTCACCGATGCCCCATTTTTATAAATTAGTCTCTTTTGCGATTGTCTCTGCGGCCGCGTCCGCCACGGTTGCCCTGTGGACGTCTCGGAGCATCTGAAATCTCGTTTTCAGGAACAAGTCCTTCAACTTCAATAAGAGCCTCTCTGCGAGAAAGGTTAAGTCTTTCTTTCTCATCTATACCGAGAACTTTAACCATAACCTCATCACCTACAGTTACAACATCCTCAACCTTTTCTGTTCTCTTAACATCAAGGTGGCTGATGTGAACAAGGCCTTCTTTACCGGGTGCAATTTCAACAAATGCGCCGAAATCCATAAGTCTTGTAACTACGCCTTTATAGATTGCGCCAACTTCAGGATCTTTTGCAATTGTTTCAATGATGAACAATGCACGCTGTGCATCGTCAAGATCAATTGCGCTGACAAAGATACTACCATCTTCCTGAACGTCAACTTTACAGTTACACTCTTCGCAAATCTTCTGAATAACTTTACCCTGTTTACCGATAACATCACCGATTTTAGCAGGATCAATTTTTGTTGTAAGCATTTTTGGAGCATATTTTGAAAGCTCTTTACGAGGTTCAGCAATTACAGGGAGCATAATCTCATCAAGAATATAGCAACGTGCTGTATATGTCTTATCAAGAGCCTCACGGATGATAGCAGGTGTAAGACCGTGAACTTTAAGGTCCATCTGAATAGCTGTGATACCTTTTTTAGTACCAGCAACTTTAAAGTCCATATCGCCGAAGAAATCTTCAACGCCCTGGATATCAACCATTGTCATAAAGCGGTCACCTTCAGTAACAAGACCGCAAGAAATACCTGCAACAGGAGCTTTAATAGGAACACCTGCAGCCATAAGTGAAAGTGTTGAACCACAAACTGAGCCCTGTGATGTTGAACCGTTTGAAGAAAGAACTTCTGATACAAGACGGATACAATATGGGAACTCTTCAACAGATGGAATAACAGGAAGAAGTGATCTTTCAGCAAGGGCACCATGACCGATTTCACGGCGTCCCGGTCCTCTGCTTGGTTTTGTTTCACCAACAGAGTATGACGGGAAGTTGTAGTGGTGCATATATCTCTTTGTTGTTTCGTTATCAATACCATCAAGAAGCTGAACATCGCTCATCGGACCAAGTGTTGTAACAGTAAGAACCTGAGTCTGACCGCGTGTGAACATACCTGAACCGTGTGCACGGCTGATAAGGTCAACCTCTGCATTAAGAGGACGGATTTCATCAATACCTCTGCCGTCAACACGTTTGCCCTCATCAAGAAGCCAACGTCTTACGATGTATTTCTGGAGTTTATACATACAATCGTCAATTTTTGCGATTTCTTCAGGATAAACTTCATCAAATTTTTCATGAACAGCGTCATAAATCGGACGGAGTCTTTCGTCACGGATGCGTTTGTCATCAGTATCAAGAGCAACCTTAACATCTTCAATAGCGAAGTCTTTAATTGCTTCAAACATTTCAGGTGCAGGGTCATTTGACGGGAAGTCAACCTTCTCTTTGCCTACCTCTGCCTGAATGCCTTTGATGAACTCAACGATTTCCTGATTAACTTTATGAGCATACATGATACCGTCATACATATCATCATTTGAAACTTCGTTAGCGCCTGCTTCGATCATAGCAACAAGATCACTTGTTGAAGCAACAGTGACTGCCATTTCAGAAACTTCTCTTTCAGCTTCTGTCGGGTTGATAATGAATTTACCGTCAACAAGACCAACTGAAACGCCTGAAACAGGGCCGTCCCATGGAATTTCTGAAATTGAGATTGCGATTGAAACACCGATCATAGCAGTGATTTCAGGTGAGCAATCAGGGTCAACTGACATAACAGTTGCAACAACACCAACATCGTTTCTCATATCTTTTGGGAAAAGAGGACGGATAGGTCTGTCGATAACACGTGAAGCAAGTGTTGCTTTTTCACTTGCTCTGCCTTCACGGCGCTGGAATGAGCCGGGAATACGGCCAACTGAATATAACTTCTCTTCAAAATCAACTGAGAGCGGGAAGAAGTCAACACCCTCTCTTGGTTTGTCAGCCATAGTAGCTGTACAAAGAACTTCTGTTTCGCCATAACGAACAAGGCATGAACCGCCTGCGAGCTGAGCCATTTTGCCGACTTCAACTACGAGCGGACGACCTGCAAGTGTGGTTTCGAATGTTTTAAAATCTTTGAAAAACATAATCTTTACCTCTCTGTATTTTTATTTCTACGCCAGGCAAGATTTAGCAATAAATCCACATTTCAATAGCTTGACCTGTCGATTCACTGCTAAAACCAACAGCCTGACGAAAGATTACAACAACAGCACGTCTTAGTGCAATAAAAAAGATAACAAGGCAGGCAGTATGAGCTGCCTGCCCTTTTGGTAATTATTTACGGATACCAAGTTTTGCAATGATAGAACGATATCTCTCGATATCAACGTTCTGAAGGTATGCAAGGAGATTACGTCTGTGACCAACCATTTTAAGAAGGCCACGGCGTGAGTGATGGTCTTTTTTGTGAGTTTTAAGATGCTCAGTAAGGTCGTTGATTCTCTTTGTGAGAACAGCGATCTGTACTTCTGGAGAACCTGTGTCACCCTCATGAAGAGCATACTCCTGCATAATAGCTGTTTTTTCTGCTTTTGTCATTTCAATTCACCTCATTTATTTATTTGCCCGACTACTCAGGTTAAGGCAGGTGATACTGCTTGGCAGTTTACTCCATAATCCGAGAAGCGGAACATGCATACGATAGTATAACATAATAAAACACATTTGTAAAGTGTTTTTATGAAATTTATCTTACAACAATGTTTACCAATCTGCCTTTTACATAAAGCTCTTTAACGATTGTTTTACCTTCGATTGCCTGAGCAATTTTTTCATCAGCTTTAGCAAGGGCAATTGCTTCATCAGCTTCAATATCTGCAGGGATTACAAGCTTTGCACGAACCTTACCGTTAATCTGTGCTACTATTTCAATCGAATTCTCTTTGCATTTTGCTTCGTCATACTGTGGCCATTTCTGGTCAGTTACAACACCGCCGAAGCCCATAATGCTCCAGATTTCTTCAGTAACATGAGGAGCAAACGGATTAAGAAGAATTGTAAGAGTTTTATATTCTTCTCTTGTGATACTGCCTGTATCTGCAATTTCATTAAGAAGAGCCATCATAGCTGCAATAGCTGTATTTGCTTTAAGGTTATCAATATCTTCTGTAACCTTTTTGATTGTTTTATGGAATGATGCTTCAAGGTTTTCGCGGTAGCAATCACCGTCAACAACTATATCCTGAAGGTTCCATACTCTCTCTACAAAACGGCGGCAGCCCTTGATACTTGCTGAATTCCACGGTGCAGCTTTTTCGAAGTCACCGATAAACATCTCATAAAGACGCATTGTATCAGCACCGTATTCATTAACTATATCATCAGGGTTTACTACGTTGCCTCTTGATTTTGACATTTTTTCGCCGTTCTCACCAAGAATCATACCGTGGCTTGTACGCTTGCTGTAAGGTTCTTTCGAAGGAACAACGCCGATATCATAAAGGAACTTATGCCAGAAACGGCTATAAAGAAGATGGAGTGTTGTATGCTCCATACCGCCGTTATACCAATCAACAGGTGCCCAGTATTCAAGAGCTTCTTTTGATGCAAGTGCTTCATCATTATGAGGGTCACAATAACGAAGGAAATACCATGAAGAACCTGCCCACTGAGGCATTGTATCTGTTTCACGCTTTGCAGGACCTCCACAGCATGGGCAGGTTGTGTTTACCCAATCTGTCATAGGTGCAAGCGGTGATTCACCGTTTTCTGTAGGTTCATAAGAATCAACATCAGGAAGCTCGAGAGGAAGCTGATCTTCAGGTACAGCAACCCAACCGCATTTTTCACAATTAACAAGAGGAATTGGTTCACCCCAATATCTCTGACGTGAGAATACCCAGTCACGAAGTTTGAAGTTGACCTTAGTTTTACCTTTATTATTCTCTTCAAGCCATGTTTTTATAGCTTCTTTTGCTTCTTCAACGCTCATACCGGTAAGGAAGCCTGAGTTGACCATAACGCCTGTTGCGCAATCGGTAAACGCTTCTTTTTCGATATCTCCACCCTTAACAACTTCAACCATAGGGATATTGAACTTTTTAGCAAACTCCCAGTCTCTTGTATCGTGAGCAGGAACAGCCATAATAGCGCCTGTACCGTAAGAAACAAGAACATAGTCAGAAATAAAAATAGGAATTTCGTTACCGTTGACAGGGTTGATCGCCTTAACACCCTTAAGCATAACACCTGTTTTATCTTTATTAACTTCTGTTCTTTCAAAGTCAGACTTTCTCATAGCTTCAGCCTGATATGCACGGATTTCATCCATGTTTTCAAGAACATCTGCCCACTTTTCAAGATAAGGATGTTCAGGTGAAACTACCATATATGTTGCACCGAAAAGTGTATCCGGTCTTGTTGTGTAAACTGTAAGTACATCACCTGTTGTTGCAACAAAATCAACCTCAGCACCTGTTGAACGGCCAATCCAGTTTTTCTGCTGAGTTTTAACTCTGTCAATAAACTCAAGGTCATCAAGATCATCAATAAGACGCTGAGCATACTCTGTGATTTTAAGCATCCACTGGCTCTTGACCTTTCTCACAACTTCACTGCCGCAACGCTCACAAACACCGTTTACAACCTCTTCGTTAGCGAGCACACACTTACATGAAGTACACCAGTTTACTGCCATTTCTTTTTTATAAGCAAGACCCTTTTTGAAAAGCTGAAGAAAAATCCACTGAGTCCATTTATAATATTTAGGATCTGTTGTGTTGATTTCTCTGCTCCAGTCAAATGAGAAACCTAAAGACTGAAGCTGCTCTTTAAAGTGAGCAACATTCTGCTTTGTAACCTCAGCAGGATGAATATGATTTTTAATAGCAAAGTTTTCGGTAGGAAGACCGAATGCATCCCAACCCATAGGGTAAAGAACGTTGTAGCCTTCAAGACGCTTTTTTCTTGCAACAACATCCAACGCTGTGTATGAACGAGGATGTCCTACATGAAGTCCCTGACCTGACGGATAAGGAAACTCTACAAGGCAATAAAATTTAGGGAGTGTGTAATCCTGCTTTGCATGGAAAACGCCTGTTTCTTCCCAGGTTTTCTGCCATTTCTTTTCAATCGTTTTAAAATCGTAAGCCATCGTAATTCCCTTTCTTTATCAAATGAAAATCAATCGGCAGTGACAAGTGATGAGATATCAACTATTTCACCGTCTGCCCAAAGCTTTTCAAGATTATAATACTCTCTTGATTCTTTTGTAAAAACATGAACAACAACACTGTCATAATCCAGAAGAATCCAGCCTGTTGCTTTACCCTCAACATGAGAAGCGTTCACGCCCTCTTTAGTCAAAGCATCTTCGACCTCATCTGCAAGGGATTTGACATGGGTGTTTGATGTACCGTTTACAATTATGAAATAATCAGCAACTACAGTAACCTGTGTTGTTGCTATCATACAAATATCCATACCCTTTTTCTCATCAAGGGCCTTGATAATTTTTTCTGCAATCTCTTTTGGCAACATTATATTCATCCTTTCTCAGAAGATACAAGCTCATTATATAAATTCACACTGTCGGGGTGGATAGTCTGACCTTTTTTAATCAGGTCCGGTATTGTATATTTTAAAGAATAAAGCATAGCCTCTTCAAGACTTTTTACCGCCAGCATACGCATAACATCCACATCAGGATAATTACGTTCAGCTGAAACAAAATCCGCAATATAAATAATTTTTTCAGTAAGGCTCATACCCACTCTGCCGGTTGTATGATACCTTACCGCATTATAAATATCTTCATCGTCAATGTCAGTATTATGCTTTACATACTCTGCACCCGAAATTGAATGCCAGAGCTTTTTATTATTTTGCTCATAACAAGCAAGAGTAATGCCGCCTTTTAAAAAAAGTTCTTCGTGCTCTTTATCATCGGCATTTTTAGTTATATCATGAAGAAGACCTGCAGTGTAGCACTTCTTTTCATCACCGCCGTAAATTACAGCTAAATCTTTTGCACTTTCGGCAACATTGATACTATGAATAAACCGCGACTCAACTAATCTGTGACGGATTGTTTCGATTATTTTTTCATCAGTGAATATTTTCAAAGATAAAGTCCTCTCTCTTTGATATAATTATAAACATCAGGATTTATCAATTCGCCTGATAAATTGTATTCAATATTCTCTCTTATCTGACTTGAACTGATTTCTATAGGATCAAAATCAATCACTATGAATCTGTCAGCTTTATCAGAATAGCGCATATCAACATAATCCCGAAGTTGTTTTGTAAGCCCTTCCTCTCTCGTTGCAGAGCAGATTGTTGCATACTCAAGAATAGTATCCGGGTCTTTCCATTGATGGAATGTCAGAAGCATATCTGACCCCATAATAAAAAACAGCTCGTCATCAGGGTACATTGAGTTTATCTCTCTTAATGTATCAACGGTGTAGCTTTTGCCTTTTCTTAAAAGCTCAATATCACTGACAATAAAGTTATCTTCATTAAAGCACAGCTTACACATATTAAGCCTGTCCTCACCGTCTGCCAGGTCGGGTGCAGCTTTATGAGGCGGAGCACAGGTAGGGATAACAAGCATAATATCCAACGAAAGCCTGCCCATAAATTCAAGAGCAAGCTTTTTATGTCCGTTGTGAGGCGGATTGAATGTACCACCGAGAATCCCGACACGCATCATCTGATGTTAATCTTTTTGCTCATAAGGTAGTGAGTAACAAAGAACACACCTGCACCTAAAATGAAATAAACAAATATTGATGCAATATCAACAGGTGAATTGCCGCCGGCTATAAGTGACTGATACTGAAAATTATCTGTTACAAGGCTTAATTCACCGTTGATAAAAAACAAAGAAAAAACTATGTTTTCGTTGATAAACTCAGCCACTTTTGTAACAATCCCTACAATAGGAGCAAAGAAAATTATTGTCCATAAAACGCTTCTTTTCTGGAACTTTCTTGTATTTGCAAGAGTGCTTGTGAAGAAAACAGTGATTGTATAAAAAGCAAACTGTATAAAGAAAAGAATTGCTCTTATGATTAAAGATACAACTATTGAAGAAATATTAACTGATGAAATCTGTGATAACACACCCATAACAAGGTCATAATTTTCACCGAGAACCTCTTCTTTCAGAACAACAAGTGTTACCCACAGGCTGCCGAAAATAGCTGCAAGAGCTGCAACAAACCAAATTGTTGAAACGATAACCTTTGAACCGAGAATCTTCCAGCTTTTAACAGGTAAGGTGAAAGTAAGATAACCTTGCTCACCGTAAAGTGTTTTTTGAAAATCGGTCATAACAACAACTACTGTAAGTATAAAAAGGCTCATTGAAACAAGAAGAAGAGCTGCAACGCCTAAAACTTCAGTAACTGTGGTTTCTGAATCAGCTTTTACATAATGAGAAATAAGTGTTCCGGCAGAAATAGCAGCAACTATTATGTATATAACACCCATAATTCTGCCTGTTGAAATAAAGTCATGCTTTAAAACCTTAGACATCATAACGGAACACCTCCTTGAATAATTCTTCTACTGTCATATCGTGTTCTTTAATTGTTGCAACATCGGTATTGGCAGCAAGAAGACCGCCTTTAATCATAACTACTCTGTCAAGAATACCTTCAATATCATAAATAAGATGAGTTGACAAAAGAATAGTTGAGTTTTTTACATGATTTTTAAGGATTGTATCCATAATAAAATCTCTTGCAACAGGGTCAACACCGCCAAGAGGTTCGTCAAGAATATAGAGCTTTGCTTCACGGCTCATAACTAAAAGAAGCTGCATTTTTTCTTGCTGACCTTTTGACATGGTTTTGATTTTTTGCTTTTCAGGTAAATCAAAGGCTCTGAGCATTTCATAAGCTTTTTCTTTATTGAAGTTCTTATAAAAATCTGCCATGTAGTTGATAGCTGCTTTAGGTGTCATCCATGCAGGAAGAAAATTCTTTTCAGGTAAGTATGCGATGTCAGCCTTTGAAGCAACGCCCGGGTGCTCACCGTCAATAAGAATCTCACCTTCGTAGTCATTAATAAGACCTACAATTGATTTAATCATTGAAGTCTTACCGCAACCGTTAGGGCCCAAAAGACCAACGATTTTACCGGCTTCAATTTTAAAAGAAACTCCCTTCAAAACCTGATGTGAGCCATAGCTTTTTTTCAGGTCCTTAATTTCGAGTATAGTTTCAGCCATTTTTATCCCCCTATCACATTTTTAAAAGTGTGACATACTTGAATGTATATTGTAACACCTTATTATATCACTTTTATATACTTTTGCAAATACTTTTTATTAAATATTTTTGCTCTTCAAAGCTTTTCTTTTACTGATTTGCTTTTTAATCACACCTGTGCCGAGAGCTACAGGCACAATAACAATAACAGAAGCTATAATATACTTCATGGGTATAAGGTCATAGAAGCCGTCACCGATAACAGTCAAAAGAAAAACACGCGGCAAAAGCCCTGCCAAAGATATAATAAAATAGGGCAGAAATTTAAAATCAAAAGCACCCATAAACAAGCTGGAAAAATCTATTGGTATACCTGTGAAACGGATTGTAAAAATCATCAGATTTTTATTTTTTGATTTCATATTAAGAAGCTTTTCACCGGCTTTGTTGCCTGATAATTTTTTGGTAACAGCATCCTTACCGAGAAACTTACCCATAAAATATGTGCAGGTAATTTCAACAGCGATACCTACTGCATTTATTATAAGTGCCTGCCATGTATCAAAAGCCATACCTACCGAAATATATATCAGCGATGCAGGTACAACAAAAACCAATGATTTGACAAAATAAACAGATATTACAATAGCTGCTGCTAAACTGACACTTTCTGCCGAAGCAATCAGTTGCCTTATATCAAGATTAGATAACTCTTTATAATTGAGTATAACAACCGTTAATAAAATTGCCGCAAAAATAATTTTTAACACATTAGAAATTTTTTTATTCATATTACCCTCCGAAATGTTGGTAATAGTATACCCTTAAAGTAATAAAATTTCAACAAAATAACGCTCATATTAAAATTTTATTCATATTTTTATGTTATATTGTAAAATAATAATCATTGTATATGTTGACTTTACTTCAAAAATATGTAAAAATATATAATTGATTGTTAATTTTTTATGAAAGGAGCTTTTTTGTGATTAAACAAAAGATTCAGCTTTCTGCTATCAGCCTTCTTGTTGATACAGTTTTAAAATACATTGATAAAAATCCTCAAAAGAATCTCATTAAGCTCACCAATCACGCAGAAAAGATTTTTGAAAAAGTTTTTCCAAAAAAGAACTTTGAAAAAGCCAAAGAAGCTATTTCTGATAAAGACAGTGTATGGTTTAACTATGCTGTTAATGTTCTCAACGATATAAACCATGACTATCTCAAAAAGATGATTATGGCTTTCGGTGTCAACGGCGGTCTTTACGGCACAAAGCAGGTAAGAGAAAACCGTGATAAATTTGGTTGCAACATTCCGTGGATTATTCTTCTTGATCCTACAAGTGCATGTAACAAAAAATGTAAGGGTTGCTGGAGCGCCGAATACGGTCATAAGCTTAATTTAAGCTATGATGAGCTTGACAGCATCGTAACCCAGGGTTCTGAAATGGGAACACATTTTTATATGTTCACAGGCGGCGAGCCTCTTATCAGAAAAGATGATATACTCCGCCTTTGCAAAGAGCATCAGGATTGTGCATTCCTTTGCTACACCAACGCAACTCTTATCGACCAGAAATTCTGTGAAGATATGCTTGAAGCAGGTAACCTTACCTTAGCATTAAGTGTTGAAGGCACTGAGCAAAGCAACGACTCTCGCCGTGGTGACGGCAGCTATTCTCAGACTATGAAGGCTATGGATTTACTTAAAAAGAACGGTTGTCTTTTTGGTATGTCTGTTTGCTACACAAGTGAAAACATTGACGCTGTTACAAGTGATGAATTTATTGACCTTATGCTTGAAAAAGGTGTCAAGTTCGGTCTTTACTTCAACTATATGCCAATCGGCAGCGGTGCGGTGCCTGAGCTTATCCCAAGCCCTGAGCAGAGAGTTTATATGTATAAATGGCTGCGTCGCATAAGAAACAGCAAAATAGGTAAGCCTTTGTTTATTATGGACTTCCAGAATGACGGTGAATTTGTCGGCGGCTGTATTGCAGGCGGCAGAAGATATTTCCACATCAACTCTGCAGGTGACATTGAGCCATGTGTATTTATTCATTATTCAGACTCAAACATCCGTACTCACACTCTTCTTGAGGCTCTTAAAAATCCTCTTTTCACCGCTTTTTATCACAATCAGCCATTTAACGACAATCATCTGCGTCCTTGCCCGATGCTTGAAAACCCTGACTGTCTGAGAAAAATGGTTAAAGAAACAGGGGCTGTATCAACTGACCTTATCACCAAAGAGGATGTTGAAACACTTTGCTCAAAATGTGATAAATTTGCCCGTGAATGGCAGCCTGTTGCAGACGAGTTGTGGAACAGTACAAGCCACCCTAATCCGAAAACACAATACTATCGCGAAACCCCCGAGGGCAAAAAAGCTCTTGACAAACAAAACGGATAGTTGTATAGTAATGTTACAATCAAATACAGGGGTGCTGAATTTATATTCGGCTGAGATTATACCCTTTAACCTGATACGGGTAATACCGGCGTAGGAAGATATTTATAATAAAGAATCAATGCGTCTGTATTTTTACAGACGCTTATTTTTTATTCCGTATAGTCACTGTGCATTTGGTTGAATACTAAATCAAGGAAGTGTTTTTATGAAAAACAACACAAAAACGCTGGCTGTCTGCGGAATAATGACAGCAATGTCTATCGTGCTTTCATTTATCAAGATTTACGAATTGCCTTACGGTGGTTCCGTCACTCTTTTCAGTATGGTGCCGATTATTTTTGTGGGCTATGCATACGGCGCCAAATGGGGTGTTGCCTGCGGTGCCGTTTTCGGAATAATCGACTGCCTTATGGGAGCATCAGGCACATTAGCCTATCTTACAGATAATGTTTTAAACTTTATGCTTTGTTTGCTGTTTGACTACATCGTTGCATTTGCCGTTCTCGGACTTGCATCCATATTCAAAGCAAAAATCAAAAACTCAAAGGTTTCATTTGCATTGGGCTCAGGTTTTGCAGTTTTTCTCAGATTTTTATGTCATTTTGTAACAGGTTGGGTTGTATGGGGAGTATACGCCGAAGACACCCTGTCAGTCAATGAATTCGGTCTTAAAATAATAGACACCTTCTCCGGTCAGGCTCTTGCCGCTGTTTACTCTTTGATTTACAACGGTTCATATATGTTGCCTGAACTTATTATCTCTGTTATCGGTGCAGTTGTTTTAATCTCTATTAAACCAATAGCAAAAGAAACAAACTTAACAAAATAGTTGCAGTACCGTGTCCGATGAAGACACGGTACTATTTTTATCAAAATATAGCAAAAAGCCTTGCAAAAACAAGCAAAAACCATTATACTAAAATTGAATATTTAGGAGGTTTTTAAAATGAAACATGCTGATATTGTAAAAAAAATGAGCCTGGAACAGAAAGCTAATTTCCTTTCAGGTTTTGACTACTGGCATCTTGAAGAAAGTCAGGAGCTGGGTTTACCGAAAATAATGGTAACTGACGGCCCTCACGGTCTTCGCAAACAGAATCCCAACGGTGACTCTGTGGGTCTCGGTAACTCCTACCCTGCTACAAGCTACCCTACCGCTGCAACAAGCTCTTGCTCATGGGATGTTGATCTTATTGAAAAAGAAGGCCGAGCTTTAGGTGATGAATGTCTTGCTGAAGAAGTTTCTGTTCTTCTCGGACCGGGAACAAACATTAAACGTGCCCCTACTTGCGGCCGTAACTTTGAATATTTTTCAGAAGATCCATACCTTGCAGGTAAGTGCTCAGCTGCTTTAATCAAAGGTGTTCAGAGCAAAGGTATCGGTACTTCACTCAAGCACTTTGCAGTTAACAGCCAGGAAGCATTCAGAATGATTATTAACGAAGTTGTTGACGAAAGAACTCTCAGAGAAATTTATCTTACAGCTTTTGAAATTGCTATTAAAGAAGCTCAGCCATGGACTGTTATGAACTCATATAACAGAATCAACGGTGAATACGCTTCACAGAACAATCACCTTCAGGAAGAAATTGCCAGAGGTGAATGGGGCTTTGAAGGTCTTTTTGTTACAGACTGGGGCTCATCTGTTGACAGAATCCCGGGTCTTTATGCAGGCACAGACCTTGAAATGCCGTCAAGCGGTGACCTTAACCCCAACAGAATTGTTGAAGCTGTCAAAAACGGTCAGCTTGACGAGGCTGTTCTTGATAAACGCGTTGACAATGTAGTTCATCTTATTATGAAAGCTAAAGAAGCTTTAAAAGAAAAGCATACATACTCAAAAGACGAGCATCACAAAATCGCTTTAGAAGTTGCTGAAGGTTCAATGCAGCTTCTTAAAAATGATGACAGTGTTCTTCCTGTTAAAGCAGGTCAGAAGGTTGCTATCATTGGTGAAATGGCAAAATCACCTCGTTATCAGGGTGCAGGTTCATCAGTTATCAACCCTACTCAGATTGATAATGCTTATGATGCACTTTTAGCTCTCGGTGTTGATGTTACTTATGCTCAGGGTTATGTAAAAACAAAGAATGAAAGAAACGAAGCTCTTTTTGCAGAGGCTATCGAAGCTGCAAAGAACGCTGATATAGCTATTGTTTTTGCAGGTCTTACAGAAGAGTTTGAAGGTGAAGGCTATGACAGAGAAAATATCGATATGCCATCAAGCCATAATCTTCTTATTTCAGAAATTGCTAAAGCCAACCCGAACACAGCTGTTGTTCTTGCAGGCGGTTCAGTAATCACAATGCCTTGGATTGATGAAGTTAAAGCTCTCCTCAACTCAGGCCTCAGCGGTCAGGCAAGCGGAACTGCAGTTGCAAGAATCCTTACAGGTGAGGTTAACCCGTCAGGTAAAACAAGTGAAACATATCCTCTTTCATATGCAGATAACCCCACTTATGATAACTATCTTTCAAGCCCTGTAACTGCTGAACACAGAGAATCAGTTTATATCGGCTACAGATATTATGACAAAGCTAAAAAAGATGTTCTGTTCCCATTCGGCCACGGTCTTTCATACACAACATTTGAATACAGTGATATAAAGGTTTCAGCAAACGAAATTAAAGACACTGACACTCTTACAGTTTCATTTAAAATTAAAAACACCGGTGACGTTGCAGGTGCTGAAGTTGCACAGGTATATGTAGCTGATAAAGAATCAACTATTTACAGACCTGAAAAAGAACTCAGAGCTTTCACAAAAGTATTCCTTGCACCGGGTGAAGAGAAAGAGGTATCTTTTGATCTTTGCAAGAGAGCATTCGCATTCTTCAATGTAGAAATCAATGACTGGTGTGTTGAAACAGGTGAATTTGATATTCTTGTAGGTGCATCTTCAAGAGATATCAAGCTCAACGCAACAGTAACAGTTAATTCAACAGTTGATTGCAAAATCCCTGATTACAGAGCTGTTGCTCCAAATTACTATAACGATGTTACTGCTATCACAAGAGATGATTTTGCTGCAATTTATGGCGAGCTTCCTTGCGAGAAGAGAGATACATCCAAAAAAGTTGATGTTTACTGCTGCCTTGATGAAGCTTCTCATACAAAATGGGGCGGAAGAATCTGCAGACTTATCAACAATATTATGGCTAAATTTGCAGGCTCACCTGAAAACGGTGATGGTCAGATGTTAGCTGCTATGGCAACACAGATTCCTATCAGAAACTTTATTGCTATGTCAATGGGTGTTTTCACACCTAAAATGGCTGACGGACTTCTTATGATTCTCAATGACGGTGAATCATCTGCTAAAGGCCTCTTCAAAATTCTTGCAGGTATTCCAAAAGCACTTACTAAACTCCCTGCACTTTTAAAAGCTATCTGATAACTAAATAAAATTACCTCCTGTAGTAACGCCGGATGTTGGTAAGGAAGTATTTGTTTCTCGAACAAAATTCCCTGTATTTTTCTGTTCTTACGAAACTGCGAAGCACCTTAAAATATAAATTTTGGATACAAGAAAAGGCAAAACTCCCCGATAATGCTGACGCATATCGGGGAGTTTTAACGCATTATTGTGCCAAAAGGTCATATTTTAAGGAAATGCTTCCTTATCAACA
>JBGVPE010000008.1:0-46645 GCA_045126895.1 Acutalibacteraceae bacterium | reverse complement strand
TCTTGAGTTTGGCGGTAAGCTTTTTGACGATTACCATGCATCACGAGTTTTGCCCGGCTTTGAGCCTGACAGCAAAATCCGTATGCTTCAGCAGCTTAAGGATGACGCTGAGATTGTTATCTCAATCAATGCCGCTGATATCGAAAACAATAAAATCCGTTCAGATTTAGGCATCTCTTATGAAGACGATGTTTTGCGTCTTATTGACATTTTCCGCGAAATGGGTCTTTTTGTTGGCAGCGTTGTGCTTACAAGATATCAGGGCCAGGCTGCCGTTGACGCTTTCCTTAAAAGATTGACAACTCTCGGCATCCGTTGCTACCGTCACTACCCTATTGCAGGTTATCCGTCAGATATTCCTCATATTGTAAGTGACGAGGGTCTCGGCAAAAACGATTATATCGAAACCACCCATTCTCTTGTTGTTGTTACTGCACCGGGTCCCGGCAGCGGCAAAATGGCAACCTGCCTTAGTCAGCTTTATCATGACTATAAAAGAGGTGTTAAGTCAGGCTATGCTAAGTTTGAAACTTTCCCTGTTTGGAACCTGCCTCTCAAGCACCCTGTCAACTTAGCTTATGAGGCAGCTACTGCCGACCTTAATGACCTTAATATGCTTGACCCGTTCCATCTTGAAGCTTATGGTGAAACTGCTGTCAACTACAATCGTGATGTTGAGATTTTCCCTGTGCTTAACACAATATTTGAAAGAATTCAGGGCTCATCACCATATAAATCACCTACAGATATGGGTGTTAATATGGCAGGTAACTGCATCATTGATGACGAAGCTTGCTGTTTCGCCTCTAAAATGGAAATTTTACGCCGTTATTACGCAGCTTGTGTTGAGCGTTTAAGCGGTAAGGATGACGGTAATCTGGTTACAAAAATCGAAATCCTTATGAATAAAGCGGGTATCACTTCTGATATTTGCCCTGCTGTATCAGCATCACTGCTCAAAGCTGAAACAACAGGTGCCCCTGCAGGTGCAATTGTTTTGCCTGACGGCAGAGTTATCACCGGCAAAACATCTGATACATTAGGCGCTGCATCAGCTTTGATTCTCAATGCACTTAAAGCTCTCGGTAACCTTGATGACAAGCTGTTGCTCATTTCAGCTCAGGTGCTTGAGCCTATCTGCGCTCTTAAAACAGATTATCTTAAGCATAAAAACCCTCGTCTTCACACAGACGAAGTTCTTTTAGCTCTTACAATTTCAGCGTTGACTAACCCTGCAGCAAAACTTGCTATGGAACAGCTCCCTAACCTGCGTGGTTGTGAAGCCCATTTCTCTGTTATAATCAGTGATGAAGATATCAAGATGTTCAAACGCTTAGGTATAAATGTCAGCTGCGAGGCGCAATACGAAACCAAGAGATTATACCATAAATAATATGCTTTACGGACCGACCTGATTAAATCAAGTCGGTCTTTTTGTGTTTAAAGTGTTGAATTATAATCTTATCTGTTATATAATAACGAGGTATTTTTTATTAGGAGAATGTTTATGCAACGAGAAAAATTAGGCAGCCGTCTTGGTTTTATACTCCTGAGCGCCGGCTGTGCAATCGGTATCGGTAATGTATGGAAATTCCCTTACATGGTCGGTCAGAACGGTGGAGGAATTTTTGTTTTAATTTACCTTTTCTTTTTAGCAATTTTCGGAATACCTGTTATGACAATGGAGTTTGCCGTTGGCAGAGCAAGTCAGAAAAGCCCCGTTATGATGCACAAGGCAATTGAACCAAAGGGCTCAAAATGGCACCTTCACGGTTATGTCTGCCTTATAGGCACATACCTGCTTATGATGTTTTATACAACTGTTGCAGGTTGGATGCTTAACTACTTCGTTTCGACTGCATCGGGTAAATTTGACGGTGCAGACCCCGAAAAAGTTTCAGCGATTTTTGATGGTATGCTTGCTAACCCTGCTGAAATGATTCTGTATATGGCAATAACTGTTATAATAGGTTTTATTGTATGCTCTTTCAGCCTTCAGAAAGGTCTTGAACGCATAACAAAGGTTATGATGCTTGCACTGCTTGCAATTATGGTTGTTCTTGCTGTTAACTCTGTATTTATGGAAGGCGGCAAAGAAGGTCTTGAATTCTACCTTCTGCCAAGTGTTGAAAGGTTCAAAGCAATCGGTATCGGTAATGTTATTGTAGGCGCTATGAATCAGGCATTCTTCACTCTCAGCCTGGGTATGGGCGCTATGGCGATTTTTGGCAGTTACCTTGATAAAAACCGTGCACTTATGGGCGAGTCTGTGAATATCGCAGTGCTTGATACCTTTGTTGCTTTCACATCAGGTCTTATCATTTTCCCTGCATGTTTTGCTTATGATGTTGAGGTAAACAGCGGCCCGAGCCTTATTTTTGTTACATTACCTAACATTTTTAACAATATGCCTTTAGGCAGACTCTGGGGCAGCCTTTTCTTTGTATTTATGACTTTCGCTGCTCTTTCAACCGTACTTGCCGTATTCGAATCAATAGTAGCCTGCTGCATGGACCTTTTTGGCTGGAGCAGAAAAAAGGCATGTGCAATCAACATAGTTCCGATGTTCCTGCTTTCATTACCCTGCTCACTGGGATTCAATCTTTTAAAAGATATCCGGCCGTTAGGTGAAGGCTCTAACATTATGGATTTAGAGGACTTCTTTGTAAGCAACCTGATTCTTCCTTTAGGTTCACTTGCATTTGTTCTTTTCTGCACAAGCCGTTACGGTTGGGGTTGGAAAAACTTCACAAAAGAAGCCAACCAGGGCAAAGGTCTTAAAGTTGCAAAGTGGATGCGCGGATATATGACCTATGTTCTTCCGGTTTTTGTATTCATCCTTTTTGTTGTAGGCATAATAAATGTTTTTAATAAATAACGAAATCCCCTGACATTCAGCTGTCAGGGGATATTTTTAATCTTTTCTTTCTCTTCTTAATCTTGGTCGGTCGTCGTCTTCATCTTCTTCATCATCTTCAACAGGTGAAATTTCAACACGGACCTTTTCGATTCTTCTTTCTTCCACACTTAAAACGGTGAATTTAAGATTCTCATATTCTACCTCATAGGTTTCACCCTCCTGAGGGAGAAAACCAAGCTTTTTGATAATGAAACCTGCAAGGGTATCATAACTACCCTCAGGTATTTCTACACCTGTAAGCTCTTCAACCTCTTCAATATTTGTAACACCGTCAATAGTGAAAGTTGTTTCATTGATTTTTGAGATTTCTTCATCTTCGTCATCATATTCATCCTGAATATTACCTACGATAGCTTCGACTATATCTTCAAGGGTGACGATACCGGCCGTGCCGCCGTATTCATCAACAACAACAGCCATCTGAGTGCGCTTTTCTGTCATCTCTTTAAACAAATCACCGCACACCTTGCTTTCAGGCACATATAACGGCTTTCGCATAATATCGCGAAGAGTTTTATTTGGTAACTTTTTACCTACATAAGCAAGCAAATCTTTAATATAGACTATACCGATAATATTATCCTGGTCATCTTCATAAACAGGGATTCTTGAATATCCGTTTTCAACAGAAACAGAAATAACCTCTTCAAGAGAATCGTTGACTTCAACAGCCACCATATCTGTACGGTGAGTCATTGTGTCACCTGCATCAAGGTCGTCAAACTCAAAGATGTTGTTAATCATCTCTTTCTGAACATCTTCGATAACGCCTTTTTCACCGCCCACATCAACCATCATTCTGATTTCTTCTTCAGTAACTGTTTCTTCATCCGCGTGAGGATTAAAGCCTAAAAGACGGACAACTGCATTTGTTGACAGCGCGAGCACCTTAACAAGAGGGCTGAAAACCTTTGATAAAAACAGCAAAACACCAACTATTTTAAAAGAAATTTTTTCAGATGCCTGCATAGCAATTTTCTTTGGCACAAGTTCACCTAACACAAGTGAAAAATATGACATTACAATTGTGATAATAACAACACTTGCACCGCTTATGATACCCTGAGGTAACTGCGGAAAAACTGCTGTAACCTTCTGAGTGAGCATATTAGCAAAGGTTGTTGATGCAGATGCAGATGTCAAAAACCCTGCAAGAGTAACACCAATCTGAATCATTGAAAGAAACTTTGATGAATTCTCTGTAAGCTTTACAATTTTTTTGGCTTTCTTGTTGCCGTCTTCTGCCATTTTTTCGATTTTATTATCGTTAAGTGAAATTATAGCAAGTTCACTCATAGCAAAAAACGCATTCACAAGAATAAGTACAAACAATAAGACTATTTTTAAAACCAGACTGCCGGGGTCATCCATAACAGGATTTGCTCCTTTCATAATTAACAAAATTTTTAGATATTATATATTTTTTTTACTAATCTGTCAATCATACAGATAATCTTCAACATTAAAGTCTGCATCTATATCATCTGCAGAATTATAATTATCCTCTTTTTCACCTGGGATATACGGAATCTGCGCAATAACCTCAAGCTTCTTTGCCTGAGACCAGAGAGACGGTGTAACCCTGAGCTCATAGCCGCAACCGCCGGGCACTGCCCATTCGTGCATAGGTGCTTCAGGTAAGCCGAAGAAAGAAAGCAAGGCACTCATAACACCGGCGTGGGTAACGATAGCGCATTTTGTTGTGCCTGTTTTCATAAGTCCGTCAACAATTTTAACAAAGGTTTCAGCAATTCTCTTTGCAAACTCTTCATTACTTTCACCAAACGGGGCAGCAACACCTTGTTTGCCTGCAAGCCAATCAGGGAATACCGGGTGATTTTCAAGCTCGGCAGCAGTTCTGCCCTCAAACTCACCGAAGTTATATTCAATAAGCCCTTCCATTTCAATAGGAGTTACAGCCGGGTAAATAAGCTTTGCAGTTTCAAGGCATCTTTTAAGAGGACTTGAAAAAATAACCGGTGTACCCGGATAATCATAATCCTTTTTCATTCTTTCAATCTGAGCCACACCCTCCTGAGAAAGAGATTCATCGGTGTGGCCGATATATTTGCCGTCAGCATTACCCTGAGTAAGACCGTGACGGATAAGATAAATATAATAAGATTTCATTTTAACCTCCAAAACGGAAGACCGAAGTCTTCCGTTTTATAAATGTTGATTATTCAGCTCATTCTTTAAGCATAGCTTTATACATTCTGATATATTCGTTAGCTGAACGGCCCCAACTGTAATCACTGTCAAGAGCGCGCTGAACAAGAATCTGCCAACCCTCTTTGTCTGCATACCCTGCAAGAGCACGGCGGATTGTGTAAAGCATTTCGTGAGCATTATAGTTTGCAAAAGTGAAGCCGTTACCTTCACCGTCACCGCTGTCTTTAATCGAGTCGCGCAGACCGCCTGTTTCTCTGACGATAGGCACAGTGCCGTAGCGCAAAGCTACCATCTGAGAAAGGCCGCAAGGCTCACTCTTTGACGGCATAAGGAAAATATCACTGCCTGCATAAATTTTATGTGCAAGTTCAGGCACAAAGCCTATCCACAAGCCTACCTTATCACCGTGACGCTCAGCAAGTTCTTTAAAGAAGCTTTCATACTGCCAATCACCTGAACCAAGGATGATAAGCTGAACATCCTCTGTTGAAAGAAGTTCATCAGCCACAGCTTTAACAAGGTCAAGACCCTTATGTGAAACAAGTCGTGTAACCATCGAAATAACAGGTACATCCTCTCTCTCAGGGAGCCCCATAAGCTTCTGAAGAGCAGCTTTGTTTTCTTTTTTAGCTTCAGGCTTTTCAGCTGAGAAGTTTTTGAAAATAAGGCTGTCAGTTTCAGGATTGTAATTATCAACATCAATACCGTTGAGAATACCGCACAATTTATATTTTCTCTCGTGCAGAATTGCATCAAGACCGTGAGAATACCAAGGGTCAAGAATTTCGTTTGCATAAGACGGGCTTACTGTTGTAACCTTATTGGCACATTCAATACCGCCCTTCATAAAGTTCACGCAGCCGTCATATTCAAGTAATGACTCATGCTCCGGACCGAAGCCTAAAACATCTGCAAGAATCTCTTTGCCGTAAACACCCTGATACTGAATGTTATGGATTGTAAGGGCTGTTTTAATATTTTCATAACCGGGTCTGTTAGCGTACATAGTTGTATAGTAAACCGGTGTGAGCGCAGTCTGCCAGTCATTACAATGAATTATATCAGGCTTAAAGCCGATGTGAGGAATGATTTCAAGCACAGCTCTTGAAAAGAATGCAAATCTTTCGGCGTCGTCATACTGACCGTAGATTGTGTCGCGCTTGAAATAATACTGATTATCAAGAAGATAATAGATTACACCGCCCACTTTTGCTTCAAAAATTCCGCAATACTGTCTGCGCCATGCAACAGGCACAGAGATATGGGTCAGGAATTTCATTTTATCTTTAAGCTCCTGCTTTATGTTGTCATAAAGAGGCATAACGATTCTGCAGCCGATAAGTCTTTTTCTTAAAGACTGAGGGAGTGAACCTGCCACATCACCCAGACCGCCGCTGGCCATAAAAGGCAGAGCTTCACTTGCAGCATATAAAACTTTCATATAATCACCTTTACTCAGATAACAATTTTTTTGCCGATATAAATCGGATAAGACGGATCACCCGCAAGAGTTTTGTTAGGCTTGATAACAACCTCTTTATCTGCAATAACACAGTTAAGATGAACACCGTCACTGATATAAGTGTTGTTCATAATAATACAGTTTTTAACAACTGCGCCTTTACCGATATGAACACCGTGAGCGAGAATAGAATTCTCAACCTCACCGTCAATCACACAACCGTCTGTTACAAGTGAATTTTTCACATTTGAGCCGAGGCCGTAAATTGCAGGGATTTCATCACGGATTTTTGTATAAACCTTTCTGCCTGAGAAAAGTGACTTGCGGTTATCTCTGTCAAGCAAAGACATATTGATTTCAAAGTAGCTTTCAATTGAATCAATCACCTTTACAAAGCCTGTTTCTTCATAGCCGTAAACCTTAAGAGTTGAAAGATTATTCATAACAATCGCAGAGCCGAAATCTGTATCATTCACACGGATTGCCTCATTGATAATCTGCTCAAGAAGAGCTTTTCTCATAAAAATAACATTAAGAGAATAGCAAGTCTCTTTGGTTTCGGGTATAAAGCCTGCCTGAGTGATTTTACCGTCAGCATCAAGCTCCAGCTCTAACCATTTGTTAAGAGCAGGTGATGTTCCCTTTGCACAGGCAACGGTAATATCTGCACCTTTCTTTGAATGGAAGTCAAAGAGCTTCTCATAGTCGATATTGCACACAACATTACAGTCTGACAAAAGAACATACTCATCATCAGAATGGCTAAGGAAATCTCTTGCACCTGCAAGACCTTCCATTTTTGTTGAGTGAAGACCTGCACCTGCAGTGTTGAAAGGCGGGATAATATAAAGACCGTCTTTTTTACGTGCAAGGTCCCATGCACGGCCTGAGCCTACATGGTCCATAAGTGACTGATAGTTGCTTTTTGTGATAACACCGATTTTGCTGATTCCGCAAGCTACCATTGAAGAAAGCGGAAAATCTATAAGACGGTATCTGCCGCCGAAAGGCACTGAACCCATTGAGCGCAAAGCTGTCAATCCGCCAAGAGCCTCATCATAAACATTAGGGAATATTATTCCAAGTACATTATTGCCTCTCATTGTGCATCCCCCTTTACATCTTCGCCAACCATTTCTTTTGGCTGAACTTTTGCGCCTTTGCCAACGGTAACACCTGCACCAACAACGGCAACGCCCCAATCGTCAAGGTTTGCCATAGCTTCAGGTCTTTCACCTACTACTGCATCAGGCTCAATAACTGCACCCTCTGCAACAATAGCATACTGAACAACTGCACCGCTTTTGATAACTGTATTAGGCATAATGATTGAATCTTTGACTGTTGCGCCCTCTTCAACCGTAACATCTGAGAAAAGAACTGAAAAATCAACATCGCCGTAAACTTCACAGCCCTCAGTTATCATTGAATTCTGTACATTCGCAGATGATGATACATAGTGAGGTGTTGATGCTGTTGTTTTTGCATAAATCTTCCATGAGTTGTCTGTTAAATCAAGGTCAACTTTAGGGTTAAGAAGGTCAAGGTTTGCCTCCCACAAGCTGTCGATAGTGCCGACATCTTTCCAATATCCGTCAAACTTGTATGCAAAAAGTCTTTCACCGTTTGCATGCATAGCAGGGATAAGGTCATGACCGAAGTCATTACTTGATGAAGGATTGGCTTCATCATCAAGAAGGTACTGACGAAGCTTTTTCCATGTGAACATATAAACGCCCATAGATGCTTTGTTGCTTCTGGGGTTCTTAGGCTTCTCTTCAAACTCGGTGATAGAACCGTCATCATCAACAAACATAAGACCGAATCGTGAAGCCTCTTCCCAAGGAACTTCAAGCATAGCAATTGTGCAGTCTGCATTCTTCTCTTTATGGAATGCAAGCATTTCGGAATAATCCATTTTATAAATATGGTCACCTGAAAGAACTGCTACATATTCAGGGTTATATCTGTCAATAAAGTTAATGTTCTGATAAATTGCATTGGCTGTGCCTTTATACCATTCGGTACCTTTAATCTGCTGATACGGTGATAAGATATGAACACCGCCGTCTGCTCTGTCAAGGTCCCAGGCATGACCGTTGCCGATATAATCATTAAGCTCCAACGGCTGATATTGAGTTAGCACACCTACTGTATAAATACCTGAATTTACACAGTTTGAAAGAGGGAAATCAATTATTCGGTATTTGCCGCCATACGGAACGGCAGGTTTTGCAATGTTTTTTGTGAGTATTCCCAAACGGCTACCCTGACCACCTGCAAGGAGCATGGCAATACATTCGTGTTTACGGGACATTTTGTTAATCCTCCTTCTTTTTATTGCTGGTTTTTGTTCTGTTAGGATTTTTGCGTTTTAATTTAATGTAAACAGCACTTAAGCCTGCTAAATCAAGCTCGATACTGTTTTCAAGCGAATGCATAGAGATTTTTTCACTTCTGATTATTTTATTCTGACAAACTCCCTCACCGCCGAAGGCTTTGTCATCAGAATTGAAAACTATCTCATAAGTGCCTGCAACGGGTACGCCGATTCTGTATTTTTCACGGCGGACAGGTGTGAAGTTGCAGACTGTGATAATCTCTTTTTCTTTTTTATCTTTTCGTCTGAAAGCAATAACTGAGTTTGAATTATCATCACTGACAATCCATTCAAAGCCTTCCCACGAAAAGTCTATCTGCCACAAGGCAGGATTTTCTTTATAAAAACTGTTAAGACTTTTGGTAAACTGCTGAAGCTGAATGTGTTTTTCATAATCAAGCAGCAGCCAATCTAATCCTTGTTTATAATTCCATTCAATAAACTGACCGAACTCTGCACCCATAAACATAAGCTTCTTGCCCGGGTGCGCCATAAGGTAACACATAAAAGAGCGCACACCCGCAAACTTCTCTTCGTAAGTGCCGGGCATTTTGTTTATCAACGAGCATTTGCCGTGAACCACCTCGTCATGAGAAATAGGAAGCACGAAATTCTCTGAAAATGCATACATAAACGAAAAAGTCAGATTATTGTGATTATTCTTTCTGTGTATTCCGTCAAGGGAAAAATATCTCAGGCAATCGTTCATCCAACCCATATTCCACTTGAAGTTGAAGCCGAGTCCTCCGTCACCTGCAGGTTTTGACACCATTGGCCAGGCTGTACTTTCTTCCGCTATCATAAGTATATCGTTATGCTCGTTAAAAAGAACTGTATTTAATTTTCTTATGAAATCTATTGCTTCAAGATTTTCGTTGCCGCCGTATTTATTTGCAATCCAGCCACCGTCATTCCTGCCGTAATCAAGGTACAGCATCGAAGCTACAGCATCAACACGAAGACCGTCAAAATGATATTTTTCTAACCAGAAAAGTGCACTTGAAAGCAAAAAGCTTTTAACCTCATTCCTGCCGTAGTCAAAAACCTTTGTGCCCCATTCAAGATGCTCACCTTTACGGATATCTTCGTATTCATAACAAGGCTGACCGTCAAATTCGTATAAACCGTGTGCATCTTTAGGGAAATGGGCAGGTACCCAGTCAAGAATCACACCGATACCGTTATTATGAAGCTTGTTGATAAGATACATTAAATCTTCAGGCTCACCGTAACGGGACGTAGGTGCAAAATAGCCTGTAACCTGATAACCCCACGAGCCGTCAAAAGGATATTCACTCAAAGGCAGAAACTCAACATGAGTATACCCCATATCTTTAACATAATCGCAAAGCTCATCAGCAAGCTGACGGTAAGAGTAAAAATCTCCGTTTTCGTGCTGCTTCCACGAGCCGGCGTGAACTTCATAAATATTTACAGGGCTCTCATAAATGTTTTTTTCTTTTCTGCTTTTAAGCCATTTGGAATCTGTCCACTTGAAATTATCAATTTCATAAAACTTGGAGGCTGTGTCAGGTCTTGTTTCAGAGTGAAAAGCGTAGGGATCAGCTTTCATCAGCTTTCTGCCGTCTGCCGAAGTGATGCAAAGCTTGTAGTTATCGAACTTCTTTATGTCTGAAACGAAACCTTCCCAGATTCCGCCGTCACTGATTTTAACCATAGGGTTCAGGTTTTCATCCCATCCGTTAAAATCACCCACTATGCTGACTTTTTGTGCGTGAGGTGCCCAGGTTCTGAAAACCACATTACCGTCATCGCAACGATGAGCACCGAAAAAATCGTATCCTTTAGCATTTGAACCCTGATGAAAAAGGTAAACAGGTATTTCATAGCCTTCAGGCAAATTATTCTGCATAGCAGTCACTCCTTTCGAGCAAAAAACACTTATACGCTTTTAATTATAACAATATGATTTTTATAATTCAATAGTTTTTGACTATTTTATTCAAAAAAACTTTAGATAATATATATACCATTTGTATAGTTTGTTACAAAAAATCTCCATTTTCGGCAAAAATGAGTATCTGAAGTAATCTGTAAAAAGTTGACATGCTGCTGACTTTTTTGTATTATTTATTTGAAACGGAGGTCATATTATGCCTTTACACATAATAAGAAATGACATTACAAAAATAAATTGCGATGCAATCGTCAACGCTGCCAACTCTTCTTTACTGGGCGGAGGAGGTGTTGACGGCGCTATCCATAAAGCTGCAGGTAAAAAGCTGTTACTTGAATGCATGACCCTTGGCGGTTGCAAAACAGGTCAGGCTAAAATCACAAACGGCTATAATCTGCCGTGCAAATTTGTCATTCACACTGTCGGGCCTAAATGGAAAGGCGGTAACAATAATGAAAAAGCTCTCCTTGAATCCTGCTACCGTGAATCTCTGAATCTGGCTAAAGAAAACAACTGCGAATCCGTTGCATTCCCTTTGATTTCATCAGGTGTATACGGCTACCCCAAAGATAAAGCGCTTAAGGTTGCCATTGATATTATCAGTGAATTTTTGCTCTTAAACGATATGCTTGTATATATTGTTGTTTTTGATAAAACAGCATATCAGATAAGTGAAAAGCTTTTTGAAGATATCGCATCATATATTGATGACAATTATGTTGACGCTTATGCATATAACGCTTCACAAAGGCTCCGATACACTCAGCAGTCTGAACTGTCAGCCGATGCTGTTTTTTGTGAAAGCGTCCCTATGTGTATGCCTGTTGAAAAAAGCTCAAACCTTGAAGACAGAATCAACTGCCTTGACGAAAGCTTTTCGCAGATGCTTCTTCGTAAAATTGATGAAAAAGGTATGACCGACTCACAATGCTATAAAAAAGCAAACATTGACCGTAAGCTTTTTTCAAAAATCCGCGGTGATATAAACTATAAACCCAGTAAGCAGACAGCTATAGCCTTTGCTGTTTCGTTGGAATTACCCATTGATGAAACAGAAGATTTGCTCAAAAAAGCAGGTTTTGCCCTTTCAAACAGCAATAAGTTTGATGTTATTATTCAGTACTTTATATCAAAAGGCAATTACAATATTTTTGAAATCAATGAGGCTCTTTTTGCCTTTGACCAGAATTTATTGGGTTGATAAACAACAAAACCGGAATCTGACACGTGTTGTTCAGATTCCGGTTTTTTATTTTATTTTGCTTCGTGATATTCTTCTTTTGCTATACCGTTTTCGTCATAAGTGTAAGTTCTGTAGTTATTAAGCTTACCGCCTACATACTCACTTAATTTTGTTCGGTTGCCTTTAGCATCATATTCGTATTCCACACGGCCTGTTTCACCGTTAGCATCATAAAAAGTTGCTTTTGTCTGAAGGCCTTTATCATTATATTCATAAACGGTTTTGGCAAGTTCTTTGCCTGTACCGTCTGTTTCACTGTAAAGAGTGATATCACCTGCAGCGTTATATTCTCTCTTTTTAATTTTCATAACCTTACCCTGTGCATCATACTGGGTTGAGGTAAGCATATCACCTTTATCGTTATAATCATAAACATAATATATGCCTGTTGCTGTACCGTTGGCATATTCGCGGTGAAGTGTAACCTTATTATTCTCATTATACTCATCTTCACTGGTGATTTTGCCGTCAATGCTGTAATAAACTACCTTCATAATTTTATCATCAGCGCTCATATAAGTATCCTGTGAATGCTTCTGCTTTGCAAGGTCACTGTAGCCTTTGATTACTTTATACTGAAGCTCACCTTTTTTGTTGAAATATTCATCCCTGACAACATACTCTTTATTTTCGTCATAAACAGTTTTAACTGTAAGCTCCTCTTCACCGAACCAACCTGAGTTTACACCTACTATTGCTAAAACTGCGGCAGCCACAACCACAACAGCAGCCACAACTATTATTATAATTTTAGTTTTTTTATTTTTCATCATAAATCCTCCGGGAGTGTTTATTCCTGTTTATTTTACCCTCTTTATTCCTGATTGTCAATATTTCGCTTGAATTAGAGCTTTATTAGTGATATCATTTAAAAAAGGAGGGCTTACGATGATACGAGCAATTTTTAATATATTACTCAGCCTGATTGTCGCAATTTTCCCGAGCCTTAAAGATTTTATAGATATTGACACCATTGTTGATAATTTAGAGTTTGTTACAATGGCTGAAACAGATAATTTTAATATCGTTCTTAAAGATAAAAACGGCAACACTGTTTATGATAATACATTTTCTCCCCCTGTTAAGAATGACGAAGAGCCGGTCCCACCGTCTTATGACGCGAGGGAAGACGGGATTGTCACCGGCGTCAAGCACCAGGCAAGTACGGGAGCGTGTTGGGCGTTCGCTGCAATCTCAGCGGCAGAAACAAGCGCTGTAAAAAAAGATATTGTCACCTTGCAGGATGCCGACTATTCTGAAGCCCACCTGACCTGGTTCGGTCTTCAGAGCCTTACTGATAATACAGATGACCCTACTTACGGTGACGGCATTTTCTGCGACTCACCATATACAGACGGAGGCAACTGGGTCCGTTCTGTTTTTGCCCTTGCCCGTTGGTCAGGTGCCGAAAAAGAAGAGAACGCTCCTTTCAACGGATTCCCCGAGGCTATGGGCAATTACGGTGAAGCTGCCCGTTACAACTCTTATGCTCATTTACAGAATTCACAGTTTATCCCTGCTGACGATAGTCAGGGTATCAAAAAAGCTATACTTAAAAACGGCTCTGTAACCGTTTCATATTATCATTCAGCCTCATTTTTAAACTATACCGAAAGCGGTACAACCTATTTTCAGGATAGGGTTGAAAACACCAACCACACTGTTACCATTATCGGTTGGGATGATAATTTCAGCAAAGATAATTTCAGATATAAACCTGTAACAGACGGCGCATGGCTTGTGAAAAACTCATGGGGTGAAAACTGGGGTGATAACGGATATTTCTGGGTATCTTATTGCGACACATCCCTTTCCTGCTTTGTAACATACGATATGGAAAGCGCTGACAACTATGACAACAACCGTCAGTATGACGGATTCGGATACAAAGGCTGGGCATATCTGACCGGTGAAGAATCTATGTCAATGGCAAATGTTTTTACCCCTGATTCACTCGAGCAGCTGAATGCCGTTTCATTCCACACCGTTCAGGATAATGCTGATTACAAAATCAGTATTTACACTGACCTTACCGACTCAGGTATCCCCACAGACGGAAAGTTAAGGTCAGTTCAGTCAGGCCACCTTGATTATCGCGGATATTACACAATAAAGCTTGATAATCCCGTTACATTAAAGCAAGGCAGCAAATTCAGCGTGGTTGTTACAATCACAGTGCCCGAAGGCTACAACGCGTGTATCCCGCTTGAATTCCCCGAAGGGTTTGACGGCGCTCACAACCGTTCATATCACGGCGAAGAGGGGCAGAGCTTTTTTACCGTTGGCGAAGATTATTCTCAATGGACAGATTCTGTAAAAGAGGGCTACAATAATGTTTGTATCAAAGCCTTTACCGATGAAATGAAGCTTTCTCTCAAAAGCAGCTCTCAGTTAAGCATCAGCCTTGGCTACCTTGCAGGTGTAAGGCTTAATATGAAAACTGATTTTATCCTCAACCAATTCCACAACAAAAACGCTGTTTATGAAGACGGCACTGTTTACCTTTACGATGAAATCGGCAGATTGCTTGACAGTATCGAAATTTCATTTTATGCCGACATTGACGAAAACGGAGAGGTCAATGCCGATGACTATGAGCTTTTACGCCTTATGATAAATGCAGAGATTTATTATGACGACAAAGAGGCAACGTCTGCTGACCTGAATTTCGATAAAAAAATCACAAAAGCAGACCTTGACCTATTGCTACAAGAAATCAAAAATAATATATAGGAGGATTTTTTATGAATAATATATGGCACGATATTTCTGCCGAAAAAATCACACCCGAAGATTTTTATGCAGTTATTGAAATAACAAAGGGCAGCAAAAACAAATACGAGCTTGACAAAGCAACAGGCTTAATGGTTCTTGACAGAATCCTTTACACCTCAACCCATTACCCTGCTAATTACGGATTTATTCCCCGTACATATGCAGATGATGAAGACCCGTTGGATGTGCTTGTTCTCTGCTCAGAAAAAATCAACCAGCTCACTCTTGTACGCTGCTACCCTATCGGCGTTATCACAATGATTGACAGCGGCAAAAAAGATGACAAAATTATTGCCATACCTTTCAATGACCCAACTTACAACTCATACAAAAACCTTGAGGAGTTGCCTGATCACGTTTATAACGAAATGAAACACTTTTTTGAGGTATACAAATCACTTGAGGGCAAAGATACAACCGTTGATGAAATCAGAGGCAGAGACGCTGCCGTCAGAATCATCGCAGAAACAATACAGAGCTATAAAGATAATCTCTATATGCTACTTAACGAAAAATATATTGTTAAATAATAAAAATCAGCGGAATTGAATTCCGCTGATTTTTTAATTAAATATATATCTGATTACAACTTATACTGACTCTTTTTTAAAACTGGAAGTATATGAACGGATTGCTGCCGGTGTAGGCTATGCCCAAAGTAAGCCCGATGACAGTTATCAGAATTATAAGTGATGAAATTTTTTCTAAATTCAGGCAAGGATAAAATCCGCTGACTGTTTTAAGGTTTTGTCTTTTTGATTTAATAACAGCCACAACAGTTGCTATAAGAAGCACACCGATTGCAAAAACTGCCCAAGAAAAAACCTGAAGAATTCCGTCACTGAAAACAAACATTTTTTTAATAACAGTGAGTGCCGTTGTCATATCAGGCGCTCTGAAAAACACCCAACACACACAAACGAAAATATATGTAGTTAAAACGCTTAATGCTGAGCCGATTTTAGTCGGCGCTTTGCCTTTTCTTGCTGATTTGAAAAGCTTATGAATACACAGCGCCATACCGTGTAATGCTCCCCAAAGAACAAAGTTCCAGCTTGCACCATGCCACAGACCGCCTAAAACCATTGTAAGTAAAAGGTTTATATACATTCTGCCCGTACCTTTTCTGTTGCCGCCCAAGGGGATATAAAGATACTGCTGAAGCCAGGTTGAAAGGCTGATGTGCCAACGCTTCCAGAATTCACTGACATTCTTTGAAATGTATGGCATATTAAAGTTACTGTTAAAGTCATAACCAAGGCATTTGGCACTGCCGATAGCCATATCTGAATAACCGGAGAAGTCACAGTATATCTGAATCGAATAAGATATAACCGCCAATATAACCGTTAATGAATTAAAGGCATCCGGCTTACTGAAAACATCTTCAACAAAAACAGAAAGGTTATCTGAAATAACAATTTTTTTGAACAGACCCATTATAAAAATCTGCATACCTTTTGAAATGTTATTCCAATTTATGTTTCTGTTTTCACTGAGCTGAGGTATGAAATCGGCAGCCTTAACAATAGGACCTGCCACCAACTGAGGAAAAAATGAAACATAAAGCGCAACCTTAATAAAGCTGCAGCTTTTAATCTCTTTTCTGATAACGTCAATGGTATACGACATTGACTGGAATGTGTAAAAAGAAATACCTACAGGCAAAATAATGTTAAGTGTGTGGGTATTCTGAATATTGAATAAATCTGCAAAAGAGTCAACGAAGAAATTAAAGTACTTGAATATACCAAGTACCACCAACGGCACAACTATACCGATAGCTTTGAAAAGCTTTGTGTTTTTATTTTCATCAATTTTCTTTGCACAGATATATGCAATAAACGACAAACCGAGCATAAGAAAACAAAATCGCCAATCCCACCAGCCGTAAAACACATAACTTGCAACAAGCATAATTATATGACGGGCTGAACGGCGCTTGTTTTCATCAATTTTACGGGAAATGAACCTTGCATCTGTCAGCCATAAAAGAGAGGCAACTGCAATAAAGAAAATCACAAATGTTATACTTGAAAATTCCATTATCTGCCCTCCCCGTTTTCCAGAATATCATAAACAGTTTCAGCTATAACCTGATGACCGTATCTGTTTATATGACCCGTACCGACTCTTGTATTTGAAAAGCCGTGAGGCAGGCGGTAAGTTTCTTTATAATAAGCCGCATACGGCTGGTACATATTCACAAAGGTTATATCTGCATTTTTACAAGCAGCGTCCATTATATCAACATATTCCTCATATGTCTGGGGCAAAAGATTGCCCTTAGAATCAATTTCCATAGGTGAATTGTAAACTACCATCAGCTTGATACCGTGTTTTTCTGCAAGCTGCGATGCTCTTTTTAAAACGAAATTCAGGTTTTGGGTGTATTTATTGACATCACCAAACTCTTCCGGCTGCACCGGGGCATCTGCCTGACGGAGAAAAACAAGCTGATTATACATAAGCCTCAGATAAGGGACATTTGCAAGAGCAACTGCAAATTTATTATCTTCTGACTCAAGGTCATACATCTTATTGTTTACAAGAAGCTCAAGGGATGATTCTCTCATATGAATAGTAGGTGTTTCAATAACTATTGTTTCGGTTGGGCTGAATTCTTTTATCGCATCCTCTAAATTATCAAGACAAATCAACAAAGAGTGACCCGAAACACCTATGTTGTATGCAAATTTATCTTTGCCGTCTCTCTCGTAAAAAGTGTTGTATTGATAAACCGTATTGTATTTTTGCTGACCGTTGAATGCCTCAAGATGAGACGAGCCCATAAACAAAACATCTATTTTTTCAAAATCCTCTTTATAGCTGTTGTTGAAGCCGTTTTTATCAGTCCTGCCCCATGCAAAGCCCTCGGTTGCTTTTGCATAAAAGCGATCAGTTGCCCATTTGTAGTCAGTTGAACCTGACTCAGATGTGTAATGCACACTGAGGTTATAATAAAACAAGCAAAAAACGCACAGAATTGCTAAAGATGTGACACCGGCAACACAAATTTTAAATATTTGCTTTAAAACCTTCGATTTCATACATTTACCTCTTTATAATCAAAAGAGCCATAGTAATCTATGGCTCTGTTTATTTATCTGACTAAACCTGCTATACCGTAAGACAGTGTAGCTACAATAATACCTGCAACCAACACACCCACTGCAATAACAGGGAAAGCTTTTTTAATTCTGATATCCATAAGAGCTGCTACAAGAGCGCCTGTCCATGCGCCTGTGCCCGGCAAAGGAATTGCAACAAGGATAAAAAGACCCCACAGACGGTATTTGTCAATTTTATCACTGTGTTTATCGGCTTTTTTCTCAAGCCAATCAACAACCTTTGCAAAAGGACCCCATTTACGCATAAGATCAAATATCTTTCTTATAAAAAGAAGAATAAAAGGAATAGGCAGCATATTGCCTACAAAGCAAAATGCAAATGCCCTCCACCATTCAATATCAAGAATACTTGCAGCGATAAGGCCGCCCCTTAACTCCAACACAGGGAAAAGAGAGATAATAAAAACAACTAACTCACCGGGGATTTTATCTTGTAAAAAAGAAACAAACGATTCAATGATATGCTCCATTTTTTATCCTCAAACTTTCTCGGTGTTTTTATTTATAAAATCTACCGCTTTGTCAAGTATAGCATGGTCATTTTCGAACTTAAGACGGCTTTTGGCTTTTTCATAACCCAGCCATACATAATCTTCGATTTCTTCTTTCTGAATAATGGTATTGGTATCATCAGTTGTGGCAAGGAAAATGCTTACGCTTTTTTCAACCTTACCCTGAATGCTGTATTGAGACCTTGTAACAAAACCGGGCAAAAAGCGGATGCGGATACCTGTTTCTTCAAGGACTTCACGGTAAGCAGTCTGCTGGTCGGTTTCACCCATTTCAACATGGCCTTTAGGGAAGCCCCAATGTGCACTCCTGCGGTTTTTGATAAGAAGGAATCGGGTAATACCGCCGATTTCTCTGAAAACAACAGCACCGCATGACCTTTCATAAAGGCAATCCATAGTGTAGTTTCTGCCCTCAAGGGCAAATTTCATCGCAACGATGATATCAATGTTAATAAATCTTGTGCTTTTAGGTGCAACAACGATATAAAGTGAATCGGTATCTTTATAACGTACAATTGCAATAACCCTGCCATCAAAACTGCGAACCGGATGGTTAATGCCCATAATGTATGCGCCTTTGACGGTTGAATTGAATCTTTTATTGCCCTCAACCTGACCGAAATTCAGGTCATAGGTAATATTCTCTTCTGCATTATGAGAGTGGATGGGATGGGTTACTTTAACACGAACATATTTCCCAAGCATGTTCTTATTCTCCTCCACCCCGAAAAATCGGGGATATTTACGGGTAACCAGTACATAACATACTACTCCCGCATCTTATGACCTAACTATTATACATACATTATTCAAAAAATACAATAGATTTTTACAGAATTTTAATGTCAATTCAGACATAATATTTATCAGGTGATACTTATGAAGGTTATAGTTTTTAAAAAAACCGGTATCATGATCGGATTATGTTGTATTTTATTAGCGGTTACGGTGATTGTATTTTCAGCTGACAAGGCTCTTACCGTTATGGCAACCCCCGACAGACCTCTGCCTGTTTACAGCGTTGAAACCGATAAAAAAAAGATTGCAATAACCTTTGACGCCGCGTGGGGCGCAGATGACACTGATGAACTGATTGCTATATTAAAAAAACATAATGCAAAGGCAACATTTTTTGTAACAGGTCAATGGGCACAAAAATACCCTGAATGTGTAAAAGCCTTTGACGCTGAAGGCCACCTGATAGCCGGTCATTCATACAACCACACTCTTTATACAAAGCTGAACACACAAGAGCTTTCTGATGATATAAATCTTTGCAACAAAATCATATCGTCTTTAACCCACAAAGAGCCTGACATTTTGCGGGTACCCTCAGGGGACTATAACGAGCGTGTGATAAAGCAGATTTATGCTATGAATCTGTACCCTATACAATGGGATGTTGATTCCCTTGATTATACAGGTATCACTCGGGATGAAATTGTTAAAAGGGTAACGGATAAAGTGCGAAACGGCTCAATTATTCTGTTTCACAACGGAGTCGAAAACACACCGAAAGCATTGGACAGAATCCTCACTCAATTAAGCGCTGACGGGTGGCAATTTGTAACGGTTGATGAGCTGATAATTAAAGAAGATTTTAAAATAAATCACGAAGGACGGCAAATTAACAGTTGAAAAATCTCTTCTTACGATATATAATTCTCTTTCGTAAGGAGTGATTATTTTGTATTACGGTATGATTCTTGTTGCCGTTATAATGTTCGGTGTTCAGTTTTTCTTTAACGGAAAATATGAGCAGAAGAACGGTACCGGCCTGGTTTCTTCAATGGTGTTTATTTTTGGCGGAAGCCTTGCAGGTCTGATAGTGCTGCTTGCCATAAATAAATTTCAGATTGAATTCACACTTTATACG
This sequence comes from Acutalibacteraceae bacterium, assembly GCA_045126895.1. Classification (GTDB taxonomy): domain Bacteria; phylum Bacillota; class Clostridia; order Oscillospirales; family Acutalibacteraceae; genus CAG-488. Next base: position 26,256 of record JBGVPE010000008.1, on the reverse strand, counting down.
CTGATAATATCAATAGTTACGGCTGTTAATATGATTGCCTGTCTTGTGTGCAGCCTGAAATCATTGGCGATAATAAATCTGTCGCTGTTTTCAATTTTTTCTATGTTGGGCGGTATGGTGTTGCCTTTTGTGGCAGGGCTTCTTTTTTACGGTGAAGACTTTACCGTCAACAAAGCAATTTGCCTTGTGTTGATTGCTGCCGCGCTGTGCCTTACCTTTGAAAAATCGGGCAACAAAAAAGGCTATATTTATTACGCCGGTATTTTTATTTTTAACGGTATGTCAGGTGTACTTTCCAAAATTTTTCAGGAAAGTCAGTTTGAAAAAACAAGCTCTGCAGGGTATTCAATATTAAGCGCCGCCATGACCGTGCTGATTACAGGTATTGTGCTTTTATTTAACCTTAAAAAAATGCCGAAATTTGATAAAGCTTCAGTTTTTTATACAGTTTCAGGCGGTGTTCTTAATAAGGTTGCAAACTATCTTTTGCTGATAGCTCTCGCTCACGTGCCGGCATCAACTCAATACCCTATGGTAACAGGCGGAGTTATGATTGTTTCAACAATCCTCGGATTTTTCACTGCAAAGAAGCCCGGCAAAAAAGAAATCATTTCTGTTATCCTCTCTTTTGCAGGAGTTATCGCATTGGTGTTATAAACAACGCAAATACATAGTTAAAGAGTCAAAACGGAGAAGGTCCGTCTTGACTCTTTTTTTAATGCTTCGGCTTATAGTTTCTGTCTTGCTTTTTGGTTTTCTGAGGTTTATTCATATCGTTGATTTTAACTATTTTAAGCTGATTTCTCTTTTTCTTTCTCATAGCGTTTGTGCGCATAACAAGTGCAATATAAACAATCACGCCCAGCACAACAACTGCAACAAGGATTTTGAAGATTGTGTTAGAGAAAAGCTTCATTAAAAGTCCCCAGCCGTAAAGAAGATAGTTTCTGCTTACGCTCTCGGCATAGACTAAATCAATGGTAGCGATTTCGTTATCTGCATAAATAATTTTTGCTTTGCAGGCAACATCACCTGCTTTTATGGGAGCATCTACTGTTTCAGGCTTGTCTATAGGTTCAATAAGAACGCTGCCCTCGTTGGTGCCTGTGGGCACAAGGGTTCTGAAATCTGATTTTGGTACAAGGCGCATATGGTCAGTTTTCCATGAATAGTTCACATTCACCTCTGACACTATCATATCTTTAGGTGCTACAAGCTCATAGCTGAGATTAGCAAATGCCCATTCATACATTCTGATAGAGTCCATAAATGCCTGATTTTCCTGAATTCCGTCACGGTCAGAGTCGCGGTAATCACCGTTCATGGCAACTGCAAGGTAATTGTAGCCGTCTTTAGATGCATAGGTCGAAATACAGTAGCCTGCATCGTCAGTGTGGCCTGTTTTGATACCCTTGACAAAATCTCTGTAATATGTGATATACGCTTTATTTATAATTGAGTTGGTGTTTATAAGGGTACGCTCTTTGTTTTTGTTAGTTGCAGGGAGCTGATATCTTGATGTAGACACAATATTTTTAAATGCATTATGCTCAAGGGCTGCTTTTGCAATAATCGCAACATCCTCGGCTGTGGTGTAGTGAGTTTCACTATCAAGGCCGTGAGGGTTATCGTAATGAGTGTTTTTACAGCCAAGCTTTGCCACGCATTCATTCATCATCTGCACAAACTTTTCCTGACTGCCGCCAACATACTCGGCCAACACAACAGCAGCATCGTTACCGCTGGGAACAAGAAGACAATAAAGCATATTGAGCAAGCTCATCTGCTCACCTGCTTTAAGGCCTGAAAGTGAGCTGCCCGTACCGCTGAGAACTTTAATCGCATTCTCAGAAACGGTAACAGTTGCGTTAAGGTCAGGGCAATTCTGCAAAACAACAAGCGCAGTTGTGATTTTGGTGATTGATGCAGGCGCCGCCTTTTTAGCCCCGTTTTTAGATATAATAACAGACCCGTCATCAAGGCTTATCATATAATCAATGTCGCAATTAAGCTCAACATAGTCAGAGTAATTCTGAGCACTTGCCACAGGGGCAATACTCATCAGCGTTAAAACAAGAATACTTATAAAAATAATGATTTTTTTCATAGACAAACCACCATAAAATGTAGTATTATATAATAGTGAAATTATACTTGGGATATTATACCAAAGTTTTGCTTAAAAATAAAGAGTATAAATAAAAATTTATCTTTGACGACAGGAGTTGACAGCTGTGATATTTGTAACAGGTGATATGCACGGTGATTCAAAAATCTTTAAACAGTCATTATTCAAAAACATCAAAAAAGACGATACCCTTATTATCTGCGGTGATTTCGGTTTTATATGGAACGGTGACAAAAGTGAGCGTTCTGTATTGGACAAGCTGGCAAAAAAGCCGTATACAATCTGCTTTGTTGACGGCACTCACGAAAATTTTGAGCTGCTTTCAAAATACCCTGTGGTTGAGTTCGCAGGCGGTACGGCTCATAAGATAAGAGATAATATCTATCACCTTTTCAGAGGCAACGTTTTTGAAATTGAGGGTGAAAAAATATTTGCTATGGGCGGCGGTGAAAGCCCTGATATTGACATCCGTTTTGAAAATAACACCTGGTCAAAGGCCGAGATTCCCTCAGCCGAAGAAATGAAAGAGGGTGTACGCAACCTGGAAAAAGAAAAATTCGAGGTTGATTTTATCATCACCCACGAGCCCCCTCAGAAAATCAAGGCATTCCTCAACCTTAAAGATAAAGAGAATGTCCGTTTCACAGGCCTTAACTCATATTTTGAAGAGATAAACAGCTCATGCAAATTCACACGCTGGTATTTCGGCAGCATTCATGAAGATAAATTTATTTCACCGTCACATATTGCCGTATACAGAAATCTTATTAAAATTCAATCTGGTGAGGTAGTGCGATAATGAAAACTTTAGTTTCCCCATCTATTCTTTCCTGCGATTTTTCAAAAGCAGGTGAAGAAATTCAAAAGATTGACCGTTGCGGTGCAGACTGGATTCATGTTGATGTTATGGACGGTCATTTTGTACCTAACATCACATTCGGTGCACCTGTTATGAAAACCTTCAGAAAGCACACTGACAAATTCTTTGATGTTCACCTTATGATAAGCGACCCGCTTTTTTATATCAAAGATTTTGCTCTTGCAGGTGCTGACGGAATAACATTTCACGTTGAGAGCGACTGCGACATTGAGCTTACAATTGATGAAATTAAAAAACTCGGCAAATCACCTGCCCTGAGCGTAAAGCCCGGCACTCCTGCAGATGCAGTTTTCCCATATCTTGATAAAATCGATATGGTGCTTGTTATGACTGTTGAACCCGGCTTCGGCGGTCAGAGCTTTATGGCAGATATGCTGCCGAAAATCAAGGCAATAAGAGAAGAATGTGACAAGCGCGGTATTGATATGCACATTCAGGTTGACGGCGGAATAAGCAAAGAAACAGCACCCCTCGTTAAACAAGCAGGTGCTGATGTTCTTGTTGCAGGCAGCGCAGTTTTTGGCGCAGACGACACTGCAAAAGCTATTGAAGAGATAAGAAACGCCTGATTATATCTGCCCGGCAGAGTCCCAATGCTCCAGAGTGAAGGCAAGTGAAAAATCATCACGGCCTACGCAATCTGCAAACTCTTCGATAATCTTTTTATCATCAGCACAAGGCAGTTTATCAAGAACGAGTCTGTATTTATTTTTGTTTCTGAAAAGACGGTTAGGCTTTGTGATATTTTCACCGCCCACATTTTTAATCATATCGAGCAGGGCATCTGCACCGTCAAATTCATAAATAACGCTGTCATCATTTTTGGTAAGCCTCAGATTGCGGCGGCATTCGTTTAACCGTTGCTTTTCATTAACGGTGAAGCTGAGCACACAGCCTCCGCCCGAATCCGCAGTGGCTTCAATAAGCAGATTGGATGTAGGGTCAATATCTTTGCCTGTAACTGCCCTGACTTTTTCAAGAATTGTCCATATTACTCTGCGGGTTTCAATTCTTGAATAATCCATTTCTTCATATGTAATATCAAGCTCGGTCATATCTTCTTTTGACAGCTCCACGATGATTTTATTTTTGCCTGTTGAATGAATATTCACAGTGTATCCCCCTTTACTATGTAAATTATAAACCTTTAATTTAATTTGTTTCAATGAATAAATAATGGAAAGAGGTGAAGTTAATGCCCGTAATCAAAAAACGCAAAAAGAAAAACACATATTACCCTGATTTATGCTTCGCATTGACTTTGCCCTTGATTATGGCATGTCATTTTTACGGATTCAGGGCGTTAGCACTTGTTGCCGTTTCAGTTGTAAGCGGACTGATATCCGACTATATCGGTTGCAGAATAATAAAGCGTTCTTTTAAAATTAAAAACTGCCAGAGTATATTCATCGGCTCACTTATTGCGCTGATGTTACCTGCCACATCACCCTGGTGGCTGCCCGTTACAGGTACAGCCTTTGCCGTGCTTTTAGTTAAAACGCCTTTTGGCGGGGTTTCATCTTCACCATTTTCGTGCGCAGCGGCAGGCTTTGCGTTTATAACACTATGCTTCCCTGACCTTGTGTTTAACTACCCTGCACTTTACCCCGGGGATAATTTTATTGCAGGTACTTCTGTTGCACTGAACTTATCACAAGGCACACCTATTGTAACTGCCGTTGATTTAATCAACGCTTTTATCGGTGCAGTACCCGGACCTATGGGTATGACAAGTGCAGTTACGCTTCTGGGTGTTCTTGTTTTTGTGTTTTTCAAAAGACCAAAAAACTTTATAAATTCCCTGAGCTTTCTTCTGACCTGTTTTATAGGTGCAGTTATCATAACAGCTATTGATTGCGGCACTCTGTTTTCAGTAAATGTATTCAGAGTTATCTGCCTGAGAATGTGCAGCGGCTTCACCTTGTGTATTGCAGTCTTTTTTGTTACAGAAGACCCGCTTTCACCTAAAAAAAGTGTTCAGCGCATTTTTTACGGCGTATTTATGGGAATAATTTATATTATCCTCAATAATATAAGTGTTTTTGAAGATGCAGGTTGTTTTGCCGTGCTGATAATCAATGCAGCCTGGCCTCTTGCTCATAAATATATATTCAAAAAAAAGGTAAACAAAACGGAGGTGAGGGCTGATGGAAAAGCAGAAATCATCTCTTAAAGAAGCAATAAAAGCCAAAGGGTATATCCGCAACCCTGTTCTCGTTCAGGTTATAGGTATATGCCCTGTAGCTGCCGCCGCAACATCCGCACTTAACGGTGCTGTTCTTGCTCTTATCTGCACCCTTTCTCTCATAGCATGTGAGGTTGTTGCAAGTCTTTGCCTGAAAAAAGCAAGCCGTTGGGTAAGAATGGGGCTGTATCCCCTTATCGGCGCAGTTGTGGTTACGCCTGTTATGTATCTGCTCGAAAAGCAAGAAACTGCTGTTTTTTCATCGCTGGGCATATACCTGCCCTTGCTGATTATGAATTCACTTAACTGTGTCAGCTGTGAAAAGGTCGCAGTTGAAAGCTCTGTTAAATCAAGCTTTTTTGATGCTGTTGCTACATCTGTGGGGTACTCGGCTGTTCTGATTGCAGTCGGTATTATCAGGGAGATTTCAGGCAGCGGTTCGCTTTTTGGTATTGATATTCCTTTTATTCACGGTATGGCAGGTGCGCTGATGCCGTTCGGTGGTCTTATGGCTATAGGTATACTTGCTGCGATTCATAAAAATATTGTCAGTAAAAAATATCCTGATAAAAAAAGCGTTCACGAAACTAAATTTATAGTTGACGAAAGCCGTGACAGAGAAGCAACTTTTTCTTATTCAATAAAAAACCGTTTTAATAAATAAGCTTAATACATAATATGAAAAATATATAAGGAGGTGCGGCATAATGTGGTTTTTTGATATGATTTCTGCAGCCTTTTATACCATATTGGTTCAGAATCTTATATTCAACGGCGGCTACGGTTTAAGCGAAGCTGTCAGAATGGCATCAAAGCCAAAAAAGCTTGCTTCGGCAGCAGGTATGATAATTTATTTTTCTACAATCACTTCGGTTATATGCCGCATACTTGATTACATACCTTTTATTGAAAGGCAGAACCACACCGTTCATTTTCTTATATTTTTCGGCGTTTTGCTTTGTGTATATTTTATAACCGGTCTGCTAAGTCTGGTTATTCTCAAGCCTAATAAAAGGCTGATGACAAAATTATCAATGTGCGCTGTAAATACACTTGTGTTAGCAATCCCCTTAATTAACCGACACAGCATCAACACATTCGGCGAAAGCATCGGCACAGGATTCGGTTCCGGAGTAGCTTTTATGGTGGCTTCGTTGCTGTTGAGCGTGGGCTTCACCAAAATTGCACACAGCAAAAAAATCCCCGATGCATTCAGAGGTACACCTATTATGTTTATTTATGCAGCCCTTTTGTCTATGGCCTTTACAGGTATCTCAGGCTCAGGCGTGTTTGCATAAGAAAGGAGAAGAAAGTATGTCACAAAGACCTGACGGTGCAAGGCGCAGAAAAGCCTTTGCCGATTTTAAAGAAAATCAATACAACGACTCCTTTTCTATAAGCTCAAAAGAAAAAACCAAAATCATGATAAAAGAGCTTTTTAAATATGTTATTATCGTGATTGTAACCTTGTTTTTTATCGGTGTTGGCTTTATTATTTCAGACGCTCTTATCAACATTTCAAGTGAAGCTTATAATGACCCAAACACCTACACCGCATCAACAACCACAACAGATAACTCTACGACTTTACCCACAAGCAGCACAAGTGCATCAAGTGAGCAAAGCAGTGAAGATATTTCTATTCCGGAGCAACAGTAATGTATATTCCATATATTTCAACAAAAGAATATCATAAATTCCCTCTCGGTGCCGTTGAAGAAGAGTCACAGCTTACATTCAGGATTATTCTGCCCCGTGATTTCGGTTGCACAGGTGCAAGAATCATCATAACCAAAGACGGTGAGGAGCCTCGCAGCTACGGCATGTGGTGGGATTGTATGCAGGGTGATAACGAAGAATGGTGGAAAGTTCAGCTTTTTTTCAGTGAAAAAGGACTTTATTTTTACCATTTTGAATATGACACCCCCTTCGGCACAAGCCGTATTTCAAGATATAACGATACTCTTAACGGCTGCCTCGGCTCATCGGGCAGTGATTGGCAATTCACCGTTTATGACAAAAACTTTACCACTCCCGATTGGCTTAAGGGAGGTATTATATATCAGATTTTCCCTGACAGATTTTATAACTCGGGTAAAGAAAAGAAAAATGTGCCTGATGACAGAATTTTAAGAAACGATTATGACAATGAGCCATATTGGCAGCCCGATAAAAACGGTAAAGTCTTAAACAATGACTATTTCTGCGGTGACCTTAAGGGCATTGAAGAGAAGCTGCCTTATATCAGCTCTTTAGGCATCAGCTGTATTTATCTCAACCCTGTTTTTGAGGCACATTCAAACCACCGTTACGATACTGCCGACTATGAAAAAATCGACCCGCTTCTCGGTGATTATGAGGATTTCACTTCTCTTTGCAAAAAAGCGGAGAGTTTTGGTATAAAAATTATTCTTGACGGTGTTTTCAGCCATACAGGGTGTGACAGCCGTTATTTCAACAAGAAAAACCGCTATGACGAAAAAGGTGCTTATCAGAGTGAAGCTTCCCCCTATTACAGCTGGTACAAATTCACCTCCTGGCCTGAAGAATATGAAAGCTGGTGGGGTATTGATATATTGCCTGAAATCATTGAAGAAAACCCTGATTTTATAAACTATATTTCAGGCAAAGACGGTATTGCGCAGAAATGGCTTGATGCAGGTGCAGGCGGCTGGAGGCTTGATGTTGCCGATGAATTGCCTGACGTATTTCTTGATGCATTCAGAATTGCAGTCAAAAGCAAAAATCCTGATGCAGTTATTATCGGTGAAGTGTGGGAAGATGCATCAAACAAATCAAGCTATGGCAAAAGACGCAGATATCTTCAGGGCAATCAGCTTGACAGCGTAATGAATTACCCTTTTGCTGATGCAGTTATAGATTTTGTTCGCTACGGAAATGCAGAAGCTTTTGAAAAAACAGTAGTAACAATTCTTGAAAATTATCCGAAGCCTGTTATTGATGTGCTTATGAATCACATCGGTACTCACGACACTCAGCGGGCAATCACTGCCCTTGCAGGTGAGAGCTGTGTATTCCGTGACCGTGAGTGGCAGTCAGGCAAAACTCTTGGTGAAGAGAAAAAACAAACCGGCATAAGGCTGCTGAAACAAGCTGCCGTTTTGCAATTCACCTTGCCCGGTGTGCCGAGTCTTTATTACGGCGACGAGGCAGGTCTTGAGGGGTACAAAGACCCGTTTAACCGCGGCTTTTTCCCTTGGGGTAAAGAGGACACTGAGCTTGTTGAGTTTTATCAGGCTCTGGGCAGAGTCAGAAGAGAAAACTCTGCTTTTGCCCGTGGTGAGTGCAGATTTATTTCGGCAGTTATGGGCTGTGTTGCTTTTTCGAGAGAAAATATTACAGTGATTTCTAACAGCAACAGCCACCCTATCCGATATTTTTTACCTGAGGAATCTCACGGAAGCTATATTATTTTTGGTGACGGTGAGTGTGACGGACTTTCTGTAAGCATTTCAGGTAATTCTTCAGTAATTTTAAAAAGGTAAAGTGAGATTATGAGCAAAAAAGACGAACGACTTTTTAATCCTGTAAGGGTGCAGAAAAAAGGACAATGGAAGTTCATCATCCTTGGTTTTCTTGCGTTTTTTCTGATTTTCGGGAGCGCTACATTAGTCTACCTTTCAAGTAAGGTTGACAATTTCAGTATGGATAAAATTATGTCTGTTTTTGAAAAAGAAGAAGATAACAGCATTGATGACGCACAGACAGGTGAAAAGGCGACCATTCTGTTTATGAGCGTTTCTTCAGCCAAAACAGTTGAAACAGGCAAAAGAGAAATCTATTTTCTTATGCTGGCTCAGGGCAACTCTGCAAGTAATCAGGTTAAGTTATACCCCCTTCAGGTTAAGGACAGCTATATAAACCACTTCGAAACAGGCGGAGAGAATGAAGTTGTAAGAGCAATCAGCAGTGAATACGGCATTGAAATTGACCGTTATGTTTCATCAGATGAAAACACCTTTGCCCTTGCAATCAACTACATGGGCGGTCTTGAATACACCGTGCCCGAAAGGGTTGAATACAGAACACAGGACCTTACCCTGATTCTGACACCCGGCAAACAGACCTTAAAGGGTGAATCCCTTTTAAAATATCTTAAATATTTCAAAGAGACCGACCTTTCGGGTCAGAGCAGACTTTTTGATGCTATGGTAAACGACTACTTCACTGCCGACAATATGGAAGACCCTATGAAAATTTATAAAGGTGTTCTCAGTGAAATAGCAGGCCGAAGCAATATTTCTTTTGTTGACACTGCCGACAGGCTCGAAACAATCAGGCAGATTGCCTTAAGAGAAAACACAAAAACAATCGCAGTTAATTCTATTGACAGCTTTAAATAAGGTGGCTTTTTATGAAAAAGGCTTTGTGTTTTATTTTGTCTTTAGTTGCGGCAGGTTTACTTGTTTATAACAAAGATGAAATTTTTGAAATTGCCGATAATGTTTTAAATTTTTCTCATTCAATTGAGTGGGAAGAGTTTTCTGCGCAAAAAAGCAACCTTGGCTCAAAATATAAAAATCATTTTAACGCCCTTGATGATAACCAGAAAAAAGCTTATAACAATATCTTATCAGAAATTTTATCGGCAACCGAAGCTTTCCCGTCAGCTATTGAAGTGCCCTTTATGACAGGTGATGAACTGACAGAAGTTTTTGAAGCGGTGATTTATGATAACCCTGAGATTATCTGCATCGGCAGAGATAACAAAATTTTAACTGACGGTGACCTTTGTTATTTTCAGCCCAATTATATAATGACCCCTGCCGAGCAAGAAAAAATCAATGCCTCAGTCAGTGAAAAGTGTGATGAAATACTTTCTCTAATCCCTCAGAATGCAACCTTATATGACAAAGAGCTTTTTATTCACGATTATATTGTAAACAACTGTGTTTATGACACTGATGTCACCGATAAATCTTCAACCGCATACAGCTGCATTGTTGAGGGCTTATCTGCCTGCGAGGGTTACTCAAAGGCCGCAAAAATTCTTCTTGAAAAAGCAGGTATCGAGTGCTACACCATATCAGGCAAAGCAAAAAATTTTGACGGCAATATTGAGGGCCATATGTGGAATATCGTCAATATTGACGGTGAATATTATCATCTTGATATAACCTGGGATGACCCCACCGCCCCTGACGGCAAGCAGTCACTTTCACATTTGTTTATGAATGTCAGCGATGAAGAAATCTCTACTGACCACAGTGAATATATTTCAGATTTTAAATGCACAGGCAATAAAGCAAACTATTTTGTTAAAAGCGGTAAGCTTTTCAGCTCGTTTGATGACGCTGATTACACACGGCTTAAAAAGCTTATTGCAAAATGTGAAAACAAGCATATTGAAATTAAATTTGCAAACAGCAAGGCATATAAATCTGCAACAGATTATCTTATAAATAACGGTAAAATTTACAGGCTTCTGCGCTCTGTGAATAAAACCTACGGCACAAAATTCAGCACCGAATCTATCAAATATATAGATTCACCCGAAAGAAATACACTGGAATTATTCTTTAATTGACAAAATAAAAAACAAATAATATAATACCTTTAAGAAAAGAGAGGAGCCTCTTTATGAAAAAGGACAAAAAAACAACCTCTGAAGAAGCTTTGCCTAAAAAAGACTATCAGCAAGAGGTTGACCCTGATGTAAAAGAAAAAAGTAAAACTAAAAAAGCTATTGTGTCAATAGTTGCTTTTATCGTTGTGTTTTTTGTTGCTCTGCTTGCCTGGTATATAAGTGACAACAGCGTTAAAGAAGAAAAGTATGAGCCTGAAGGTCAGACCGCTGCGCCTGTTATTGCCCAGGGCGAAGAAAGCAATACCGACGACATTAAGGTTGACGGCTCATTACTTGACCTTACAAAAGAAACCGTTGAGATTACAGTGCCTCTTAAATATTATAAAGGTGAGGCTGTACCCGATACCCTTGATAAGTCACAAAAAGACAGCGGTTATTTAGGAATGACAAAGTCTGACGCAGCGGTTACATACACTGTTAAAACATCTTACTATCCCTCAATTGTTGAAAATCTTTATGAATATTATGTTGAAAAAGCAAATGCTTATGAAAAGAAAAACGGCATTGAGCTTGTAAGCTGTAACAGAAAAGGTAATGTGTTTACAGTAACAGTCAACAAATCAGGCTTCAGTGCAAATAAGCACTATAAAATGCTTGAAGATTTATATTATGACGCTGCAGTTTATCAATGCTACCTTGGTGTTGCTGAGGGTGATGTAAAAGTAAACTTCCAGATGAAATATCTTAAAGAGCAGTTCCCCTTTGTTGACTTTATGTTCCCTGACTGCATAGGTAAAAATCTTAACTCAATCGCAGTCGCAGCGCAGACAACAACAACCAAACCCACACAAGAAGCAGAATAATCCGTTAAGGAGGATGTAATTATGAAGTTTTGTACAAGATGCGGAAATCAACTTTTTGACGAGGCAGTTATCTGCCCCGCTTGCGGTTGCTCACAGCAGCCTGTAAATGCACCTGCTCAGAATGATAAAAAAAGCTTCGGCTTTGCACTTCTGGGGTTCTTTATTCCTGTTGCAGGTCTTATCCTTTACCTTCTGTGGAAAGATACCACACCACTCAAAGCAAAATCAGCAGGTAAGGGCGCTTTGGTAAGTACTATTCTTTACTTTGTATTTATAGTAATTTATGTTGCTGCAATTGTGGCATTCACAGCAAGTGGTGCTTTTGACAGTGTGTTTTATGACTTCGGCTCATATATAAGCACTATGTTATTTTAATTGAATCAAAAATTTAAGGGAGAGGATAAATTCCTTCCCTTTTTTACTTTATTTTCTGAAGATTCTCGGGGCAGTGAGAAGTCCGCACTTTGTAAGGCAATATTCATAGCACCAGTCTTCATCCTCGGTATACCAGCCGTCAGGGCCAAACCATTGGCGTGTACCCTGAGCCATATGAAGTGCACCGAATGTGTTGATTCTGCTTAATGAAACCTTAAGATCGAGTGTATGCTCACCCTCTGAAAGCTTACCGAAATCTGCCTCATTCGGTGAAAGTGAAATATTTGCAACTCTCTGACCGTCAAGCTCAGCGCAAACACAAGGCGCTTCAAAAACTCCCAGACGAAGCTTTGTTTCGTTGCCGCCCTGAATTTTAAAGCGGTATGTCATAACTCCGCCATAGAACGGGAAGCCCTGATGAGTAATGTCGCCGAAATGAATTGTCTTTTCAGGTGCAACAATTTTAACTGATGTACCTGCAACCTGAACACCGAAATCACCTAAAACAAACATATTCTCAACATTTGAAACAACAGTAAACGGCTTTGTAACAACAACAGTATTTTCACCTTTGTTGATTTTGCCGATATTAACCTTTGTGATTGAGAAGTCAACATAATAGCCTTGTGAAACCTTTTCAATCTTTTTGCCGTTGAAGATGATTTCACTGTCTTCAAAATCTTCAAGGGCAAGCATAGCATTATCAACCTCAACATCAGAAACAAAGGTCATTTTTGTTGTGATTGTATTTTTAGCTTCAACCTCACCCACTACCCATGGCTGAGCACCGTCTACTGCAGCAGTTGAGAAATTGAGTGCCTGCTTTGCCTTAACACAAAGGCGCAAGGTCTCTTCCTTCGGCTGCCACTGACCGTCATCAATTTTCCACTCTGCCATATCCAGTACACAAACATTAGGCTCATCAAGAATAACCTGTGCGCAATCTTCAAGATATGAAAGCTCACCCATATCATCCTGATAATCGTCAGCAACCTGACTCATACCCGGCTCGAGTCTTAACAAAATGCTTGACTGTGAATAGCAGTTCCACTTGATTACAGTATTACCGTTTGAATATGTTGCAGCAATTTCACTGATTTCGCCCGTCTGTGTATCCATAAGAACAGGACGGAATGTGCCTTTGACTGTTATAGTATATGCTTCTTCCCTGTCAACTGCATTCCTGTGTGGCGCTTTAACATGGCAGATAAAGAGATTCTTGCCCTCGCCGTCATTTCTCATGCCATAAAAAAGATTATCTGAACAGAAGCCCCATTTGCCACGGATTTCAATCTGTCGGTACGGTTCGAGGGCATTGAATAAGCTTGCTTTGCTCCAGCTGATTACATCGCATTTTTTGCCCAAAGCTTTTACTGCATCAGAAGCTTCGGCATCAACATAACCTGGAACCTCACCCATAAAGATAACCTTACCGCCCTTATCTGTAAAATCAGCAAGGGCTTTTAATGTAGTAGCTCTGAGTGTTTCACAACCGGGCACTACTACAACATCGTATTTCATTTTGCCCACATTGAAGCCGCCGTCAGTGCCGTTGAACTGCTCTTTAAGTAAAGATTCACTGATAAAATCAAAATCCAATGTGCCGTAAAGCATCCATTCTGTAAGCTGTTTGAAGCGTTCATCAAGCTCTTCACGCTTTACGCCTGTTTTATCGGTAGGGCCGTAATGCATCCAATATGATTCAATAGGGTGAATAACACCGATTTTAACATCAGGTGTACCTCTTGTCATAAGAGTGTTTACCCTTGCAAAATGGTCCTCAACAAAAGAATACTCTTTATACCAGGCAGACTGATGACCGATAGATGCAGGGTAATCTCGTTTTGCTTCACCTTTCATTGACACCCAATAAAGATGAGGTACGCGTACGCTGACACCCAGAGCCGCCTGCCAGTCACCCTGAAGCTTATGGCCCCTGAAATCAAAGTTCCAGTTTGTAACACCGTAAAGCTCACTGAGTACACCCGGATAACCGTACTGATGTGTTGCGCTGGCTGCCTGCTTAACGGTTGTAAACTCACGCATATCACAAAGCATATCAACACCCGGCAGACCGAATGAACGGTAAGAACGCATAGCTTCACCGATAGCGCAGGTCTGGCTTTCAAGGGTAGGCTCTTCCATCATATGACCCGTGAGAAGAATGTTGTTTTCATCACACCAACCACCGATATTGTCACAAAAGGCTGTAACAAATCTTTCTGTTAAATGGTCGTGATAACGGTATCTTGCAAGACGGCAGCCTTCTCGTTTTTCCCACGCGATTTCAGGGAATGTATCAAAAAAATCCGCACCATACTGAGCTTTATATGTATCGTTAAAGTCGGTAGTAAAAGGAACTTTCAAATCTTCTTCTTCAAGTGAAACATCAATGCAGTTTTTGCGGTAAACCTGTGGCTCATCTGTAAAAATCGCAGGCACTGCACCGCCGAAGTCTTCACCGACAACTTCTTTGTAACGCTCATGTGTAACCTGAATAAAATCATCCATGGCTGACTTTGAAAGAGTATCTACATAAGTCTGGAAGTTAAACCAAGGGTCTTCCTTTTCATATTCTAAAAAAGCATACCATGCCATATTTTCAGCATCTTCACCATCTGTTAATCTGCGATATGATGCAAGGTAGCCTTCATCATCAAGTGAAATATCATAACGGGCAAGTAACTCACCGTCTGAACGGCTCGGGTCGACTGTTCCTCTGAGGAATTTCTGACGGTTCTCTTTCTTTTTAGTAACAAAACCGCCTGCAAAGCCTGACGGCCATTTATCTTCATCATAAAGCCATGCAAGCATATTCTCCTTTTTAGCTTTCTGTGTGCATGACTTTATGTTTGCCATATAGTCATCTGAAAGGTATTCGGTAGACTGACCTACACGTGTGTGCATATGGAAACCGCCCATGCCCATCTCTTTCATAAACTCTATTTCTTTATGAAGCTCATCTTCTTTAAGCTGACAGTTCCACGCCCAGAAAGGTGTGCAACGATATTCAGCGGTAGGATTTTTAAAAAGCTCCTCGTTTAACTTTTTATCTTGATTTTTGGGATAAAGCATAGTCATCCTCCTCAGGTGATTTTTTTCAGTATAACAACTTAATGCTTAAAAATCAATTGATTTTTAAATTTTATTGTGATATAACTATTTCAAAGATTGATTTTTATAAATATAAATACAGAAAGGAATTTGTGATAAATCATGAGTTTTTTTACAGACATTTTTAACGGGCTTTCAGCTGAAGAAAAAGAAAGCTTTTACAAAACAGTGATTTTAAATGACACTGCAGAATACGCTGCAAAGGCACGTGTTGATTATTACAGAACCCAGTTTAAATCCATGGGTGAAAATGTGACTATCGGTGCAGGTGTTAAAATTATTAACCCTGAGTTCATTTCAGTTGGTGACAATGTTAGCATCGGTGATAACTGCACCCTTATTGCCCGCGGTGAAAAAGGTATCACTCTCGCTGACGGTGTCCGCCTTCAGCACAGAGTTTATCTTGACACAGAAAGAGTTACAGACGGTTATATCAATGTGGGCAAAGGCGTTTACATCGGCACAGGCACAACCCTTTTCGGCCACAAAGGTCTTGAAATCGGTGATGATTGCTTGCTTGCTCAGAACATCACCCTTACACCATACTCTCATATTTACGATGACCCTGACAACATCATCTACTCTCAGGGCGGCCATTGTGAAAAGGTTACAATCGGCAACGACTGTTATCTCGGTATGGGCGTTTGTGTTATGTATTCAGGTAACATCGGTGAAGGCTCTGTTATCGGCGCAGGTTCAACAGTTGTTAAACCTATCCCTCCTTACAGTATTGCTGTCGGTTCCCCTGCAAGAGTTATCAAAAGCAGAAAGTAAATCAAAAAGAAATGCCTCTCTTATCGCCATTGATAAGAGAGGCTTGTTTTATTTATGAAGATTATTTCTTTTCTTCAATTATGAAATCATATTTTGCATAGAAGCCGGTTGCTGATTTTTTAGATGTGTTTGCTGCAAAGTCTGCATCTGTTGAATATGTGAAACCAACCACTGCAATACCTGAGCCTGTTGCTGCCACACTGTTGATTGAATCATCACCTGCACCTGCAATTTTGTTTGTGCTGATAGTTTTACCTGCATTATCGATAATCATAATATAAGAATCGTAACCGCCAAGGTTGTCAAACTCTGCAAAATCAAGCTCGGCTGATTTTGTTCTGCCTACAACAACGATACCGTTTTCTGTTTCGATAATGCCACGCACATCATCTGCATCTCTGCCGCCGATAACTCTTGACCAGCATACGCCGCCGTCAGCGTTATACTTAACAATATATCCGTCACTGCTGCCGTAGCCCATTGAGAAGCTGCCGTCAGCTTTTTTGTTGATTGCAAATTTACCGCCGATAAGGCATCCGCCGTCTGCAGTTGCTTCAACTGCTTTGAATTCGCTCAGACCTGAACCCATAAGATTCTGAGTCCATTTAAGAGTGCCTTCTTTATCGAATTTAAGAACTACGGTATTTGCTGTTTTGTTGCTGTATCCCTTGAGTGAAGAGAAGCTGCCGTCATTTGAATATGTTACGCAGGTTGCAAAGATATCACCGTTTTCGTTAACATCGATAGCGTCAATGCTGTTATCTCTTGAACCTGTGAGAATTTTACGCCAATCAAGATTGCCTCGTTTGTCAAACTTAAAGAGGAATGCTTTGAAGTGGTCAGACTGAGTGCCTGTAAAGAAACCTGCTGTTGTGTCAGCGCGTCCGCCTGCAACGAAACCGCCGTCAGGTGTAGCACATACACTGACAAGGTATTCACCGTTTGACTTTTCATCACCCGGGAATGAGTAGCTCCACATAAGCTCACCGTCTTCACTGAGCTTAACTATAAGAGCTGAGTTAAGGAAGCTCTGAACAGGTGCATCTGTATCTGTTGCAAGGGTGAAGCCTACTGCAACAATGCTGCCGTCTTTAAGCTGGGTAACATCGTTGAAGTCAATCTTGTTGTCACCGCCGGCAATATATTTCCATTGGATTTCGCCTTTTTCGTCAAATTTGATAACTGAACCGAACTGCTTGACGGACTTGCTTACGCCGTCATAAATACCTGTTCTTGACATTGAAAAAGCTGCTGCTATATAACCGCCGTCCTGAGCAGGTATAACCTTTCTGAAAAGGTCATCACCTTTTGTATTTGTGTAATTAAGAAAGCTCTTTTTGATATCCTGCGGCTTTTTCTCAATCTTAGGGGCAGAATAGCTCACTGTTGAAGTTGATGTGTAACGGGTATTTGTTGTAAGATTTGAGTTTTCATTTGTTGAATAATCAGGAACTGAGTTTGTTTTATCAAGCTCAAGCTTACCGCCTGAAACAGTACCTGTATAATAAATCAGGTTGCCTCTGTCGTCTGTATTGTTTGTTGTGTAAAGGATATTGCCGCTTTTATCATACTTACCTGTGGTATAAATCTTTTTACCGTCATCGGTATTGTAGCCTGTATAATAAACCTTGTGACCCTCTGCATCAATGATGCCCTCTGAGTCAATAACATTACCCTTATCGTCAAGGCTGCCTGTTATAGCAGTTACTTCTTCTGTTGACTGACCTGAAATTGTGATTGTTTCAGGAGGAGTATCAAGCTCTTTTTCGTTTACAGGAGGCTCATTATTTGAGCATGCAGCAAAAGTGAGAGCTATAATAACAACACTCATCAAAGTTGCGATGATTTTCTTTATATTCATAAAATCTCAATCCTTTCCCTTAGTTAATGAGATAATATCATAAATTATACTTTTTTTCAATGCCATTCACAAAAACTTAACCATTTTATAATAAAATATGATATAATATATCCGTTATCACAAGGGAGGTATTATTATGACAAAAAAGCAAAAAGCTTTATTGGCGGTCAATGCTTTAAAAGAGAAATACCCTGATGCGTTATGCTCACTTGATGCATCCAATGATTTTGAACTGCTTGTTGCAACAAGGCTTTCTGCCCAATGCACAGACGCAAGGGTTAATATAGTTACGCCTGAACTTTTTAAAAAATACCCTTCTCTTGAAGATTATGCCAACGCTGAGTTGGAAGATGTTGAGGCCATTGTACGCCCCTGCGGCTTTTATCACACAAAAGCAAAAGATATAATCGGTATGGCAAAAAAGATTATTGAAGATTTTGACGGTAAGGTACCGGATAACATTGATGACCTTACCTCCCTGCCCGGTGTAGGCAGAAAAACCGCTAACCTGATTTGCGGTGATATTTACGGCAAGCCGGCAGTTGTTGCAGACACACACCTTATCAGAATCACTAACCTTCTGGGTTTAGTCAATACAAAAGACCCTTTTAAAGTTGAAATGGAGTTAAAAAAATTACTGCCCCCTGAAGAAAGTAACGATTTTTGTCATCGCTGTGTTCTTCACGGCAGGGCAGTTTGTATAGCAAGGCGGCCTAAATGCGAAATCTGCTGTATGGCTGATTTTTGCAGCGCTAAAAAAGAAAATGGGTAATCAAGCCTGATACCGCTGCACCGGCAAGTGCCGCGCCAAGCAATTTTGCCGTTGCCATAAGTTTATTTATTTTCATTTTTGTCGGTGGAGGCGCTCCTTTTTCACCGGCAATTTTACTTGCACGCTCCCTGAGTGTACCTTGACTTACAGCTGAAAATTCAGGCTTCACAAAGAAAAGAACTCTCTCAAAATACTCGCATTCCGGTCTTGTAACCTCAACAACCTGATGATTTACACCTTGAATCATTTTAATCACCCTTTTTCCTGTTTTTATATAATTTCAGTTGCTAATATTGTTGTACCATTGACTTAATTTATTCACATAACATATCGACAAAGTTCTTTTTTTATCGATAAAATTCATAAAAACAATTTTGTCAATAAGTACCATTGACAGATGTCAAAAACCTCTTGGGTTGTGCAAAACTCTGTGCAAAATGTGTATAACTTTTAAAAAAAGCCTTGATTTTACGCGTTTTACTTGTGCAAAAACCGTTTGTGCATATTTTTCGGCATATTTTCGGTTAAATTTTTAACTGACAAAAAAGTATGAAAATCTACTAAAAAAACCATAAATCTTTGTCAATTATTTTATTTGAAACAGTATTGACAAGATTTTAAAAAGCAGGTGTCAATTTGAAAGAACAAAAGAAAAAATCTGTCATAACATTGACTAAAATTAACCCTTTGGACATTTCTCTCACCCTTGACTGCGGTCAGTGCTTCAGATGGAGCAAAAACGAAGACGGCACCTGGCACGGTGTTGTAAATTCTAAAAGCGTTGATGTTAAGGTTGACGGTGATAACCTTATTATTTACGGTGATGATGACTGTGATTTCTGGACAGATTACTTCGACCTTAAAAGAGATTATGACAGCATCTGCAAATCTCTTTGTAATGATAAATGGCTCAATCTTGCTATAAATCAATTCCCGGGTATCCGTATTCTTCATCAGGACCCCTGGGAATCAATCTGCTCGTTTATTATTTCACAGAACAATAATATTCCGAGAATAAAAGGCATTATTGCAAGGCTTTGCACCTGCTTTGGTGAGGACCTTGGTGACGGGGACTTTTCTTTCCCGTCTTATGAAGTTATTGCCGGAAAATCCGTTGAAGATTTAGCACCACTAAGATCAGGCTTCAGAGCAAAATACATTATTGACGCTGCTGAAAAAATAGCCGATAATGAAATCAATTTAGAAAAAATCAAAGCTATGCCTATCGAAGAAGCCCGTGAAGAGCTTCAAAAAATCAACGGTGTCGGCCCTAAGGTTGCAGAATGCGCACTGCTTTACGGTTTCGGCAGAGTTGACGCTTTCCCTGTTGACGTGTGGGTAAGGCGAATTATGGCAGAGCTTTACCCTGACGGTCTGCCCGAAGAAACAAAAGGCGTTGAGGGAATCGCCCAACAATACCTTTTCCATTGGCGCAGAAATATTGAAAACCCGTTTGAGTTATGATATAATTTTTTAAAAGGAGGTGCAGAGATGAAAAAGCTTATATCGTTGGTTTTGGTTTTTATTTTTATGGTATCTCTGTGCTCCTGCGGTGAAACAGCTACCGCTATGTATATCAACGGCACCGATATTGATGCCGAAGTTTACGGATATTACCTGTCTGTTGTAACAAATTCACCTGAGTATAATGAAACAGAGGATAAAGACAAGGCAGTTTCATCTCTTTGTGCAGGATATGTTGCCGCCAAAGAAATAATAAAAAATTATAATATTAAGCTTTCTGCCAAAGATAAAGTTAATGTATCTTCTGATATTAAGGTTCAATGGCAGCTTTATTCTTCATTTTATAAAAAATACGGTGTGAGCAAACAGACTCTGTGCCGAATGCTTGAGCACGAGAAGCTGATTGATTCACTGGTTATTTCTCTTTATGGTGAAGGAGGAGAAAGAGCTGTCAAAAACAATGACGTTTTATCTTTCTTCAAGCAGCATTACGCTATAATCAAGCTGATTACCACAGACTTCAGACCCGGTATGGAAGACAGTGAAATCAAAACTATCACAGATAAGTATACCTCTATGAGAAACCTTATCAAAGGCGGCGGGGATTTCGCTTCAGCTGCTCAGCAATATCCTGAGCTTGTAAAGTACGAGGATGTTGAGCATATTATTTCTTCTTTTGACACGTCTTACCCTTCAGGTATGCTCACCAAGGTTCTTCAGATGAAAAACGGTGATACTCAGGTCTTAAGATATAGCAACGGTATCTATCTGGTGCAGAAAAAAGAAGCCACTTCTTATTACAATGTTTATAAGGATGACTGTATTATTAAAATGAAAAAGGCCGACATTCTCAAAGAAATTGAAGAAGCGGCAAAAAATTATACATGGAATTATAACAGAAATATCATTTCAAAAATAGAATCAAAGGCAGGACTTTAAAATGACTATACCTCAGGTTTTATTGGTTGCAATAGCTGCAATAGGGTTGATTCTCGCTGTGTTTTTTCACAAGCATTTTTTCAACATCCTCTTTAAAATCAAAGATTCTTTTCACGATTTTTTTCTGAGCTTTAAATACGGCAACTTTACAGAAAGAGAAGAAACAGTGTGTGATATATACCTTAATTATCACTACCCTGTATATACACCTTACAACGGCAAATGCAGCTACTGTAAAGCTGATGTTACTGCCAAAGACAGTCCCCGTTGCCCTATCTGCGGAATTTATATCTGCCTTGAGTGCGGTTCATGCCACCATGATTGCTTTAACAGAGACGAAAAAATCCTCGCAGCAGAAAGAGAGATAAATGTACTTCTCAAAGGCAAAAAGAAAAAAGCTATGAAAAGACGCATTGATGCTGTTAAAAGCCGTTCTAATGACAAGCTTTATTACTGTGAACCGGTAGAAGCTGAATTCCCCTCTGATTCTCAATAACATAAATAATAAACGGCAGACATCCGTGTTGAGTGTCTGCCGTTTTTTTATTTAAATAAAAAATATCTGTAAATTAAGAATGCAGGGAAATACTTACCTTTATTTACAAAGCTGAGCATCTGCCAATCAAGGCTTTTGCTTTTTGTTTTGTTTAAATCAACTCTGCCCAGCGCTTTTTTTATCATAGGACTTGTGCTGATTTTTTTGAATAAAGAGAAGCTGTTTTTTGAGCTGCTGCAATAAAGTCTGTTTAAAAGTGCATAAACATATATGGTTTTTAAAATAAATTCACCGGCATCTTCATAATAGCTGTCATCCGGATAAACGCAGAAATTTTTGTAATTTTCATCGCGGAGTTTATCGTATAACTCAAAATGGTCCATAAATGAAAGGTCTGTTTTTTTATCTCTGCCTTTGCTTATACTATTTAACCTTCTGCAATATGCATAAAGATATTCTTCGGCAAAAAATATTTTATCTGCCTTTAAAAAAGCTTCCATATTAAACGCCGAATCTTCAGCAAATTGCAAACCACAGACAAAACTAAGCTTGTTTTTATTTAAAAATTCTCTGTTGTATATATTGCGCCATACATACGGCAACAAATCAGTTGAACATGCCTTTGATACAAGTCGGCAGATATCCTCTTTTTGGGCAAGACCTGTATGCCCTGTGTATCTGACTCTATTTTTAGTGAAGTCAGCAATCTCACCGTCTTCATAAAAAATTCTGCCGAAATTCAATATATCAATACCGTCAAGATATTTCTCTGCCTTTTCAAGCGCCTGAGGGTGAATACAGTCATCACTGTCAACAAACCATATCCATTCACCGATAGCAACATCAAGACCTGCATTTCTTGTTGCTGAAAGTCCCTCATTCTTTTTGTGAATCACTTTTACACGGCTGTCTTTTTTTGCATATTCATCACAGATGGCAGGGCAATTATCAGGTGAACCGTCATCAATAAGAATCAACTCAAAGTCACCGAAGCTCTGACCCAATATTGAATCCACACACTTATTCAGATATTTTTCCACATTATATACGGGAACAATTATACTGAATTTAGGCATAGCTCTGCCTCCACTTTAAAGAATTTTTGCTATAATCTGGCTCAGGTATTTGGGGTCATCAACATCACCCACACCTACACCTGCGCCTGCTTCATACACCATTTTATCTTTAATAGGCATTTTTTTAACTGCTTTCATTTTATACCATTCATACTCGGTATCAATATTGCCCATATCAACTGCAGTAAAACCCGCCTTACTTAAATCATAAGCTAAAACTGTAGCTGATGGGCCCATAGCAAGAATATATAAAACTTCCTTGCCCTGTTTTTTTGTTTCTTCAAGAATGTCATCGTACCTGTCAAAGCTAAAAGCTGTGGGACCTAAGATGCGTCTGACGCTTTTTGCATTATCAAAAAGGTCATTACCCATACCTAAGCGGCTTTTTTCACCCTCAACGATAATAATGTCTTTATCTTCCCACAAGCTTTTGACCAGCTTGAAATAATCTTCAAGACCCGTTTCTTTGTCTTTAAGATTCATATAATGACGGGATATAAAAGCATCACCGTAAACATAGTTGAAATTAAGGTCTTTATACCAATATTTTCTGAAATAAGAAAGATGCTTTTTCCAGAATCCTGTGTGCTCATCATTTAAAATAGATAAGCCTTTTTCATCAAAAACATTAGGAAGACAAACAAGCAGATTTTCGTCCCCTCCGCCAATAACCTGACGAAGTCTTTTTTGCAACTCAGGTGTAGACACCTGAAAGCATACATCTGTGCCGTAAGTCAGCTTTATTTCCCCATCACCGTAACGGGCAACACTGCAGCCTGTTTTTAATATGTATTCCATAGTTTCTTCACAGGTCATCACCTTTGGTGGCTTACGGAACAACACATAAACAGCATCAAACAACCTATGAAGCAAATCATTTATTTTGTTTTTAACCGTAAAAAATCCGTTCCAGAAAAAGAGAAGAAATTTTTTCATAAAAACACCTTATTCTTCTGATATCAGTTTAGTTTCGATTTCAGGCAACATCATATAACCAAAAATATCTGACTGCCAATTTATGGGTTTAATTGAATTGTTCTCAATATCTTCACTTAATATTTCAAAAGCAAAGACTTCCGGCAAAATATCATGAATGGTAGCAACGCCGTCATATTTCCAAAGCTCCAAACCTGCAATATATTTGCCGGGAGCCAGAATATCTGCATTACCTATACTGCATTCATACTCATAAACCTTGCCTTTTTCAAGCTTAGAGAATTCTGCAGATTCAGATTTGCTGAATACATTGTCAACATTAAGGTCTCTGACTATAAAATAAAGCTTTACATTTTCACAATCTTCTTTAACGTTGATTTTTATTTTAAATTTAATAGGTTCATTGTAAAACCATGAGCAAGTTTCTCTGTCTGTGATATCAACATTTTCAATAATGGCATGTTGTGTGCCTCTGGGTTTATGTTCTTTAAGGTCAAAGTTTGTTGCGTCAACGTCAACAGTTTCGGTATAAATCTCAATACCGCGCTCTACATCGCCGTCATATATAACCTTGCCTTCTTTAAGAACAATAACTCTGTCGCAAAGCTGCCGAATAGTCTGCATCTGATGGCTTACATAAAGAACGGTTTTACCGTCCTTTGCAAAACTCATCATTTTATCAATACATTTACGCTGGAACTTTGTATCACCAACTGCAAGAACCTCGTCAACGATAAGAATATCCGGGTCAAGGTTAGCTGCAACAGCAAAAGCAAGTCGCACATACATACCGCTTGAGTATCTTTTAACAGGGGTATCAATAAATTTGCCTACCTCTGAGAAATCGATGATAGCATCTAATTTAGAGTCGACTTCTTCTTTTGTCATACCGAGGATTGCACCGTTGAGGTAAATGTTTTCTCTGCCGGTCAGCTCCCCGTTAAAGCCTGTACCTACTTCAAGCATGGCAGAAAGCTTACCCAGCATTTCTATTCTGCCGTCACTGGGTTCGGTAATTCTTGAAAGAACCTTAAGAAGAGTTGATTTACCTGCACCGTTTTTGCCGATGATGCCGACTTTTTCGCCCTTACGCACCTGAAAGGTAACACCATTAAGAGCATAAAAATCTTCTGTATTATACTTTTTAGTAGGGTGAAGAACCTTTTTTGCCAGAGCCTTCATCTTACCTGAGAAAGTATTTTCTTTTTCAAAATTATGACGTATTACATATTTTTTCTTGACGTCTTTTACGTCAATCATAATCGGTCTGTTATCCACTTCTGCCCCTCCTTAAACAATATCAACGAAGGTTCTCTCGGTTTTTCTGAAAAATCTGATACCGAGAGGAATGAGAATTACCGTCCAACCGATTGCAACAAAGAATGCAAAGATGTTGAACTTCATAGAATCAATAGCGCACCACTTGAATGTTTCAAGTACACCTACTGCAGGGTTAAGGCAATAAAGAGGAAGCCACCATTTGTCACCGAAGTTTTCACTTACAGAGTAAGCTACCGGTGATGCATACTGACCCAGGGACATAAGGAAAGGCATAATCTGATTAAGGTCACGCCATTTTACATTGAAAGATGATAAGAAAAGACCTGCAAAAAGTCCTAAAGTTGCAGCCCACACAAGAACAAGGGGACAGAGAATTATTCTCCACGAAGGGACAAAGCCATCAATAAAATAGAATATCAACATAAGAATAGCAAGAACACCTAAGGAAATTGCTGTATCTATAAGAAATGCAATCATTGACCCCAGAGGAGATAAAATTCGCGGGAAATACACTTTTTGCATTATAGCTGCATTGTTGATAAATGTAGATGCACCGCCCTGAAGACTTTTTGATATAAGTGACCAAGGAATAAGGCCGAGATAAACCATTATATAATACGGTGTACCTCCTTCACTTGAAAGACCTGCAATACCGCCGAATATAAAAGTCATCAGAAGCATGTTCACAATAGGGTTGATAACTGCCCAGCCAAAGCCGATAACAGTCTGCTTGTATCTGACAGTAACATCTCTTTTAGCGAAATTATATGCAAGCTCTCTGTAACGCCACAAATCTTTCCAATACTGAAAGTTGCGGCCGTTAGGTTCAATAATAGTCTTCTGCATTCTATCACCTTTCAAAATTAATCAGTATGATTATATCATCAAAAGGTTGTCAAGTCAACGAAAAGCCCTCTATTTGTGAATAATTGACATAGTAAACAGCAATTGTTTGTTTATTTATTTTGTTGCAAAATTCTGTAAAGTGTGGTAATATAAACTGAATATAAATCTATGGAGGTTTATTTATGAAAAAAGCAGTTAAAAAAATCATTTCTGTTGTTCTTGTCCTCAGTTTGGTTTGCTCTGTTTTTGCAGTTGCTTTCTCTGCATCAGCAACAGGCAGCTACGTAGAAGCTGATTCAATCGAAGAAGCATCTGCAAGACTTGCAGCAACAGGCGATGAGTATCCGCTCATCATCTGCCCCGGTATCAACCATTCACCTGTATATCTTTGTGATGAAAACAACGAAGTTATCTTTGATGAAGACGGCGGCACAACTAACGGTACACTCCTTTTAGTTGATGACAGCAACCTTGTTCCTACAATTATCAAGTATGTTGCTCTTCCTCTTATCATGATGCTTATCACTCAGGAAGATTGCGGCCTTGCTAAAGGTGTTCAGGTTCTCGTTGACGAGTTGCTTTCTCTTCAGAAAACAAACCCTGACGGAAGCCTTGTTAACAACCTTCAGTTAAAAGATTTCCACTTCCCTCTTTCAGAGTTTGATGAGAATTCTTTTGACGGCGAATATGACAGAGATTGGTTCTACCGTCAGCTTCC
>JBGVPE010000007.1:0-4595 GCA_045126895.1 Acutalibacteraceae bacterium | reverse complement strand
AGCACTTTAAAATGCGAAATTGCGTGTGCAAGAAAAGGCAAAACCCACCGATTACGCTATCGCGTATCGGTGGGTTTTAACGTATTATTGTGCCGTAATTTCACTTTTTAAAGAAAAACTGCCTTATGTGGTGTCAGCGTTTGGTTGATTCTGCTTTTTTGGTGTAAGTTGCAAGGCAAAGTTATCTTTTTTGTTTGTCCCTTGTGTCTCTGCCTTCGGCAAACCGACACGAGATGGACTATGAGTTCAAGTCTCGTCATTTTTTCAAAAATAATAGCAGATAACCTTTTATATAGTATGTGTGTTTATAAGAGACCTACCTGATTTTATTGCTCATTCCCATTACTATTATGAACGGTTTTGGTATATAAAAACTGCCCTCAAAAATGAAAGAGTAAACTGAAAGTAGACACAAAAAAGTGTCTACTTTTTCTTTTTGTGATATAGTAAAACAAAGGAGTGATAACATGAGAAAAAACAGAATATATACAGCTGAATTTAAGATAGAGGTTGTAAGAAAAATAATAGATGAACACATTGGAATTAAAGCAATGTCAAAGGAACATGGGATAACAAGCAGTCTTATCAGAGATTGGTTAAAACGATATCAAGAATATGGCGAAACATATTTTTATGAGGAACACAGAGGTAATCATAAGGGCAATCCATATGCCGCACTTCATAGGAGCAAAAATCTATCAAAAGAAGAACGGTTAGAATTAGAAAACATTAAGTTGAGAATAGAGAATGAACGATTAAAAAAGGATATATAGTAAAAGGAGTTGGCGTAAACAAGGAGTTCGTTACTGCAAAAGATGTGAATATGAAATAGTTGATAAGTTAAGTACAGAAATACCTGTTGCAACATTGTGCGAGATAATGTCAGTGAATCGTTCCGGTTACTACAAGTGGAAAAGCAGAAAAGGGAAGCTTAATCGTTATGAACAAAACAGACTTGATTTGACATCACTGCTAAAAGAAGTGCACAAAAAACATTCTGTATATGACTATCATAATTTAGCAAAAGTAATCAGAGATGAAACCGGCTGGGTGTTCTCTGATAATCTTGCTCATAAATGTTGTAAAGAAGCGGGTATCAAGTCTACCGCAAGAAAAACATACCACTACAATAAAGGAAAAGAAAACGTAAAATTTCCCAATAAAATATCTGGTAATTGGAATGCGACAAGACCTTTGGAAATAGTAGTATCTGATATGACAGTATTAAAAAGTAAAAAACAAGCCCATATAGAATGGACATATATTTTGGATACATACAACAATGAGATCATAGCATCCTCTCTTTCAAAACGAAAAGGTGATCCTAAGCCATATTTTGATTGTTTAAAGCAATTAATGGAAAAAGTAAAAGAGCAAAAAGAACCAGTCATTTTGCACACCGACCAAGGTTCAATTTACTCTTCACGAACATTATACAATGCTCACTCACATTGTACCAATATACATAGGTCAATGTCAAGGGTCGGCACACCTACTGACAATCCTATTATTGAGTCTATTAACGGATGGGTTAAAGAAGAGCTGTATAAAGATTTCAAACTTTATCGCTGTGATGATGTCGAAACCCTAATAACTGAATATGTAAAATACTACAACGCTGAACGCCCTTCTACCAAATGTGGCAGAAAAAGTCCTGTTCAGTTTAGAACTGAACAGGACTTTGCATAGGTTTGGTTTAAAAGTATTTTTTATTGTCTACTTTTACTTGACAACTTCATAAAGAGAGCAGTAATATGTATTTATTTTAGCCGAGAACAACAACGCCTGTTTCATTGAGAACAAGGAAAAGCATGTACAAAGCATAGATCGCAAGAAGTGCGAATCCCTGCCATTTCTTGAAACGTCCCTGTATAATTGTGGGAACGATTGTAACTGCACAAGCTGCAATACATACGGGGAAATCGAACACAAGGTTTACTTTTTCAACGGGAAGAGCTTCACCGTTGATAACTGCACAAAGGGGAAGAATAAGTGTAGTGTCGATGATGTTTGCACCGATAATGTTACCGACTGAAAGAGAAGCTTCCTTCTTACGGATTGCAGTAAGTGTTGTAACAAGCTCGGGAAGAGATGTACCGAGAGCAATAACTGTAAAGCCGATGATTGTTTCACTGATACCGAGAGATGATGCAATTGTCTTACCTGATGAAACAAGGAATTCTGCACCGAAAACAATTGAAGCAGTACCGATTACAAACCACAGAATTTTTGAAGGAATTTCCTTCTTTTCATATGAGTCAATCTCATCATTTTCTGCGCCTTTTTTACCTTCGATAAGGTTGCTTATCATAAAGATAAGGAAGATAGCCCATAAGATGTAAGCTGACCATGAGGGAAGTGAATTGCCGAGTGAAAGAACTGTAAGTCCGAGAATAGCAGCCATAAGAAGACCGCCCTTGAGAGAAAAACTCTTTCTGCTTACAACGCCTGCCATTGCAACAAGAGAAACACCCATAATAAGCGTTGTGTTTGCAGTAACAGAACCTACCGCATTACCGATTGCAAGCTGTGCAGAACCGTTCATAGCCGCTCTTACAGAAACAAGAAGTTCAGGCAATGTTGTTGCGAATGATACAACTGTTGCACCGACAACAAATTTAGGGATACCTGTTGCTTCTGCAAACCATGATGCTGAGTCAACGAACCAGTCTCCGCCCTTGATTGTAAGTGCAAGACCTACAACAAAAATTACTGCAGCAACTGCAATAAGCGGACCGCCTGTAAGTGAGCTAAAAAGAGAAAATCCGAAAAATTCCATTTTGTAATCCTCCGTTTTAGTAGTGATAGAAAATTATAACGAACATTTCGCATTATATCATAATTGTCTTTCTTTTTCAATATAAAAAATACAAAAAGAAGATGAGTGTAATGCCGATATGATGTCAGCTATGAATAAAACACACTGCAAAACCGGCATAAAAAACTGCCCTCAAAAATGAGAGCAGTAAAATTTTTAATCTAACTGTTTCTTATCGTCTATTATCCTTTGCTGTTTTTCTTTCAGCATTTCATTAAGCTTTTTAGTATTTCGCTTAGTTATGCAATAAATGATTGCCCAAACTGCCAGATAGCCGACAACAAAAATACCTGAGAAAACCAAGATTGGTGTTGCACCCCATTCAATCCAATCATTAAGCAAATACGCACCTAAATAGCTGAAATATAAGATAATACCGTGAATCAAAATTGCCGACATCAAGGGTAGGCGTTCTATGTGATAAACAGCATTCATACCGCCTGCTGTAAAGGCAAGTGCAGTTATTGAAAAAATTCCTGTACAGACCTGATTAACAGTTAGTGTATCTATTAGACCCTTATAATGCAGAATCAGATATAAAACAGCAAGAACGATCGGACCGAAACCGCAAGCAATCAGACCTCTGCGGAAAAATTCCGTAATAAATCTTTTCATATTCCTTCGTACCTCCTTCTTATTTGTGAAAAGCAACGCCTTGAAACATACTCACGATAACCGCATCTGAATACTGCATCCACACCGCCGTTGAACACAGCATCAAATCGCTCAATGCGGTGTTCGTTGGCAAGGGTAGATTTGTTGATGCGTATAAAATAAGAAGGCAGAATATTCTCTAAATCACGAAGTCTTTCCTGAATACGGTAGCGTTTTCCCTTCGTATCGACAGCTATTACCTTTTTATCAACAACAGTTATACACTCTATTTCAGAGAATAAGAGCTTTTTCATTTCATCCTCATTGTATCCCATGATGCTTTCAGCACCTGAAAAGCTACAGACGAGATTTTCTATCTGCTCAGTCAGAGAAGAGGGAGCGTGAACCTTTGCAATTATCTCTTCATCCGCATCTTTATCTATAATGAGTTTGTATTTCATCGCATCAAATCCTTATTGTTTTTTCATTTGTCTGAGGAAGCCGAGAACAGCTATCGCAGTTATAAATACACTGTACAGAATAATGGGCATAACGTGAGTTATGGCAAGCTCAAAGTTTCCGCTGAATAAAGCTTTTTCCATTTCTGCTGCGTGAACAAACGGTAGCACATTCGCAATTTTTTCGAAAAAACCACCCACAAGCTTCAAATCAAACCATACTCCGGATAGCCACGCAGAGAGATTCGTAAGTAATGCACCGCAAATACCGCCGACTTGTTTAACACCAAGGATACTGCCACATAAAAGCCCTAATGCAATATTTAAAACAGCCATTGGTATTATACCTATTATTGCATAAAAAATGTTTATGCTGACCGTCAAGCCCAGAGGAATCGCAAACAGGTAACAAATGATTGTCTGACTAATGGCAAGAGGTAAAAGAGGTAGCATATAGCCAAGAATAAAATCAAAACCTGTAAGTGGTGTTGCGTATAATCTTTGCAAAAAAGCACTTTCTCGGTCCTTAGCAATCAGCGTGGCAGAGAAAAGTGTCATAAATGACAAACCGAATACCGTAATACCGGGCGTAAGTGTGTCTATATCAAACAGTTCTACGGGGATATTTTTCTGCAAGCTACTCAAAAGTAATAGTAACACAAAAGGAAAACCGAGACCGAAAGCAAGGTTTATCGGGTCACGCAGATTCTCCGTTGTACACCTTT
>JBGVPE010000006.1:0-44805 GCA_045126895.1 Acutalibacteraceae bacterium | reverse complement strand
TTTGATGAGTGCAATAAAGCTTTATTTCGGGAAAGAAAATGTATGAATAAGTTAAAAGAAAAACTTAATAAGTTTTTAAAAACCGGATTTTTCCATGTTTTTGGCGGGAGCGTATTAAATAAAGTTATCGGTTTTTTAAGCAGTGTTGTGCTTGTTCGTATTCTTACAAAAGAGGAGTACGGCGTATTTACTTACGCGTGGAATATTTACAGCATAATTCTTCTTGCCAACGGATTAGGTATGGAGTCTGCAACCTTACAGCTTTGCAGCGAACGAAGCGGTGATGAGAATTTTGCAAAAAGAGTATGCAATTACAGCTCACGGTTCGGGTTTAAATTTGATATAGTAATAGCCGTTGTTTTACTTGGGATAGGTACTTTTGTAAAGTTCCCCGTTGAAGGTGCAGGTCAGTTACTTCAGATGCTTTGTGTACTGCCGATTTTTAAATTGCTTTACGGTTTAACTACTGCGTACCTTCGTTCACAAAAGCGCAATCAGGATTATGCAAAAATAAATGTTATAAACACAATTGCAGTTTTTGCAGTGTCTGCAGGCGGTGCATACCTTTTACGCGAAAAAGGTATGGTGCTGGGTTATTATGCAGCGTATATTTTCACAGCAATACTGGGCTTTTTATGGATGCGGGTACGCCTTGTTTCAAAGTGTGACCCGTTAAGTAAAGAAGATACAAAAGCTATGCGTTCAATAGCATTTATTTCTATGTGTAACAATGGTCTTTCACAGCTGATGTATCTGCTTGATGTGTTCGTTCTCGGTATTGTTGACCCGCAGGAAACTGTTCTTGCAAGCTATAAAGTTGCAACGATGATACCGACAGCGTTGTCTTTTATACCACACGCATTGATTACATATCTTTACCCATATTTTGCACAAAACAGAAACAACGGCAAATGGTGCCTTAAACGGTACAAGCAGGCCGTTTTCGGTTTAGGTGCAGTGAATTTGCTTATTTCAGGCGGATTGTGTCTTTTTGCACCGCTGATAATCAAGCTTATGTTTGGCGAAGAGTATATGGATGCTTTGCCGGTATTCAGATTACTGTCTTTAAATTATTTCATTTCAGGCACATTCCGTACCTTTTCAGGTAATTTGCTGGTTACCCAGAGAAAGCTCAAATTCAATCTTGTTGTGGCAATTGTTTCAAGCAGTATGAACGTGATTGCAGACTTCTTGTTTGTAACCTGGTGGGGTTCAATGGGTGCAGCGTTAGCAACAGTGCTGGTTGTGTTGGTTACAAGTGTAGCTAATACGGTTTATCTGATTTATACTTTTAAACAAAATTCCAAATCGGTTGAGCAAAACGAAATTCAGGATGGAGGCATATAAACTATGAATATTGCAGTTGCAGGTACAGGCTATGTAGGTCTTTCAATAGCGACACTCCTTGCTCAGAATCATCATGTAACAGCGGTGGATATCATACCTGAAAAGGTTGATATGATAAACAACCGTCAGGCACCTATTCAGGATGAGTATATTGAAAAATATATGGCAGAAAAGGAGCTTGATCTTACAGCAACTCTTGATGCTGAGTCAGCATATAAAGATGCTGAGTTTGTTGTGATTGCTGCCCCTACAAATTATGACAGTAAGATGAATTACTTTGACACTTCTGCGGTTGAGGCTGTAATAAATCTTGTGACGGAAGTAAACCCTGATGCTGTTATGGTTATCAAGTCTACAATCCCTGTAGGTTTTACAGAATTTATACGCGAAAAAACAGGAAGTAAAAATATTATTTTCAGCCCTGAATTTTTAAGAGAAAGTAAGGCTCTTTACGATAACCTTTACCCAAGCAGAATTATTGTGGGCACTGACCCGCAAGACGAAAAGCTTGTAAAAGCAGCTGAAAAATTTGCTGCATTACTTAAAGAGGGTGCACTTAAAGAGGATGTAGACATTCTGTATATGGGATTCACTGAGGCTGAGGCAGTCAAGCTTTTTGCCAATACATATCTTGCCCTTCGCGTCAGCTATTTTAATGAGCTCGATACATATGCCGAGATGAAAGGTCTTGACACAAAGGCTATTATTGACGGTGTTTGCCTTGACCCGAGAATCGGTGCTCATTATAATAACCCGTCATTTGGTTATGGCGGATATTGCCTGCCTAAAGATACAAAGCAGTTACTTGCAAACTACAGTGATGTGCCGGAAAATCTTATTAAAGCGATTGTTGAATCAAACCGTACCCGCAAAGATTTTGTTGCCGACAGAGTGCTGCAAAAAGCAGGATATTACGGATATGCTGATTATAACGAATATGACCCTGATGCAGAGCGCGAGGTTGTTATCGGTGTTTTCCGTCTGACAATGAAAGCAGGCAGCGATAATTTCAGAAGCAGCTCAATTCAGGGTGTTATGAAACGAATCAAAGCAAAGGGCGCAACCATTATTGTTTATGAGCCTACGCTTGAAGACGGCAGCACATTTTTCGGTAACCTTATTGTCAACGATTTTGAAAAATTTAAAAATATGAGTGATGCAATAATTGCCAACCGTTTTGATTCGTGCCTTGATGATGTTGCAGATAAAGTTTACACACGTGACCTTTTCAGAAGAGATTAAGGGAAAACCGGGGGTATTACCAAATACTTCCGGTTTTATTTTGTTATTTTGTACAGTTGCAAAAGCTTGACTATTCCTTGGTTTTTAAGAAAAATTTTATTATAAAAGAACAAAGGAGGCGTGTTATGGCAAACGAAGAAAAAGCTAACCGACAGATACATCGCGGCAGAAGATATGTAGGCTCAAAAGAAACTATTGCATATATTGCCCAGGATTTCGCAGATAGCTTCTCAATCGGTAAATATCAGAACAGATTCATTTGAGATGTTGTTGGTATCGATTTTAAAATAAATGCCATTGTAACACTGTTCACCGGCGCGTGGGATATTATCAACGACACCTTTATCAGTGCCGTTGTTGACAGAACACGAACAAGATGGGGTAAATTCAGGCCATATCTTATCTGGATGAAAATACCGCTTACTTTATTTGGTATGCTTTTCTGGCTCACTCCTGTTTTCTTCCCGAATACGGCAACAGATTACCTTCCTAAGCTTGTTTATTATTTCGCTTTTAATATCATCAATGAAACAGCAACAACCTTTATGAATATTTCAAAAACGGGTCTGCTGTCTACCATAACGCCAAACCCGGAAGAAAGGGTGCGTCTTATTTCGCAAGCAAATCTGTTTTCCAGATTCCTTGGTGAACAAATGCCGGAATGGATTATGGGTATTTTCATTGACCTGATTAACACAAATGTAGTCAAATGGAAGCTTCGCAACTTGTTTATAGGTATGGGTGCTGCAACTGCAGTTCTTTCTTCTGCGATGACCTTCTGGTTTTATATGGTTTCAAGAGAACGAGTTATGCAGTCTGTTGAAAAGCCGAGCATTATGCAAGGCTTCAAGGCGATTTTCAATAACAAGCCGTTGCTTATTATTACATTATCTGATTTCTTCAGCGGATTCAGTATCGGCCAGAGCCGTTCAGACTACTACATAGATGTTTTAGGCAGTGCATCGTTGCAGACGATTGTAGGCATACCTGCATATCCGCTTCTTAACCTTAGCTATCTGTGGGTTGCTCCGTTAAGAAGGCGTTTCACTTCAAAAACCTTGTGGGTGGCAGAGGATCTATGGACGGATATATGCTGGATTGTAGTGTTTGGTGTAGGCTCAATCAACAAAAACTTTATGAGCCGTAAATTTATGATTCCTACTATGATGATTGAGGAATTTGTTGAGATGTTTGTTTACGGTGTGCGCCACACTATTCCCGAGGAGCTTCGCAACGAGGCTATGGATTATTGCGAATGGAAAAACGGTTACCGTGTTGAGGCTATGACGGGTGTTGCAAAAGACCTTGTTACTAAAATTCAGGGAGTAATTATGAACTCCGTTAAGAATTTTATTCTCTCACAAATCGGATATGTTCAGGGTCAGAAAATCGGCACCCAGAGTGATTCTGCAAAATGGTGGCTTTTTGCATTAGGAACAGGTATACCGATCATCACAAGCAGCCTTGGCATTATACCAA
The DNA here is from genome assembly GCA_045126895.1 of Acutalibacteraceae bacterium. GTDB lineage: Bacteria > Bacillota > Clostridia > Oscillospirales > Acutalibacteraceae > CAG-488. Next base: position 40,737 of record JBGVPE010000006.1, on the reverse strand, counting down.
AATTGTTTTACCCTATTGATAATAAAACACGCGACAGAATGTATGCTGAACTTGCACAACGCCGCAAAGCAATTGCTGAGCAGATGGACGAAGATGCAGACAAGATCCGTGTATAAAAATTACCGCAGAAGATACATTGTATCGACTGCGGTTTTATTTTTTTGCTCAGACTTGATTATAAGCATAAAAATGCAAATTTTTTAACAATTTTTTTCAGTTGTATTTTTGCTGATTATGAAAACAATATTACTGCAAACGCAATTTGTTGCGAAGGAGTGAAAACACAATGGCATCATCAAACAAAATTGTAGTACCTGAAGCAAAGGCTGCACTTGAAAGATTCAAGATGGAAGCTGCTGCTGAAGTTGGTGTAAACCTTAAGCAGGGTTACAACGGTGACCTTACCTCAAAGCAGGCAGGTTCAGTCGGCGGTCAGATGGTTAAGAAAATGATCGAGTCTTATGAAAACAGCTTGAAATAAGAGCTGTGTCAATAAAAGAGCCTACTCATTTTTTAGTGAGCAGGCTTTCTTTTTATAATTTGAATGCTTCGGGTAAAAGCTGCTGCAGACTGCAGGCTTTTGTCAGTTTGCCGTCTGTTAAAATAATCATAAAATCTTTGTCGCAGAACTCTGCCATTACCTGACGGCATACACCGCACGGGTAGCAGAAATCGGTGATTTCACCGTTTTTACCTCCGACTATGGCGATTGCCGTGAATTCCCGTTCACCCTCGCTGACAGCTTTAAAAATAGCGGTTCTTTCAGCGCAGTTTGTGGTTGAGTATGATACATTTTCAACATTACATCCGGTAAACACTCTTCCGCTTTTTGAAAGGAGTGCGGCACCTACCTTAAAATCAGAGTAGGGGGAATAGGATTTTTTCATAGCATCAACAGCTTTCTCAATAAGCTGCTTTGAGTTTATCATAAAACCACCTCTCGGTCAGTATAGCATTATTTGGTTGTGAAAACAAGTATAATTGACTTTAACCGCAGTATTTGTTATAGTTAATCTATCTTATTTGAAGGGGAATAACTATGAACGAAACAATAAAAAACATATTAAAAAGGCAGACTATAAGAAGCTACAAACCTGAACAGATTACCGATGAGGAGCTTGAGATTCTTTCTCAGTGTGCAGTCAAAGCTCCAAGCGGAAGAAACGGTCAGCCTTGCCATGTAAGATTTATACAGAATCACGATTATCTTGAGGGCATGAATAAAGATTTCAAAGAAACAGTTGGTTATGATACCCCTGCATATACCCGTTGGGATGTAAACCCTGTTTATCAGACAGCGCCTACACTTGCAATTATTTTTGCTGAAAATGAAAGCTATATGGATTCTGGCATTATGTGTGAAAACATAGTGATTGCAGCTGAAAGTATGGGTCTGGGTACTTGTATAATTGCATCTATCGGTGCACTTTTCAATGATGAAAAAGGTCTTAAATGGCGTGAAATTTTTGATATTCCCTCACACTACAAATTCCAGATAGCAATTGCAATCGGTTACCCTGATGAAAAGCCTGAGATGAAACCCCGTTTTGATGACAGAATCAAGGTAATAAAATAATGAAAAAAGTTGTTGTGGTGCCTGATTCTTTTAAAGGTACAATATCTTCTTATCAGGTTTGTGAAATCATTGAGAATTGTGTATCAACTCATTTCCCTGCATGTCAGGTGGTTAAAATCCCTGTTGCTGACGGTGGAGAAGGCAGTGTTGATTGCTTCCTGAACAGCGTTGACGGTGAAAAGGTTTCGGTATTGGTCAATGACCCTTATAATAATAAAATCGAAGCCTCATACGGCTTGATTGACGGCGGCAAAACTGCAGTTATTGAGATGGCGGCATGTGCCGGATTGCCCTTGGTTGAGGGTAAAGAAAATCCCCTTGAAACAACTACCTACGGTGTGGGTGAGCTGATGCTTGACGCTGCAAATCGTGGCTGTGATAAAATCATTATGTGCCTTGGCGGTTCCTGCACAAATGATATGGGCTTTGGTGCTGCTGCTGCAACGGGTGTCAGGTTTTTTGATAAAGAAGGCAACAGCTTTGTACCTGTGGGTGAAACTCTTATCCATATAGAAAAAATTGATGCTTCAGGCAGAGATAAAATATTTGATAACATAAAAATTGTTACCATGTGCGATATAGATAATCCTCTTTATGGTGAAAAGGGTGCAGCCTATGTTTTTGCACCTCAGAAGGGTGCTGATGAAAATCAGGTAAAATTTCTTGATGAGGGTTTAAGACATTGTGCAGATATAATCAAAAAAGATTTAAACACAGATGTTTCACTTTTGAAAGGTGCAGGTGCAGCCGGCGGAATGGGTGCAGGTATGGCTGCATTGTTTGATGCACAGCTTAAATCGGGGATTGAAACGGTTCTTGATACAGTAGGCTTTGATGATAAAATCGCGTCAGCAGATATAATTTTTACAGGTGAGGGCCGACTTGATAGCCAATCTGCAGACGGCAAAGTTATTTCGGGCGTTGCAAAAAGAGCAAGGAAAAAGAATATACCCGTCATAGCTGTTGTGGGGGGATATGATGAAAATCTGAAGGCCGTTTATGATATGGGAGTTACTGCGGTTTTTGCAACAAACAGAGAACCCGTATCTTTTGAAAAAATAAAAGGCCGGAGCAAAGAAAACCTTGCTCTGACCGTAGATAATATATTAAGAATCATAAAGTGGTAGTCGGTGACTGCCGCTTTATTTTTTATAGCTTTCAATTTTTTTGATCAATTTTCTGCTGATCTTTTCCATAAGAATCAGAGCCTCAAGCAAAAGCTCTTCATCAGCGCCTATTCCGCTGAGGAATCCGTCAGCCTCAAGGGTGAAGTTGCCGTCATAATTGATTTCTGCAAGAGCTTTTGTGATATCTTCCCAATCCATATCACCAAAAAGAGGCATAGTATGAAAGTCATGCTTAAAATCATTATCATGAATATGGAGCGCTTTTATTCTGTCGCCGCCCATTTTACGTATACAGTAGCCTGCATCACGGTGAGTAAGTCCGCAATGTCCGAGGTCAAGGCAGGCAACGAGATATTCACTGTTAACCATATCGATATATTCGTTGAATTCATCAGGGTCTGCGCAGACGCTGTCAACGATGCAGTTGCTTTCATTACTGTATTGCCACATGTTTTCACAAGCGATTTTTACACCGTATTTTTTGCAATAAGGTAAAAGCTCATTATAATATTTCTTGTTCAGTTCTTTAAAAAACTCTCTGTTAGTGTAATATTTTCTGTATTGAAGAGGGTGAACAACAAGAATGTCAACACCAAAAATTTCACAGCATTCAAGGCATTTGACAGTGACATCAAATGTGTTTTTGTAGCAGGCTTCTTCACCGTCATCGGTTGAAAGATTAAACGGCGCGTGAGCCTGAGTGAAACCTATGCCAAGTTCATCGGCCCTTGCTTTGATTTTACGGGCATAAGAAAGGTAGTCACCGTCAAAAATTCCTATGTCGTCCCAAAAATCAAGGGTTATATCAATGGAATCAAAACCGGCTTTTTTGATGAGCTCAACAGCTTTGATATCATCAAAAACTTTAGCTATGCGTTCAGTCATGGTTGTCAGCAGCATAAAATCACTCCGAAAAATCATTTTAGCTTAATATATCACCAAGCACTATTTATGTCAATTAACAGTTGAAAAAAATATTGTGGTGTGATAAACTGATTTTATAATTATTAAGGGAATGTATGTTAACTCCCTGTATGGGCGTATAAGGAGGTTTATATGAGCTTTAAATATGAAGTTTCTGTTATTGTTCCGGTATATAATGTTGAACAATATCTTCAAAAGTGCCTTGACTCTTTAGTCGACCAGACAATTTCCAAAGAAAAAATGGAGGTTATTCTTGTTGACGATGGTTCAAGCGACAGCAGTCCTGCCATTTGTGATGAGTATGTTGAAAAGCACAGTTTTATGAAAGTCTTTCACATTGAAAACGGCGGTGTTTCATCTGCAAGAAATTTTGGTATTGATAAAGCACAGGGCAAGTATATCATGTACCTTGACTCTGATGATTATCTTTCAAAAGGGTCAGTGAAAAGCCTTGTGAACTTTTTTGATGCCCATTATGACGAAATTGATCTTGTGACTTACAATGAAGTTCATGATAAAGACGGTGTGATTAAACGCAACACTCATTTCAGAACACGCTTCATCAATAAAACAGGTGTCTATGACCTTAATGATAAAGATTACCGATATTTTGTTCAGACCCATATGAATATCTGTGTTAAAAACAAAGGCAAAGACAATGCAAAATTCGATACAACAATGATTTTTCACGAGGACCAGAAATACATCATTTCTATCCTTGAAGATAAGCAGAAGATTGGTTTTTGCGACAAAGCAGATTACTTCTATCTGCAGAATGCAGGTGGTGCATCAGGATCATACGGTCACCCTTATTATATTTTTGAAAAGACAATGCAGCTCTGGGAGGATTTCTTTAACAAACCTTATGTACCCGAGTATATTCAGGCTTATTTCCTCAATGATTTCAGATGGAAGTTAAAGGCGGACATCCTTTGGCCATATCAGTATAAGGGTGAGGAATATGAGCGTCAGGCGGGTAGGATTGTAAACCTGCTTAAAAAGGTTGACGATGAAGTTATACTTGATTATGGCGCACTTATTAAGCCGCATAAAGCGTTTGTTTTTGAATTGAAATACGGCAAAGAATTAAAGCTTGTTACCGAAGATGACAGATATGTGATTTGTCATAATGACAATGAGCTTCTTGAATGTGAAAATATTGATATCTACATCACAAGATTCAACATCAAAAACAACAAGCTTACAATGATAGGTGTTGAAAAATGCCTTGCAGGTAATCTGACTGACGATATAAAAATTGAGGCAGAATACAGCTATAAAAACGGAGACAAGAAGAAAGAAACTCTGCCGTTGCGCGATTCATCGCTGAGTATCTGCGCTTCACAGACCAGAACAAACAACTTCAAAATGTTTGTTATAAAAACGGATATCAAAAACCTTAAAAAGATTTCATTCAAGGCTTATCTCAACGGCAAAACCTACCCGGTTAAGTTTTCACAGGGCGTAACAAGCCCGTTCAATGCCGAACTCAAACGAATGAAATATATTTGTGAGGGAAAAACCATTTCATGCACGGGCTCAAAAATAAAATTCAGAAAAACTGAATTATCTGATATGGCAAGTGTGTTTTTCAGAAATATCAGGTTTGCACCTAAAATCGGTTACAGAAATACCCTTACAAGATTTATGGCGCCAAAACATAAAAAGAAAAATAAAATCTGGCTTTACTGCGATTCATCAAAAACAGTTAAAGATAACGGATATTATCAGTTCTTACACGATGTTAAAAAGGATGACGGTATAAAACGCTATTATGTATATAATCCTGAGACTGATATTGATGGCTGGTTTGATGATTCAATGAAAAACAATCTTGTACCGTATGGCTCTGTGACCCACAGATTATATGCTCTGTCGGCAGATAAAATTATCACATCGTTCTACGGACTTCGTGATATGCTGTCATACCCTTACGGCGCTCACAAGTATTTTGCAGATATTATAAACTTTGATGTGATTTATCTTCAGCATGGCGTTCTCCATGCAAATCTTCCTACAATGTATTCTCTTGACAGAATGCTTCTTGACAAAGAGGTTATATCAACAAAATTCGAGTTTGAAAGTCTGCAAAAAAATTATTGCTTTGATGAAAGCTTTTTGATCACAAGCGGTATGCCGCGATATAACCATATCGACACCACGCAGAAGGCAGAGAAAAAAATTCTCTTTGCCCCAAGCTGGAGAAAATTCCTTGTTTTATCTGATGGAAAGGGAAGCTGGAAGCCAAACGAAAAAGCATTACTCAACTCTGATTTTTATAAAAACACAATGGAGTTTCTTAATAATCCCAAGCTTCATAAGGTTCTTGAAGAGCATGACTTTGTTCTTGATTTCAAACCACATCCGAACTTCAGAATGTATGATGAATTCTTTAAGTTTGACAGCGACAGAGTCCGTCTTGCAGAAAAAACTGTTGACGAATTCTCTTACAGTATTTTCATAACAGACTTTTCATCTTTTGTGTTTGACTTTGTTTATCTTAAAAGACCGGTGCTTTATTTTGTTCCGGATATAGAACTTTTTGAAGCAGGGCTTAATCATTACAGAAAACTTGATATTCCTTTTGAAGAAGCTTTCGGTGATTTCTCAACTACAGGTGAAGAAACGGTTGATAATGTTATTTCACTTATTGAAAATAACTGTGTGCCTGAAGAAAAATATGTTCAAAGAATGGAAGGCCTTTTCTTTGATGTGGATGACCACGAAGAAGCACTTTATCAGGAACTTATAAAAGAATAACAACAAAGAAAAAGGAACGGTGAAAACCGTTCCTTTTATTTATTCCACTGTATACCAATTAAGATATTCACCGCTTAAAACTGCATTTGCGCAGCGCATACCGTCAACTGCAGACGATACGATTCCGCCGGCATAGCCTGCACCTTCACCGCAAGGGTAAAGTCCCCTGAGACTCAGACTCTGAAAATATTCGTCACGGTTAATTCTTACAGGTGAAGATGATCTGGTTTCAGGTGCTGTCAGCACAGCGTCAGGCATATCAAAACCTTTGAGCATTGTACCCATTTTTACCAGAGCGTCTGCCATAATATCGGTAACTTTTTTTGGCAGGACATTTCGGATATCACCCATTTTAACACCGGTAGGGCAGGTGGGTTCAATACTGCCCAAACAGGTTGACGCCTGATTTTTCAGAAAATCACCTACAAGCTGAGCCGGTGCAGAATAATTCTCTCCGCCTTCAATGAATGCAGTGTGCTCAATTTTATGCTGAAGGTCAAAACCTGCAAGAGGATGGTCGCTGCCGAAATCCTCGGGTTCAACACCGACTAAAACTGCGCAGTTGGAGTTTTTGCCGTCACGGGCGTGATAACTCATACCGTTGACAACAACCGTATCTTTTTCACTGGCTGCTGCAACAACTATACCGCCCGGGCACATACAGAAGGTGTAAGCACCTCTGCCTCCCTGGGGATGACACGCCATTTTATAGCTTGCAGCACCTAAAGCGGGGTGACCCGCAAAGCTGCCGTATTGAGCTTTGTCAATAAATTCTCTGGGGTGCTCAATTCTTGCACCTACAGAGAAAGGCTTCTGCATCATTCTGATACCGTGAGCATAAAGCATATCAACGGTATCTTTTGCTGAATGACCGATTGCTGCAATCAATGCATCGGTTTCGATGTCTGCTGTTTCACCGTTTATATCAGTGTAAGTAACACCGTGAATAACACCGTTGACTGCGATAATGTCTGTCATTTTGCATCCGAAACGTACTTCACCGCCTAAAGCGATAATTTCTTTACGGATGTTTTTAACTATGCTGCAAAGCTTATCCGTACCGATATGAGGGAGCCATGAATAGAGAATATCCTCATCAGCGCCGTACTTTACAAAGTCGAGAAAGACCTGTCTGCACAACGGGTCTTTAATGCCTGTTGTGAGTTTGCCGTCTGAAAAAGTACCTGCTCCGCCTTCACCAAACTGAACGTTTGATTCGGTGTTGAGCTTTTTATCGTTCCAGAAAGTGTTGATATCTTTTGTTCTTGTGTCAACATCCATACCGCGTTCAAGAACAATCGGCCTTGCACCTGCACGGGCAAGAGTCAGCGCGGCAAACATACCGCCGGGTCCGAACCCTGCAACAACGGGGCGCAGATTACTTTTTCGTTTGTTTTCAGGCACAGTATAAACAAATGGCTGGATTTTTACAGCCTTTTTTGCTTTTTGTAAGATTTTATCCTCATTACCGTCAACTGTTACGTCAACGCTGTAAACAAAAAACAAATTATCTTTCTTTCTTGAATCAAGAGATTTTTTTGCGATTGAAAAAGATTTGATTCGCTCAACAGAAATTTTCAGCTGTTTTGCAGCAGCAGAAAGAATATCTTTGTCAGTTGCTTCAAGAGGAACTTTAATTTCGTTAACTCTTATCATAATTTACAATTAAACATTGAATCTGAAAAGAACAATGTCGCCGTCTTTCATAACATATTCTTTACCTTCACTGCGAACAAGACCTTTTTCTTTTGCAGCGGTCATACTGCCGCAAGCCATAAGGTCATCAAATGAAATAACCTCAGCTCTGATAAAGCCTCTTTCAAAGTCAGAGTGAATTTTACCTGCTGCCTGAGGCGCTTTAGTGCCGTTAGTGATAGTCCATGCACGTACTTCAGGTGTACCTGCTGTAAGGTAAGAAATAAGACCAAGCAAAGTATAGCTTCTCTGGATAAGCAAATCAAGACCGCCCTGCTCAACACCAAGCTCTGAAAGGAACATTTCTTTTTCTTCTTTGCTCAGAGGTGCAATTTCAGCCTCAAGCTCAGCGCAGATAGGAAGCACCTGTGCACCCTCGTTAGCTGCGATTTCGCTTACCTTTTTATATCCTTCATTTGTATCAATGCCGTTTGCAAAATCATCTTCACTCATATTACATGCATATATTACAGGCTTTGATGTAAGGAGCGCAATTGAAGCCATAACTTCTTTCTCGTCATCATCGCATTCAACATTTCTTGCAGGAACTTCGTTCATAAGCTCATCTTTAAGACGCTTTAAAAACTCAACCTCTTTTGCAAGGCTTTTGTCACCTTTCATAGCTTTTGTGCTTCTGTCAAGTCTGCGTTCAACCATTTCTACATCAGAGAAAATAAGCTCAAGGTTGATTGTTTCAATATCTCTTGCAGGGTCAATACTGCCGTCAACGTGAATGATATCATCATTCTCAAAGCAGCGGACAACGTGAATAATTGCGTCAACTTCACGGATATGTGATAAGAATTTGTTGCCGAGACCTTCACCCTTTGATGCACCTTTAACAAGACCTGCAATATCAACAAATTCAATAACGGCAGGTGTGGTTTTTGCAGGGTTATACATCTCTGTAAGTTTATCAAGTCTTTCATCAGGCACAGACACAACGCCTACATTGGGCTCGATAGTGCAGAATGCGTAGTTAGCTGATTGGGCACCTGCATTTGTAATGGCGTTAAAAAGAGTGCTTTTGCCTACATTCGGTAAGCCTACAATACCTAATTTCATAAATTAAGACATCCTTTTCCAATATAATGAGATAAGTATATCATAAATCAGCAAAATTTCAACTAATTAGCATTGAAATTTATGCTGCTTCAAGTTAAAATAGTATCAGAAAGGGGAATTCTTATGATTAAATATGCAGTTATAGGTACAGGATGGATTGCCGAAGAGTTTGTCAAGGGTACACAGCTCGTTGACGGCCTTGAGTTTGCTGCCGTATATTCAAGAAGCAAAGAAAGAGGTAAAGCTTTTGCTGAGCCTTTTGGTGAAGTTACAATTTTTGATGATATCAACGACCTTGCCAAAAGCGATGTTGATGCGGTTTATATTGCAAGCCCTAATTCACTTCATTACAGCCAGAGTAAGTTGATGCTTCAGAATGGCAAACACGTTATATGTGAAAAGCCTGTTACCGTTGAACCTGAAGAATTTGCAGAGCTTCGTGCTCTTGCAGATGAAAAAAATCTGATTTATATGGAAGCTATAATGTATATGCATCTGCCCGCACGTAAAATCCTTAAAGAGTGGGTGGGCAAAATCGGTGAAATCACTACTGCTCATTTTGATTTTTCACAGCTTTCATCAAAATACCCTGCTCTTAAAAATGGAGAAAATCCCAATATATTCAACCCTGAATTTGCAACAGGATGTCTTATGGATTTAGGAATTTACTGTGTGTATCCTGCATTGGATTTATTCGGAATACCTGAAAGCATCAGCTCTGCAGCAGGTTTTCTGAACACAGGTGCTGACGGATACGGCACAGCGGTATTGGATTATAAAGACAAGCAGGTAACTCTGACTTATTCAAAAACAGGTCAGAGCAGATTCGGTTCACAGATTTTCGGTGACAAAGGAACTCTTGCAACACCGTCAATCTCAAAGCTTGTTAATTTATCATATTTTGATAATGACGGGCATGAATTTGTTATTACCCCGGATACCGAGAAGCATGTTCTTATGTCTTATGAGGCACAGAGTTTTTACAATTATATAACTGACCCTGATACAAAGGTTGAATATAATAAAGTAAATAATATTACATATGTTGTTAATGAAATACTGAGAATTATAAGAGCGCAGACAGGTATAAAATTCAGATAAAAAAAACAGCAGAGATTTGATTGAAAAAAATCAAGTTTCTGCTGTTTTATTTTGCATGTTTTTTGCAAAAAGAGCAATAATCACTTGACAATTACCCTTGACAAGTGGTAAAGTGTAGTATAAGTGTAAAAGTATAAATGGGGGTAGTCTGCCCTTTGGTGCAGTTGCATAATTATTTTACACATACTGATATAAATCAACCAATTGTTTTCAACAATCCGGAATTTACAGACAAAGAGGGTAGCTTATGGAACAGAAGAAATCATCCGGTGGAGTCAGACTCAGACCAATGGAGCTTTCATTTCAGCCGGTATTTGATATTCATCTTAATATGGCAATTGATTACGAGATTTCCATGAGAATCAATGACAAGGTGATGGGCGTTTTATTGCCTGAGCATTTTGTTCCCGTGGCTGAAAAGTCAAGCCAGATTTGTCAGCTTGGTCTCTGGGCTATTGAAGAATGTTGCGATGTTATAAAAAGATGTGAAGCAAGAGAAGCTGATGTTAATTCATTTATTGTATGGATTTCGGTTAAACACATCTGTAAAAAGAACTTTGTTCCTCAGGTTATGAAAATTCTTGATAAGCATTCGATAAAGCCTGACAGATTCTGCTTCAACATTAATCAGAGTATACTTGAAGCTGACAAAGCTCAGATTATTGCAAACATCAAAGCTCTCAGAGAGCTTGGTTTTAAAGTATCTATTGACGATTTAGGTCTTGAATATACTTCGTTGAGTAACCTCAGCCATTATGATGTTGACTATGTAGGCATTCACGCTTCACTTATTGAAGACATTATAGAAAGTGAACGCACACAGAATATGGTTCAGGGTCTTATAGATTTCTGTAAGAAAATTGAAGTTGAAACAAGAGTTGACGGTATCGATACCCAGGAAAAAGCCGACCTTCTTAAAAAGATGGGCGTTGATCAGCTCAAAGGTCCTTTCTACGGTAAACCGGGCAACGAAAAGACAATAGTATAATGAAGGGAGCGGGTTGTAATGGGAAAGAAAAAGAAAAATGATTCACAGCAAAGCCCTTCAGTAAACGAAAATATGGGCAAATATTCCGTTAAAACAAGCTCTAAAAAAATCAACAAAAGAGAAGCACTTATCAGAATCCTTACAATTATCCTTGTTATTTTATTGCTTCTTCTTTTTGGATTGTTTGCTTGTACAACATACATAAATAACGGTAATTTCACAGTTTCAACAAATGCAGATGCTTTCAACGCAGGTATTGCTATCAGTGAAACACCTGATTTCAAAAACCCTGAAAGAATTCTTGAAGGCAGTGTATTTGAAAATATGAGAGAAGGCACATACCCTCTTCTTCCGGAAGATCTTAATGATTATGACGGTTCTCATAACTTCCTTACAGAGGACGGAATGTACTACTTCACATATTCATTCTATGTTAAAAACACAGGCACCGAAGGCGCAGGCTACAGCGCAAAGCTTAATGTTGACAGTGCGACTCAGGGCGCTGATGAAGCGGTCAGAGTTATGGTAACAGTCAACGGTGAGTCAACAGTTTATGCTAAACCGGCTCTCGGTACCAACAGCGTTCTTGAACAGTACGCTGACAAAAACTTTGTTAGCAGCAGGCAGGTAATGACTTTTGCTAACGATAAATTCGAAGCAGGGGCTACAGACAGAGTTACGGTAGCTATCTGGTTCGAAGGGGACGATCCTGAGTGTGTTGATGATATTCTTGAGGGAGAGGTCAAGTTTTCAATGGATCTGAATCTTATTGAAACACCTGACAACAGCGGCGAGGCTGCGTAGGAGGAGTGAAAAGGAGCAACCTTTGACTTACCCTGGGCAAACACTTTTCCTTAATTCCGATTTCAGATTTTTTCAACACACTGGATATAAAACAAATGCGTTTGGCGACGCGTTAACGGTCGCCAAGGCATGTAAATCTTTATGGAGGTAAAGACATGAAAACTACAATCAAAAAACGTGCGTTTGTTTCAGCGATTGCTATGCTTATCGTATCAGCTATCGTTCTTACATCATCAACATTCGCATGGTTCTCCATGAGTAAAGAAGCATCAGTTGAGTCTATGGATCTTACAGTTTCATCACCTGAAGGTATCCAGATTTCTGCTAACGCTTCAACATGGACAGCTCTCCTCAGCGTAGATGATATTTTTGACACTGATCCATCTGAAAATGGTCGTTATGCAGCTTATGCAGGTAACAACAACCTTTATCCTGCAGACCTTATTCCTGTATCAAGTGCTTTTGCATCAGCAGATTCAAGCACAGGTTACGCTAACTTCTACAAAGCAACTCTTGATGATAAATCTGTAGCAACAGTTTCAGCTGTTACTCAGGTAAAAGAGGCTGAAGATGCAGCAGGTATCGTTGCATTTGACCTTTTCTTCAAAGTTGCTAACCAGACAACAGTATACTTTGGTGAAACAACATTCGACACAACATCTGAGATCAAATCAGCTCTCAGAATGGCATTCTCACCATTAGGTAACGGTCCTGTTACTACTGATACTGCTACTGCTACTGCTTGGAATACATTTGCAAGCGCTAGCACAGTTTGCTATGAGGTAGACACATTAACACGTTCAACAGATGCTAAAAATGCCGGTAAAACAGACGGTGAAAAAACAACTTATTATCTCTTTGGTACAAGTGCTACCGGTCAGAGAGCTGTTGACGGCATTATCGATGGTTACGGCAGAAATATGTCAGGTACACTTGTTAAGAGCACAGCTGATGCAACAGATAAGAGCTTCACACTTAATCCTGGTATCACAAAGATGAGAGTTTACATCTGGGTTGAAGGTCAGGATGATGACTGCTTGAACTCAGTTGCAGGTGCAGCTCTCTCAGCAGCTCTTAAATTCACAATCGACTAATCCTTACGGATTTATTGATTACTTTACTTAAAATTAAACTTAAATAACTTTTTTAAGGCAGAGTAGTTGCTCTGCTCTGCCTGATCCTCGCCGTTTAAGGAACGGCATTGTCGGAAGATGCCGTTCCTTTGATCCCTCCCTGTAAGAGCGATTTATCGGTATTTAATGAATGCCGGTAAATGACTTTTACAGTCATCAAATAAAATCAGAGGTGAATGTTAAAATGGAACAGAAAGGTAAAAGTATTTTAGGGGTTATTTCAGATATTCTTTTAGTTATTCTGATAATTGTAGCTATTGCTATAACTGTAATGACCTTTACATCAAAAAGCTCAGAGACAGGTATCGGTAATGTTGCCGGTTATACACCTTTCTCTGTACAGACAGATTCTATGAGCCCTACTATCGGCAAAGGCGACCTTATTATTGCCAAAGAAGTAGTTGACCCTACTGAAGAGCTTAAAGAGGGTGATGTTATCACTTTCTATACACTTATGCAGGATAGTGCAGGTAACACAATCAAAGGCTTTAATACCCATAGAATTATCGATATTGAGTATTATGCTGACAACTCTGTTTACTATTACGTTACAAAGGGTGACGCTATGCAGACAGAAGATAATCAGAAGGTTTACCCTGATGATATCGTTGCAAAGCAGATCGGTGCCACCGTTGACGAAAACGGAAATTATGTAAAAGGTCTTACCATCAGCGGCTTCGGTAATGCGTTGGATTTCCTTCAGAGTCAGCTCGGCTTTATGATTTGTATCATTATTCCGCTTGCCCTCTTCTTTATCTGGCAGGTTTATAAGCTTATTGCTATGTTTATGACTGCAAAATCAGAAAAGATTTCTGAAGAAGTTAAGCGTCAGGCTGTTGAAGAGTATCTTGCAGCTAAAGAAGCTGAAAAAGCAGCTGATTCAAAAAATGATTCAGACAATTAAATAACATTCACTGATTACATAAATAAATCTTTAAGAGGGTGACCAAAATGACAGTTACAACCTTTATTTCTGAGTTTCTGAATCAGTTTTTCATTCAGGGCTTATTTGGTATTTTTAAGGGTATCGGACTTGGCATTGTAAATATGTTCAATGTTCCTAAATATATATCCATTTTTAAAGCAAACGCTGCTAATTTTACTGCAGTTGACTGGATAATTGCTATTCTCACAGTTGTTGCAACTCTCGCAATTCTTGCAGTTATCGTTATTCTCATCGTTGTTCTTGTTAAAAAGTATGTAAGAGTACGCAAGACTATTGTTGACCAGGAAGAGCTTCTTAACGAAGTTGGCAACCTTAACCGTGAAATCATTAAGCTTTCTTCAGAAAAAGAGAGAATCCTTGCTATGAAGGTTTCACAGCTTGGCCTTAAACCCGGTGACAGTCCTTACGAAGAATATGAGGAGAAAAAAGAAGAAGCAGAAGAGAAGTCAGACGAAGTTGACAAAACTGCCGATGACTACAGCCGTTTCTATAAATGTACTCAGGTTGATATTGAAATTCAGGATTATGTACCGCCTGAATTCGATAACGAAATCACACTTCCTGAAATTGTTGACAGATTCCGTAACTTTGCTTGCTCACAGCTTCATCTTTACTATGAGCCAAAGCTTATCCGTCTTTTTATTGCATCATTTGCAACAACAAGACTTATCATCTTACAGGGTATTTCAGGTACCGGTAAAACATCACTTGCTTATGCTTGGGGTAAGTTCCTCAGAAACCCTGCAATCATCGCATCAGTTCAGCCTTCATGGCGTGACCGTACCGAAATTTTCGGCTACTTCAACGAATTTACAAAGCGTTTCAACGAAACTGAAGTTCTTAAAAAGATGTATGAAGCTACATACAAAGAAGAGATTTATATCACAGTTCTTGACGAAATGAACATCGCCCGTGTTGAGTATTACTTCGCTGAGCTTCTTTCTATTCTTGAAATGCCGACCAGAGAAGAGTGGGTTGTATCTCTTGTTCCAAGTGTTTGGCCTACTGACCCTAAAAACCTCTTTGACGGTAAGCTTAAACTCCCTGAAAACATGTGGTATATCGGCACAATCAATAACGACGACTCGACTTTCGCCGTATCTGATAAGGTTTATGACCGTGCTATTCCGATTGATATCAACAGTAAAGGTAAGGCTTTTGACGCACCTTACACTGAGTGGCTGCCTTTGAGCTACAAGCATCTTGAAGCTATGTTCAAAGAATGCCAGGAAAAATATAAAGTTTCAGATGAAAATCTCCGCAAGCTTGAGGAACTTGATGACTATGTTATTGAGCATTTCCGTCTTGCATTCGGTAACCGTATCGTTAAGCAGCTTAAGGAATTCGTTCCCGCTTATGTTGGCTGCGGCGGTACAGAAATTGAT
This sequence comes from Acutalibacteraceae bacterium, assembly GCA_045126895.1. GTDB lineage: Bacteria > Bacillota > Clostridia > Oscillospirales > Acutalibacteraceae > CAG-488. Next base: position 25,233 of record JBGVPE010000006.1, on the reverse strand, counting down.
GGTATCGACTTCGTTCTTTGCCACAAAATTCTCCGTAAGTTCGAAAGCTTGAACCTCTCATTCATCCGTGATGAGATTGACGGACTTATTACTTATCTTAACAAGCACTTCGGCAAATCAAACATGATGGAATCTAAAGAGTATCTTCTCAGACTTCAGAAACTCATGTAATTGCCATATAGTTAAATTAACTGCAAAGGGGCAAAAGGTCAGATGGATAAATCATATCTTGAGTTGTTTTTGGAATATAAAGACAGTATGTCTGCCCTTACAACTGACAATCAGTTCTATGACACCATGGAAGATGTTATTGACAGGGGTAAGACCAGCTATTCACTGTTTAACAGATATTTCGAAAAGAAAATAGACTTAACATGGGTTGAAGAAATTGAGGCCTGTGTAATTCCTCTTGATAATATTATCCGCGTTCCGCGTAAATTTATTGTTCAGGAAGAGGAGATTGTTCCTATTGAAAGAGCAAGAAAGATTACTGCAGAATCTGTCCGCCACCTTGCACAGCATACAAATATGATTGCAAAGGTTGAGGGTGATGACGTTACCCCTAACCAGATTCTCAATGTTTTCCGTGAAGAAAGCTTTGAGGTTTATGAAAACAGATTTGTATATACTCTTATGCAGAATCTTATCAGATTCATCGATATCCGTTATAATGTTTTGTTTAACCTTGCAGACGATGAAAACATGGCATCTCTCAAGATGGAAAGTGATGTTACCAGAGGCAGAGAAAAAATCCACTACAAATTAGAGGTTTCAGCTCAGTCAGGCGGTAATGACCTTGAAGATAATGCATCCATTGACGGTGAAAATGCATCTGTTTTCCAGCGAATTGAAAGAATTAAAAAGATTATCAATGAATATGCTCATTCAGGCTTTATGAAAGAGCTTCAGGGTTGTACACCTGTTCGTCCTCCTATTATGAGAACTAACGCTATTCAGAAAAACCCTAACTTCAGAGCCTGTCTTAAGCTTTGGCAGTTTATTCAGTCATACCGTGATATCGGTTATGAAATCATCGCAAAAGAATCAAATGAGATGGTTAGTGACGAATACAGAGCTGAGCTTAACAGAATGATCGCAACTAACTATATGCTCCTTAAAAACAACACTGTTTCTCAGGATGCATTAGGCCAGAAAGCAAAAACAAGAAAGCTTAAACCAAAACTTCTCAAGAGATTGGCAGAGGAATTAGTCCTTAATTATGATATGGATGAAGTCGAAGTCAAGAGAGTTTTTGTTGATGAAATCAAGCGTGTAAGTAAGCGTAAGATTCAGGGTGAGCAAAAGGTTAAAGAAGCTATCGACCGCGCATTAGCATCAGAAAATGCAAGAAAGAAAGCTATCGAAGATAAGATTAAAGCAAAAATTGCTCACGAAAAAGAGATGGAGCGCCGCCGTATTCAGCGCGAGAAAGAACGTCTTGCAAAAGAAAAGGCAAAAGAAAAAGAACGCCTTGCAAAAGAAAAGGCACGTCTCAAAGCAAAGAAAGAAAAAGAAGCAGCTCTTGCAAAAGAGAGGGCCCGCAAAGAGAAAGAAAGAGCCCGTCTTGCAAAAGAGAGAGAAGAAAGACTCGCTCAGATTGCAAAAGAAAAGGAGCAGGCTCGTATCGCAAGGGAGCAGGAAAGAGCACGCCTTGCCAAAGAAAAGGCAGAGCAGCTTGAAAAAGCTCGCAAAGAGAAAGAAAAGGCAAAACGCGAAAAAGCAAAACAGCTTGAAAAAGAACGTATTGCTAAAGAAAAGGCAAAAGAAAAAGAGCGTATCGCTCGTGAAAAAGCAGCTCAGGCTGAAAAAGAGCGGATTGCTCACGAAAAAGCTAAAGAGAAAGAGCGCATCGCTCGCGAAAAGGCAAAACAGCTTGAAAAAGAGCGTCTTGAAAAAGAAAGAGCTAAAGAAAAAGAACGCCTTGCCCGCGAAAAAGCAGCTCAGGCTGAAAAAGAGCGAATTGCTCACGAAAAAGCTAAAGAGAAAGAGCGTATTGCTCGTGAAAAAGCAAAAGCTCTTGAAAAAGAGAGAGTTGCTAAAGCAAAAGAAAAAGAAAAAGAGCGCATCGCTCGTGAAAAAGCAAAACAACTTGAAAAAGAGCGCATAGCTAAAGAAAAGGCTAAAGAAAAAGAGCGTATTGCCCGTGAAAAAGCAAAGGCTCTCGAAAAAGAGAGAATTGCCAAGGCAAAAGCTAAAGAAAAAGAAAAAATTGCAAGAGAAAAGGCAGCCAGATTAACTAAAGAAAAGGCTAAGAAGTCAGGCTCCTGATAAAGATACTTTCCGGGCAGCAGCGGAAAGGTACAACCAAATTCACGTGGAGGTTTTGTAATGAAAAAACAAGTAATAGAAAGGGTGCTGACGTTGATACTGTCGCTGGCAGTGTTATCATCGTCAATCGGTATGTATACTGTATATGCAACACAAGTGAATACTGATAGTGCAACTTCTGTTACTGAATCCACAACTGCTGCACAGGAAACTGTAACTCAAGAAGCTACTCAGCCGTCTGTTGAAGCTGAGCCTTCTGTTGAGGTCTGTCCTCTTGAAGGTGAAGGCACATCTGCTGAGCCTTATAAGGTAGCCGATGTTGAAGATTGGCTTGCAATGCAAAGCATCATCAACGATGAAAATAAGACTGATAAAAACTTCATTCTTGTTGCTGATATTGATTTTGGTAAGTTTAAGTCAATTGCGCCTGTTTTGAATTTCACAGGCACATTCAACGGTAACGGACACACTCTTAAAAATATCACAATTAACAGAAAAGGTTCAGCAGGTCTGTTTGCTACACTTAACGGCAGTAAAGATGCAGTTGCGCAGATTACCGGCCTTTCACTTGAAAATGTAACTGTGAACGGCGTTGGTGAAACAGGTGCACTGGTTGGTATTGCAAATGAATTTGCAAAAATTACCGATTGCCATGTTAAAAATGCAATTGTTACAGGCTCAGATGTAGTCGGCGGTCTTGTTGGTTTATCTCAGGCAAATGTAACAGCTTCAAGCTTTGACGGTGATGTCAGCGGTGTTATAAATGACACAGTGCTCGCAGGTATAGGCGGACTTATCGGTGTTATGAAATCCGGTGAGATTAAAGAAAGCTATGCTGTCGCTGATGTTGCTATTGCTTCAGTTGCTGACAGTAGTGCTGAAAACAGCCTTTACGGTGTCGGCGGATTTATAGGTGTTGCAAGAGGTAAGCTTATAGAGAAATCATTCTCAACAGGTTCAGTTAATGTAGCTGACGCAGCGGCTGCTGATAAGAGTAGTGTTGTAAGTGCCGGTGGTTTAGTCGGTATCTCAATTGTTGATATAACTGATTCATATTCATCAGCATCTGTCTGCATCGACTTTAAAGGCAGTGCAAAAGATAATGCAATCAGAGCAGTCGGCGGTCTTGTGGGTGCAGCATTTAATAGTGTGAATAATGCGTATGCATCAGGCAGTGTAGCTGCAACATCTGACGGTGCACCTGTAAATGACAGAGATTGCTTCATCGCAGGTGTAATAGGCTACGCTGACAGCACCAAGACTTATAAAAACCTCTATTTTGATAAGCTTATGAATATCCGCAAGGATATGCCTGCAATATTAAATGTTACTGCAGAGGATATCTGTGGTCTTACCACAGCAGAGATGATGTCAGAAGCAAAACTTTCTGATGAATTTGCCTTGAGCAAAGGCGGATATCCGTACCTTAAGGCTTTTGTCAACACAAAAGATGCAGATGCTCTTAATGCTGCAATTCTCAGTATTGTTACAACAACTGCTGATAAAAATGACAAATCAGCTTCACTTTGTGCCGGTGTATCAAAGCCTGTTACCTTAACTGCAGAAATCACTGTTGAATCAAAAGTGTACACTGTTAGGTGGGCAGCAAGCGAAAGCGGTGTTATTGACGGCAACAAGGCTGATGTTGTAAGAACAAGAGCTCATGCAAATTATATGGTTCTTACAGTAAGTATTAACGGAGCCTTCAGAACCTATGGCAGATTATTTGCTGATGACGGTGCTTATGAAGCTTCACTTGGTAATACAACTGTTGAATATAAACTGATAAATAATTCAGGTGACGAAATAATGAATAGCAGCATTGTCGGTATTCTTATTAAGTCAGATGCGGGTAACGGCAACACAGTTACATCAGATATTTTTGCAAAAGCAGAAAGTGAACCGGCAAAAATCAATAACCTTATCGTTGCCGCAGATGGATTCTATGTAAATTCAAGCATCGCATCAGGTTATAAAATCTGCGTTTCAGCTAAAGACAGTGCAGGTAATGCTCTCCCTGTTGATGATATGGGCAGCAAAGGCTATTTTGTAAAAACAGGCAGAGATAATTTTGCTTCACTTGAAATAACCATTGTTAAAGCAGAGGTTCAATGGGGTATTGCCTCTCTTTGGGAGAGTATTGTAAGATAACGAACAAATGACTTGAGGGTTGAAAGTAATGAATAAAAATTTCAGTACAGTTAAAAACTTGATATTGCTCATCGCTTCGGCCCTTACTCTTGTGGCTGTTACTTTCGCGTGGTATGCAGTTACAAATGACGGTATCGTTTCAGAGCTTTTCGGTAAGGTTGACGGCTCGACCTTGTCGGTGGTTTATAACGAATCCACAAACGGCGGTGCTGAGTATAAAGAGCTTTCAGGCGATATCGAAATGAATAATATGGTTGAAGGTCAGAAAAAGATGTATCGTATTGATGTCAAGACCTTCCCTGATATTCCTATTAAGTTGGTTATGTCATTTGAAGACCTTGTTGCAACAAATGATTTATTACCATATATTTATTTTGACTATAAAATAGTCTGCAACTCAACATCAACTGAGCTTGAAAGTAAAACAGGTCTGAGGATGTCTGAGTATACAGTGTCAAATGTATTCGCTTTTGATATCTCATCATTCCAGCTTGACGGCAACAATGATTACAGCATTTATTATGACGTTTATGTTATTACAGGCGGTGAGTCTGTGGTAGGTTCAGCAGATTTGGGATATGTTAAGCTTCAGGGGCAGCAGATAGGTTAATATGAAAAAAGCTAAAAAAATTGTTTCGGGTATAATTGTTACACTGACGGTTGTTGTGTTTATATTAGGATTTCTGATATTTGTATCTGTGTTAAAAGCAGAACCGAATCAGGTTCCCAGTGTTCTTGGCTTCAGTGTGATGAAAGTTCAGACAGGCTCTATGGAGCCCGAATATAAAACAGGCAGCATTATAATCACCCGTGAGGTTAAGCCTGAAAAGTTAGAAGTCGGTGATGTTATCAGCTTCTATGTTTCTGCGGGTAAAATTGTTGACCAGGTCAATACTCATAGAATTGAAGAAATTCAATATATCAAATCTGACCTGAGGCAGTTTGTTACTAAAGGTGACGCTAACGAAAATGTTGACGAATATCCTGTAATGGAAACAAGAGTTATAGGTAAGGTCGTTCTGAATCTTGGAGTTTTTTCGGGTTCGGTTATAGGATTTCTTCAGAATCCCAACATAATTTTATTTTTCATCGTTATCCCTCTTGTTGTAATAACATTTTTTGAAGCAGTCAATTTAGTGAATTTATTTGTAAAGAAAAATGATACGGAGGAAGAAAAGGCTGATGAGTCAGAACGTAAGCCCAAGTCCAAAAGAAAAGCTAAAAATTCTGATTAGTGCAGCCGGCTGTTGTATCCTCGCGTTTTTGCTGATGATACTTTTTGTCCCCAAGATTTTAGGGTATCAGACTTTTTATATTCAGACGGGGAGTATGTCTCCATCTATTCCCAAAGGCAGTCTGGTTTTTGTTAAAGAAGTTAAGTTTGATCAGATAAAACCCGGTGACGTGCTTACATTCCACAGTGATGAAGGCGATGAATTTTTTACCCACCGTGTGATTGAAATTGATAAAAACAACGAGATGTTCACTACAAAAGGTGACGCCAATAAAGAGGCTGACCCTTTGCCCACAAGTTATTATTTTGTTCAGGGCAGGGCAGATTTTTCCATACCATTCGTAGGGTATGCAGCAGAATTTACAGATTCACTTATCGGTAAAGTTATAATCGGTGCAGTTTATATTGCGTGGCTTGCCGTTGAGATTGAAATATTTATTATGAAAAGAAAAACTTTGCAGGAGGAGGAAACAATATGATAAAAAGAATAATTGCACTTATTGCTTCTCTTGCAGTGGTGGCAGGTCTTTTCACAAGCCAGAGCTCTTATGCGTGGTTTGTAACTGCAGTTAAAAAAGCGCAGAGAATCACAATCGGTGTTGTCAGCTTTGACAGCGCTTCAGCTGTTTCTCTTGACACTTTAGAGGAAGATTTTTATGGCAATCAGTGCATCTACCCGGGGCAGAATCTTGTGCTTCTTGACGGTGATGATGCATCAATTTCAATGTATAACAATTCAACAATCGATACACAAATCAGAGTCAGAATTGAATATACAAGCTTTGCGACCGGCTCAGCTCAGCAGGTAACATATTCAGCGTCAGAAGATGAAGATTTACAGGTAGAGTTTGCAGACCCTGCACAATGGATGCCTTTTGATAACGGCCTTGACGGTTGCTGTTTTTACTATGTAGGCCCTGATTTTAACAAAGATAAATTAACTGACCTTGACGATGTGTACACAGTTAAGCCTGATGTTGCAGATGTATCTATTATCAAAAGCATTTGCTATAAAGATGATATAGATGCAAATCTTTATTCAGGTAACGAAGTGGCAATCAATGTTATTTTTGAGGCCAAGCAGGCAGATTATGTCGGTTGGAGCAATCTTGGTGAATATCAGGTTGCAACAGATATGGAATGATTATGAAAATCAAACCTTTAAATGTTCTGTTTAATGTTTTTATAATTTTTACTGTTTTAACCGTTGGTTTTGTAAGCTTCAATGTGTTTACAGGCACAAAGGGTTATGCAGTTGTTACTGATAGTATGGCACCTACGTTAAAAAAAGGTGATGTTGTTTTTGTAAAGGAAGTCGAGTTCGACACCCTTGAAGCCGGTGATGTTGTTACTGTAGCTTTTGCTGACGGGTCAGGCTATTTCACCCACAAAATCACATCTATCGATTATATTGCCGGTGCGATACGAACCAAAGGCGATGCCAATCAATCAGAAGACCCTCAGCCTTCTATGGGTGAGCAGATTGTGGGTAAGATGTGGTACTCTGTGCCTTTACTCGGTTATATTTCAATAGGCTTCAGTCAGGTGAACCCTGTTGAATTAAGTATGATTATTGCAATAATTCTTATTGTTGTTGTAATCGCGTCTATGATAGTTCCGTTTATAAGAAAGAGAGGTGGCAAAAATGAATAAGCTTAAAAAAATAACAGCGTCAGTTATGGCGATTGTTCTGGTGATTTGTATCGGCTATTTTTCAACTCTGTCACCTACAACTGCCTGGTCATTCCAGAGCCAGAATATGAGCGGTGCTGAAAAGACCTTTGTTTTTGCTAACTTCGATGTTAACGGTGAATACAAGGTTACTGACACAATCAGATTCAAGGGCGCTACAAAACTCAACGATGAGTCAGAAACACATTTTGACGATGTTGTTGAAATCACAGAGGTTCAGGTAACAAATGACGGCGGTATGCCTGCAAGAATTTATGCAACAGTTGATAACGAATACAAAACACAGGGTCTTCGTTATTTCTATTTCACTGACGAAATAATGGTAGATAACAGCGTGAAAGCTACCATCAAGAAAGCTCTCGGTGATGATATGACCGCCGAAAATCTTGACCGACACAATGTTGGCGAAGACGGCAACTCAGGTTATTATATTTTAATGAACCCGGGTGAAACTAAAACCATAAAAGTTGCTTTGTGGGTAGATTATGATGAATCAGGTATTGAGTTTTTGAACGCAGAATCACCTTGGGCAACAATCTCATACAGAATCAATATGACTATGACTGCAACTCAGGATATGGACGGAGCTTTAGTCAGATAATTTTAACAGAAGGGTAGGGTTGATTAACATGAAAAACGGCAGAAGAATTTTAGCAGCTGCAGTGGTTTGCCTTGTTGCAGTTGTTGCAATTGTTTCAGGCTCTTTGGCATGGTATTCAAGCACCAACTCTGTAACTCAGCTTGCTTCTGTTTCAACTTTTCAGACAACTGCTCGTGTTTATTTCACAACAGCTAAAGGTGACGTTGACGCAAAAGCAGATGCTGACGGGTTTTATGCTTTAAGCACTAACCCTGAAGACAGTAATTACATCGGCAACTTAAAGCTTAATGTTATTCATAAAGGCTATGCAAACTCTTATGTAAGAGTTAAAATGAGCGTTCAATGGACAATGCCTGACGGCACAGTAACACAGAATATTATGTTACCGTTTACTTTTGCAGATAAATGGTATGACAACCGTGTTAATGACTATTGCGTTTATTACACAGAGGATACAGGTCTTTTCTCAAGCTATGACAAGTCAATCATAACAGGCTTTGACGGTGAAAAATTTGCAGCAGAAAACCTTACAGAAACAGCAACACCTAAATTAGCTGTTACTGTTGAATCTGTGCAGTACAACCGTTATGAGCAGCTTTGGGGTATAAAAACTTTACCTTGGCTTGAAGCAGAAACAACTACAACAGAATCAACAACAAACTGAAATCAGCCTGCGGTGGATATCTGCCGCAGGCAGTAAATTTTAAAAAGAAGTGTTATCGGTTCGGTTTTCTAATGCACGTTTTAAATCCAGCCGATAATTAGCGAGGGCGCGCGCCTGATTTTTTCGTTGAGAATGGGTCAGCTTCGGGTCGAGCAAACCTTTTTCAAGGTCTTTGATTCGTGCCTGAAGATATTGAAGTTCATTCATATTTTATCACCACTACTATTTTTGACAGTACACATAAAATAATTTAAGGAAGATTAGGGTTATCCGGTATGATTATGGATATGCAGCAAAAAATTAAAAATATGCTTATTGAAGCCGGTGCTTGTGATGTAGGCTTTGCCAGGCTGCCTGACGGCCCTTTTGGTGAAAATTCCTACGCTGTCAGCATTGTTGTCAGGCTTTCTGAAGCCGTTATTGATGAAATTCAGGGTGAACCAACACACACATATTTTCATCATTACAGAACGGCAAATGCTTTTATAGACAATCTGGTTTTTCGTGCAGGTACCATTATTCAGAATAACGGTTACCGTTATATTCCTGTAGGTGCTTCACAGAGCATAAACAAAGACGGTTGGAATTATGAGGGCAGATATTCTCACAAAAAAGCTGCAAGTCTTGCAGGTTTAGGGGGAATCGGCAAAAATTCTTTGTTTTTACATAAAAAATACGGTGCATCTGTAAGATTGGGAACAATACTTACTGATTGTCCCTTTGAAACAGAGGAATCTGATTATGTTTCACCGTGCAGTCAGTGTGACGCTTGTGTGAAAGCCTGCCCATCAGGTGCAATCAACGGAACTTTATGGCAGCCGGGTCTTGAAAGAAAAGATGTTTTTGACCCACAAAAATGCAGTGAATATATGAAAAATAAATTCAAACATATCGGCAGAGGCGCTGTTTGCGGTGTTTGTATAAACGTGTGCCCTGTAGGAAAAGGAGTAAATCATGGAACAGAAGAAAATTGACAGAATAAATGAATTAGCAAGAAAAGCAAAGGCTGAAGGTCTTACTGAAGAAGAGCTTAAAGAACGCGATATTTTAAGAAGAGAATATATCGACTCTTACAAAGCAAGTCTTGTTTCTACTTTAGAAAGAACATACATTGTTGATGAAAAAGGCAATAAAACAAAAGTTACCAGAACAGGTCATTAAAAGCAGGATTTTTTCCTGCTTTTATTTTTGATTAAATTTCATATATTTTGTGATTGACAATATAATTCTTGACATTAACCACTAAATGATGTAGAATAATATAGATATTAGGTTAATATGCACAATTTTACCTGATATTGGGGCAATTGCCCCGTAATGATAATTTCTTAATACTTAAGATGTTATTTATTATACTTAAAATTAACCAAGGAGGTGTTGTGCAAAATGAATATTTCGGTTGTAGCTTTAATTATTATAATTATTGCTTGCGTGTTAGTCGGCGGCGGCATCGGTTTTGTTGCAGGTATTGCTTATCGCAAAAAGGTTGCTGAGTCTGCTATAGGTTCTGCAAAGCAAGAAGCTTCACGCATAGTTAATGATGCAGTTTCAAAAGCTGAATCTGTCAAGAAAGAAAAGATTCTTGAAGCTAAAGACGAGATTCACAAACAGCGAGCAGAGCTTGAGCGTGAAATTCGTGAAAGAAGAAGCGAAGTTCAGAGACAGGAGCGTCGCTTGATTCAGAAAGAAGAAACTATTGATAAAAAGACCGAAAATCTTGAAAAGAAAGAAGAAGTTCTTCAGTCAAAAATTCAAAGTGCTGAAAAGAAAGAGGAAGAAATCGAATCTCTCAAACGCAGCCATCTTGAAATGCTTGAAAGAATTTCTGGTTACACAAAAGAGCAGGCTAAAGATTACTTGCTCAAAACTCTTGAAGAAGATCTTACTCATGAAAAAGCAGTTAAGATTATGGACTTTGAGCAGAAGACAAAAGACGAGTCCGAAACTCTTGCAAGAGAGATTATTGCAACAGCAATTCAGCGTTGCGCAGCAGACCACAGTGCAGAGGCTACTGTATCTGTTGTAGCATTACCAAACGATGAAATGAAAGGCCGCATAATCGGCCGTGAGGGTCGCAACATCCGTACTCTCGAAACAATCACAGGCGTTGACCTTATTATTGACGACACACCCGAAGCTATCACAGTTTCATGCTTTGACCCTGTTCGCCGTGAGGTTGCGCGCAGAACACTTGAGAAGCTTATTGCAGACGGTCGAGTTCACCCTGCAAGAATTGAAGAGTTATTTGACAAAGCGCAAAAAGAGGTTGAGCACACAATCAAACAGACAGGTGAGAGGGCTGCTATTGATGCAGGTGTCAATGGTATCCACCCTGAACTTATCCGTCAGTTAGGTAAGCTCAAATACCGTACAAGCTACGGTCAGAATGTACTTAACCATTCACTTGAGGTTTCATATATTGCCGGTCTTATGGCGGCTGAAATCGGTGCAGATGTTAAAACTGCAAAGCGTGCAGGTCTTCTTCATGACCTTGGTAAAGCACTTGACCATGAAATGGAAGGCTCTCATATTGAACTTGGCGTTGAATACGCTAAGAAGTACAAAGAAAATGACCAGGTTGTTCATGCTATCCATGCTCATCACGGCGATGTTGAGGCTAAAACAATTGTTGCTTGTCTTGTTCAGGCAGCAGATGCAATTTCAGCTGCACGCCCCGGTGCAAGAAGAGAAAATCTTCAGAATTACATCAAGCGCCTTGAAAAGCTTGAAGAAATTTCAAACTCATTTGAGGGCGTTGATAAGTCATTTGCAATTCAGGCAGGTCGTGAAATCAGAATTATGGTTAAACCTGAAGCTGTTTCAGATGACCAGATGATTCTCGTTGCAAGAGATATCGCTAAGAAGATTGAAGAAGAGCTTGAATATCCGGGCCAGATTAAAGTTAATGTTGTCCGCGAAAGCAGAGCAATCGACTTCGCAAAATAAAACAAAATTAAAGGCTACTGTAACTCAGATGTTGCAGTAGCCTTATTTTTATTTCTTTTTTGATTTTAACAATTTGATGATGCTGAATATCACAAACACAAAAATATTGATTATAACAATTGTTGCGCCTGTTGGCAGGGTGTAGCCTGCAGGGCTTACATAAACACATGAAACTGCAAGACCGATGATAAAGCACACAACAGCAATTATTGCCGAGCTTATTGTAACTGTTAAAAACGATTTGCAGATTCGCATAGAGCTGACTGCAGGGAAAATAATCAGTGCAGATATAAGTAATGCACCCATAACCTTCATACCTAAAACAATGGTTACTGCTGTCAGTACAGCGATAACTGTGTTATAAAGGTTGGCTCTCAAGCCTGTTGCTTTCATAAAAGATTCGTCAAAAGTGACGGCAAAAATCTTATTATAAAAAAGAACAAACAAGGCTAAAACCACAATTGATAAAATAATGCTCAGATATACATCACTTTGTGTCATGGTCAAAGGACTGCCGAAAAGGTAATTACACACATCGGTATTCATTCCGTTTGTGAATGATATTATTACCGTGCCTATCGCCAAAGCACCTGAAGATATTATACCGATAGCGGCGTCCCCTTTGAGCTTTGCATTTTCGTTAATTCTCAAAAGAAAGAATGCAGAAACCACAACAATCGGTATAGATACATAAAGTGAAGCGTCTGCAAGATTGAGGACTGCAGCAATTGCAGTTGCCCCGAAGCCTACGTGAGAAAGACCGTCACCAATCATGGAGTATCTTTTTAAAACCAGGCTGACACCGAGCAGCGCAGCGCAAAGTGAAATAAGTATACCTGCAATCAGGGCACGTTGAACAAAGGTGAAATTCAGGTAGTATGAAACCAATGAAAACAAATCAGCCATGATACATACCTCCTAAAAAGTTTTTGCCGAAATCGGAGGCTATATATTCTTCAGTTGTGCCGAAAAATGAGCCTGAATGGTTAAGGTGAAGTATATGGTCGGCTATATCAAGTGAGCCGGGAATATCGTGAGATACCATAATAACAGTTATACCATCTTCTTTGTTGAGTTTTTTTATTAAATCATAAAGCTCAGCTGTCACAATGGGGTCAAGACCCGCTACAGGCTCGTCCAGGAGCAAAATCTTCTGCGTTGCACACAAAGCCCTTGCTAAAAGAACACGCTGCTGCTGACCGCCTGAGAGCTCCTGATAGCACCTGTTGCGAAGCTCGGTTATCCCCAGAAGCTCCATGTTATATGCCGCTTTAGCTTTTTGCGCTTTTGTATAGAACGGGGATTTTGATTTATTAAGGCAGCCTGACAAAACGATTTCGTTTACACTTGCAGGGAAGTCCTTCTGCACTTCTGTCTGCTGGGGCAGGTAGCCGATTTCATTCTGCATAAGTCCGTCAGAAAAATGGATACATCCGCCCGAACTTTTAATCAGACCTAAAATAGTCTTCATAAGTGTTGTTTTACCTGAGCCGTTTTCACCTACAATGCAAACAGCGTCACCGTCATTAACTTTAAATGACAAGTTGCTGACAACTGTTTTACCTTCATAGGCAACGGATAAATTTTTGCATTCAATTAAAGCCATATTATTTCAAAGCCTCTTGGAAATTCTTAATATTTTGTTTCATTAAAGAAACATAAGTTACGCCATTGTTAAAATCATCTCTGTCAACGTTGTGGCAGGAGTGAATCAAAAGCTTTTTCACATCAGTAGCTTCACAAAGCGTATCTGCAACCTTTTGTGAAGAGAATTCTGTATAAAAAACCGCATTGGTTTTTATTTCGTTAGTTTTTGTTTCAAGGAATGCTATTGTTGAAGCGCTGGGGTCGCTTTCTGTTGAGCAACCGGGGAAAGCTGCATAATAATTAAAACCGTATTCTTCAGCAAGGTAGCGGAAGGGGAATCTGTCAGCAATAACAAAAGTAGAATCAGCTGACAAAATAGAATCAAATTCATTATGAAGCTTTAACAGCTCAGCCTTATAATTATTAAAATTGTGCTGATATTTATGTGCGTTTTCTGCATCAAGACTGACAAGCTTGTTTTTGATTTCTTCACTGATTTTTATTGCATTAAGAGGCGAAGTCCACACGTGCTCATCCTGCTCGTGGTGATGGTGGCCCTCGTGCTTGTGGTGGTGATGCTCTGCACCCTGCATCCCTTCAACCGTCTGAGATTCAAGGGTATCAACACATTCAATCATTCTGAGAGTGTTTATCTCTTTATCATCAAATGTGTCAATAAGAGCGTTTACCCATTGGTCAGATTCACCGCCAAGATATATGAATAAATCACATTCTTTGATTTTTGCCATATCAGGTACGCTGGGCTCGTATGAATGAGGCTCTGTACCCGGAGTGATAAGCATTGATACCTCAACACCGTCAACACCTTTTATAATCTGCCTTGTAAAATCATAAGAAGGGAACACGCTTGAAATAATCTGAACAGAATTATCTTTCTGAGTGTTCACACCGCATGAAGCAAAAAAGAAAACAAAAGATACAGCTGTTAAAAATGATATAAATCTTTTCATTAAACTTCCTTTCTGCAGGTTTTGCAATAACCGTAAAGGGTTGTGTTTGTGTTGTCTACTAAAAAATTATAATCTTTTTCAATGCTTTCTTCCACTGCTTTGAGTAAAGGGTAATCGATGTGATAAAGCTCACCGCATTCCATACACTTCATATGAAAATGAGCGCAGCCTGAACAATGGTTGTATTGATAAAGAGGACCCGATTTACCTGCAACAAACTTTTTGATTTTGCCGTTTTTGACAAACTGAGATAAAAGTCTGTAAACAGTTGCTTCACCGAGAGTTATACTGCTGTTGTCAATAATCTCTCGTGATGAAAAGCATTTATCAGGATTATCTTTAAAAAGATTAAGCAATATATCTTTTTGTTTGGTATTATACATAAAAACACTCCAATTTGATAGTGACTATCAAATTGGAGTATACCATGTTATGTTAAATTTTGCAAGAAGTTTTTATTGGGCAGAGAAGTAATTTATGGCTTTTTCAAGCTGAATATCATTATCTGCGGATGTGCTGTCGGCTTCAACCGGTATATCAGGCTCAAGACCGACTACATCAAAGCTTTCGGTGATATAGGGCTGAACCTTTGCGACAGTGAGAATAACGCCGCTGCCGTCACTGAGAGAAAAAGCTTTCTGTACATTTGCATTACCTGCTGTTTTTGTGCCAATAAGAATTGCAAGGCCAAAATCCCTCAGGTCGCATGCAAAAAGTTCACCGCAGCATTCAGTTTTATCATCAACAAGAATAGCCATAGCATACCCGTTAATACAATCTGCATTAGATGCGTAGTATGTTTTTTTGCCGTTTTTGTCAGTTTCGGTTGCAAGAGCACCGCTACCATCTGTGGCAATAGGCACCAATAATTTCAAAACATCGGTGGTGTATTGAATACTGCCTTCTTTTGTGCCTCTCAAATCAAAAATCAATGATGTAACATCATCGGGCAGAGTGCCTATTACAGCGTTAAGCTGTTGAGCAGTGTTGGCAAAAAAGCCGTCAATTCTTATATACATTGAGTTGCTGCCGACTTTTTTAGCGTATACTGATTTTGACGAATAACCCATCATAATCGACACATTCTTTGCTGTGTTGTTCCTTACATAAGTTAATTTAACGCTTGTTAGCTTATTACCGTTAAGCTTTTTGAGAAGCTCAAGATGGTTTTTGTGGGTAACAGCTTCACCGTCAATAACGCTGATAAGGTCATTAACACGAATACCTGCAGAGTAAGCGGTTGAGCCCTCCAGAACAGAATTGACCTTGATATAGCCGGATGCTGAATCAAAGCCGGCATCAATGCCGATGCCGTTGATTTCACCGTTCATAGCTGCTTTGTAAGAAGCGTATTCGTTAGGTGAAAGATAGTAGCTTGATGAATCGTCAAGTGAATCAATATAGCCGTCAAGCATACCGCCGTTACGGTCAGATTCAATAATTGTGCCGAAATAATTCTCACGCACAACAGCATCCAATTCATCTATAAGGGCATAGGATGCCACCCTGTCCTGCAGGTTTACTATGAGCTTGTTATATATCCGCTGGGATACGGACATTGTAATTGCAAAAGTTGCCGTCACAAAAGCGATAACTATTGCAACGGCAACACCCAGTGAAATCTTTTTATTCATATAAGATTCTCCGGAAAAATTATTTACGAACAAAGTTTGATGGGTTAAGCTTATTACCGTTTGCATCACGGACTTCAAAATGAAGATGGTTACCTGTTGAGTAACCTGTTGAGCCAACATAAGCTATAACCTGACCTTGCTTAACGCTCTGACCTGAGCTGACAGCAATTGAGTTACAATGAGCAAATAAGGTAAAATATCCGTTATGGTGGTCAAGGAGCAAATAATTACCGTAACCTGAACCTGAATATTTAGTGTAAACAACTGTGCCGCCAAGCGGAGCAACAATTTTAGAATTTTTAGGTGCAGCAATATCGATACCGTAATGGAATTTGCTTTTACCTGAAATCGGGTCTCTGCGCTCACCATAAACAGAAGAGATATATGCACTTGAAGCTGCTACAGGCCACATCCAGCCTTTGTTGCTGATTGTGCCGCCGGCATAGCTTGGTGAAGACGGTTTGCTGCTGCCGCCTGAAGATGACGGTTTTTTGTTAGCGGCCTGAGCATTCTTTATAGCCTGTGCAATATCTGCCTGGTCATCTTTGTAAGCTGCAACTTCATCTTCAACAGAATCAATTCTGTTATTCATTCTGTTAAGAATGGTCTTGACTTCAGCTACTTTCTTCTCAATACCAACGAGCAAATCGTCATATTCTCTGATTGAAGCATCAAGCTCAATCTTTTTAGCGCTGAGGTCGTTCTTTTTAATTTCAGCCTTCTCTTTTTTCTCAGTGAGCTGAGTCTTAAGCTTTTCGGCTGATTCAATTTCTTCTTCAAGCTGAGTAACGATTTTCTGGTCATTGTCAGTTACTCGTTTAAACATTTCAATACGGTTAAGCATTGATGAAATGTCACCTGACTGAAGGAATATTTCAAAGAAAGAAGATGAGCCTGTCATATAATTGGCTCTCATTCTCTGGCAGAAAACCTCAACTGTTTTGTCGATGTTTTCGTTCATATCAACTAATTCTTCTTCTGTCTGAGTAATCTGAGTTGAAAGAGAAGCAATATCATTATTAAGGGTTGCAACCTGAGAGTCAATGTTGTCCTTCTGATTCTGAACAACAGAAACCTTTGAAGTCAGGTCTGAAAGCTGATTTTCAAGCTCTGCTGCAATTTTAGCCTGACTTGCTTTTTCAGCTCTGAGCGCAGCAAGTTTGCTTTCACTTGCTTTAAGTTTAGCGTCAATATCAGCTTTTTGCTCAGCAAGGGTAGCTGCTGAAGCTTCAACAGGGGCATATACACATAAACCTGATAAGGCGATAACCGTTGCACATAATGCAGATAAAATACGGGTAAGGTTATTCGTCTTCTTCATATGTTACGCCTCCTTGCTCTTTGAGATATCTCTGAATTGAAACCATACTGCCGATAACACCTGAAAGAATGCCGATAGCAAGGAATGCAACAAGAATAATAATCACATAATCTGTGAACGGAACAAGGCTGTTGCTGATATCCATAATACCGCCTAACATAGATGAAATGGAGTTCTTGAGGATTTCATAAACTCCCCAAACAGCACCTAATGAAACGATAGCCGATATAACGCCCAACAAAATACCCTCAATTACAAAAGGCCAACGAATAAAGCCGTTTGTTGCGCCTACAGATTTCATAATGCTGATTTCTAATCTGCGGCTGAACATTGTGATACGGATTGTGTTTGAAATAATGAAAAGTGATACAAGCATAAGAAGGATTATAATGCCTATGCTCAGATAAGTTACCGTTGAGCGAACATTGATAAGCACGGTGGCAATATCTTTATCATCGCGGATTGAGTCGACATTTTCGAGCTTTTCAATCTCTTTTGCTGTTGAATCAAAGCTTTCCATATTATCAACAGAAACCTTATAAAGGTCAGGCAACGGATTTTCAACACCCTCAAAATATGTTGCATCTGTGCCGAGAGCTTCAATTTCTTGCTTAAAAGCAGTTTCTTTATCAACAAATTCAATACCTGAAACGTTTGCAAGTAATTTAAGTTCATGACCTAATTTTTCAACTGCGATATCGTCAGCGTCCTGCTCAACGTATACCATGATTACGTTTTTATCTTCAATGCTGTCAATAACTGACTGAATATTGACAAGCATCATAAATGCTGAGCCGATCATAATAAGGCAGGATAACAAAACTGCAACTGATGCAAAAGACATCAGTCTGTTTGACCAAAGGTTTCTGAAACCTTCTTTTGTAAGGTAACCGAAGCTTCTTCTCATTGAGAGTCACCGCCTTCCTCATTTTCGTTGAGATAAACGCGGTAATTCTCTGTATCACCGAGAATTGCTTTAAGATAATCGTCAGAAATCTCCGGTGCATTCTCAATAGATATATCTTCAACCGGTTCAGCCTTTGCAGGTGGAGTAACAGGCACATCCTCGGCAGGCTTCACAGGGGAAGCTGCAGCTTCTTCAACAAAAACTGATTCCTGCACGGGCTTGTGGCCGCGTCTGCGTCTGAAAGATTTTACTTCAACCTCGGCACCGGGGAGGTGACCTGTTGAAGCCTCCGGCATAGTGTTGTTTTCAACATTACCGTCAGATACAACCTGACCTGATTCAAGCACTATAACTCGTTTGTCAAACTGCTTTACAAGGTCGTGGGCATGAGTAACCATAATAACGGTTGTACCTGCCTCGTTAAGACGCTGAAGAAGCTCGACAATTTCCATAGACATCTGTGGGTCTACGTTACCTGTGGGCTCGTCAGCGATAATTATTTCGGCATTGTTTGCCAATGCTCTTGCAAGGGCAACACGCTGCTGCTCACCGCCTGAAAGCTCATTTGGCATACAACGTGCCTTAGAAGCCAGACCCACTATGCTGATAACATAGGGGACTCTTTTTCTGATCTCTTTTTTACGTGCATTAACAACGCGCATAGCAAACGCAACATTGTTATATACATCCATATTCGGTATAAGTCTGAAATCCTGAAAAACGATACCCATATTTCTGCGGAAATACGGAATCTGTCTTTTTTTCATATTAACAAGGTCATAATCCTTGATTTTAATTGAACCTGAAGAGGGAACTTCTTCACGCATCATAAGTTTAAGGAAGGTACTTTTACCTGCGCCTGAAGCTCCTACAACAAAAACAAACTCACCCTTTTCAATCTTTATATTAACATTGTTAAGCGCTTTTGTTCCGTTGCTGTAAACTTTTGATACATTTTTAAATTCGATCATTCGCTTTTTCTTTTCCTTTCCGGATAAGTCCGATTTTGCGAAACATCAATATTTTACAGGGTTTTCATCAAGGTATTTCTTAACCATAAGAGCTACTTTGAATACTATAGCGTCATCAAATTCTCTGAGGTCAAGACCTGTGATTTTTTTGATTTTTTCAAGTCTGTAAACAAGTGTATTTCTGTGAACGAAAAGCTTACGCGATGTTTCGCTTACGTTAAGGTTGTTTTCAAAGAAACGCTGAATTGTGAAAAGTGTCTCGTGGTCAAGGCTGTCTATAGAGCCCATTTTGAAAACTTCTCTGAGGAACATTTCACAAAGTGTAGTAGGAAGCTGATAAATAAGTCTTGCAATACCAAGGCTTTCGTAGCTGACGATGGTTTTTTCGGTGTCAAACACCTTGCCGACCTCAAGCGAAACCTGAGCTTCTTTAAAGCTCTTTGCAAGGTCCTTGATGCCCACAACAGTAGTACCTATACCGATGATGGCATGGGTATAAAGCTCTGTGTTAAGAGAGTCCGCAATTGAACGGGCAAGCTTTTCAATGTCTTTACTTGCAATACCTGTTTTAACATCTTTAACAAGAGCAATATCAGTTTCGTTGATGTTGATAACGAAATCCTTTGTTTTGTCTGGGAAAAGGTTCTGTACAACATCGAATGTAGAAGCGTCAGTCTGGTCGGGCACACGGATAAGAAGAACTACACGTGAGTTTTCGTTATTAAAGCGAAGCTCCCTTGCTTTAAGGTAGATATCGCCGGGGAGAATGTTGTCGAGAATAACATTCTTGATGAAAACACCACGGTCATATTTTTCGTCAAAAAACTGCTTCAGGTTATTAAGAGTGACAGCACTGAGGTTTACATATTTGGCCGCAAGGTCATCGCTGCCGTCAACAAAAACGGCATATTCGGGATGAATCTGATTGCCAAAAGTTTTGTAAGTGATGCTGTTTACAACAGTTGCATCGTTTTCAGCAAAAACTTTAGCTGCAGAGGCAGAATCAACTTCGCCGATTTTACCAAGTTCACTGCATGAAATGATTGTACCTGTTTCATCAATGATGCCGATTGTTCTGTCAATAGCACCGCGCATCTGATGAATTACACCCTGAAAAAGTCTGTTTGACATAAAAAATCTCTCCTTGATTTTTAACTTAGTGTCATACTGTTTGGACAATATGACAACCCGACTATATGCATTTTACACAATTTTGAGCATATTTTCAATACATTTGGGAAAAATAATTGATTTTATTTATCAAAAACTTTAAATTCTTTGTAAATTCGGGCTTTTTTTAGGAAAAACCTACAAAAAACAAAGGCAAAAACAGTTACTTTTTCTTTGGCAATTTTCACAATATAAATTATCTAAAAAAGAAATAAACGATAAAAAAGCGGTATCTGCAAGGCAGATACCGCAAATTTTATGCTCTGATTTAATGATTAGTCGTCGTCCTCTTCGTCATCCATATCGAAGTCAAACTCAAGAGTTTCACCGCAAGCAGGGCAATCGATTGCATCTTCGTCAAGTACGCTTTCGTCAAGGCAGATTACTTCGCCGCAAGCAGGGCATTCAACTTCAAAATAATCGTCATCGCCACAGCCTGAGCAGCCACAGCAATCGTCATAATCATCGTCATCATCTTCAAAAACAAAGTCTTCAAGCTCTGCAAGGTCTTCGTCAACTGCGTCAACCTGCTCTGTGAGCATATCAACTTCATCTTCAAGGTCAGCAACTGAAAGTGCAAGCTCATCAATAACATCAAGCATAGCGTTGATAAGCTTTGTTTCAGGTTTGCTTTCGTCAAGGTTAAGTCCTTCTGCAAGACCTTTAAGGTATGCTGCTTTTTCGGTAACTGTCATCATAATAATTACCTTCCTTTCTTAAAATGGGAGCAGAGAATTAAGCTCTGCCGAGATATTCGCCTGTTCTTGTGTCGATCTGAACAATTTCGCCCTCGTCAATGAAGAGAGGAACTTTGATCTCTGCACCTGTTTCAACAGTTGCAGGTTTTGTAGCGTTAGTAGCAGTGTTGCCTGCGAAGCCCGGGTCAGTCTGAGTGATCTGAAGGTTTACAAATGTTGGTGGCTCAACGCCGAAAACTTTGCCTTTGTATGAAAGGATTTTGCAAACCATGCTTTCTTTAACAAACTTGAAGTTGTCTGAAAGGTCAGATTCATTGATTGGAACAAGCTCATAAGATTCCTGATCCATGAAATAGTAGAGACCGCCGTCGTTGTAAGAATATTCCATATCTTTTCTTTCAATGAAAGCAGTTGGGAATTTAGCTGAAGGGTTGTAGCTCTTTTCTGTAACTGCGCCTGTGAGAACGTTCTTTGTCTTTGTTCTTACGAAAGCAGCACCTTTACCCGGTTTAACATGCTGGAATTCAACAACCTGAAGAACGTTGCCGTCTTCCTCAAAAGTTACGCCGTTTCTGAAATCGCCTGCTGATACCATAATATTATTCCTCCGATTTATAATTCGATATTAGATTCGATTTAATCTCCCATATATTTTATACCATAATTCTATGTTTTTCAAGACCTTTTATAAAAAAATGCAGATTATGAAAATGAGCAAAATAAAAAGAGCGTTCCGAAGAATGCTCTCAGACTGCCGATAAACCTGCATAGGCATATATGCAGATATTTGTAATATAAAAAGTTACAAGACAAAAGGAAAAAACAATAATAGAAAAGTGGGTAATACATCGAATATTACCCACTTTTAGCATATATCTGCCGTTTTTCGCCCTCTCGAAGCACCTTTGTATATCTTCGGGGTTCTGAAATGTCATTCTACGGATATCTCGGCAGCCCCACAGACCGACTTGCAGTATGCAGCTTGATTTTTATTTTAAAATTCAGTTGTTGTTATTCTGTCAATCTTGAAGCTCTCAGTGTAAATATTGTCAGGGTCGTTTTCATCAAGAACAATAAGACGTGCGCCGCGCTCATCACCGTAGGTATGGAAGCCTGTGCCAAGAGTCTGAACGAGTTTAATGCCGTCAATTTCAATAACAAAATCGTTGATATGGTCATGGCCGAAGAAGGCAGCCTTGACATCACCGTGCTTTTTCCATAAATCAAACTGCTCTCTTGATTTATTTGCAGGCGGGCAAGGAAGCTCACCTAAAGTGCCGCTTATGTAATTTTCTTTTTTAAAAGCGTAGCATCTGCCGTCATCTTCTTTAAGGTCATAAGGCTCGTTTTCACTAACCTCAACAATCACATCGTATTCCTGTGAAACAGGGATGTGCTGGAATAAAATAGAAGGCAACGGTTCACCACCGTTTTCTGCTTTGAGCTTTTCAGCAGTTCTTTCATACCAGTCAAGCTGGTCTTTGTGAACCTCATCGTAGCCGCTGAGATGATTTCCGTTTTCATCGCGCGGGTAGTCGTTTGAGTCAATAAGCCAGATGTTGTAAGCTGCTTTTTTGCCGTCACTGCTTTTTATAATTATATTATTGTTACCGCAGCCGTGCATTTCTTCAGCGTTGAGAGTGCCGATAAAGTTGTCATTCTGCATATAAAGCATCATCTGGAATTCACGGAAGAATTTCTCAATTTCAGAGTCATGATTGCCGAAAACAATAGCATGAGGGATGCCTCTTTTAACGATAGGAGCTGTGATTTTTTCGATAGTTCTTCTCACATATTCATAGTCATATTCGTGCCAATAGCCTGAAATGTTATCTCCGCCGAAAACAACAAGATCAGGATTTGTTCTTTCAAGGCTTTTTTCTATAACGTTCATAGCCTCACGGCTTTTATCTCTGGGAACATCAGGATTCTCGTCATCATCCATTTCGGGGTCAACCTCATGGATATCGGTAAGATGAAGGATTCGGAATTTACCGTCAGAGCCGAATTTAAGCTCAGGCGGTTTTTTGTTTGAATTTTTTACTTTAACAGGTACACCGCAGGCTGCAGTGAACGGCAATAAGGCACAAGAGAGCATAGCTCTTAAAATTTTACTTTTCATATTTAAAACCTCGATTCGTGTTTTTTTATAATTATAAACAACAAATCACCACATTTCAACAATTTTAAAATAAATATTTGACATTATTCTTTTTTTGTGATAAAGTAAACTCACAGACAATCAGAGTAGATTTGTGAGCGTTAAGTGCTGTGCAGACGGGGAGTTGCTGTTCAGACGAAAAGTTTTCTTGCGGTTCACAAGTCGCATCCCGCTGGAAAATAATATAGAAGTAAAAGCCTCTTTATTATTCAGCGAAATAATAGGGAGGTTTGTTTTTTGAAAGGTTTATTTAAAACAAAAAATCTTGCTGTTATGGCTCTGCTTACAGCTATGAATGTTGTGCTCAGCCGTTTTTTGTCAATCAATACAATGAGCTTCAAAATCGGATTCACATTTCTGACAGTGATGATGGCCTCGTATCTTTTTGGTTATGCAGGTGCTGTGGTTGTGGCGGGTCTTGGTGATGTGGTCGGAGCGTTGCTTTTCCCTACAGGTCCGTTTTTCTCCGGATTCACACTCACAGCAGTTCTTGTTGCTTTGTGCTATGGTGTTTTTATCAATAAAAAGACTAATCTTTTTAAAATCAGTGTTGCTGTGATTTTGTCAGAGTTTTTGGGCAGCGGATTGATAAACACATTCTGGATATCCTATATGTACGGCTCCGATTTTAATGCATTATTTGTAACAAGGCTGACAACTCAGATTTTGCCTATGATAGCAGTACAGATTGTAACTGCCCAGTTGATTTTCGGCAAATCCATGTTGGCTGCCAGAATAGCAGGAATGATAAGAAAAAGCTGATAAAATCTGATTTTAAGCACGGTGAAAAATCACTGTGCTTTTAATTATATCCTGTAATTGTTAAAAGATAGACAATATACCTATATATGTGTGTTTTAAAATGTATAATATTTATATATTTTAACATTGACTAAAAATACCAATTAAGGTATAATTATCGCAATATATAATGAGGGAGTTTTCGGTATCATGTTAAATACAGAAAAAACAATGGAAAAAATTGTAGCTCTTTGTAAAAACAGAGGTTTTATTTTCCCGGGCAGTGAAATTTACGGCGGTCTTGCAAACACATGGGACTACGGCCCGTTAGGCGCAAGAATGAAAAATAATGTTAAAGATACATGGCGCAAAAGATTTATTCAGGAAAGAAAAAACAGCTATGAAGTTGACGCTGATATTCTTATGCACCCAAGAGTATGGGAAGCAAGCGGTCACGTTGCCAGTTTTTCAGACCCGCTTCTTGACTGTAAAGAATGTAAAATGCGTCACAGAGCTGACAATCTCATTGATGATTTTGACCCTGAAGCACACGCTGACGGCATGACAAAAGAAGAGATGTTTGAATACATCAAGGCTCATTCAATCCCATGCCCTCACTGCGGCAAACACAATTTCACAGATATCAGAGAGTTCAATCTCATGTTCCAGACATTCAGAGGTGTTACAAATAACAGCAAAAGCGTTATTTATCTCCGCCCTGAAAACGCACAGGGTGAGTATGTGAACTATCTTAATGTTCAGCGCACAATGAGAGCAAAGCTTCCTTTCTCAATCGGTCAGATAGGTAAAGCTTTCAGAAACGAAATCACACCGGGTAACTTCACTTTCCGTACAATCGAATTTGAGCAGATGGAATTCCAGACATTCTGCAAAGAGGGTACAGATAACGAGCTTTATGATTACTTTAAAGAATACGGTATGAAATATTATCAGGATTTAGGTATCAAAGCTGAAAATCTTCGTTATCATGACCATGAAAAACTTGCTCACTATGCAAAAGCTGCATGTGATATCGAGTTCCTTTTCCCATTCGGTTGGGGTGAAATCAACGGTACTCATAACAGAACAAACTTTGACCTTACAAGACATCAGGAATACAGCGGTCAGAAAATGGATTACCTTGACCCTGAAACAAACGAAAAGTTTATTCCTTATATTATCGAATCAACTTACGGTCTTGACAGAACAGTACTCGCTCTTCTTTGCGAAGCATATGACGAAGAGGTTATTGACGCTGAAAAGAATGACACCAGAGTTGTTCTTCACCTTAACCCTGCAGTTGCACCGTATAAGGCAGCAGTTCTTCCTCTTTCTAAAAAGCTTTCTGCTCAGGCTCTTGAGGTTTATGAAAAGCTTCAGAAAAAATATATGGTTGATTTTGATGAAACAGGCTCAATCGGCAAACGCTACCGCCGTGAGGACGAAATCGGTACACCGCTTTGCATCACTTATGACTTCGATTCAGTTGAAGATAATTGTGTAACAGTACGTGACC
>JBGVPE010000005.1:0-9958 GCA_045126895.1 Acutalibacteraceae bacterium | reverse complement strand
CAGCGCAGTACTGATACAGTTTGCCTTGCATAAGCAGTGTATTGAAAAATACCTTCTTATTCTTTTGAAGATAATCTTTGTGCATCATTCCCCATTTGCCGAGAGCAACATTTGCTTCTTCAGGTGGTAAGATGAGATTAGAGATTAAATAATCACCAACTTGGCGGTAACTGATAGATTTTTTGTTTGACATAAAAATAGCCTCCTTTGATTTTGTAGCTTCATTGTACAAATTAAAGGAGGTTTTGTCGAATGTGTGAATAAATGGATGATTATTTGTTGTTTCGCAAAACATCTTTTATATCACAACATATTTTATCAAATATGTCTTGAGGTAATTCACTAAAATTATGTAACTTACCGGCATAGCCACCATTGTAATTATAGCCGGCACTTTTAATAAATGCACTTTTTTGTCTTGTTTCATCCCAATCAACAGCTAATGAATGCATATTGCTAATAAGTTCAAAAAGTAGATCAATTTCTGTAATTTTCCAATGTTTTATGTAAGCAACTGTTTTAATTACAGCTATATTTATATCATTGTCTTGAAAACATCCCTGTACATCACAAGTTTCTTCTATAACTCGCTTAGGAGCATTTAATCCAATATCAGAAAACTTTTTGCAAAGTTCATAAAATTCTGTATCTTCAATATTAGCTGTTGTTCCGAAAATAGCATCAATATTTTTCTGATACTGTTTTATTGAACTGTAAAAATTTTCATTAGAAGAGCTAATTTTACTCATATTATCCTCCTATAAATGTTATTTTATATCATCTTAAAATGTTTTAACGCATCCATAATAGCTTCTTCTTTTTCTTTAGGACACTGCGGCACTCGGTGTCCTTCTTTGCCCTTATTGTAATTCTCTCGTTCTATAATCCCACACTTGGTTTTCACTTGCGAGATATAAAGAGTTGATACTTTAAGACCATGCTTCTCAAGCACATAATCCTTGATTTTCTGATATGTTGCCTTTGTTTCAGCGGCAGTAATATCAAGCTCTGAAAGGTCAAGCTTTATGTCGATATGTGCGTCTGGTCTGCGTTGGGACAAAAGAACAACCGTCTCCACATGGCTTGTCTGCGGGAACATATCAAATGGGGTTGCTGACTTAACTTCGTAACCGCTTTTGACAAGGTATCGCAAATCTCTTGCCTGAGTTTCAGGATTACATGAAACATAAACAATTTTTTGCGGTTTTACTTTTCCCAGGGATTTAAGGAATTTCATACTGCAGCCTGCTCTTGGGGGGTCAACAAAAACCACATCAAAAGCCCTGCCTGATTTTGCTTCAGATTGCAGAAAATCACCTGCATCACCACAATAAAAATCCATATTTTCGATGCCGTTTAATCCGGCATTTATTTTTGCGTCTTCAACGGCACTGCCGTTCACTTCAACACCTGTACCCTCTTTTGCATTTTGTGAGGCTATAATGCCGATAGTTCCCGTGCCGCAGTAAGCATCAAGAAAAGAATCATCTTTACTCAACTGTGCAAGTTCAACAGCTTTGTTATAAAGTGCCTGTGTCTGAGCAGGGTTAATCTGATAAAATGATGATGATGAAATTCTGAATTTTTTGCCGCACAGCTCGTCCTCAATATATCCGTTGCCGTAAAGAGTGATTTCTTCTTCACCGTTCATGATAACAGCATCACCGTCATAGATACTTCTGACAACGGTTGTGATTTCTTTATGATTTTTAACAATCGCGTTGACAAATGAACGCTCTTTAGCAAAAGGCTCTTTTGTTGTAACAAGCGTCAGCATAACCTGACCTGTTTTTTGTGCCACACGGACTGTTGCACATCTTAAAAAACCTTTTTTGGTGTTGTGGTTATAAATCTTAACCTTAAAGCTTTTGATAAGCTTAGTCAAATCGTTAAAAATTACATCAGCAATTTCAGGTTGAATAAAACATTTCTCAACTGCAGAAACTTCACCCTTTGCTGACTGATAAATCCCCCATCTTAAAGTCTTGCTTCTATCCTCAAAAAAGACAGCACTCGCCTTGTTTCTGTATCGGAACTCAGCGGGTGCAGGAACAATCTTTTCAACGCGACATATACCCGCCAAAGCTTTATTTACTTTGCTTTGCTTAAGCCTGAGCTGCTCATTGTAGGTCAGGTTTTTAAGCTGACAGCCTGAGCATTTTCTCGAAGCAGTACATATTTCGTTAATAATATTTGTTTTCATAATTAAATCTCTTTAAAATCCGTGTATTTTATTGTTGTTTTTGTGCTGCCGTTCACAGGCCCTCCCGAAACATAGTCAAGGCTTATTTTTGCAACAGAAAAAGTTGTGTTGTAGCCGATTTCAATATCAACAAAATTCTTGGTTGAGTAATCGATAACAGCCTTGAGAGTAACTGCGGTCACCCTTGCAGTTGCCGAATCAGCAGTTGCACCGTAGCCTGAAATCTTCTGCTTAAAGCTCTCGCTTGTCATATAGTTTTTTGTCAATAAAGAAACTGCATCACTTCCGTCTGCAGCATTTTGTTTAACAGAAAATTCTACAGTAACCTTGCTGCCTTCAGCAGTTGCTTTTGCGCTGTTGATGTCATCAACAGTCAGTTCTTTTATGGCAAAAACTTCAGAAATATCGTCACCTGCAAAATAAGCGGATTCAAGAGTATAAACACCCATCATATCACCTATGGCAGATTTTAATGTTGATTTGTAAGAAGCTGTTGCACCGTCAATATTATTAAGAGAGCCTGCAGAATATGATGTCATTTTGCAACTGTCTTTTTTAGTAAAATCAAAGGTTGAGTTTCTGAATATTTTAAGTGAAGTGTTAAAATATTTTAAAATCTCTTCATCACCTTCAGGGGCAATTGCAACAATATTTTCGTTTGTAGTTTTAACTGTTTTGCTTGTTGATTGTGAAATGGTAACAGGTCTGTTGGTTGTTTTGATATCTTCGTTAGCATTGTTATTTGCGCATGAAGAGCAAATACCTGCAACAGTACACAAAACAATAATAACAGATAAAAATTTAAGTCCGTTTTCTTTCATAAAATCACCATTAAGTCATAAAAGTAACTTCCGGAAAATCCTCAAACAAATGTGATGTTTCGTTGTGATACATCATCTTAACATCGTCACCATAGTCACCTGTGCCTTTTTTAAAAAACACAAACTTTGTCACGCTGGTATTTGTGAAGGCTACATCAAAGCCTGTCTGAGGAGGTATATTAAGTGCTCGTAAAAAAAGTGAAGTATTAAAGCTGCCGTGAGCCATAACAAGAATTTTTTCGCCTGAACTAAAGCGGTTTCTTATATATTTCCACACACGGTTCGCTCTTTCAAGGTTCCAATAATCATCCATACCTCTTGAAGGAACAAGAAGACTGTCTGTAACAATACCCTCTGCCAATTTTACAGGATAATCCTTTTTTAACTCTTCAAGAGAAAAACCTTTGTATTCAAAAGAAGTTCCCGTTTCTGCAAGAATGGGCAAAATCTCAATCTCTTTTGCTCCGTTTTCACATTGAGCCTTAACCACTTCATAAGATGTAGCAACAGCTCTTCTGTATCCGCTTGAAATAATACAATCAAGAGGGCATTCCTTAAAGCGTTTACCCAGCAGTTCTGCCTGACGCATACCTTTTTGGGTAAGAACAGGGTCTTCTCTGTCTGCAAAAGAAACTTCTTTTTTACCATTATGGCCTACATTACCCTCTGACTCTGCATGACGCGCCAGATAAACTTCAAGTTCTATAATACGTTCTGCCATTTTTTATTCCTCTTCAAAATCAAAAAGTTCAAAAAGCTCAAAATCTTCCTGAGAAAACTCCATCATAGCAGGCACTCTGCGAGGCACCCTTTTAAGAGGATCATATTTGAATTTTTTGCAACAGGAATCGTTATTGCGGATACCGCTTTTTTCACAAAGCACAGCACTTCCGTCAGGTAACGGCCACCCGTATTTACAAACAGCACATTCATGAGTCAGATCTTTTTTACCTATAATTTCTTTCTTCACTTTTATCATCCTTTGAATAAATCTTTACTCATTGTATATACTATCACACTTTTTCCTTTGGAGCAAGGTCTAAAATTACCAAAGCAAATAAAAACATCATACCAACAGCTGCAGGTATAGAAACAGACACAGTCACCGGCACGACTTTACCTATATTTGAAAAAACTGACACTACATCAGGGAACAATTTTAAAACCGCACTGAATACTCCTAACCCCAAAGCTCCGTTTATCAATCTCGAAACAAAAAAATATCTGTATTTCAATCCTATAAAAGAAATATATTCCATTAACTGACCATGAACAGTTAAACCCGACCAACCTAAAACAAAAGCCACCATAGGCAAGGGCAGACTTTTGGCTGCAGTGCGGCAACCGTCAGTGACTTCAAAAACAACCGGTACCCACGGTTTAAGGCTTTCCGGTATAAATAAATCCTTTATCACAAACTGTAATGCGCTGAAAACTACAATCCACCCACACATGCTTATTATACTTTTCACGCTGTCATCTACTGATTGCAGCAAGCTGTTACCTGACTTCTCTGTCACGCTCTCCGGTATGCAATCATCTTTTTTAAACAATCTGGACATTATCCCGATTATAAATGAAGTAACCGACATACATAAAAATAAAATCAAACCCAGCTTTTTATTGCCCAGCATAGCAACACCAACCACATTCACAATAAATGCAGGGCCTGAATTAACACAAAACAACAGCATCCGTTTACCTTGGTTATAAGTCAGGCTGCCCTTTGAGATTCCGTCTTTTATCAGTTTTGCACCGACAGGATAACCGCCTATAAGACTCAGCAAAAAAATCAACCCGGACTCCGGTGGCAAGTCAAAAATCACGGAGCAGATTCTGTTACCTTTTTTCAATAAAAACGAAAGTAAATCTGATTTCACAATATATGTAGAAATAACCATAAAAGGTAATAAAGAAGGTATTACCGTATTGCCGCACAGTGTAAGAGCATACTTTGCCCCTTGCGCCGACGCCTCTGATTCAACAATAAATATCACTGCAATAAATATCACTGCCAACGCTTTAAAAGCTGATTTTATGGTATTATTCACATCTATCACCCATAAATATATATGGCAAACAAAAAGAAATAACAACAAGGTGATTTAATGAAAAATAAAAAAATCAGCTCTTTTATTGATAAATTCGATTTACCTGAGGATTTGGCAAAAGACGGGTATCATATAGAGGTCTTTAACTCCTGCGCTGTGGTTGACGGTTGCAAAAATATAAACGAATACAGTGACGGTGTCATTCGGATAAGCATAGGCAAAAATATTGTAAGTGTGATAGGCAACAACCTTTCTATCCGCAGCTTCTGCTCCTCTCAAGTAACTATTGACGGCCATATTCTCAATATCGAAATCAATTAGGAGGTCTTATGTTTTTTGTCGCTTTTTTAAGATTTTTATGCGGTTATATTGAGTTTAATGGCTACGGAGGGTTTGGTGAAAGATTTATAAATTTATGCTCAGTATACGACATACCTTTATGGAATCTCAGCTATAACAATGACAGTTTTCACGCATGCACCACCATTAACGGTTACAAAAAGATCATACCTGTTGCGCGAAACAGCGGTGTCAGGGTCCGCAGAAATAAAACAACAGGTGTACCTTTTCTTATTCACCGTTTCAGAAGCAGAGTCGGTCTGCTGATAGGAGCTTTGTTTTTTATAGTATGTGTTGCTTCTCTGTCAGGCAGAGTATGGGTTGTTGATATCAGCGGCAACATCAATGTACCCTCTGATACAATCCTGGCTGCTGCGCAAAATGCAGGTCTTGTAATCGGCACAAAAACTCAAAACCTTAATGCAAACCAGATTTCCCTCGACACTTGTTCAGATATTCCACAGCTTTCGTGGGCTGCGGTGAGCATAAAGGGATGTTGCGTTTATATTGATGTGACTGAAGGTAAAAGCACAAAGCCCATAAAACATATTGATGGATATTTTAATCTTACGGCATCAAAAGACGCTCAGTTGATCATTCTTGAACCGTACTGCGGCACCGTTCAGGCAAAAACATTTAACCCTGTTTTAAAAGGTGAAATTCTTATAAGCGGTACCGCTTTTAACAGAGATGAAACAGTGTCTTTCACAAAGGCTGATGGATACGCTGTAGGGCGCACCGAAACAATTTTAAGAACTAAAACTGACCTTAATCTGAAAGCTATACAAAATGTATCGTTAAACAAAGTCTTTTATCTTGAATTTTTCGGCATAAAAATCCCACTTGGGAAGCCGCCTCAAAAACATGACAAAAAGTTCACACACAAACAAAATATATCTTATAACGGTAAAGCTTTACCAATAGGTTTTTCTTATGATGAATATTTTTTATCACAGAATTCAAATGAAAAAATTAACTTAAACCAAGCTAAGCTTATTTCTTTAAGTGACTTTATGAATAAGGTTTATACTTTTTCTGACGGGAAGCAGGTTCTTTCATCAGATGTTAAAATCGCTGACAATTCGGCCGAAGTAACAGGCAAATTCGTTTGTTATGAAAATATAGGAGTTTTGTCAGAATTCAACATTGAAGAAACACAGACTGAATAAAAAAATCTCCGATAAAAAATTATCGGAGATTTGAAATTATGCAGTTATCATACCTGTTGAAAGCTGAAGAACAAGCAAGGCATCTGTTGAGTTTATTGAGCCTGAGCCGTCAAGATCAGCATTCCTCAGTGTTTCTTCATTAATAAGTTTAAGACCTGTTATATGCTGAAGAATCAACAATGCATCCATAGAGTTTACTGTACCTGATTTATCAATATCAGGCTTGACTTTTCTGGTAGGGATGTAAGTGATTAAATCACCACATACACCGCAGGTTACTTTTTCACGGCCTTCTTTGTTATATGTCGGCAATTTTTCAACTGAGAATACAGGAAGATGACCCTTGGCAGGCAGAATCTCTTTTTCAATTGATTCGCCGCAGACTGTACAAGGCTTATGCTTCAATCCGTCTGTATCGCAATCAGGGAGTGAAATCGTTGTCCATGCGCCCTCAGTATGCTTAAGCTTTTTGATGACAGTACTTTTGATAACCTCATCACAAACACTACAATGGAGATTGTTTGAACCTTCTTTTTTACAGGTCGCATCAATCTTACGCCATTCACCGTCAGTATGACCCTGTGCTTTAATAACCTCTTCTTTGTAAACCTGGCTACAGTTTGAGCAATAGTGTTTAACTGAGCCGTCTACTGTGCAAGTAGCAGGTGTAGTTACAACATTACCCTCTTTATGACCTTGCGCAGTTACTTTGATATAATCTACAACTTCTTCGCATACAGTACAGCTCTTGATTTTGTATCCGTCCTGAACACAGGTAAGTTCTGTAACTATTGTCCAATCATTTTCAGGCTTATGGCCTTCGTGAGTAGTAATTACTCTTTCTAAAACTTCACCGCAATTAATGCAGTATTTAACTTTTTCACCATCTTCTGTGCAACTGCCTTCAGCAAG
This sequence comes from Acutalibacteraceae bacterium, assembly GCA_045126895.1. Lineage (GTDB taxonomy): Bacteria > Bacillota > Clostridia > Oscillospirales > Acutalibacteraceae > CAG-488. The sequence goes on along the minus strand of JBGVPE010000005.1, from coordinate 2,463 downwards.
AACAACCCAGTCACCTGCTTCACATTTCAAAGCTTCCACAGGTTTATTCTCAATACTTTCATGCTGTTTGTGGCAAAATCTGCACTGATAACTCTGCTCACCTTCAACACCGCATTTGGGCTCGGTGATAACAACCCACTGCATATCACATTCAACTATATCTAACTCAATTACATTGATTTCATCTGAGCAAATACTGCAAACGTCAGCCTGTAATCCACTTTCCTGACAAGTAGGTTCTTTGAGAATTTTTGTTTCATAAGAATGTCCCCATTTGCTAACTGATTTTTCTTTAGCAATTTGCTTGCAATCAGCGCAATATACAACATCAAGACCTTCTTCTGCGCATGTGGGGTCTTTCAATCTTATCCATTCTCCGCTATCATTATGAGGTTTTTTGTTGATTACACCAACTTCAACAATTTTATTACAATCTGAGCATATGAGATGTTTAACGCCTTCAACTGCGCAGGTTGAATCTTCAATATCTACCCATGAGCAATTATCGTGTTCTTTGGCAGGTAAAATTGTGCTTTCGTCATGATATTTGCAGAAAGTACAGTTTTTAACAACTTTACCGCCATCATTACAATTATCATAGACCGCTTTTTCAGTATAATATTTTGAACCTGAAGTATGATACGGGCAAAGAATATCAAAATCAATTGTCTTAAACCCACCATATTCACCAAAGCCCTCAACTATAAGCTGAGCTTTACCGATTTTAATATTGTTTTTATATGAAACAGAATAATCTGTTCCGGGTGTCATAAGCTCATTTTCCGAATTATAAACTTTCAGATCAGAAAATTCAACAGGGTTACCATTATAGTAAAAGATTTCATCTATACCTTCATAAGTGCAATCATTAACATCTTCAAAATATTCAACTTTAATATTATTAGCCTGTGCATATTTATCAGCTGTTGAACCCTTAGCACATTTAATCACTAACGATGAAGGTGTGCCGAAGAAAGCAAACATACCAATTTCCACATCCGGTGAATATACAACTACATGTTCAAGCTTTGAACACGCCATAAATGCTGCAGCACCAATTTCTTTTATACCTCTTCCGATTATAATCTCACGGATTTCATCATTATCTCTGAATGCGCTGGAAGCAACAGAAACAACCGGTGCTTCTTTGCTGTTAAGCGCAGGATCGTAGTAAGTATCAGGAATACGGATTGATTTAACATTTTTGCCATTGTACTTTTCAAGACGGAAACCATTCATATTTTCAATATAATTCCACTCTGAAAAAGTTACTACAATAGGTTCTAATTCCATATTATTAGTATATTGAGTGAAATAATATGTCATATTAGCAAGAGTATCCGGTGCAGCAGCGTTTGTAACCTTAATCTTAAAGTTATAGTTCTTATCAGGTGAAGTCAGGTCAACAGCTTTAAAGCGAACCTTCATAAACTCTTCACCCTTAACGAAAACAAATGAATCAAGAGTTAAAAGACTCCATTTGACTATACCGGGAGTATCAGTGCCTGCACTATAGATGTAGTCACCTTTATCTAACGTGGTTTCGTTGCTTGTGATTTTATCAAAAGCCTTTTGCAAACCTTTGCCAATTTCCATGCTAACAAATGTATATACATCTTTATTGTATTCCAAACACACATCAAGAGCAGCAACAGGGTCAATCAATTTAGAAATTCCGCGTGCAAACTTGATAGAAATCTCAAATTCTTCACCCTGCTTGATATACTCATCAGAAATTTCGAACAAAGGCGCCTTAGCAGGAGCTGCAAATGAACTTACAGGCGCAACAGTTAATATCATACAAAGTGCAAGAAAAAGCGTAAAAACTCTGGATATTTTAGATTTCATAATAAAATAATCCTCCAAGGTACATTTAAATACACTATCATAATATTACATTTTTGCCAATAAGTCAACAAATATGAATATAAAAATAAAAACCACAGTAAAAACTGTGGTTTAAAATCAATATTTACTTACGCACCTTCAAAACTGAACAAAGGGAAGAAGAAGTGAAGAGAGTGGATTGAAAGACCAATCAAATAAAGAAATCGTAGAAACCAAACATGGTCAAGCCCTCGACCTATTAGTACTGCCCAGCTGAAGCCATCACTGACCTTACACCTGCAGCCTATCAACCTCATAGTCTATGAGGGGTCTTACTAGCTTAAGCTATGGGATATCTTATCTTGGAGGTGGCTTCACGCTTAGATGCTTTCAGCGTTTATCCATTCCGCACATAGCTGCCCAGCCGTGCCATTGGCATGACAACTGGTGCACCAGAGGTGCGTCCATTCCGGTCCTCTCGTACTAGGAACAGCACTCCTCAAATATCCTACGCCCACGACAGATAGGGACCGAACTGTCTCACGACGTTCTGAACCCAGCTCGCGTACCACTTTAATCGGCGAACAGCCGAACCCTTGGGACCGAATTCAGCCCCAGGATGTGATGAGCCGACAT
>JBGVPE010000004.1:0-6877 GCA_045126895.1 Acutalibacteraceae bacterium | reverse complement strand
TTGAAGATAAACACTCCTTTCATTTGAATTTTGAATATAAAAAAACACCTGCTACTTTTGGGAGTAACAGGTGTATGTAAACGGATTGAAATTTGATTTGGAATTGTGATATAATTACTTATATTTATTTAGGAGGTGCATTAATGGGAGAATTTGATTTCACATATAAATTACCTGAAAATTTTGATAGACGAGTTAGTCAGTTTTTAGAGCAATTTGGTAATACAAATGAAGCAAAAGCTTTTCAGCGTTGCAAGTATGAATATGATGATATTGGTTTGGCTTTTTATGTTGGCATAAGAGGGCATTGGAACAAAAAAGCTCTTGATTTTACTTTTGAAGGTACCAAAGAGGATATTGCTTTATTACAGGCTTCAAGTGACATATTTGAAGGTGCAATAGCAAGAGCGTTAAAGCCATCAGAATCTGGATTTCTTGTAAATGATGTTTTTTATTTTGATTCAGGAACCTCAACTAAAACAACGATAATTCCCACTTCTAACACTGAAAGATTAAATTCTGATATTGAAGCTGCTGAAAATGTTCTTAATGATTTGGTGCAGATTGGTGAACGGATTTGCTTGAACCCTTCATTTAATTCCACAAGTTCTGAAAATAGTATTAATGATTCTTTTAGGGATATGCTTTTGATGAAAGGTTATGATGAAACAAAAGACCAAACACGTCATGGTATTTCATCAACCGGAAAAGATGCTGCCGAAGTTGACATTCTGTTAACAAAAGAAGGAAAGGAAATAGCAATATTTGAAGGTCTAAAATTGGATAGCGTAAACACTTCGTATATTGATATCCATATAAAGAAAGCAGTTGATAATTATAATGCATTAGGTACTGCAACATTTATTGTAGCATATGTTTGCTCTGCTGATTTTGAATCGTTTTGGAATAGGTATTATCTTCATATTGAAAAGTATATTTTCCCGTTTCAAATACATAGTCCTTTTCGCGTTTTAGCCCACCCTAATGCCGCAACAAGAATTGCAACAATAATTCTCTCAAGAGATGGTTATGATTTTCCGGTATATTTTATTGCTTTTAAAATAACTTAATAATGTTGATTGTTAACTGCTCTCCTCGTGAGGGCAGTTTTTCTTTGCCGTTTTGCCTCCATCTGATATACTAAAACCAATTTGGTGGGGGCAGTTAATATAATAACGATTGCAATATAAATTTTCCTGTGATATACTGAAAACAATCAATAATTATCAGGGAGAACAGTATGAAAAACCAAAAGTATCTGATACCTGAAATTTCGGCTCTCAGTATAATTTCAACGGCCCGCAAAACAGATGACGGATATGATTTCTGTTTTGATTCAACATCTATCCCGAATGAATACCGTACAGAAAATACTTTGCAGGATGACTGCCCGATTTTTCATCAGGCTATGTGTATCCTTTACGGTGATGGTTTCCGCAATAATGAGCTTCTGTGCGAGGCTCTTCGTGATGTTTTTGTTTATGTAGATTTCTCGGGTATATTTAACCGTATGCCTGTGGGCAGAATACTTGAATTGCAGGAGCTCGCAAAAGAGATGTTCAAGCCGAAGGGTATAAAGATTAATTTCGGCAAAGAGGATAAGACATATATCGCCTTTGAACGCTCTGCATCTATGAGCCGTGACAACAGACTTTCATTTGTACGCTCGGATATTTATGAGGCACTTAAGGAAAGAATGATGCTGGGTATGACTATCGGCAAGTGTCAGCTCAGTAAGCTTTATGCATATAACGCTCTGCTTTTCACAAGCGGCAAAAGATATAACGATGAAGATATCCTTTCCGAAAAGAGAATTATTGTTATTGACAATCCCGAATCCGTTGTAAAAGATGTTGACGTTATTACCGTAGCCGATGACGGTACAGATAACTCTGTACGCACGTACACAAGAGTACAGAAGAAAACTGATGTCAAGATAACTGAGTTTGACGGTGAAGGTCTGATTTCGCCAAGGCTCGCAGGAAAGCTCGAAGAAGGACACCACTCCTTTCAGATTCGTCTTCCATATATTAAGGGTGTTGTTCACGAGGTGGATTTTGCTTCACTTTTCAGTGAGCTCGGTGTACCGTTTATCACTGATATTTTCGGCGTTAAGCATAATCCTGCCGATGTTGATATTATCCTTACTAAAAGTATGTTCAAGGGCTTTGGATGGATGACGGAAAACGGTCTTTCTTGGAAAGAATATATGTACCGCTGCAGAAAGTATAAGCACGCCCTTTATGTTTCAGGCAAGGACAGAGAATATACTCCCGACACTATTGAGCTTAATTATCAGTTTCTCAATACTCTTGCAATAATGAATGATGAATTCCGTCCTGCTGATTTACCTTTGGGATGGAAAGATGCTCCCGAAGCCGAAAAGCAAAATTGGATTACCAAAACAACGGAAAGTGCATATTTCAGCTTCATAGGTAATAAGGAAACACGAAAAAATTATCTTCTCGGAAAAGGTGATATTTATTCGGATATAATTCGCAAAAATCCTCTCTTTATGGGTGAGCCTATGTTTCAGAAAGAGCTTTCAGATAAGGCTGAAAGCATAGCTGACAAATATTCCATGGGTAAGCTTTTAGTGTCAGGTGATAACCGTTATCTTTCTGATGACCTTATGAAGCTTCTTGCATATATAGTTAAGTCTTCCGAGGGTGAAACACCTGCATATTACAGACTTGAAAAAGAGCAGCTTCACGATAACATTATGTATGCTCCTATGCCTACGTATAAAGAAAATGATAGCTATACTCTTCTTCGCAGTCCCCATATAGCAAGAAATGAAGAGGTTATTGCAATATCCTTAAAGAATGTAGGTGTTATCCGTGAGAAGTATCTTTCTCATCTTCACTATGTAATAATGGTTGACTCCCGTTCTCTCATCCCTGAACGGCTTGGCGGAGCCGATTATGACGGTGATATGATTAAAACAGTTGCAGACCCGCTTGTAAATGCTTGTGTAAAGAGAAGCAGTGCAGTTCTTCCTGTACTTAAAATACCCACTGCCGAGCCTTTAGTATCTGATGCAAATGACTGGGAGGCAAGATTTGCCACGGTTAAAGATACATTCTCTTCCCGTGTCGGTCAGATAAGTAATGCGGCTCTCTGCAGAGGTGTTATTGCTTACGACGAAAGCATCACCGACGAAGAAAGAAAAGCCTTTCTTGAAGAGGTTGAAACCCTCGCAATTCTTACAGGTCTTGAGATAGACTCAGCCAAAAGCGGTATCAAGCCTGATTTATCAACATACCTTGAAGCACGGAATATAAAAAGAAGCCGCTTCCTTAAATACAAGGATATTTTTGACCAAGGTGATACTGCAGAATGGTATGAGCCTACAAAAGCACAAAAGCTGGCAAAATACTTTGGTTGCATTAATTGGGACAGTATTACATCAAACCTTGAAAAGCTGCCCTATTATGCTTACAGTATGGCTATGCAAACAGAAAAGGCAACCGACAAGCCTGCAAAAGACAGCGAGCTTTTTGCCTTTGCCGCAGATTCTGAGTGGAAAGAAAAGCTTGACAGTACCACTCTTGAAAGAGTTAAGACTCTGATATCCAATTATGAAACTGCTTTTAAAAGGATACGCTTTTTGACTCATACCGAAAAAGATATGAAGCGGCAAAATGATGTTTACCGTATTCTTATGGCACAAGGTCAGGAAAAGGAATTTTCTGTTGATGAGATTTATTCAGCCTTTGATAAAATGAGCAGTTATCAGGTGCGTCTGGCAAGACAGCAGCTCATTGCAGGAGATTGGCAGTTTACACCTCCCGAAGAAAGAGTGAGAAGGTTTTATGAAATTACAGACTCCACTTGGGATATGAATATTGTCCGTCTTTTCTGTGATTTCAGATGTGGCGGCTACCGTATGCTTGGTGATGTTATCAGCGATTTTGATGATATGCACCGCAACAGAAGTCTTAAGAAAAACTATCTTTCCCAAAAGGGAGACACTCCTCAGATGAAGGCTATGGTTTCGGGCATAAAGCATACTGCCGATGCTAAAAATCAGATTATCTCCAACTGCAAGCATATTATGTTTCCCATAAGGACAAGAAATGCCGCACCGTCACTCAATCCCGAGGAGGTGGTAAAATGTGCCGTTGCTCTCGGCAAAAGAAAGTTTGCTCTTGAGGTTTTACCGGACATTGTATTACGGTTAACTCTTGACAGCAGTATTCCGTCTGAGGAACCTAAAAAGAAGAAGTGGAGGTTATGGTAATGACAAACGAATGGAAAGAGTTTCAGAGCTATGTTACTAAACCCTCATACTTTTGTATAAACAAAAAAGACCTCTCATTTCTCGGCAGGTTCAGTTTTAAAACCCTGACCGAATTTGAGGGGCTCGGCAGAATACTCACAGTAATTGCAAGAGGTTATCTCTTTCACAATACTGACGGAAGTTTAAAAGACGGAAATCCTTATGACAGAATTGAATATGCAAGAAATGCTCTTTGTGCTTGGTGCAGTGTACCCGAAGAAAAGGATGATTCAGATGTAAACTTCAAGCATTTAAACAAAGATTTCCCTGAGCTTGTAACCGAAGACGGTAAAGGTTGGTTTTACAGTCATATCAAAAACATACACTTATTTGCTTTGTGCAATGCAAGTGTAATAAGTACCGACAACCTTGAGCGAATATCTTTAATAGCCAAGAACTTTGAAACGCCTTGGAAAAACAAGGTTAAACAAATGCAGATTCCCGCTTTTTCCATAAACACAAAGGGTACTTGGGTACTGAAGTTTGACTATATTATTGCAGATGCACTTGAACTCGGACCCTTAAGAATGGAAGCAGTTTCTTTACCGATTGAATTTCATTCAAAGGTTGTTATGTGTGATGAAAAAGGCTTACCCTTTGAAGCTGTGCGGGATGTAGTTTGCTACTGTCTTGCTAACAAAACAGATGACAGTGAATGGGTTGTACTTCCCGTCGCAAGCTTTGACTGTTATTACAACAGCACAATTTTCAGCAAAAAGTGTCTGTCGAGAATTCCCGAAACAATAATCAAGCGTGAAAGTGCTCTCGGTGTTTGCAGGGTTAAATTGATGCTTGAATAAGAAAAATCCCGTTAAGTGCAGAAAAATTACTGACTTAACGGGATGTGTTTTACGGTTTCAAGTGACCGATTTGGTCTATTGAAAATATTTGGTGGGTGCAGTTATTATAATAATGAAAATGTATTATTTTTCAGCATTGGTAAATATGATAAATCCCCGTTGAGGCAGGTGTACTGCGGCAACGGGGATTTATTATTAGTTGAGGTGTTGACTGTGCTGCTCAAACAACTCTTTAAGAATCTCAGGATTTTCAATAGTGTATGAAAATGAAGGCAGGATACCTTCCTCTACTTTTTTATTCCAAGAGTTCCCTATGTAATTGATATTTATATTTTTCGTATCATCCAACCACAATTCAGAGAAATCGTTATTTATGTAAATTATATAATCGTTATTGACTATAATTTTATGTTCAAAATCTCTGTCCTTGCTTCTGTCTTCTGAAATGGGATTAGCGTTGATTTCAACCTTTTTAATTGTTTTTATCTCTTTGTTCGGGGATTGTGTACTGTAAAAATTATTATCTCCGATATAAAATTTCAAATAGTCAACATCTTTAAAAACAGTTTCATAATCTTTTATACTGTCTATTTTGTTTGTTGTTTTCTCAGAAGCAAACACAAATAGCAAACATAAAACTACTATTATTTGCACTATAATAAAAAGAAGCTTAACACTCTTTTTCACAATAATCACATCTTTTCTTTAGATTGCATTTAATTTTCAAAAGAACACACACAATCAACGCAACTAAATTAACAGATAAAATAATTGTATATGATTTTACAATAGTTTCGATTATGTATTCTAATGTTTCTTTATATGCTTCAATCATATTTCAGCTTCCTTGCAAAAACTCTCTAAAATACCATTTATCATTTCCTCATTTAACATCAAGGTATCCTTTAAGTATCGATTAAATCTTTCTTGCAATATTTTTTCATAAGAGCGGTTGTCATTTTGTTTTTACTTATTATGCCTTGCATATAAAACGGAAGCTTTTCTTTGCTGTAATAATATATCTTGTAGGTGGCAATAGAGGTATATTTAAATGCATTTTCATGAAGCTTTACTATCGCCCGTATATGCTGCCACGGTATATTTTCCTCTGAACCTAAACAGTATTTTATTATTAAGCGTTCTTCAGAAAATATATAACAGCAGGGTGTTATGATAATAAAAGCAATTTGTAAAAGTGATATTAAACCGCATATTATTACTAATATTATTTCATCAAGTAAAAACCAAAACAAAGAAAATATAAGCATAATAACAAAACAAAAGACAAAACCGAATATTCGCTTGTTGATGATTTTTTCACTACTCATATTTCAGCTTCCTTGAAAAAACTCTCTAAAAAGCCGTTTATCATTTCCTCATTCTCATAAAACACATCATCGCATTTTTCTAATATTTCTTCATTTGCTTCAATGTTTTTATCCTGTTCCAATTCAATATAAGCCTTAAACGCTGATTTAATATTATCTGTGAGAACACCGGGAAGGATAGTGCATAAGGTGTCAACATTCTTACGAACATCACCATTGTTTTCAGTGTTAAGAAAATACTGATGATGACCGCCGTTATTAACTTCACTCTGATAAGTCATAAGCTCATTATACGGAGATTCAATTTCACCCTCTGCCCATAAATCCCACATTCTGTTCCATTTTTCATCGGCTTCAGATATAATGTCTTCACCAATGGCTTTGTTTTTCTTTCGTCTGAATATATCAAAAAACATATTTGTTATTCCTCCCAAGTTCCAACAGATTTATAAACTAAAGGATTTTTG
>JBGVPE010000003.1:0-24541 GCA_045126895.1 Acutalibacteraceae bacterium | reverse complement strand
GGTGAAGACGGAGTAATATATTGCGGAGTAAACACCCTTGAAATAGTAACCTCAGATGATACAGTGAAGGTTCAGCTGATGAAAGATTCAAACACATGGACATTCTCAGAAGCGAATGCAACATATACCGATGAAAACGGTGTGAGAAAATGGACATTAAAGATGAATTTCAGTCAGTTAGGCGACCAAATCTATAACATCAGAGTCAGAAACACAAAATCAGCATTTGTCACAGTTGACCAACTCCCTGTAACTGTATATGCTGACTAAGATAAATTTAATGGCGTTGTGTCCAAAAGACACAGCGCCATTTTTGTTTACAATATTCAGATTTTTTCAAAATCCTCTGCGCCGTGCTTACACAAAGGGCAAACAAAATCTTCGGGTAAAGGCTCACCTTCATACACATATCCGCAGATTTTGCAACGGTAACCTTTTTTGTTGTCTGACTGTGGCTTCGGTTTGACATTTGCGTGGTAATAAGAGTATGTCATACTCTTGAAATCAGAAAGAGTATGAGCGTCTGTAACCAAAGCTATAAACATTGTGTGGGTACCTAAATCAACCTCTTGCTCAACCTTGCATGAAACATAGGCATTTGTGTAACCCGGGATATAATAAACTCCGTTCTCCGCACGCTCACTGTTATAAAAATTCTCAAATTTATCAACATCTTTACCGCTCTGAAAACCAAAATGCTCAAAAAGTGAAAACGGTGCGTTCTCAGAAATCATTGACACATTAAATACGCCGGTGTTTTTAATCATATCGTGGGTTTTGTTTGCTTTGTTTACTGTTACACTCACTTTAAGAGGTGAGCTGGTCTGCTGAATAAGGGTGTTTATAATACATCCGTTATCCTTATCATCCTCTTTAGCTGTGAGAACATATAAACCGTAGCTTATATTAAATAATGCTGTTGTATCCATACTGTTACCTCCCTTTTTGTGTTTATATTAACACAAAAAAATATAAATACAACTTTCTTTTTACATTTTGACAAAAGAATTGTATTTATATAATTATCTTTACACTACAAGTTGTGGATTTTGATTTGCTGTTGAGAATTTGAAAAAAGCATTTCATTTTCTTGACTTATGAGGTATAATTAGTATGTATAGTTATGTAAAAGGAAAAGTGTCGGTATGAGTTATTCTATCAATCCTGCCGTATGGGGCAATATGTTTGGTCTGCCCGGGGATATTACAGACAAATATCTCAAAATGGCAAACGAATCACAAATCAAATCAATATTATGGATTTTTCGCAACATCTCTGAGCCTGTTGATGCAAAAGTAATATCCAAAAACATAGGCAAGCCTGTTCCCAATGTGGAGGAGGCTTTAAGGTATTGGGCATCGGTGGGCATTCTCAACTCTGAAATTGCCACAGAGGTTGAAGCTGCACCGTCAATGAATATAGCCCCCAAAAAAGAATTGCCTGAGCTGCCCACAATCAGACCAAGTGAAGAGCAGATTCGTATACGCTGCCAGGAAAATCCTGAACTGCAGATGTTCTTTAATGAAGTTCAGGCAAGAATGGGCAAAACCATAGGCTATGCAGGTCAGAGCTGTTTTCTTATGATGCACGACCATTACGGTCTGCCTGTTGAGGTTATATTTATGCTTGTTGATTATTGTATGAGCATAGGTAAAGATTCTTTTGCTTATATGGAAAAAATTGCGAAACAATGGGGCGAAAGAGAAATCGATTCTATTGAAAAAGCGGATGAGATTATATCTAACCTGAGCACTTGCCAGAATGTATGGAACAAATTTACACGTCTGACAGGTATTCAGACCCCGAAGCCTACATCTTCACAGTCGAGATATCTGCTCACGTGGGTCAACGAATATAAATTTTCGGTTGATATGCTTTATTGTGCTTATGAAATCATGGCTGATAATTGCGCAAGGACAAGCTTTAAATATATGGATGCTATTCTTAAAGACTGGTATCAGAAAGGCTACAAAAACCCTGAAGATACAGAGAAAGAAAAAGCAAAGCCGTTTACACCAAAACAGACGGGTCAGGCTGCAAAAACATCTTCGTCTTACGATATGGACGAATTCAAACGCAGAGCAGACCGACTTCCCGTTTATAATAAAGGAGAATAAAAATGACATACTCCCCTTCAGAATATGAACAGGCCCGCAAGGAGCTTGATAAACGCCGCAACAGTGCAGAAGCAGTGCAGAAGGCTCACCGTAACGAAATAGCTGCAAAATTCCCTGAGCTTGTTAAAATCGAGCAGGAAATGGCTGCAGCAGGTCTTTCTGTTATCAAGGCGCTCGGTATGGGTGATGATTCAATGGATTACATAAAATCACTTGAAAAAGCCAATCTTGATGCGCAGAGAAGACGGGCAGAGCTTCTTAAAGATAACGGATATCCGGAAGATTATCTTAAGGTTAAATATTATTGCTCACAATGTAATGACAGAGGCTTTAAAAACGGCAGAATGTGCTCGTGCCACAAGCTTATATTAAGAAGTATTGCTTATGAAAAGCTTTGCAGCAGATTCCCCGTTGATAAATGCACATTCACAAATTTTGAGCTTTCATATTATCCTGATAACGGCGGTGATATCACACCGCGTAAACGAATGAGCGCAGTTTTTGATTATTGCAAAGATTATGCAGCTAACTTCTCGTCCCATTCACCGAGTCTTCTTATGGCAGGTAAAACAGGTCTTGGTAAAACGCACCTTTCACTTGCAATTGCAGGTCAGGTTATCAACCGGGGATATGGGGTTATTTACGCTTCAGCGCAGAATATCCTCAATAAGCTCGAAAGCGAAAAATTCGGCAGAGGCTCTAACAACGATACCGAGAAAAAACTCATTGAATGCGACCTTCTGATTCTTGACGATTTAGGTACGGAATTCAGCACTCAATTCACAGTTTCTGCAATTTATAATATTATCAACACAAGGCTTTTATCTGACAAACCAACTATCATAAGCACTAATCTGACTTTTGAAGAGCTTGAAAAAGTATATTCTCAAAGAATTTCATCCAGAATCTTAAGTGAATATACACTTCTTTGCTTTGACGGTACAGATATCAGACAGTTGAAAACGAGGTAAATTATGAAAAAATCAAAACTTATAATTATCATAACAGCTGCTATTGTTGCAGTTTCTCTGATCGTTGCAGGTATCGTTTTTGTTACCTCCAATCTTGAAAAAAACGATATGTCTGTCAATGACCCGTTGCTTAAACGCGTCAACAGCACAACACTTGAATATAACGGCACTCGATTTGAAAAAGGCGGTACAGTTACAGTTAAAGATAAATCTCTTTCACAGTGCCTTCTTATTGTTGATAAAGACTATGTGTCAAAAGAGCTTTTTACATCAAGATATGTCCCTCTTTTTGAAAAAGAGCAAAAAACAAACTATTACCTTCGCAAAAGAGGTAATGTTATATTAGAAAAAAATACATTGGCTAAATCTGAGTATACCCGTTATGCCTACACAAAGGCTACTTATGAATTGCCTGAATTAAAAACAGAAAACATTAAGAATATCGATGTCTGCTACGGCGATTTTTATAACAAAACAAGTCATATTATTGACGATTTTGCTATAGGTGTAGCGGCAACGGTTGACGGTGACTGCACTGTTTTTAACTCAAGAAGATATCATGAAATTGATAACGGAAAAGAAATTGAAGAGTTTGTAACAGAATTCAGAAAAACAGGCGGATTAGAAAATTTTTATAAAAAATGGAGTGATGCTTCAGGAAAAGATAATATCTTCTTTAAGGTAGAGTTCTTTAAAGAGGATCTTCCCTGCTCATTACTTTTTACAAAAGATGCAATAACTGTTGATTAAGAAGGTTTTATTATGGATATAATTAAGAAAATAGCTGACGAATTTAAAATTCAGACATGGCAGGTTGAAAACACGGTTTCTCTTATTGATGACGGCAACACTATCCCTTTTATTGCCCGTTACCGTAAAGAAGCTCACGGTACACTTGATGACCAGACCTTGCGTGAAATATCAGAAAGGCTTGAGTATCTGCGAAATCTTGAAAAGCGCAAAGAAGAAGTGCGCTCATCTATTGAAGCTCAGGAAAAGCTGACAGAAGAAATAGAAGCTGCCCTTGTGAACGCTCAGACTCTTGCAGAGATTGAAGATATTTACCGCCCGTTCAAACCAAAGAGAAAGACAAGAGCATCTGTTGCCCGCGAAAAAGGTCTTGAACCTCTTGCGAATGCAATTTTTGCTCAGGAAAAAGATTCGCCGTACCCTGACGAAATGGCAAAAGATTATGTTGATGCTGAAAAGGGTGTTGAAACACCTGAAGATGCATTACAGGGAGCTATGGATATTATTGCTGAGGATATTTCTGACAATGCCAATATCCGCCGCAGACTCCGTAATCTTTTCACTGTATCGGGTGAGGTTGTTTCAAAGGCGGCCGATGCAGACGCTGAAAGTGTTTATACCCAATATTATGATTTTTCACAGCCTGTGAGCAAAATTGCAGGCCACCGTGTACTTGCTATTGACCGCGGTGAAAGAGAAGGCTTCCTTAAAATCAGCGTTACTCTTGATAATGTGAAAGCCTCAAATGTTATTGCAAGTGAAACACTTCTTGCTAACGGCTCACCTTGCACAGAAACTGTCAGAGCTGCAGGTGCAGATGCTTATGACAGATTGATTTACCCTTCTGTTGAAAGAGAAATCCGTTCAATGCTTACAGAAAAAGCTGCAGGTGATGCAATAAAAGTATTCTCACAGAATCTTAAAGAGCTGTTGCTTCAGCCGCCTGTTAAGGGCAAGGTTGCATTAGGTCTTGACCCGGGTTACAGAACAGGCTGTAAGGTTGCGGTTGTTGACCCTACCGGCAGAGTTCTTGACACAGGCGTTGCTTACATCACACACTCTCAGGCAAAACAGCTTGAAGCAAAGCAGCTTATCAAATCTTTGATTATAAAACACGGCGTTGAGATTATCGCTATCGGTAACGGCACTGCTTCAAAAGAAACTGAGATTTTCACAGCCGAGCTTTTAAAAGAGCTTAAATCAGGGGCAGGGTATATGGTTGTCAGTGAAGCAGGTGCATCTGTTTACTCTGCATCAAAATTAGCTGCCGAGGAATTCCCTCAGTTTGACGTTTCACTCAGAAGTGCGGTTTCTATTGCAAGACGATTACAGGACCCGTTGGCAGAGCTTGTTAAAATTGATCCTAAAGCTATCGGTGTAGGTCAGTATCAGCACGATATGCCTAAAAAAGAGCTTGCAGGCGCCCTTGACGGTGTTGTTGAAGATGCAGTTAACAGTGTCGGTGTTGACCTTAATACTGCTTCACCGTCACTTCTTTCAAGAGTGTCGGGCATAAACTCAACTGTTGCTAAAAATATTGTTGTTTACCGTGAAGAAAACGGTGCTTTCACTTCACGCTCACAGCTTAAAAAAGTTCCTAAATTAGGTGCGAAAGCTTTCGAACAGTGCGCAGGCTTTATGCGTGTTCCTGAAAGTAAGAATGTGCTTGATAACACAGGTGTTCACCCTGAAAGCTATGACGCTGCTAAAAAGCTTCTTGAAATCTGTGGCCTTAGTGCAAAGGAAGTTGCAAAAGGTAAGTCAGACGAGCTTAAGGCTGTTGTTGAAAAAATGGGGGAAGAAAACCTTGCAAATCAGCTTGATATCGGTGTACCTACTCTTCACGATATTGTAAAAGAGCTTTCTCAGCCGGGCCGTGACCCCCGTGATGAACTCCCTGCACCTATGCTTCGTTCAGATGTTATGGATATGTCTGACCTGGTTGCAGGTATGGAGCTTCAGGGTACTGTCAGAAATGTTATTGATTTCGGTGCTTTTGTTGATATCGGTGTTCACCAGGACGGCCTTGTTCACATTTCACAGATAACAGATAAATTCATCAAGCACCCTTCAGAGGCTCTTAAAGTAGGTCAGATTGTTACCGTATGGGTGCTTTCTGTAGATGAGAAAAAAGGCAGAATCAGCCTTACAATGAAAAAGCCTAAAGAGGCATGATTTAAAATATAAGGATTGATAAAAATGAACAGAATTGAAAAATCACATGAATTTCACGGCAAAGGATTCAACTGCGCTCAGTCAGTTGTTTTGGCATACCACGATTTGTTTGACATTGATTTAAAAACAGCTATCCGTGCATCAGAAGCATTCGGCGCAGGTATGGGTGGCAGAGAAACCACCTGCGGCGCTCTTTCAGGCGCAGTTATGCTTGCAGGTCTTAAATATTCAGACGGCAACGCTGATGCCCCCGCATCAAAAATGACTACTTATTCAGCGGCAGCGCAAATCGTTGAAGAGTTCAAAAAAAGATGCGGTGATATCAACTGTTGTGATATTAAAGTAAACAATCGCGTTACCTGTGGTGAATGTATTACCTGCGGCGCAGAATTAGTTGAAGAGTTTTTATTAAAGTGAGGGGTTTTATGCCTAAAATAAAATTGGCGTATGTAACACACGGACTTTCTTCAAACGGAATTGAATCTTTCCTTGTGAATATTGCTTATCATATTGATATGACAAAATATGATGTTTACTTTGTTATTGCTATTGATGAAGGAACAGATACTCTTCATGAAAAAACAGTCAGGGATTTAGGCGCAAAAGTTATTCGTGTATGTGACCTTGATTCGATTAAAAAGAAGTTTGTTTATATAAAAGCGCTCAGAAAAGTTTTTGAAGAAAATAAATTCGATATCGTTCACGCAAATATGGATTTGCTCAACGGTGTTGTTTTGAGAGCTGCTAAAAAAGCAGGGATTAAAAAGAGGATCTGCCACGCGCACAATTCTTCTTCACAATACGGAATAACGGGCAACAAAAATTTTGTTTTTCTCTTTGCCCAGAAAGTTTATCAAGGTATTATGAAGAACTTGATAAGAATTAACTCTACCTGTCTGCTCGGTTGTTCAAAAAAAGCAAATAACTATATGTACGGTAAAAGTGCAAAAAAAGCAAAGGTAATAAACAACGGCATCATTCTCAACCGTTTCACCTGTCCTGACGACAGCCCTGTTCAAGGAATAGAAAGCAAATCGGAAACAATCAATATTGTTTCTGTCGGTAGACTTTCCGCACAGAAAAATCCTGTGTTTATGATCGATATTATTGAGGAACTGTCAAAAATACGACAAGACTTTGTTTTTAACTGGGTTGGTGATGGTGAAATGCGTGATGAAATTTCTTTCTCTATAAAAGAAAAAGACTTGTCACGATTCATTAACCTTCTTGGTGTAAGAACGGATATCCCCCAAATTCTTAATAGCTGCTCAATCTTTTTATTACCCTCACTATTTGAAGGCTTGCCCGTTTCACTTGTTGAGGCTCAGGCAGCAGGGCTTCAATGCTTTGTTTCATCAAATGTTACAGATGAGGTTGATTTTGGAGGATGCCGATTTATTTCCCTTGATTCAGGGGCAAAAAATTGGGCAGAAATTATTGACCGATACATAAATCTGAAAGAAACACCATGTATTGATAAAGAAAAACTGATGAAATTTGATATTACATACACTGTAAATCAATTGAATAATGTATATATGAGTTAATTCAGGGAGATGAAATTTAATGACTCCAACAGTTTCTAAAAGATTAGGCCGTATAATTAATGTTGCTTATTTTGCGCTTATACTCGGCGCAGCGTTCCTTATTTTAAAATATTGCTTCGGCCTGATTTTTCCTTTTGTGTTTGCATTTTTTGTTGCTATGATTGTTCAGAGGCCTACAAATGCATGCTACAAAAAAATTAAAAAAGGCAAGGGTATAATCTCTACATTTTTAGTTATAACACTTCTTCTCATAGCAGCAGCTATTGTTTCTTTAGCCGGTGCACAGATAGTTTCGGTAGGCAAAGATTTTGTTTCATTTATAACTGAAAAAATCAGGGATTTCCCCACACTTATAGAAAATGTTGAAGCCTGGGTAACAAAGGCACTTGCAATTTTCCCTGATTCAATTGAGGGTAAGCTTGTAGCATCTGTTATAAATGCCCTTGAAAGATTCAAAGAATTGACTGCTGCTGAAGCTGCAGGTGTGATTGTTGAGTCTGCATCAGGTACAGAGATTAATTTCTCGTCAGTTATTGCACCTATCGGCGGCGGAATATGGGGCGTTGTTAAAGAAATTCCGTCTGCATTGATTGCAGTTGTTGTTGCTGTTGTTGCAGCATGCTTTATGGCATCGGATTATGACAGACTTGTAGGATTTCTTAAAAACCAACTTGCCGATAATCACAGAGTTGTGTTATCAAAAAGCAAAGTTATTCTTTTTGATACAATAAAAAAGCTTGTAAAAGCCTATGGCTCAATTATGCTTATCACTTTTGCAGAGCTGTTTATAGGTCTTAACATTCTTAAGTTGGCAGGGATTTATGAATCAGGGTATTTATTTGTGATTTGCACAATAACAGCTATAGTTGATATTATCCCTGTTTTGGGTACGGGTACAATTCTTATTCCCTGGGCACTGTACAACCTTATTACAGGCAATATCCCTATGGCTATAGGTCTTGTGGTTATATATGTTGTTATTCTCGTGCTTCGTCAGGTGCTTGAGCCAAAGCTTGTTGCCGACCGTCTCGGTCTGCCGCCGGTGCTCACAATAGCAGCTATGTATTTTGGCACTCAGATTCTTGGCTTTATCGGTCTTTTCCTTTTCCCGATAACATTGATTATGCTCAAACTGCTTAATGACGAGGGCGTTATTCATCTTTGGAAAACCGGCAAAAAAGCTGAGAAAAGCACAAAAAGCGTCACAAAAAAATAATTTTAAAAAATATTAAAAAAAGTGTTGACAAAACGCTCAGTTTATGATAAAGTAATTGAGCGTTGAGTGCGCTGGTGTAGCTCAGTTGGTAGAGCAGCTGATTTGTAATCAGCAGGTCGGGGGTTCGAGTCCGTCCACCAGCTCCATACGCTTTTTAATTTAATAGGGGAGAGTTCCCGAGTGGCCAAAGGGAACAGACTGTAAATCTGTCGTCAGTGACTTCGGTGGTTCGAATCCACCCTCTCCCACCATCAAAGGGCTACAAAAAAGATATAGCCACAGAAAAACTCTGATTTTATCAGGGTTTTTCTGTTTTTATAGGCAAAATTTCAGTTTCCGGTTTGATCGTACAAAAAAGATATTTTTCTCGGACAGGACTTGAACTCTCACAAAAAGACGAATATTATCAAAGTATTTTCAATGGGAATTGAAAGAAAAACGAATGTGTGATATACTTATCGAAGAATATATAATTAACCTATAAAAGCACAATCGTTTGTAACATTTTGTGCAACCATTCATTCAAAACAACAAATAAATAAAAATATTTCGATTTGGTTATTACGAACAAATAAGATACTTGCAATCTAAAAGGTGACACTATGCATTTTAGGGATATTTACAAAAAAAGAGAAGCTGAGCATTTTGCATATGTAATTAAACATTCTACTATTCATTTTCATGATCATGAGGCTAGTAAGTTTTTTGGGAATTTAATAAAAGATGTAGAAAACTGCGATTTAGAAAGAAAGTATTATAGCGACGGGGCACCTGAAATTTCAGACGAGGCACCATTTATTCAAGGTGAAACAATGGGAAAAGGATTGCCCGACATTATATATGAAAACGAAAGTATTGTACTGGGTATAGAGGATTTTGAATTTGACTCTTCTGGAAAAACACGAAAAGGCAGTAAAATGCGTATGGCTGAACTTTCAGCTGAACGAGAATTAAAAAATAAACGAGTTTTTACAGGAACAAATCCGATTGTAACAGAGACTATGGTTGATGTGAGTTTTTCTTACGAAGGATACATTTCGTCCCTATTAGATGCATTTGACTCGCACGCTAAAAATATTAACAACTATAGAGATGCAATAAAAAAGAATTTCCCTAATAAAGAAATTATTTTTGCTTTTTATATAGAAGATATTACCGCAATTGGTAATTACGTAGTTACCAAGGAAGGCACCAAACCTATGTGCCCATTTTTTGCAAAAGAGTTTTTGGATGTTTTGAAAAAAACCGACGGCATTGATTACGTTATTTCTCGAGTTCAGAATGCATACACATATACATTGCATTTCACAAAAATCGATTGTAAATCGTTGAATTCCCTATACAAAAACGCTTGTGATATAAAAAAAGACAAGTTTTTTTCATATGCTTATAAAAAGGTTCAGCACACATATAAATGAAAAATTAGCGATAAAAATCGTAGCCGCCATAAGAATTGTCTATAATATATTCTCAAAGAAAGCAGAAGATACCAATGATCATGAATGAACCCAAAATAGATTTATCAAGTATGAACCAAGAAGAAACGTTTATTTCTGTTGTCAAAGCATACGAAGAAGAATATCTGCTAAATTGTAGCATTGAAAGGAAAAGACTTTCTGAAGATGAAATTATACTAGTTATTGAAGATGAACTTGTTGTGGATTTCTTCTTGTCGCCGCACAGTTTTGGTGAACTCATCAGCGGTGATTTTATAGAAAAAAGTAATTATTATTACATTGTAATTCAAGAATTAACTCATAATTCTCTATTTAGTTTTAATTATGCAGGATTTAGGAGAAAATTCAAATATGGACGTTGTGCGATTGAATATTTGAAGTTTCGAGGAATTAATTCATACAGAAAAGAAATAGATCGTTTCCCAATAATAAATAATATTCTTCCTGAATTAAATCTAGTTGAAAGATATAACGCCTACCCGGGAGAGTTATACCACTTTGTTATCTTTGAGATGAAAGATATCAATGGAAGTATCGGGTTAGGAATTGGGTATACCAAAACAGCCGTCCACAACTTTGTTCTAAAGGTAGGCGCTGAATTAGGAAACAAGAATTCCAGAACACTTGTATTAAATGGTTCGAGTAGTCTTGATTATAGGTTAAGTAAAGAATTTATTAGTGCGTTTTTATCCTGGAATGGCAAGAAGAAACTTTGGAGACTTGAAAATCAATTAACATATTACTATGTTGATATCTATGTAAAAGAAGAGGCAGATTTATATAGCTTGCCTTCTGAAATATTGGATGATGCACGATCTGGAAAATACGACAAACTTGAAAGAGGACAATATAAGAAACCCTTAAACCGCTGGAAAACAGAGGAACTGGTATACAATATTGTTAAGAAACTGTACCGGCAATATAAGGTTGTGTACCAATACCACCCTTACTACTTAAAAACGGCTAAAGGCAGTATGTCATATGATGTTTACATATGCGGCTTAAAAACAGCAATAGAATATCAAGGAAAACAGCATTTTGAACCGGTAGAATATTTTGGTGGAAAAGAACATTATGAAAAGCAAGTTGAGCGTGATAGGTTGAAACTGGAATTAAGTGAAGCAAACGGTGTGAAACTGATCTATATTAATTACTGGGAAGATGTTACGCCTGACCTAATTATTGAAAAAATTGGGTTTAATCCACAAAAAGATTGTGAGAGTTCAAATCCCTGATGAGTAAGTGAGAAATATCTTTTTCGTAGCCCATAGACAAACAAACAAGGACTTGCGAAAGCAAGTCCTTGTTTGTTTTATTCGCTTGGCAAGTTTACTGGCCAATAAAATATAACTGAAACGCAGGTTTCAATAAAACCTTCGTAACACAAAAGTATCACTCCCACAAAGTCAGAATATCACTAAAAATTGTTATCATTCATACATTCAGATTGTTCATTACGGCTTTAAGTGATGAACAATCTGTTTTTTGTTATGCTGTGATTGAAATTGAAACTGTTATTCTGTTTCAAAAAAAGAAAACCCGAACTTTTTACCGTTTGGTAAATCGTTCGGATTTTTTGTTTTTTGTTGTGGTTTATGATTTGATTTAGCCTAAAGCAACCATGCTGAAAACAAGTGCGAAAAGTGCAACTGTTTCACAAAGACCGACAACTGTGATGTACTGTGAGAAGCCTTTGCCTGTTTCTGCAAGGGCGTCTGCACCTGCAGCACCGGCTTTACCCTGAACATAAGCTGAAACTGCCATTGCAAGACCTGATGCAATACCGAGACCAAAAAGGAATATGGGTTCAGCGTCTGCTGATTTCATCTGCTGCATAAGAAGAAAGCCGTAGATAGTCTGTGTAAGAGGAGCACCTGCAAAAACCGTAAGAATGAAAGGCGCTGCCTTGTTGCTCATATAACACTTTTTCCATGCGCCGATTGATGCCTGACCTGCGATACCGATACCGATTGCAGAACCGATAGCGGCAATACCCATTGCTAATGCTGTGCCTAATAAACCTAAATTCATAATAATTCTCCTTTAATTAATTTTTTCTTCAAATGGTTTGAATTTATGTCCGCTCCAGGACATATCCAGATGTGATGAAAATTCCAGAGTGTTGAGTCGGATTCCGTGAACGATAACCGACAAAACATTCAATATCATATTAAGTCCGTGGCCGAACACCAGAAGAACTATGGCAATTATCATAAACATAAAATTGCCAAGCATCGGACTTGCTAACTCATTTACCGTTGCAGATATTGCCGCACCTGCAAGACCGACTGCCCAGAGTCTTATATAAGAAACTATGTCGGAGAAAACATTAACAACCCCAAGCAACACAGAAACTATATTCTTAAGACTTTCGAGTATAGATTTAACAATGCTGCCTTCATAGTTTGCAAATATAAAGCTCATAACAAAACCGACAATAACAAGCACAAGTGCTACCGTTCCCACAGGGATACCGCCGATTACTAATCCGAAGCTGAAAACCTCCGGGTTTACAACAAAGCTTAAAACAACATAAAATATGCCGACAAGCTGCAATATTGAACCGATATCACCAAGGATTTTAATTGACTTCCTGTTTCTTTTTGCTACCTTCAGATGCGCAATAACAAGCTGAATAAGTGCCAGTGAGAAGCAGAAAATCTGTAAATTCTGCGCGGTTGTAAGACCTGCCGTTCCGTTTGTCCAGAATGGATACCATATTTTATCGGCATAAACATTGGAAATAACGGGTATCGATATTTTTTGTAAAAATACAGGCAGATTTTCTGCAGGAAGACCGCCCCAGGTACAGGTTACTGTGCCCCAGAGTATAGTCGAGATACCGAAAAGACCGACCAGCAGAAACGCGGGAGGTATTTCTTTTTTTGATTTTTTTGCTTTTATAATCAATGCAGCCGCGGCTGCTGTGATAAGAAGCCCGTAAACTCCGTCACCGAATATAATACCGAAGAAAATAAGAATAAAGCCTAAGAACCAGCCTGAAATATCGTATTCGAAATAACCCGGCACAGTACCAAGGAAGTCAGTAAGAGGATAAATAAGGCTTACAAACTTATTGTTTTTAAGCTTTGTGGGAACATTGTCCTCTTCTGTGGGGTCTTCAATGAGAAGTCCCCATGAATTCTCTTTGGCGATTTCTTTAAGATGTGAAAGATTTTCTTCTTCAACATATCCTGTAAAATATGCAACGGAAATATCTTTCTCATTGCTTTCAGATAAGCTTTCGTCTGCCATACCTGTAGCATATACTTCAAACTCAATTTCTTTTTCACAGGCCTTGACGGCATTTTTAATGCTGTCCCTGAGTTCTGCATAACCGCTGATTTTGTTGTCAATTACCTCTGCGGATTTGTTGATTGTTTCAATTTTTTGCTTCATAGCTGAAGTTGAAATCTCAGGCAACTCAAAGCGATAGCTTTTAAGTGAGTTGATAATTTCTTCATCCTCATCACAGAGTTTAATCAAAGCAAACTTCACTGAATTTTTAGTTTTTTCCATGCTTACGGTTTTTACCGTTTCGGGAAGTGCGTCATACTCAGCTTTTGGCATTTCATAAAGAGAAATATCAACACCGCTTTTTAACAAAGCATCAAGATCGTCAGGGTTGACGTCGCCCCAGGCTTTAACGCGTTCAAGCTCAGAGGTCAATATAAGCCTTTCGTTAAGAAGATTTTTCTTTTCTTCTGCAAGAGAAGTGATTTCTTCTGCCGCGGCAAGAGCTTCAGAGCAGGATGCCTCTTTTTGCTCAATGCCTTTTAACTTCTTTTCGCTTAATATAAAAACAGCGCTTTCAAGTAAAGCAGTCTGTTCTTTTAATTCATCAATTCTTTTGCCTGAACCTTCTGCTATTTCAATGTGAAGAATGCCTGCTTTGCGAAGCTTTTTAAGAGTTTCACGTTTTTTATCCCCCATAACCATAAGGGATATTTTTTTCATTGGTACAATCATACAGCGTATACCTCCGTTTCGGAAGATGCTTCGTCACGGGCGGCTATTTTGCGTTTTGAAATTTTAGAACGCACAACAGCGCTGACTTGCTGGTCTGCCATATAAATTGAAATTTTTTTAATATTTTCCTGAGTTTCGGGGATTTTAACCTTTTCAAACAAGTTGACTCTTTGTGAAGTAGAAAGCAATTCTTTTTCTAAAAGCCTTACCTGTTCATCCAACACCTGAGCCTCTAAATCAAGTGACATTGCTTTTTCCATATGATTGGCAGCAATATCTACCCAAAGAGGTGTTTCATATAAATCATAATCTCCTCTGGAAAAATCCGCTCCCTCAAAAGTGGGGATTGTAACACCTGCAATATTTCCTGTGCCTTTACGGATGTTACTTACGGTGATTATTCCGTCAGGGAAAGCACTTTCTTCACTGAATACGGCAATCCATGAAGAAAAACCTTTTTCCAGATTTTTACGTTCCTGTCTCACCGCAACAGCCTTTGCTTCAATTATTCTTATTTCTGATTGAAGCTGTTGCTTTTTAAGTGTCAGTGTAGGCAAATATCTCCGGTACATTTTAAGAGCATCTTTCTGTACCTTTAACTCATTTTTGGTTAATTTGATTTTTGCCAAAATTCAGTCCTCCTTACTTAACAGGCCAGAATTCATCTGTAAGGTCTGACTTGATGCCGGTTTCATCTTTTCTGAAGCATTCTGCAAGAATCTGCCAGCCAAGGTCAAGTGATTCCTCAAGTGTTAAATTAACCGATAAATCCATAAGCTTGTTTTCAAAAAGCTGACCGTATTTTAATAATTTTTCATCCCAGCGATTCATAGAGAAGCCCATGTTCTTCTTCTCTAAAGTTTCTTTATAGGATGAATACAATCTTATCATAGAGTCCATAAGAATACGATGGTCCTTACGGGTTTTACTGTTTACATTCTGTTTCAGTCGTGAAAGCGAACCGAAGGGCTCAATTCTTCCGCCTTTAAGATAATACTGACCTTCTGTAATGTAGCCTGTATTATCCGGTACAGGATGTGTTACGTCATCACCGGGCATTGTAGTAACTGCAAGAACTGTTACAGAGCCTGAATCATCAAAGTCAACTGCTTTTTCGTAACGGGAAGCAAGCTGAGAATAAAGGTCACCCGGATAACCGCGGTTTGAAGGTACCTGTTCCTGAGTGATGGCAATTTCTTTCATAGCATCTGCAAAGTTTGTCATATCTGTAAGCAGCACGAGAACATCCTTGTTCTGCAAAGCAAACTGCTCTGCAACTGCAAGTGCCATATCGGGAATCATCATACATTCAACCGTAGGGTCAGATGCAGTGTGAATAAACATAACTGTTTTACTTAAAGCGCCGCCGTTTGAAAGCTCTTCTTTAAAATAAAGAAAATCGTCATATTTAAGACCCATACCGCCGAGGACAATAACATCAGCCTCAGCCTGTAAAGCAATTCGTGCAAGAAGCTGATTATACGGCTCACCTGAGATTGAAAAAATCGGGAGCTTCTGCGAAACAACAAGAGTGTTGAACATATCAATCATCGGGATATTTGTTCTCATCATACGGTTTGCAAGAATACGCTTTGTAGGGTTGACAGAAGGGCCGCCGATTGGTTTCATATTATCGTTGAGCACAGGGCCGTTATCTCTTGGTTCACCTGAGCCGTTAAAAATTCTGCCAAGAAGGTCTTCACTGAATGATACCCTCATTTCGTGGCCTAAAAAACGAACCTCATCACCTGTTGAAATACCCTGACCGCCTGCAAAAACCTGCAAAGAAACAATATCACCGTCAATTTTATTAACCTGCGCCAGTGATTTACCGAAACGGGTGTTTATCTGCGCCAGCTCGTTATAGCGTACACCTTGCGCTTTAACAGTAATAACGTTACCTGTAATTGATTCAATTTTATTAAACACCTTATTCATCATCACTCACCGCCTTTCAGAAGAAGCTCTGCTTCCTGACTTAATCTGCCCTGACCGTCAGTATACATTGTGTCGATTTCAGCCTCAGCCTTTTTAAAAGCTTCACTTTCGAATTCAGTATAATTCCAGTCAATAAACTTCTGACGCATACTGTTGAAAAAGCTGCGGGCATTATCTTTGTCATCCAGTGAATAATCACTGCCGAGAATATATATAAGCTTATCAGTAACATAGCGCTGACGCTCTTTGGTGCAGTTTGCTTCAATCAGGTCAAAGGAGTTCTGCTGAAGATAAACAGCGTCAAGCATTTCTGCCTTAAGGTAGATAACATAGTCTTCGATTGTTGTGCCTTCTTCACCCACAACCTTCATCATTGAACCGATTTCATCACCGTGAAGAAGGATATTTTTACAAAATCCTGATTTTGCAGAGTCTGTAACAGTTTTATATTTTGACCAGGAAATAAGCGGGTCAATGGCAGGGTATTTTCTTGCATCTGAACGCTCACGGGAAAGACCGTGGAATGCACCGACAACCTTAAGTGTTGCCTGAGTAACAGGCTCTTCAAAGTTACCGCCGGCAGGGGAAACCGTACCGCCTATTGTAACAGAGCCTTTGCTGCCGTCAGGCAAACGTACATATCCTGCTCTTTCGTAGAATGCTGCAATATATGATTCAAGATATGCAGGGAAAGCTTCTTCACCCGGGATTTCTTCAAGTCTGCCGGACATTTCACGCATTGCCTGTGCCCAACGCGATGTAGAGTCAGCAAGCATCAAAACATTCAGACCCATTTGTCTGTAATACTCGGCAAGTGTTACAGCTGTGTAAACTGACGCTTCTCGTGAAGCAACAGGCATTGATGAAGTGTTACATACAATAATAGTTCTTTCCATAAGAGAACGGCCTGTTTTAGGGTCTGTAAGCTCAGGGAATTCTGTAAGGGTTTCAACAACCTCACCTGCACGTTCACCGCAGGCTGCGATAATAACTATATCAACATCTGCATACTTTGAGGTTGTGTGCTGTAAAACTGTTTTACCTGCGCCGAAAGGACCGGGGGTGCAATAAGTACCGCCCTTTGCAACAGGGAAAAATGAGTCGATAAGACGCACCTTTGTTTCCATCGTTTCAGTGGGAGCAAGTCTTTCTGCGTAGCATTTTACCGCACGTTTTACAGGCCACTTGAAAGCCATTGAAACAGAGATTTCTCTGCCTCTTTCGTCAGAAAGAACGGCAACAGTTTCACTTATTGTATATTCACCTTTATCTGCAATTGATTTAAGGGTGTAATTACCCTGCAGATAGAAAGGTACAAAAATTTTGTGAGTGAAAGGTCCTTCGGGAACAGTACCGATATATTCACCTGCGCGCAGGATATCACCGGGTTTTGCTGTAGGGGTAAATTCCCATTTCTTTTCAGCATTAAGTCCGTCTGCATAAATTCCTCTTTCAAGGAACCAGCCTGCCTGCTCTGCCAATATAGGCAGCGGATTCTGAAGTCCGTCATAAATCTGACCAAGAAGTCCGGGACCTAACTGCGCAGAGAGCATTTCACCGGTGAATTCAACATCGTCACCGCATTTAATGCCGCCTGTCATTTCATATACCTGAATTTGTGCGATGTTTCCGCGGATACGGATAACCTCGCTTTTAAGTTTTGTATCGTCAACATTAACGTAGCAGATTTCATTCATAGAAACGTTGCCTTCAAACCTTACTGACACAAGGTTACCGTTAACGCTTACTACCTTGCCTTTATTTTCGGTCATTGTATAACCTCCGATCTGTTTGAGTCCATAATAGAGTTATAGATATTTTTGTATGCAGCTTCTCCGCTTTCTGCATCAAATGTTCTTATGCGTTCAATGATTTTCAGTTTCAGTCCGTAATAGAATACAAATTCTTCAGAAAATGAATCCATAGGTCTGAGTGTTTCGAGAAAATCAAGACGATAGTTGTTGAGAAATTTTTCTGCATCCATAGGGCTTTCAATTTCAACAGCAGTCCGCACCGCCTGCAAAAGTCCCGGGGAGAAAGAAATATTTTCTGTATCAAAAGATTTGTTCATTTTATCAGCGCGTATTTTTGCAAGTGCAAGGCGAAGCTTTCTTTCGCCGTCATTCCATTGTTCAATGAGCGTTGATGTTGATTTCTCATAAGTTCTCGGCGGTAAAAGTGTCAGACCCTTTAATTCACCTTGTGCTTTCTTGTTGAGAAAACCCTCACAAAGCTCCAGAAAACGCTCCGATGTAATCGGCAGAGGAGTGGTTTCTGAAATTCCGTCAAGTGACGGCAATTGAGATATCAGATAATATTCTGCCATAATTATTCAGCCTCTTTCAATAAAGCGGTAACTCTTGGGCTGAGGTAGTTTGAAAGCATATCTGTAACAGCCTGAGCAGAGTAATCGTAATAAACTGCGCCGTTATCTGTTGCGATACGAAAACCACCGTCAAGATTATCATTTGCTCTGAGTGTAACACCGCCAAGCATTTTTGCTTTGAGCTGCGCAAGAAGTGTATCTTCAAGCTTTTTAAGGTCGTCACTGCCGAGAATCACAGATATATCATCGGCTTCAGGCTTTGATGACCAACCTTCAACGGCTTTTATGATAAGCTGTGTTAATTCATCAGAAGAATAAACAGATGAAACATTCTGACCTGCAATAGCGTTAAGCTCTTTTGCAACACTTTCTCTGAAAGAGATAAGCAGATTGCGCCCTGCCTGACGTATTGCGTCTTCACCTGATTTTACTGTTCTTTCATTTTCGGCTTTTGCATCAAGCATAAGTTTATCAGCCTGTGCTTTTGCATCAGCGATGATTTTTTCGGCTTCGTTTTTAGCAGATTCAAGAATTGCCTGCGCCTGAGCTTCAGCAGCTTCAACACCGTCTTTTTTAATCTGGCCAATAAGTTCCTGAAGTTGAATTTCCATAAAACAGTCTCCTTTTCAGTTTGTTTAATACCTTTAATATTATTTTTAAAACTTCTTAAAAAAATGCAAAAAGGAACCAACATCCTCTGCAGTCAGCTGGTTCCTAAATACTTATTATTCAACTTTGCTCATTGTATCACATGCTTTATTTTTTTGTCAAGTGTTTTGATAAAATTTCAGATACAAGCTATGTATGATTGAGATAACGGTTTGTCAAATCTGACTTTATTCAACCTCTCTTTCACTTGCATTTTTATATACGGATGATATAATAAACAAAAGGAGTGATTTTATGTCAGAATATAAAAATCTTTCGGCTATCCTTGAGGGCTTCGGTGTACCTGAACTGCTTTCAAAGGATGAAATGCTTGATATTTTATTCAAAGAGGAATACGGCTATATGCCGCCTGCGCCGTCAGCGATTTCGTGGAGAGTAGAGGAAGATATTATTCCTAAATTTTGTGCCGGCAAAGCGGTAGAAAATAAAATCACAGCCGACTGTGTTATCAACGGTAAAAAATTCAGCTTCCCGTTTTACTCGGTTATACCTACCAAAAAAGGCAAGTATCCTTTCTTTGTTCACATAAACTTCCGCGACAGTATCCCTGACAGATATATGCCTACCGAAGAGCTTGTTGATAACGGATTTGCAGTTTTATCTTTTTGCTATAATGATGTGGTCAATGATGACGATGATTTTGAAGACGGATTGGCAAAAATTTTGTTTGAAAACGGTAAAAGACAGCCTGATTCCCCGG
This sequence comes from Acutalibacteraceae bacterium, assembly GCA_045126895.1. GTDB lineage: Bacteria > Bacillota > Clostridia > Oscillospirales > Acutalibacteraceae > CAG-488. Next base: position 4,706 of record JBGVPE010000003.1, on the reverse strand, counting down.
GTAAAATTGCTATGTGGGCGTGGGCAGCTCACAGAGTAATGGATTATGCACAGACTCTTGGGGATGTGCTTGACCTTGAACGCGGTACAGTTTGCGGTCACTCCCGCCTTGGTAAAACAGCGTTGTTGGCGGCGGCTACCGATGAGCGCTTCAGGTTTGCTTATTCAAACGATTCGGGCTGCAGCGGTGCTTCAATAACACGAGGCAAGCGCGGTGAGCATGTTGTTGATATTTGCAAAAGATTCCCGTTCTGGTTCTGCGAGAACTATAATAAATATTCTGATAATGAAGATAATATGCCTTTTGACCAGCACTACCTTGTGGCATCAATTGCACCCCGTTTTGTGTGCATAGGCAGTGCAGATGAAGATGTATGGGCAGACCCCGACTCTGAAATGCTTGCTTGTGTTGCGGCAAGTTCAGCTTATGAAGCTATAGGTAAAGACGGTTTCATAGCCGAAGACCGTTTGCCGCAGACTAATGATAAATTTTTTGACGGCAGCATAGGCTACCATTTAAGAAAAGGTCTTCACTATTTCAGCCGCGAAGACTGGCTAAGGCTCATTGAGTTTATAAATAAGCATTGATAATAAAATCTGAACAGAATTATAATAAAAACGCAGGAGTCTGACTCCTGCGTTTAATTTTATCCTAATATATTTATTACGCCTACGAATATGCCGAGGACCATAATGCCTGCCATAACAAGTGCGATTGCACGAACTAACTTCTGATTCATTATTCTACACCGACAAAGCCTTTCATAGCAGCGCTGATTTTATCTGTGATAGCCTGTGATTCATCACGGTCTTTGCCGACAGCTGTTACATAAATCTTGATTTTCGGTTCTGTGCCTGACGGACGGATAACTGCACCGTTGCCATCGGGGAGAGTGTAAGAAAGTACGTTTGATTTAGGAAGTGTGAGCTTTTCTTCTGAGCCGTCTGCAGTGTTGACTGCAACACTGTTAAGGTAGTCATAAACCTTTTCTACTTTCATACCTGCGATTTCTGCAGGGGGATTCTCGCGAAGGTCTGACATAATTTTTTTCATTGTGTTCATACCTTCTGCACCGGCAAATGTGAAGTTGAGCAAGGTGTTCATATACATACCGTGCTCATCATAAATATCCTGCATAACCTGATAAAGATTTTTGCCCTCTTTAGCTTTGTAGTATGCAGCCATTTCACAGATGAGTGACGCGCCGTTGACACCGTCTTTATCACGGGCGTGAATACCTGTAAGGTAGCCGTAGCTTTCTTCCATACCGAGAATGTATCTGTCAACCTCACCCTTTGACTCAAGCTCTGTAACAAGCTCACCGATATACTTGAAGCCTGTGAGAAGGTCATAGATCTGGCAGTTATATTCTTTTGCTACAGCTGTAATCAGGTTTGTTGTAACAATTGTTTTGATGATTGCAGGGTTTTCGGGGAGTGTGCCCTGCTCTTTTTTGCATGAGAGAAGGTATTTTGCAAGTAAAACGCCAACCTCGTTACCTGTCATAAGCTTGTATTCACCGCCGTCATTAACAGCAATACCTACGCGGTCACAGTCAGGATCAGTTGCAAGAAGAAGGTCACCGCCGATTTCGTTAGCCATTTTGATAGCTTCTTCAAATGCCTGTCTGATTTCAGGGTTAGGGTATGGACAGGTAGGGAAGTTGCCGTCAGGTAATTCCTGAGATTTAACAACGTTCACATCTTTAAGACCCATTCTCTTAAGCACTTCTCTTACAGGTTTGTTGCCTGTGCCGTGAAGAGGAGCGTAGATTATTTTAAGGTCGCTGTTTTTGGTAACTTCAGGGTTGATGCATTCGTCAAGAACTGCTTTATAAAAATCTTCATAAACATCCTGACCGATATACTCAATCATACCGTTTTCAATGCCCTTGTCAAAGTCAAGCTTTTTAACGCCTGAGAACATATCGACCTTCTGCATATATTCATAAGTTTTGGCAGCACCTTCATCGGTCATCTGATAACCCAGCGGGTCATAGCATTTGTAGCCGTTATACTGAGCAGGGTTATGGCTTGCGGTCAGAACAATACCTGAGCTGCATTTAAGTCTGCGCACTGCGAATGAAAGCATCGGTGTCGGTACAAGCTCAGGGTAAAACCATACTTTGATACCGTTGCCTGCAAGAACTTCTGCTGCACTTTTTGCAAAAACGTCAGAGTTGATTCTTGAATCGTGAGCGATAGCTATTGAAGGATTTTCAAATGCTCCATTAAGATAATCTGCAAGTCCCTGAGTAGCCTGATTGACGGTGAAAACATTCATTCTGTTTGTACCTGCGCCGATAACACCGCGCAGACCGCCTGTGCCGAATTCAAGGTTACGGTAAAAACGGTCAAGAATTTCATCGTCCTTGCCCTGAATAGCTTTTAACTCGTCATAAATTTCGTCAATATCCTTTGCTTTTTCAAGCCATAATGCATAAAACTCATTAACGTTGTTCATAAAAAATCCTCCTACCTTTTGCTTTTATGTTTAAGTTCAGCTTTGCGCTGAGCTTTCTTTTCTTTATTATGATGGCTGAATGCCGAATAAAACATACCTATCATAGCACCTGCAGAGCCTAAAATAAGGTCGACCATTGTGTCCATAAGTCCGCTGTCGTTAAAGTAATTTGAACGCTGAAGCACAAGACCGTAAAGTCTGTCCATAGTGAATTCATAAAATTCCCACGCAACAAGAATAGTTACTGAGAATGCAAGTGAAAACAGAGATGCAAGTGCAGGGCTGATACGCTTGTCAACAGGTTGCTTTGATTGAATAATCACGGCAAATTCATAGCCGCCGACTGCTGCGATAAAACCGGCAAAAGTATGCTCCGGAATATCAATATATGCAAAATCCGTGAATTTATTAAGAGTTGAGCCTACAACCGAGCCGAATGCAATAAAACAGTTGAGGTAAGTGAAAAGATGATAAGGTACTTTTGTGATAAAGCTCTTACCGCCGAAAAGCTGGAATAAATCCCACAGATGAGTAAAGATTATTGCAAAAAGCGCCTGTAAAAATTCAACGGTATAGCCTTGAAAGAATAAGACTGTACCCCATATAAAAAGTGCTGCCCTGCAAACCCACCAGGTAATCTGATGCCCTTTTGGTATAACAGGGATATTGTTAAGTTTTTTCATTTAAGTACCACCCTGAAGCAGAATATCCGTATTATAAATATAATATACATTAAATATATGATTTTTTCAAGATAAAAATCATAGCCCAAGTCACATTTTTGAACTTTTTAGCAAACAAAGTAAAAAATGTGTTGCAAAAAAATGAAATTTGTTTTATAATGGTGTGGCTAATGTAAATAATTAGGAGGATTATTACAATGGAAGAAAACAAAGTTGTAGAAAATGTTGAATCAAATTCAACAGATTCAAACGCAAAAGTAGATCTTAAAAATACTATTATCAAGTGTGTTGCAGTTCTTCTCTGCGTTGCTCTTGTTATGGTAACTTTCAGTTGGTGCATCGGCAGCTTTGCTGACAACAACCTTGAAATTGCTAAAATCATGGCAGCTTCAAAGGGCAGCTCAGTTTCAGGCGATGTAACTGATTCAGGTTCATCTGACAACAGCTATGTTGAAGACAGCGCTCCTGTTGATGACAGTGCACCTGTTGATGACAGCGTATCAGCTGACACATCTGCAGACACAGATTCTTCATCATCAGACAGCAGCTCATCAGTTACTCAGGCTCCTTCAGCTGACAAGGGTAACAGCAGCAGTGATGCAGCAAAACCATCAGGTTCAAAGAAACCATCATCAAAAGCTGAAATCGTTGACTATTTCAACAAATCAGTTAACGGTGTTAAAACAGGCGCAAAAACAGTTGAGCAGAAGGGTGTAACAAACTACCTTGCAAGCAAAACAACAATTTCAAGCGGTATCCAGGGTATCTATAAGATGCTCGGTGGTGACGATTGGCTTGACGGTATGCTCAAGGATAACAGCCAGGGTGCTGCTACATACACAGGCGCAGATATCAAAGCTAAATTCCCTGTTGAAGGCGAATCTTATGCAAGTAAGCTCACAGCTGCTGACGTAACAAACGCAACATGCACAGAGAGCAACGGCGTTTACACAATCAAAGTTACAACAGTTGCTGACGGTAAATCTGACAACGTTAAGCACGGTGAAGGCCACGCTCCAAAGGCTTTCAACGTTATTCTTCCCGGTGTTGTTAACGATAATATCCCGGGTGTTGCAAAGAGCATGGTTGGTACTGCTACAATGAACTACCCATCATCAACAGCAACAATCACAGTTGATGTTGCAACAGGCCACGTTCTTACTGCAGAATATGACCTTAAATGGACAATCAACTTTGATAAGATGGGCATCATTCTCCCATTCGGTACAAAGGCAGTTTACAACATCAAGTGGTAATTTGAGAGAAGGTTTTTTGAAATGAAAAAAGAAGTTTTAGTCGAAACATCTGCAAGACATATGCACGTTTCTCAGGCAGATCTGGAAACACTTTTCGGTAAAGGCTATGAATTAACTCATAAAAAGGATTTATCACAGCCGGGTCAGTTCGCCTGTGAGGAAAGGGTTACAGTTGTAGGCCCTAAGAGAGAGCTTGCAAATGTTTCTATTTTAGGTCCTGTACGTCCTGCTGACCAGATTGAGCTTTCAGCAACAGACGCACGTTCAATCGGTGTTCCGATTGCAATCAGAGAATCCGGCGATG
>JBGVPE010000002.1:0-86424 GCA_045126895.1 Acutalibacteraceae bacterium | reverse complement strand
AATTACGGCACAATAATACGTTAAAACCCACCGATACGCGATAGCGTAATCGGTGGGTTTTGCCTTTTCTTGCACACGCAATTTCGCATTTTAAAGTGCTACGCAGTTTCGTAGAAAAGCAAAATTGCTTGAATTGAAGCCCAAAATGCAGCAAGGCTACCGCCTTGCGAGGCTTTTGGTGATAATACAAGGAATTTTGTTCGAGAAACAAATACTGCCTTATGTGGTGTCAGCGAAGGTCCTGTTTTTATTTCTTTAATATACCTCTGTTTACAATAACACCGAGGCGTGTATCATCAAACTTCTTTTTAAGTTGCTGTGCTTTTGTAAGAGTTTTTGGTGCAGGAACAGGTTTTTTGAATCTTTCTATATTGCCGTCATCACATATAAAAGGCTGTGTCATGCATATACCGCCGCGTCCCTTTAATTGAGCACGAACATAGCAGCTGATTTTATCACTGTGTTCACCTAATGAAATTGTTGATGTGATATTGCCGTCAGCAGAAGTTTCAACGCTTTCAATCACTTCACCGTCTGCAATCCATTCAATACAGTTGCAGTTAACTCCGCTGATAGTTATCGTGTCATTATCGTCATCAACCTTAACATCTGTAACCTGAGGTACAGGACCTTCACCCACAAAATCCTCACCCAGCTCATCTTTAGCGTATCTTGCGATTGAAAAAAATGTGCCGTTTTCCATAGCTGAACGAAGGTTATCAAGGGAATATTCAGGTAAAATAAAGTCCATAAAAGCTGTGTCAATTTCACGCACTCTATGCGCATCACTGTTGGCAAATCCCCAAACACAGCGCTTACCTTCAGGGATGAGTGTCCGGAGCAAAGAATCCCAAAGCTGACGGTCACAACGGTTAGGACCGTCATACATGTTAAGCACTTCTATACCTAAACATGAATGATATCTTCTTAATAAGTCTGCAAAGAAATTTATATTATCAGTTTTTTTTGCACAGTCAGGATATTTCCTTGCCTGTAACCAGTCTGTAGGGTGGTTGATATGGGAAAGTCCGCCGCTTTCTTCAATTTTTCTGATAGGTATTTCGTAATCGTTTTCTTTACCGAAAATACCTTCACATTCATCGTTGGTGAAATAACCGTTAACATGGTTTTTAACCAATGTAAACATATTTGCTTCAATAGCATTTGGTACACACTGCAGACCGCGTGATTTTGTTCGTGAGTTTTTTGTTGTTTTATGAGTACCGTTTAAAATAGCGTGATATTGCTCTGTGGTAGGGTGGCAGCGTTTGCCGTGCCAAAGATTCTGAAAAAGAAAAAGGGGTATAATTGAAGGGTCCTGATCCCATTCTTTACCGTGAATTCCGTGTTCAGCAAAAGCAAGAATATCAAAATCAAGATTATAAAATTCATCTATCATTTCAACCATAGTATTGTTGGCATCACTGTAGGTTGAATGAGTATGTAAGTTGGTTTTATAATGGTTTTCGTTGTTGCTGATAAGTGAATCAACACTTGCATAAGGATTTTTGATTTTATATTCAGCCACAATATCACTCCAATACATATTATTGTGTTTAGTATAGCATGTAAATGCTATATAATCAAGAAATATGGTTGAAAATAAATTTCTTGTTTGATATAATGACTTAAACTTATTTAAGGAGTGTTAATATGAAAATGAGAGCACCGGCATTGCCGATTATAAATATTGACCCTTATTTTTCAGTATGGGCAGAGGAATCAGTGCTTGATACATTAGTTCATTGGACAGGCAGTGACAACACTATTTTGGGCAGAGTTTTTATTGACGGTGAAGAATATCGTTTTTTAGGTGATAACACAGGTGATGTGAAAACACCTGTTATGGAAGTTGAGAATATAGATACAGATGCATTTTCAACAGTAATAACATATAAAAACGATAAAATCAGATTAGTTGTTCACTTCACATCACCAACTCTTATTACAGAGCTTTATTATGTTTCACGCCCCGTAGCTTATTGCAAGGTTTCGTACACCTCTGTTGATGGTAAAGACCATAGCGTTAAAGTGAAATTATCATGCAGTGAAGAGCTTGTTCTTAATAAAAAAGGTGAAGGAAGAGCATATAGCCGTAAGGTTGATATTGACGGTATTTCAGCAATAAAAATGGGTAACGGTGAGCAGAATATACTTTCAAGAAGCGGTGATGATATCCGTATTGACTGGGGTTACCTTTATTTAGGTGTTGAAGGCGATGCGTATGTCGATAACGAAGCTTATGACGGAATGTATGCTGTTTTCTGCGAAAAAGAGCTTGAAAATGAGGCCCTTTTCTTCTTTGCTTATGATGATATAGACAGCCTTATTTATTTTGGTGAAAACCTTAAAGCATATTGGAAAAATGACGGCAAAACAATTGAACAGGCAATCAAAGAAGCTGTAAATGATTACAGTGAGCTTGTTGAAAAATGCACCGCTTTCTCAGCTGAAATTAAAACTCAGGCAATTGAAAAGGGTGGGGAGGAGTATGCAGAGCTTCTCTTACTTGCTTACAGGCAGGTTATGGCAGCCCATAAGCTTGTAGTTGATAAAAACGGTAACAACTTATACGTTTCAAAAGAATGTTTTTCAAACGGCTGTGCTGCTACAGTTGACGTTACATATCCGTCTGCACCGTTGTATCTCCTTTATAATCCGGAGCTTTTAAAGGGTATGCTCAGACCTGTTTTTCATTATGCTTCAACTGATGAATGGAAGTATGATTTTGCACCACATGATGTGGGTCAGTATCCTATTCTCAACGGTCAGGTTTATGCCGAAAACAGACTTGAATATCAGATGCCTGTTGAAGAATGCGGTAATATGATAATTCTTATGTCGGCAATTTGTGACGCTGAAGATGATGTTTCTTTTGCAAAGGAGCACATAGCAACCTTGCAGAAGTGGAGCGAATATCTTATTAGATATGGTCTTGACCCTGAGCACCAGCTCTGCACTGATGACTTTGCAGGTCATCTTGCTCATAATGTAAACCTTTCAATTAAAGCTATTATGGGTATTGCGGGTTACAGTAAAATCCTCACAAGATTAGGCGAAACAGAAAAAGCAGATGAGATGATGTCAATTGCCAAAAATTATGCTCAGTCACTTGTAAAAAATGCTGTAAATTCAGATGGCAGTTACCGTCTTGCTTATGATAAACCTGAAACATTCAGCCTTAAATATAACTCTGTATGGGATAAAATCTGGGGCACAGAATTATTCCCTGAAGAATTTTATAAAGGTGAAATTGCACGATATAAAAAAGAGATGTTACCATACGGCGTGCCTCTTGATTCAAGAGAAAAATACACTAAATCAGACTGGCTTGTCTGGGCTGCATGTCTTACAGAGAATAAAGAAGATTTTGAATCAATTATTCATCCTCTTTGGCAGGCATATAACACTATGCGTACCAGAGTGCCTATGACAGACTGGTATTTCTGCGATACATCTCATATGAGAGGCTTCCAACATCGTACAGTTCAGGGCGGTCTTTATATAAAATTCATGATGAAATAAAATCAAGGAGCTTAACGTGTTTTGTTAAGCTCCTTTTTACTGTGTGCTGTTATTCTGTTTCGTAAGGCCAGTCAATAATTCCACCGAATTCTCTGATATTTGTATATCCCATTTCAATTAAACTGTTGGCTGCAATTTTGCTTCGTCTGCCGCTTCTGCAATATACCAGAATAAGCTGGTTTTTATCTTTAAGAATGTCGGTAGCTTTTTCTTTTATTTCATAATCAGGAATCAGAATTGCACCGGGTATGTGAATTTCATCATATTCTTCCTGAGTGCGTACATCAAGAATGATGTAATCTTTCTCACAATCCATAATTTCTTTTGCCTCTTTGGCCGAAATGTTCATATATATCACCTCATTTTCAGCTTGTCTGCATGAAACTGTTAAAATTAAAAGGGTTAAGCTCAATAATATTGACAGCAATTTTTTCATATTCTGCAACCTTTCTTTTTTATATATTATAACATATTTTTAAAAAAAGTAAAAGTGTATTGACATATGTTAAAAAAAAATGTAAAATTGAACCAATAATGAAAGGATGATTTTATGAAAAAGATTATTTCAATGTTACTTGCTGCTGTAATGCTTTTTTCTGCAAGTATTCCTGCATTTGCTGCAGAAAGTGATTACACAATCGTTTCTCCTTACAAAGATGTTGTATGGGGTGTTACAAATGAGTATAAAGGCAATCTTCATACTCATTCAACTTACAGTGATGCTCAGGCAACCCTTACAGAAACAATCCTTGAGCATTATGAGCAGGGCTTTGACTTTATAGCTATGACTGACCATGGTGTTACAGGCGTTGCATGGAATCAGAAGCCATACAGACGTCTTCTCTATTCATATCAGCCGATTATCGGTAAAAAGCAGGATTGCTTCACTGATGAAGAGTATCAGGCACTTCTCAGCGGTAACTATGCACTTAAATCAACAGGTAAAGCTCGCGGTAACGGAATGACTTGCGTTACAGGCGGTAACGAGCTTAACGCTCTTACAGCATCAAAGAGCCATGTAAACGGATATTTCCTTCCTGAAGATTACGGTAACACAAACCTCGGTTATGAAAACGAATTAGGTTTTGAATATGCAGTTAAGCAGGTTGATGAAGTAGGCGGTCTTTCTCACATTAACCATCCGGGTGACTGGCTTGATTCAAATGATGATATTAACAATGTTTATGATGAAGAGAGTCTCAACTTCTTTGCTGAGCTTTTCCTCAAATATGATTCATGCCTTGGTATGGAAGTTTTCAACGAAAAGAACAGCGTAACTCCTTATGACAGAATTCTTTGGGATAACCTTCTTATGAAAACTCTTCCTTACGGCAGAAACATCATCGGTTTCTCAAACAATGACACTCATGAAAGAGAAACTGTTGACTCAAGCTTCAGCGTGTTTATGATGAAAAACAACACTGTTGCTGATATTAAAGAAACAATGCAGTCAGGCTCATTCTTTATGATCACAAGAAGAATCAAAGAAAACAATGTTATCGGTCCTGATGAGTATATTGATGTAATGGATAAGCAGCTTCCATATCCTATGTTTACAAACCTTTCTGTTAACGGCCATAAGGTTGTAGTTAATGCAAGAAATTCTGATTATGTTCAGTGGATTGCAAACGGTAAGGTTATCTACAAACAGAACATTGTTTCTCCTCTTCAGCCGGTAGTACTTGACCTTGATAAAATCGAAGGCAATGAAGATTTCCTCTACATCCGTGCAGAGCTTTACGGTGAGGGCGGTCTTTGCGCTTCACAGGCACTTACTATTGATAACGGTAGTGCTGATGCAGAGTATGAAGAAGATACAAGCTTTGACGCTATCTGGACTAAGATTGTAAGATTCTTCACAAGTCTTCGTATCTATGTTTACATTGAAGAGCTTATAAAAGAAATCACAGGTTAATTTTTAACGGCAGCCCTTGACGGCTGCCGTTATCAATATATTTAAGCAGGTGAAATCATGATACCTAAAAAAATCCACTATTGTTGGTTTGGCAGAGGAGAAAAGCCTGACCTTGCAAAAAAATGTATTGCCAGCTGGCATAAATTCTGCCCTGATTATGAAATAATAGAGTGGAATGAAGATAATTTTGATATAAACAAAAATGCTTATACAGCTATGTGTTATGCCGAAAAAAAGTATGCTTTTTTAAGCGATTATGTAAGGCTTCTTGTTATAGCTGAGTATGGCGGTATATATTTTGACACTGATGTGGAGCTGTTAAAATCCCCTGATGAGCTGCTTGAAAATGAAGCATATTTTGGTTTTGAAACAGATGAATATATCAATACCGGCTTAGGTTTCGGTTCTGTTGCTCACGGTGAAGCTGTAGAATCTATGGTAAGTCAGTATGATTTTTTGCTTGACGGTACAAAAGGTACGGTAGGATGCCCTGTTCTGAATACACAGGCTCTGGCTGAATCAGGTTTAGTAAAAAACGGCAAAAAGCAGTGTGTCAAGGGTGCTGTGATTTACCCTGCAGATTTTCTTAACCCGTATGAAAGTACAACAGGCAGACTCAATAAAACAGAAAACACTATTTCTGTTCATTGGTATTCTGCAGCGTGGATGAGTCCTAAACAACGGTTAAGAACTAAAATCACTCAGCCTATACACAGATTATTAGGTGTAGACTTTTTTTCAAAATTACGCAAATAAGGAGCACGGGATGTGCTCCTTTTTGTTGTATTTATATGTTTGTTATGGTATAATAAAATTCAGTGAAATAATCAGCAGGGGGAAAGTATGCGACTTAACAGTAAAAAATCGTTATTTGACAGCGTTATTATAGGTGCTGCATTATTTGCTATGTTTTTTGGTGCAGGCAATATGATATTTCCGCCTTATTTAGGTCTTAAGTCGGGTACAGAATGGTTTTCAGGCTTTCTCGGTTATTATATTGCAGATATAGGTCTGGCAATTATTGCTGTTTTAGCTCAGATTAAAACAGGCGGGTACAAGGGTTTGTTTAAACCATTAGGTAATATTGCATGTACAGCGATTATGTTCACTGTTGTTATGTGTGTAGGTCCCATTATCAGCATCCCGAGAACTGCTGCTACCACTTATGAGCTTTCAATTATTCCTCTTTTTGAAAATTTCAATATGCCTGTTTTTTATGCAGCTTTCTTTTTGTTGGTGCTTGTGATGTCAATAAACAAGTCTGCGGTTGTTGATATTGTAGGTAAAATTCTGACACCTGTGTTATTTATCGGCTTATTGTTTCTCATAATAAAAGGCTTTATTGACCCGTTAGGTGTTATTGAGGCTTTACCTAAAACAGAAAGTCCTGTAGCAGACGGTATTGAGGCCGGCTATCAGTCAATGGATGTTTTGGCTGCTGTTATTTTTGGTGTGCTTATACTTAACAGTGCCGCTGAAAAAGGTCATACCATGCAAAAATCAAAAGCAAGGGTTGCAGCAGGTGCAAGTCTTGTTGCAGGTGCAGGTCTTCTGATAGTCTATATAGGCCTTACTTATTTAGGTGCAACAGTTTCATCTGTTTATAATATGCATATTTACAGAACAGAGCTTTTAATTGCTTTGATTCAGTCTTTGATTCCGGGCAAAGGCGGTTTGATTTTCTTTTCTGTTGTTGCAGGCTTTGCTTGTCTTTCAACTGCAATTGCTTTAACAGGCAGTGCAGCAGAGTATATTTCAGATTTATTTAAAAACAAAATCAGCTATAAAGCCATGGTTATAATAATTTGTGCTTTCAGTGCTGTCACTTCGCTTTCAGGCGTTGAAACACTTATTAAAATAGCTTCTCCGATTTTGAATGTTGTTTATCCTCCTGTTCTGGTTATGGTGTTGCTCAGCTTCTTTGGTGATAAGCTCAATGTATGGGGGTATCGTTTTGCGGCGATGTCGGCAACGGTAATGGGTATTTTTGAAGCACTTAAATCAGTAGGTATCGGTGCAGATATGACTTCATTTTTGCCTCTTGATTCTTTAGGGTTGAGTTGGGTTGTACCCTCAGCGGTTTGTTGCCTGATAGGTGCGGCTGCAGGTAAATTTATAGATAAATCAAGAGGTAACCATGTTAAAGCTTAAAACTTTTATTAAAAATGAGATTGTTTTAGTCATTTCTTTTTTGTTGGCGGTTATTTCTTCATTTATCATAACACCTGATAAAAGATATATTGACTATATAGATTATAAGACCTTATCACTTTTGTTTTGTTTGATGGTGGTAATGGCAGGTCTTAATAATCTCGGTGTTTTTAAAATCTGTGCAGAGAAACTTTTATCAAAAACAAAGTCGGTTAAATCATTGAGTCTGATACTTTGCCTGATGTGTTTCTTCTCGTCAATGATTATAACTAACGATGTTGCGCTGATAACTTTTGTACCCTTTACAATTATTACACTTAAAATTTCTTCAAATGAAAAATCACTTATTCCGTTGGTTGCTGTTGAAACAGTAGCGGCCAACCTTGGCAGTATGCTCACGCCAATCGGTAACCCTCAGAATCTGTATCTTTTTTCGTTTTTTGAAATGGATATATCTTCATTTTTGAAAACCATTATACCTTATGCTGCAGTTTCACTAATGCTCGTTTGTCTTGCTGCTTTATTTACAGGCAAAGGTAAACTTGAATACCGGAATCAGTTGGATGATAATTCAAAAATCAACAGCAGACCGTTATTGATTTATGCTGTATTATTTATTCTTTCTTTGCTGACAGTTTTCAGAGTGATTCCTTTTTATATCACACTGGCTGTTACAGTTGTTATTGTATTTGCTTTTGACAGAAAAACATTACTGAAAATTGATTACAGTTTGCTTTTAACATTTACATTTTTATTTATTTTTATAGGTAACCTTGGTAATATAGAGTCAGTGAGCGCATTCCTGAAATCAGCTGTTACAGGTAATGAGGTTTTAGTTGGTATAATTTCAAGCCAGGTGTTCTCAAATGTACCGGCAGCTCTTCTGCTCTCGGGATTTACCGATAATGCCGAAGCTTTGCTTGTGGGCGTGAATCTTGGAGGATTGGGCACATTGATTGCTTCAATGGCGAGCCTTATTTCATTCAAGCTTATTGCCAAAGAAAATATAAAAACAGGCAGATATATGTTTGTTTTTACATTGATTAACATAGTTTTTTTAGCAGTAAATATTTTACTGTGGATTATAATTGACAGAGAGGTAATCTGATGAACAAAAAAGAGAAACTGAAAACCGTATTGTATCTGCTGGTTACTTTTTTAAAAATCGGTGCATTTACATTCGGCGGCGGGTATGCGATGATACCCATCATTCAAAAAGAAGTTGTAGAAAAAAAGCATTGGATTTCAGATGATGATATTCTTGATATTATTGCAATCGCAGAGTCAACACCCGGCCCTATAGCTATTAACTCAGCTACTTTTGTAGGTTATAAAATTGCAGGCTTCTGGGGTGCTTTCTTTTCAACATTCGGTGTTGTTTTCCCTTCATTTGTGGTGATTTCACTTATTTCTTTTGTATTGGGCGCTTTTGAGTCAAACATATATGTGCAGTATGCTTTTAACGGCATAAGAGCAGGTGTATTGGCACTTATTGTCAAAGCCTTTATTTCAATGTATAAGAAGTGCCCTAAAAATATCGTTTCATATATCGTTGCTGTTTTATCTTTTGTTACAGTTGCAGTTTTTGATATAAATGTACTTTATGTAATAATAGGCTGTGCTGTTTTCGGCCTTGTTTCATCAATTATAATCTCAAGGAGGAATAAAAATGATTTATCTTGAGTTATTCCTCACATTCTTTAAAATCGGTCTTTTTACATTCGGCGGAGGGTATGCAATGCTTCCTTTTATTCAGGAGGAGGTAAAGCTTCACGAATGGCTGACAGATGCTCAACTTATCAACTTCGTTGCTGTCAGCGAAAGTACACCTGGACCTTTTGCGATCAATATGTCAACCTATGTGGGCATTGAAACAGGCGGATTTTTCGGTGCTTTCTGTGCAACCTTAGGTGTGGTGCTGCCGTCATTTATGGTTATCCTGTTAGTTGCAAAATTTTATGAGAAATTTAAAAACAGTAAAGTTGTAAGCGGTTGTATGACAGGCTTAAAGCCTGCGGTTATCGGTCTTATGGGGTCAGCTGTTGTATCAATTGTTCATACAGTTTTCTTTTCTGCAGGTATAAGCCTTGCTGCAGTTATGACCTTTGAATTTATCAGTGCACTTATAATATTTGCAGTGATGCTGATTCTTGTTCTTAAAAAGGTACATCCTATTATTGTTATAATTCTTTCAGCTGTTGCAGGTATAGCAGCAGGTCTGATCGGTCAGATGATTTAAAGGAGGAGTTTAAAAATGCGTAAGGTTTTAAACATCAATGATTCTTGGTTATTCCACAAAGGCCCGATGAAAAAAGATAAAGTTCCTAAAAAGGCAAAGCGTAATTTTGAAGCTGTAAATGTGCCTCATACATGGAATAATCTTGACGGACAGGATGGCGGAGACGGTTATTACCGTGACAAATGCTGGTACTGCCGTGAGCTTAGAGTGAATCTTGAAAAAAATCAGGAAGCTTACCTTGAATTTGAAGGAGTAAATTCAATCAGTGAGGTTTATTTAAACGGCAAAAAGGCTGCCCGTCATGAAGGCGGTTTTTCAACCTTCAGAGTTAATATTACCCCATATATTAAAAGAGGCAAAGTTAAAGTGTCTGTGATGGCAGATAACAGTGAAAAGCACAGAGATATTTACCCGGGCACAGCTGATTTCACTTTCTTCGGCGGTATTTACCGTAATGTTAAGCTTATCGTTGTTGATAAAGTCAGATTTGACCTTGACTATTTCGGCACTCCCGGTGTTGCTGTAACTCCAAAACTGAATTCTGACGGCAGTGCAGATGTTGAGTTCAAAGCATGGGTGACTCAGGGCGATAAGGTTGAGTTCACTGTTGACGAAAATACCGTTGCTTCAGATGTTTCAGAAAAAAGAGCAACTGCAATTATGCATTTTGATAAACCTCATTTATGGAACGGTGTGAAAGACCCGTATCTTTATCAGGTTAAAGCTGCTCTGTTTAAAGACGGCAATGCAACTGATGAGGTTACATCTAAGTTCGGTATCAGAAGCTTCAGCGTTGACCCTGAAAAAGGCTTTATCTTAAATGGTGAAGAGTATCCTCTCAGAGGTGTATCACGCCATCAGGACAGAGAGAATATGGGTTGGGCAATCACCGAAAAAGAGCATAAAGAAGATATGGAGCTTATTAAAGAAGTAGGTGCCAACACAATCCGTCTTGCTCATTATCAGCATTCACAGTGCTTCTATGATTTGTGTGATGAATACGGTATGGTCGTATGGGCAGAGATTCCGTTTATTTCTGTTTTTGTTCCTACTGCAGAGGCAAGAGCAAACACACTTTCTCAGATGAAAGAGCTTGTTTTGCAGAATTATAATCATCCGTCAATTGTCTGCTGGGGTATTGCCAATGAAATTTCAATCGGCGGAGAGTCAGATGAACTTATTGAAAACCTTAATGCGTTAAATGATCTTTGCCACCAACTTGATAAAACAAGACTTACTACTATGGCAAATCTTACAATGGTTGAAATGGACAGTCCTCTTAACAGAATACCGGATATTCTTTCATACAATCATTACTTCGGTTGGTATATGGGTGATGTGAGCGAAAACGGACCGTGGCTTGATGAATTTCATCAGATGAATTCGGACATCTGCATCGGTGTATCAGAATACGGTTGCGAAGGTGTGCTGAAATATCACAACGATAATCCTCAGAAGCAGGATTACAGTGAAGAGTATCAGGCTTATTATCATGAAGAAATGCTTAAAACTTTTGATACACGTCCGTATATCTGGAGTACTCATGTGTGGAATATGTTTGACTTTGGCTCAGATATGCGTGACGAAGGCGGCGTTAAAGGCCGAAATAATAAAGGTCTTGTAACTTATGACCGTAAAATAAAAAAAGACAGCTTCTATCTTTATAAGGCTTGGTGGAGTGATGAAGAGTTTGTTCATCTTTGCTCTTCAAGATATGTTGACAGAGCTACCGATACCGTAACAATCAAGGCTTATTCAAATCAGAGGGCAGTCACACTTTTTGTAAATGATGAAGAGTTTGCAACCTTGACAGGTGAAAAGATTTTTGTTTTTGAAAATGTTCATCTTCAGAAAGGTGAAAACACAATTGTTGCAAGAAGCGGCGGCAGTAGCGACAGAATGGTGCTTAACCGTACGGATGAACCTAATGAAGCTTATGTTCTTCAGGTTCAGGGTAATGAGGGCAAAAACTGGTTCGAAGATATCCAGACAAGCGGAGATCTTACATTCAATGAAGGTTACTTCTCAATCAAAGATAAAATCGGTGATATTATGAAAACACCGGAAGGTGATAAGTTTATCTCTGATATGATTGAAAAAGTTACCGAGCAGATGAATATGAATGTAAGCAAAGGTATGCTCAATATGGCAAAAGGCTTCACCGTTGAAAAGATTTTCGGTATGGCAGGCGGTAATCTCCCTGACTCAGTGAAAGTCTGGGTGAATGACCAGCTTCAGCAGATTAAGAAATAAATAAAAGAGCTTGTGATTACTCACAAGCTCTTTTGTGTTTTTATGATGATTTAATTTTTGGCTGATGCATCCATAATTTTTTGATAAAGTTTAGGGGAAAGTACGCAAAGAATGAATTTTAATTTAATCACAGTTGAAAGGTCACCATTGAACCAATGCTCTTTAGCAAAGCGGAAGGCCTCTTTTGCCTTTCTCGGCAAGTTCATCACATATTTTACCGCTATTATCATGACTGCCGTCATTAACGAGAATAATTTCAAGGTTTTTATATGTCTGCTCTGTTAAACTGTTTACACATCTTTCAAGGTATTTCTCTACATTATAAACAGGTATAACTACTGAAATCAGTGGATTCATAATTGATCTCCCCAAAATTAATATATCTTATTTTACAACATAAGTTTAAGTATTGCAAGCACATAATATATACGTAAATTTCCAATCTTTATATTTGTATAAATTGCCGAAATTAGCCAAATAAATATTTTTCATTTGCTCTTTAAGAAAAATTATGATATATTGATAATGTAAAAGGGTCTTTGTTGCCCGTTTAAAGAAAAGAGGAAAAATTATGAACACAAAAAGTATTTGGTTTAAAGCTTTAACTTTTGTTCTTTGTGTAACAGTTCTGGGTTCAGGCTTTTTAGTTTCAGCTGCTGACGAATCTTCAACAGTTACAGGTTATTCAATCACAAATCCTTATGAAAATATTGATTGGGATACAGTTAATCAATATAAGACTGCACTTCATACCCATACCAATGCAAGTGACGGTGACGATACATTAACTGAGTCTATTGAGCGTCATTATGAAACAGGCTTTGAAATTGTTTCAATCACAGACCACAGCGTTCTTGATTACAGCTGGACTGACATCGGCCAGAAAAAACCGATTGTTACCGGTGCTATGGAGTTGGTTGGTAAGACTGACGGTGAACTTGATTACCTTGAGCAAAGCGGTACATTCCCTAAAGGTATGGCTTATGAGATAGTGAATCGCAACGGTGATGATTATCTTGTAACAGCTGACGGTCATGAAATTCTCCGCATTCCTTACGGTGTTGAGCATAATGCCCTTTCAGTTAATGCTCATGTAAACGGTTGGTATGCTGATTATAACCGTGTTTTCCTAAGCGATTATGATGATGCTATCAGAGGTGTTGATAAGGCAGGCGGTATCTCTGTAATCAACCACCCGGGTGAATACACACAGGCACGCTATGAGCTTTATCAGGAAGATGCTTATGACCTTGGCAACCCATCTTATAAGTATTATATTGATAAATTCTACGGCTATATAGATAAATATGATTCATGTATCGGTATTGACATCAACTCAAAAGGTGATGCCCGTACAAGATATGACAGAAAGCTTTGGGATATTATGCTTGCAAAAGCAGCAGAAGAAGGCTCAACAGTTACAGCAATTGCATCAAGTGATGCTCATCAGCTTGATAAAATTGATACAGGCAGCTTGATTGTTCTTGCTGAATCAAAAACAAACGAAAATGTTAAAAAAGCTTTGCTCAACGGTGAAGTTTTACCACAGAGTACTTGTAACTATAACCGCAATGAACTTGCTGAAATCGCAGAGGGAATCAAAACATATTACGGTGAAACAGAGCTTTACAAAGAGCTTGCAGCTATCGTTGCGGAGTATGATATTGAGCGCGAAGAAAAACGCAAGTCAGGCGATGACGGTCAGGTAGGTATCGGCTGGTCCGCATTGGATGACGAAGGCTTCTTTGCAGCCGCAACAAGACCTGTTATCAACTCAATCAAGGTTGATGATGAGCAGGATACAATCACAATCGACACAGATAACGCTCTTATCGTTCGTTGGATTTCTGACGGAAAGGTAATTGCAACAACAAAAGCAGACGATAAAGCATTTGACCTTAATGATTACTCAGATAAGATTAAAGGCTATGTAAGAGCTGAAGTTTTCGGTGAAGGCGGTATTGTTTACACAGAAGGCTTTACTCTTAATGCAGAAACAGCTGATGGTGATGGTTTGGATATCGTATTCGATTTAGGATTCCTTGACTTCATCTTTGCTATGGTTGACAGATATGTAGGTCTTCTCGGCAGAATCATCAGCAACCTTTTTGAATAATGATGTAAATAAAAACAAAGGCTACCTTTTAAAAAGGTAGCCTGATTTTTTTACTTTTTTGCAGCGTCTGTACCTGCAGCCATACCGCTTGACCACGCCCATTGAAGGTTGTAGCCTCCGCAACCGCCGTCAACATCAAGCGCTTCACCTGTGCAATAAAGTCCGTCAACAAGCAGTGACTGAAGAGTATCGGAATCAAATTGACTGACATCTGCACCACCGCAGGTAATCTGCGCGTTTTCAAAACCTTTGCTTCCGCTTAAATAAACTCTGAAATTTTTACATAGGTCGCAGATTTTAACAATATTCTCTTTGCTTATTTCACCGACAGGGGTGTTATCTTTAACGTAAGCACATTTTATAAGACCCTGACCTATTTTTTTAGGCAAGAAGCCTGAAAGCAGATGCTCACTTCTGAGGTGCGGATTTGATTGTATGATTGTTTTAACCCTTTTATAAATTTCGTCTTTTGTGAAGTAGGGAACAAGGTCTATAAGCACACTGCACTTTTCTTTTTTAAGATGTTTACAAAGCAGTCTTTGCGCGTCCATACAAGCTATACCCGAGAGGCCGTATTCGGTAAAAAGAATTTCACCGTCAGCAGATCCGATTTGCTCATTTTCTTTATAAAGACGAAGATGGCCTTTGACTCTTAATCCCTTGAATGAACGGACGATTTTGTTATCACTTGTTAACTGAACGAGAGCGGGTAGGGGGTCGATTATATTATGACCCATAGCTTTTAAAAGGTCGTAACCACTGCCGTCAGAACCCTGAGAAGGTGACGCTTTTCCGCCGCAGGCAATAATAACCTTATAAGCTCTGTATCTTCCGTTGATTATAAAAAACTTGCTGTCTTTTTTTAATGAGGTGATTTTTTCGTCAGTGATGATTGTAATCCCGAGTCTATCGCATTCAAGGCGAAGTGAGTCAACAACACTTGCTGCCGCGTTGCTCATAGGATAAATTCTGCCTTCTTCATCACTGATAGTATAAAGACCTATTGAATTAAAAAATCCGATAGTTTTATTAACATCAAATTGGTTTATGATGTTGTGTGCAAAGTCTTTGTTACGGTAATTGTGGTCGTTTGCATTTGTGTTTGATAAATTGCATCTGCCGTTACCTGTAGCAAGAATTTTTTTGCCGATTCTTTGCATAGAGTCAAAAATAACAATATTGAGTGTTTCATTTTCTCTTTTGGCAGTGATGGCAGCAACTATACCTGATGCGCCGCCGCCTATAACAGCTAAGTCGTACAAAGCTTTCACCTCTTTCCTTTTTACTATATCATATTTGTCAGGTTAAATCAAATTTTCTGCATAATTAAATGAACCTTTTTATATTTATTAGTGAAAGGGGACAAGTGAAATGCTCAAAAAAGTTAAAAGAAATTATATATACGATATACTGAATGAGTTGGAGCATAATAAAATTATGCTTCTCGGTGCCTATAGTGAGTTTGATAACTCTCTGGATGAGCTTCAGATTCAGGCTGCAATTTACAGAATAAATGAGCTTGAAACAAGACAACGGTTATTATTAAATCAAATAAAGGGGATGGCTCAATGATAGGTTTAGTAGGTTTTGTATTGGCAGTTTGCGGTATTATATCCCTTGTTTATATGAAAAAAAGCGGTCATTTTATCAAAGCTTTTATATTTACAGCAATTCATGGTCTTACAGCTTTGTTTGCCGTGAATGCCTTAGGGGTCATAACAGGTGTGACTTTAAGCGTAAACGGACTTACTATCGGCTCAGGTATAATATTCGGAACGCCGGGGATAATTCTGAATCTTATCGCAGAGATAATTCTTGCATAAGTAAATATCGTGTGGTATAATAGCCATACATTTTGAAAGGAAGTAAATCGATATGAGCTACGCTGATAAAGTGTTTGTTGAAAATATAGAAGATATCCTTGCTAACGGATATTCTGACGAGAATGAAAATGTGCGCCCTGTGTGGGATGACGGCACACCTGCACACACAATCAAAAAATTCTGCATAGTCAACAGATATGACTTGACTAAAGAATTTCCTGTTACTACTTTAAGAAGAACAGCATTCAAAAGCTGTGTTGATGAAATTCTTTGGATTTGGCAAAAAAAGTCAAACAACATCAATGAGCTTAACAGCAAAATCTGGGATTCATGGGCAGATGAAACAGGCTCAATCGGTAAAGCTTACGGTTATCAGTTAGGCGTTAAGCATATTTATCCCGAAGGTGAATTTGACCAGGTTGACAGAATGCTTTACGATTTAAAAAATAACCCTGCAAGCCGCAGAATAATGTCAAATATCTTTAATCATCACGATTTGCATGAAATGGGTCTTGCTCCGTGTGCATACAGCCTTACATTGAATGTTTCAGGTGATACGCTTAACGGTATTCTTAATCAGCGCTCACAGGATATGCTTACAGCAAATAACTGGAACATCTGTCAGTATGCAGTTCTTCTTCATATGTTTGCTCAGGTAAGCGGTCTCAAGGTTGGTGAGCTTGTTCATGTAATTGCAGACGCTCATATTTATGACAGACATATACCAATGGTTAAAGAAATAATCAAAAAAGAGCAGTTCCCTGCACCAAAATTCTGGATTGACCCTGAAGTCAAAGATTTCTATGACTTCACTGTTGATAGCTTTAAACTTATTGATTATGAATGTCATCCGAACGAAGGCCGCATCCCTGTGGCTATATAAGGAGTTTTTATGAAGTTAATTGTTAATGTTGATAATCAGTGGAATATAGGTAATGACGGTGATCTTGTTTTCCCTATCCCTGAAGATATGAAGTTTTTCCGTACTACAACAAGCGGTAAAGTGGTTGTTATGGGCAGAAAAACGCTTGATAGCTTCCCGGGAGGTAACCCTCTTAAAAACAGGGTCAATATTGTTCTTACAAGAGATACATCTTTTGAAAGGGAGCCGTCAGTTATCTGCAACTCTGTAGATGACGTGCTTGAAAAAATCAAAGAGTATAATACAGATGATGTGTATATTATAGGCGGAGCAGAAATTTATAAAACTTTTTTAGATTATTGTGATACAGCGCTTGTTACTCATGTTGATGCGGTAGCTCAAAAGGCAGATAAAAAATTTCCTGATTTATCACAGTATCCTGAATGGAAGCTTGTTGAACAGTCAGAAATAAAAGAGAGTAATGGCTTTAAATTCAGATTTTGCACATATAAAAAATGATGTAGGTGTTTTACAACACCTACATCTTTTTTATCCTAAAATACGGGCTGCAACTTTTGCAGATTCTGTTGCGTCCGAAACATAAAAATCAGCGCCTACCATATCGGCATATTCTTTGTTAAGCACAGCGCCGCCTACCATAACTTTGCAGTCTGCGCCGGCTTCTTTTAACGCTGAGATCGTCTCTGCCATTGATTTAACTGTTGTTGTCATCAAGGCACTGAGACCTACCAGCTTTACATTCTCATCAATAACGGTTTTTACAATATCCTCAGGGTCAACATCTTTGCCTAAATCAATAATATTGTATCCGTAATTCTCTAAAAGCATTTTTACAATGTTCTTGCCGATGTCGTGAATATCACCTTTAACAGTTGCTAAAAGGATTTTGCCTTTAGTTGCAGTAGTTTCACCTAAATAATCTTTAATAGCGTTAAATCCGTGCTTGACAGCCTGTGCGGATGCCATAAGCTGAGGTAAGAACATTTTACCGCTTTCAAAGCAATTACCCACTTCGTCAAGAGCAGGGATGAAATAATTATTGATTATATCAATAGGCTTCTCTGTTTCAAGCAGCTTTTTTGTAGCGTCAGATGCCAAAGCTTTTCTGCCTGAAACAATTATAGCTTTCAGATCAATATCAGCAGTAGCAACAGCTGACGGTGTTGCCCGGACATTACCGTATTTTGCAATAAAGCTTTCACCCGAAATATCTTCATTGTTGATAACCTTGTGGGCTGCGATAACCTGACGGTATTTTTCTGACATAGGATTTAAAATAGGCATATCAAGACCTGCACCGAATGCTTCTGCCAGAAAAACAGCATTTATAGTTTCTCTGTCAGGCATACCGAAAGAAACATTACTTACACCTAATACTGTTTTAACACCAAGCTCTTTTTTTACAAGTGAAACAGCTTTTAAAGTTTCTTTAACCATACTCTGATTTGTAGAAACAGTAAGCACAAGGCAGTCAACGATGATATCATCTTTAGATATTCCGTATTTTGCAGCTTCATCAATAATTTTTCTTGCAACCTCAAGTCTGTCTTCTGCTGTCTGCGGTATGCCTTTTTCATCAAGGGTAAGTGCAACTACCGAAGCGCCGTATTTTTTAACAATTGGTAAAATTGAATCAAGACTTTCTTTTGAGCCGTTGACAGAGTTGATTATAGGTTTGCCGTTATAAACTCTGACTGCAGCTTCAATTGCCTCAGGGTCAGATGAATCAATCTGTAAAGGGAGAGAAGAAACTGCCTGAATTTCTCTGATTAACTTTTTAAGGGTTTCTTTTTCATCGATTTCAGGCAAACCTGCATTTACATCAAGCACATCTGCTCCGTTTTCCTGCTGTGAAATAGCCTCATTAATCACATAATCGTAATCTTTATTTCTCAAGGCTTCTTTAAGCTTCTTTTTGCCTGTAGGATTGATTCTTTCACCGATTATTGCTGAGTTATTACCATTGAGTTCAACAGTAACTCTGCTGCTTGTAAAAG
The DNA here is from genome assembly GCA_045126895.1 of Acutalibacteraceae bacterium. Taxonomy (GTDB): domain Bacteria; phylum Bacillota; class Clostridia; order Oscillospirales; family Acutalibacteraceae; genus CAG-488. The sequence goes on along the minus strand of JBGVPE010000002.1, from coordinate 67,522 downwards.
CTGTATATCGGGGAACAGGGATGTTAACAGGCGATTTTTTATCAAGCATTTTACTTAAAGCCTCTATATGTTCAGGCGTTGTGCCGCAGCAACCTCCGATAATCAGAACACCTGCATCAATTATTTTTTCACAGGATTTCGCAAAATCTTCAGGTGTGATTTTGTAAATAGTCTGACCGTTTTCGATTGTCGGCAAACCTGCATTAGGCTGAACGGCAACAGGAACTTTTGAATATTCAATCATTTTTTTAACAATATCAAAAAGCTCGTCAGGGCCCAGAGAACAATTGACACCTAAAGCATCAACACCAAAAGATGAAAGCGATATAGCAGCAGTTACGGGGTCAGTGCCAAGGAATGTTCGTTTGTCACTGTCAAAGGTCATTGTGGCAATAATCGGAAGGTCTGAATTCTCTTTTGCTGCCAGAATTGCAGCCTTGATTTCAAGCAAATCAGACATGGTTTCAATTATAATCAGGTCCGCACCTGCACGGGCGCCGATTTTAATTTGTTGAGCAAAAATATCATATGCTTCTTCAAATTTCAAAGAGCCTATCGGTTCAAGTAAAGCACCTGTAGGGCCTATGTCAAGAGCAGTAAACTCTCCGCCTGAAAGCTTTGCCAATTCTATGCCCTTAGTGATAACTTTTTCAAGTGTTTCGTTATCAAATTTAAGACGGTTAGCGCCAAAGGTGTTAGCGGTGATAATATCTGAGCCGGCATCGACAAAGCTTTTATGAATATGCAAAACGGCATCAGGGTTGGTAATGTTAAAAAGTTCAGGCAAATCTCCTGCCTTAAGACCTGATTTTTGCAGCATTGTACCCATACCGCCGTCTGTTATATAAAATCTGTTTGTTTTAAACATTTGTCAGTACCTCTCATTTTGCATTTGTTTTGAATATTACAGTTGCTGCAGCCTCTGCTTGTGCCTGTAGGCAATCGGTCAAAAACACCTATAACAGCGGTTACACTTTTACGGGGTAAGAGGGTATAACTGTCAGTGAGTGTCAGGCCTATGAGCTTACTGCATTGTAAAGCTGCAACAATTTCTTTTTGTTTTTCTATTTTAAAATCACCGTAACCCGGACTGTATCTGTTATTTATATACAGATTTTTTTCTTTAAGCTGATTTGCGAGATTTTTACAGTATTCATCACAAAAGCTTTCTATATAAGCGTCACATACAGCGTCAAAAATAACCGCTTTCTGCATATCGCTTTTTTGAAAAAGATTCAATTGCATTTCAGCCTCAGCGCCAAGTGTAGCAGCAAAAAGTATATAATTCTGAGCATCTTTCAGATGGGCAGAAATATCCTTGCTGCCGCAAATTATATTATCGTCAATTTCAAAAATACCGTGGATTGCCCTGGGAGATAAAGCTTTTTCAGCAAGTGAAATCAACTCGTTTATTAAACCGAGTGTATCTTCGTCAGGTGAAGATTCTTTATAACCAAGGTAACGGATGACCTCTGATTTGTTTATTTTACTGTCAGGCATTTGTTATATTCTCCAGAATTTCTGCAGCGTTTTCAGGTTTGTTCATTGAATAAAGATGAATGCGGTTGACTCCGTTTGCCATAAGGTTAATAATTTGCTTTGATGCATATTCAATACCTGCTTTTCTTAAAGAGTCAGGGTCATTTTCATACTTGTTAAGAATAAGAATGATATCTCTGGGTAAAGATGCACCGCACATAAAAATCATTCTCATAATTTGTGCCTTTGATGAAATAGGCATAATACCCGCGTGTATTGGCTTTGTAATTCCTTGCTTTTGTGCTCTTTCTAAAAATCTGTAATAAAATGAATTATCAAAAAACAACTGACTCAGGAAGAAGTCAGCACCGGCATCTTCTTTTTCTTTAAGGTATCTTATGTCATCATCAGGGCATTCACAGGTAACATGTCCCTCGGGGTAACATGCAGCACCTACACTAAGCTTTCTGTCTTTAAGCAAAGGGATAAGGTCTTTGGCGTATTTGAAATCTGTAGGTGTTTTACCCTCAACTATATCACCTCTTAAAGCAAGTACACTCTTTATGCCGTTATCAACAATTGAGTCAATAACACTATCAATTTCTTGCTTGTTAGAGTTGATGCATGTAAGATGGGCAACTGCATTGATGTTATATTCGTTTTGAATAATCGAAGCAAGGTCAATAGTTTTATGGCTGTTACCGCCGCCGCCTGCCGAATATGTAACACTTATAAATTCGGGGTCAAGCTTACTGAATCCGTCCATCATATTGCGGAAACTTAAAATATCAAGCTTACCCTTCGGAGGGAAAATTTCAAAAGAAACGGAAATCTTTTTATCTGTAATCATATTTATTATTCCTAACTGTTATAATTTTTTTGATATTGTGAAATATAAAACTCTTCCAACCATTTTGCGTTTGAAGAAATATCGAAGTTTTTATTTGCAATATGTTCATATCGGTCAAGCCTGTTATATCCGCCTGAAAAAGTCAGAATTTCATCTGCCCATTGTGCCGCGGAATTGTTTAAACTCATAACAGTAACATCATCACTTAATATGCATTGTGAAGGAATAGCGTCAGAAATGAAGCATCTGATACCTGAAGACTGGGCTTCAACCATAGTAACCGGTAATCCTTCGTATAACGAAGGGAAAAGGAAAACATCACTTGCACTTAAAATTTTATGAATATCATCGCGAAGTCCTAAAAAGATAACCTTATCGTCAAGACCGAGTGATTTAACCTTGGACTTAATTTCATTTTCCAACTCACCGTTGCCTGCAAGCAAAAGCTTTGATTTCGGATGCTTTTTATTCAACTCACTGAAAATATCTATTATAAAGCTGTGGTTTTTCTGAGGGTTGAATCTTCCTACATTCAGCAGTACAAAATCATCATCAAGACCTAATTCATTACGGGTTTCCTGCCTTGATGTGGGGTTAAATCTGAATTTTTGGGCATCAACTGCATTGTTCATCATAATGAAGCGTTCTTTGTTTTTGGGGCCGTAAAGCCAATTTCCTGCCTCTTCACCGCAAACAAACAAAAAATCTGAATAGGGGAGCATCTTCTTTTTAAAATAATCTCTGAAAAGAAGCTGACCCTTTTCCTTTAAATTCATACCTGATTTAACAGGTGCATTGTGAGCGTGGCAGATTTTAACCTTGATGCCTCGTTTATGAGCTTCCATAAAAGCATAACAACCTAATTCTGACATATGTGAATGCAGAATTTTATATTCACTGTGTTCGTCAAAAAAGCTTTTAAGCATTTTTTTATATTTCCCGAAATTCTGAGGGTAAATAGGGCACATCCTGTAAATGCGGCCACCCATAGCCTCAATTTCATCATCATAAGCGCCGCGCTCCTGACGGTGAACTAAAAAATCGAACTGTACTTTTGATTTGTCGATTTTTCGGTAATAGTTCATTACCATCGTTTCGGCGCCGCCGCGGTTCATAATTGTAAAAAGATTTAATATTCTTATAGGTTCACTCATAAAATCACCATATAGATTATATATCAAAGGTATAAATTTTTCAACTTAAAAAATTTTTAAAAAATTTTCAAAAAAAGTATTGACTTTAGTGTTGAAATGTTATATTATAACTGAGCGCTCAAACAGAGCATCTGATCCATTAGCTCAGCCGGCAGAGCACTTGACTTTTAATCAAGGTGTCCGGAGTTCGAATCTCCGATGGATCACCATATAGCACCGTAGCAAAAGCTGCGGTGCTTTTTGTTTGTATGGTAAGCGACAGATTGCCATAATTGTCATATTGAAGTTTAACCTGATTTTTGATATAATAAGATGATTTTTGAAAAAGGAGGAAGTTTTATGGAATACAAAAAAATTGGTAAAAAACTTTATGAAGGTCCTCCTGCAAAAGAAAAATTAGATATGGAGAAACCTTTTAAGCCTCAGTTAAAAATAGTCAGACCTATATTATGGCTGATATCATATTTAGGTAAATGGGTTCACAAAGGTAAGACAAAAAAGATACGCATGGAAGGCGTTAAACCGCCCTATATATTATTGTGTAATCACAATTCCCCATTTGATTATCTTATTATGACAACATCAACTGCACCTCACGGAGGTGTTTACCCGTCAGCGCCTAACGTTTTTTTGAGTGTTGAGTCTTTAGTTCGCAATCTGGGATGTATCCCCAAAAGAAAATATGTTAAAGATATCAGCCTTATAAGAACAGCGCACAAGGTTGTTAAATCAGGCAATATGATGTGTATATTTGTTGAAGCCCGTCATTCTCTTTGCGGTAAAACAGAGGTTATCTCTGACGCTATCGGTCAGATGGTGAAGCGCCTGGGTGTGCCTGTTGTTACATTGAAAATGTGCGGTCACCACATCACCAACCCTTTCTGGAATGTAAAAAGCTACAGAATGGGTTTCCCTGTTGAATCTGTTATGACTCAGATTTATACTCCTCAAGAGCTTGAAACAGCTTCTGCCGATGAAATAAATGCTAAAATCAGAGAGTATCTTAATCACGATGATTTCAGATGGCAAAGTGAAAACAGAAAAAAATTAAAATACAAAAAGAGGGCAGAGGGGTTGCATAAAGCCCTGTATCAGTGTCCTCACTGTATGGCTGAGCATCAGATGAGCTCAAAAGGCGCACAGGTTTTCTGTAATGCCTGCGGTAAATCATGGACATTGAATTACTACGGTGAGCTTGAGGCTGACAGCGGTGAAACCGAATTCAAGTTCCCTACCGATTGGTACGATTGGGAGCGTGAGCAGGTAAAAAAAGAAATTGAAAACAGTGAATATTACTTTGAAAGTGATGTTGTTGTCAATGATTTACCTAACTCAAAAGGTTTTATACGTCTTGGCAAAGGCAGATTTATTCATGACATGAATGGGTATCATCTTAAAGGTGTGCGCGATTATGACGGCGAACCATTTGAAATGGATATTCCGGCAGCAGGTCAGTTTGCCTGTCATGTTGAGTTTGACTATAAATACGGCGGATACCGTGATTGTATAGTTCTTAATACTATTGAAGATACCTGGTATGTATACCCTGATTCAGATGAGTTTTCAGGCACTAAAATTTCACTTGCTACTGAAGAGATATTCAATAAAATACAAGCAGATAAAAAGAGTGTTGCCAAAGCTGTGAAGTAAAATGTTATGCAGCAGATTTAAAGTATGACAATTTTGTTAATTTGTCTATTTTGGGTTGAATTGAAATGCTGTGTTTGGTATACTAATTGAGTATTTGGAAAAAAGGGGAGTTCGAAAATGTATAAACGTCTTAGTAAATACGTCAAAGCAGGTCCCCCTGCAACTAAAAAGTTTGATATGCAAAAGCCTTCAATGGGTCAGGTGAGATACCTTGTTCCTTTTGTATGGGGTTTTTCTTATTTAAGAAAATGGCTTCACAAAGGTAAGCTTACAAAGGTAAGAATGGAAGGTGTTAAACCGCCTTATATCCTTCTTTGTAATCATAACTCTTTTTACGATTTTTATATTATGAGTGCAGCGATTGCTCCGCACAGAGGTCATTTCCCTGCAGCAGTTGATGATTTTATCGGCAGAGAATGTATGCTCAGACGAGTTGGCGGTATTCCTAAAAGAAAATATACTACCGATATCAGTATTGTAAGAAATGCGCGTAAAATAGTTAAAAATGGTGAGATGTACGGTCTTTATCCTGAGGCACGTTATTCTCTTTGCGGTAAAACAGAGGTTATTCCTGAGTCTGTAGCTCAGCTTGCAAAATATCTTGGTGTTCCCGTTGTAACTCTTAAAATGAGCGGTCACCATCTTTATAATCCTTTCTGGAATATCAAAAGTTACAGATTCTTTTTCCCTGTTGAAGCTACAATGACTCAGATTTATACAGCTGACGAAATCAAACAGGCTTCGGTTGAAGAAATAGATGCTAAAATCAACGAATATCTTTATAACGATGATTTTAAATGGCAGAGTGAAAACAGAATCCCTCTTAAACACAAAAAACGTGCAGAGGGTCTTCATAATATTTTATATCAGTGTCCTCACTGTATGGCTGAGCATCAGATGAGCTCAAAAGGCGCACAGGTTTTCTGTAACGCCTGCGGTAAATCATGGACATTGAATTACTACGGTGAGCTTGAGGCTGACAGCGGTGAAACCGAATTCAAGTTCCCTACCGATTGGTATGATTGGGAGCGTGAACAGGTCAGAAAAGAAATTGAAGAAGGTAAATACTATTTCGAAAGTGATTGTATTGTAAACGATCTTCCTAACTCTAAGGGCTTTATCCGTCTGGGTAAAGGTAAAGTTGTTCACGATATGAACGGTTTCAGCGTCAAGGGAGTTCGTGATTATGACGGTGAACCATTTGAAATGGTTATCCCTGCAGCTGATCAGTATGCTTGTCACGTTGAGTTTAAATACAGATACGGTGCATACAAAGATTGTATCGACCTTAATACTCTTGATGATACATGGTATGTTTTCCCTGATTCAAAAGAATATTCAGGTACTAAGGTATCTCTTGCAACAGAAGAGATTTATAAAAAAATAATGGAAGAAAAAAAGAACAGTCGGAGAAGAAATAATGAGTAATAAGCAATACCCATATTATGAAATGCCAAAGCTTAATACTCTTAAAGAAATAATTTCATATATTGCGAATAAATATGAAAATGACCATGCTTTTAAAATTCCTCAGAAGGGCAGAGCAAAGCACGAGTTTAAAAGCTTCAGAGCTTTTTACGATGATATCGAATGTTTTGGTGCTGTTCTTTTTGAAAAAGGTTTGCATGGTGAAAAGGTTGCAATTATCGGTGAGAACTGCTATAATTGGATTGTTTCATATTTTGCAGTTACTAATTCAGGTAATGTTGCGGTTCCTCTTGATAGGGAGCTTTCTCACAAAGAGCTTGCTTCTTTGGTTAACAGATGCGGATGTAAAGCGGTGATTTTTACAAAAGCTTATGCTGATTATGCAGAGTATTTCAGAGAGAATTGCCCTACCGTTGAAAAGGCATTTATGATGAATGAAATGTCTGCATTCATTGAGTATGGTAACGGGCTTATAAAATCAGGTGATACAGCTTTTGCTGATTTTATACCAAAAGCAGATGACCTGGCAGCTATTGTGTTCACTTCCGGTACAACGGGTAAAAGTAAAGGCGTAATGCTCACTCACGGTAATATTGCAAGCAATACGGTTTCTGTTTGTCAATATGTGAACGGTGAGGGCAGGGGTCCGTTACTTCTTCCGTTACACCACACATTCTCTATTACAGCTAATGTTTTGGCGGCATTGATGTATGGCGGCAGAATAAACGCTATCACAACCCTTCGCAATATTCAGCGTGACATAGCTGACGATAAGGCAACAACAATTATCAGTGTGCCTACTGCAGTTGAGATGATACATAAAAGAGTGTGGACAACAGCTGAAGAAAAAGGCAAGGCTGAAATTATGAAAAAGGGTATGAAAATATCCGATTTCTTGTTAAAATTTGGTATAGATATCAGACGGAAGATTTTTAAAGAAGTTCACGATGCGTTAGGCGGTGAATTAAAACTTATCATCTGCGGCGGGGCACCATTAAGCAGAAAAGCTGAGGATGAAATGACTGCCTGGGGTATAAATATAGTTTGCGGTTACGGTATTACAGAGTGTTCACCTATCGTGGCAGTCAACCGTAATTTCTATCAGAAACGCGGCAGCTCCGGACTTATAGTTGACAGCAATCAGGTGCGTATAGATTCAAGAAACGGCACAGGCATTGGTGAAATTCAGGTGAAAGGATCTAATGTGTTTGCCGGTTACTATGACGATGAAGAAGAAACTGCCCTTGCTTTTACTGAAGACGGATGGTTTAAAACAGGTGACCTTGGTTATATTGATGATGACGGATTTTTATTTATCACCGGCAGAATCAAAAATCTTATAATTCTCTCAAACGGTAAAAATGTTTCACCTGAAGAGCTTGAAGGTAAGGTTATTGATGAAATACCAAGTGTTGTCGAAGCCGTTGTTTTTGCTAAAGACGATAAACTTGCAATTGAGATGTATCTTGATTCAGAAAGTTATCCTGATGCAAAGCAGACTATTCAGGAGCAGATAAACGCTTTTAACAGGCATATGCCTGCTTATAAGAAAATACAGGAAGTTGTCATTCGGGATACAGAATTCCCAAAAACCACTACGCTGAAAATTAAAAGAAGATATCAATAATAGTTAGAAAGGAAATTTGTTATGAACGTAATTGAAGACCTTAAAAAGATTTTTGAAGATTTCACAGGTAATGAGCTCCCTGAATTTACAGAGGATACACTCCTCACATCAGATATGGGCCTCAATTCTTTTGAACTTTTTGACCTCATCTGTGAAATTGAAGAGCATTTCGGTATCGAAATCCCTGACAGAGAGCTTATGAAGCTTGTAACTTTAGGTGACCTTGTTAAATTCATTGACTCTGAAGTTAACTGATTGAATGTATAATTGATTGACCACTGAACATCATTAAAGATGTCAGTGGTTTTTCTTTGCTCAAACCACATTATATACTGCTTTTCTTGACAATGATTTACATATATTGTATAATAAAATGTAAAATTTTTCGTTAGCGGAGGAACTTTCTATGCCGAAAAAAGCAAGCTACGGCAACGATACGATTACATCCCTCAAAGGTGCTGACAGAGTAAGAAAACGCCCTGCCGTTATCTTTGGCTCTGACGGTCTTGAGGGTTGCCAGCACTCTATATTTGAAATTCTTTCCAACTCTATAGATGAAGCCCGTGAAGGCTACGGTGATAAAATTGTTATCACCCGTTTTTCAGATAATTCTGTTGAAATTCAGGACTTTGGCAGAGGTATACCTGTTGACTACAATGAAAAAGAGAAAAAGTTTAACTGGGAGCTTGTTTTTTGCGAATTGTATGCCGGTGGTAAGTATAATACAAATTCAGGCGGCAGCTATGAGTTTTCATTAGGTCTTAATGGTTTGGGCCTTTGTGCAACTCAGTATGCATCTGAGTATATGGAGGCCGAAATTCACCGAGACGGCTTTAAGTATCTTCTCAATTTCAAAGCAGGTAAAGCTGTAGGCAAAATGGTTAAAGAAGAATACCGCCACCGCGATACAGGTTCCCGTATTAAATGGAAGCCTGATTTAAAAGTGTTTACAGATATCGCGATTCCTCTTGAGTATTTTCAGAGCACAATCAAGCGTCAGGCTATCGTTAATGCAGGTATAACCTTTATTTTAAAAGATCAGACAGGTAAAAACAGCTTTGATACTTATGAATACAGATACGAAAACGGAATCACCGATTACGTAAAAGAAATAGCACAGGATAACGCCCTCACATCTGTTCAGACATGGCAGGCTGAAAGAATCGGTCGCGACCGTGATGACCAGGAAGATTACAGAGTAAAAATAAACGCTTCATTATGCTTCTCAAACAAAGCTCAGCTTAAAGAGTATTATCATAACTCAAGTTGGCTTGAATACGGCGGAGCACCTGAAAAAGCAGTAAGAAATGCTTTTGTTTATCAGATTGATTCTTATATTAAAACCTCAAATAAATACACAAAAGCCGATGCTAAAATCAAATTTGAGGATATTGAAGATTGTCTTATTCTGGTTATATCTTCATTCTCAACTAAAACATCCTATGAAAATCAGACTAAAAAGGCTATAACCAATAAGTTTATTCAGGATGCTATGACAGAGTTTTTCCGTCATCAGTTAGAAATATATTTTATTGAAAACAGGGCAGAGGCAGATAAAATTGCTGACCAGGTGCTTATAAATATGCGCAGCCGTATCAGAGCTGAGTCAACCCGTCAGAATCTTAAAAAGACTTTGCAGACAAATATGGATTTCACAAACAGAATTCAGAAATTTGTTGACTGCAGAAGTAAAGATACATCCGTACGAGAGATTTTTATCGTTGAGGGTGATTCTGCATTGGGTGCATGTAAACAGGCAAGAAATGCTGAGTTTCAGGCTGTAATTCCTGTAAGAGGTAAGATTCTTAACTGCCTTAAAAGTGAGTATGAAAAAATATTCAAAAACGATATAATAACCGACCTTATTAAAGTTTTGGGTTGTGGTGTTGAGGTTAAATCAAAATCAAGCAAAAATCTTTCTTCATTTAACCTTGATATGCTTCGTTGGAGCAAGGTCATCATCTGTACCGATGCTGACGTTGACGGCTTCCAGATAAGAACACTTATTCTTACAATGATTTACAGACTTATGCCTACTTTGATTCAGGAAGGTAAGGTGTTTATTGCTGAAACACCTCTTTATGAAATAAACACAAAAGACCAGGTATGGTTCGCCTATACAGAAAAAGAAAAGTCAGAGGCGCTCGAAGAGATCGGTGATCAGAAGTTTACCATTCAACGCTCAAAAGGTCTTGGTGAAAACGATCCGGATATGATGTGGCTTACTACTATGAATCCGCAGACAAGACGCCTTATTAAAGTTGAGCCTGAAGATGCACAGCGTACATCAGATATGTTCGATTTGCTTTTAGGTGATAATCTTGCAGGCAGAAAACAGCATATTACAGATAACGGTCATCTTTATATCGATATGACCGATTTAAGCTAAGGTGGTGGCAAAATGGCTAAAAAGAAACAAAATAAAGAGGTTAAAGAAGAGCTTAATCCTAATGCACATATTCTCGGTGCAGGTGAAGTGGTTGAGCAGCCTATAACAGAAACTCTTGAAATTAACTATATGCCATACGCCATGAGCGTTATTATGTCCCGTGCAATCCCTGAGATTGACGGCTTTAAGCCTTCTCACAGAAAATTGCTTTATACCATGTATAAAATGGGTCTTTTAACCGGTGCAAGAACAAAATCTGCAAACATTGTTGGTCAGACAATGCGTCTTAACCCTCACGGTGATGCTGCAATTTATGACACAATGGTTCGTCTTTCACGAGGCTATGAGGCGTTACTTCACCCATATGTTGATTCAAAGGGTAACTTCGGTAAGTCTTATTCAAGAGATATGCAGTGGGCAGCCTCCCGTTATACAGAGGCTAAGCTTGAAAAAATTGCCGGTGAGCTTTTTAAAGATATTGATAAAGATACAGTCGATTTTGTAGATAACTATGATAACACAATGCTTGAACCTACGCTTTTGCCTGTAACTTATCCGTCAGTGCTTGTTAATGCAAATACAGGTATCGCTGTTGGTATGGCAAGTTCAATCTGTTCTTTTAACTTGACTGAGGTTTGTGAAACTACTATTGAGCTTATAAAAAATCCTGACCATAATGTTGCTGACACTCTTAAAGCTCCCGACTTTATCGGCGGAGCAAAGCTTGTTTATGACCGTGACCAGATGGAAGAAATTTACCGTACAGGCCGCGGCGGCTTTAAAGTAAGAGCTGTTTATAATTATGATAAGGATAACCGTTGCATCGAAATCACACAGATTCCGCCAACAACCACAGCAGAAGCTATTATTGATAAGGTTATTGAAAAGTATAAAACCGGCGCAGTTAAAGAGATTTCTGATATCCGTGATGAAACAGATAAATCCGGTCTTAAAATAACAATTGATATCAAAAAAGGCGTTGACCCTGATAAGCTTATGCAAAAGCTTTATAAATCAACCCCTCTTGAAGATACTTTCTCTTGCAACTTTAACGTTCTTATTGCAGGTGTTCCAAGAGTTTTGGGTGTTAAAGCTTTGCTTGAAGAGTGGATCGCATTCCGTACAGAGTGTGTAAGACGCCGTGTGTTTTTTGACCTTTCAAAAGCTCGCAACAAGCTTCATCTTCTTCAGGGACTTGAAAAGATTTTGCTCGATATTGATAAAGCTATTGCAATAGTCCGTAACACTGAGGAAGAGAGCGAGGTCGTGCCTAATCTTATGATTGGCTTCGGCATTGATGAGATTCAGGCTGAGTATGTAGCTGAAATAAAATTGCGTCATCTTAACAGAGAATATATCGTTAAAAGATTGCAGGATATTGAGCAGCTTATGAAAGATATTGAAGATATGGAAAATATTCTTTCTCATAAGTCAAGAATCAAAAAGATTATTGTCAATGAACTCACAGATGTTTCAAAGAAATTCGGTACCCCGAGAAAAACAGAAATTTGTTTTGCTATGGATATTTCTTTTGAAGAGAGTGAAGTTGAAGAAATCCCTGATTACCCTGTAACACTGTTCTTCACTAAAGAGGGATACTTTAAAAAGATTACCCCTCAGGCATTGAGAACAAGCGGTGAACAAAAGCTCAAAGAGGGCGATGAAATTATATCAACTATAGAAACTACCAATAAAGCTGAGCTTCTTTTCTTCACAAACAAATGCCAGGTTTACAAATCAAGAGTCAATGATTTTGAGATGGGTAAGGCCAGCGTGTTGGGTGATTTTGTAGCTTCTGAGCTTGATATGGAAGAGGGCGAAACCGCTGTAAGTATGGTGGTTACGCTTGACTATTCCGGCTACATCCTTTTCTTCTTTGAAAACGGCAGAATTGCAAAAGTTGATTTATCTGCATACAAAACAAAAACTAACCGTAAAAAGCTTATAAAAGCATATTGTGATAAATTCCCGTTAAGCTTTATGCGCCATATTACAGAGGATTGTGATCTGGTTCTTCAATCATCTGCAGGCAGATTGTTGCTTATTAACACAGGTGCAATTTCACCTAAAACAACAAAAGATACTCAGGGAATATCAGTATTCACTATGAAGAAAGGTCATACGCTTGTTAAGGTGCGTGATTATGTTCAGGGTGAATTTGCAAAGCCTTACAGATACAAAACTAAAAATCTCCCTGCAACAGGAGCGCTGCCAAGCGCAGAGGATGCAGGTGAGCAGCTTTCTATGTTATAAATAATAAAAAACCGTTTGGCAGAACCTTCCGTCAAACGGTTTACGGAAGGTCTGCAAACGCTGATTTCACCTGTCCGCAATAGTTATAATACCCATAATGTTATAAATTATTAAAAATTTTTAAAATCTATTGCATTTTATTAAATGATATGATAATATATCTTAGTAAAAATTTAACGGAGGTCTAAGAAATGACAGTTTGGCATTATATTCTTGGTGCTGTAATCATTTTAGTCAGCATCGTGTTGGTAGCCGTTGTTCTTATGCAAGAGAGCCGTTCAGCAGGTCTTTCCGGTGCGATCGCCGGTGCAGCTGATACTTTCCTTGGTAAAGGCAAAGGTAAGAGCATTGAAAAGAAACTTGAAAAAATCACAAAAGTTCTTGCAGTTGTGTTCTTTGCACTCACATTCGGTGCAACACTTCTCTTTATGTTTGTTAAGTTCTGATTAAAAAACCCTTCCTTACAATATGTAGGGTAGGGTTATTTTATTTTTGGTGATAATTATGATTAAAAATTATATCTGGGATTTTGACGGAATGCTTTTTGACAGCTATCCTCACATTACAACATCCTTTGAAAAGATGATGGCAGAGGAAGGCATTGAAATCAATTATAACGAAACTAAAAGAATGTTTGAGATTTCTTTTGGTGAAGTTTTTGATTATTATAATACTACCGAAGAGCAAAAAGCCCGTTTTCGCAGCTATGAGCATGATTTTGATTTTGAGCCTGTAGCAAAGCCTTTTCCTAATACTGTTGAAACACTTAAAAAGATTTGCCTTTCAGGTTGCAGAAACTATCTTTATACCCATCGCGGTGAAACAGCTTTTTATTACCTTAAAAAGTATGGTATCTATGATTTGTTCAGTGATTTTGTTACCTCTGAAGACGGATTCCCTGCTAAGCCTGCTCCCGATGCAGTTTTACATCTTGTGAATAAACACAATCTTAATAAAGAAGAAACTGTTATGATAGGTGACAGAGAAATTGACGTTATGTCAGGTATAAATGCAGGTGTAAAGGGCTGTCGTTATACACTTGAAGCTAAAGAAACAAATGCAGACTATGTGATAGACGATATAATTAAAATTCTTGATATAGAGGGATAAATTATGAGATTTGGTGCTTGTGCCGGTGGATTTGACCGTTATAAAATGTCAGTTGATGCAGGGTGTGATTTTGTTGAACTCAATGCCTGGCAACTTTACAGAATGCCTGAATCAGAGATAGCCGAGGGTATCAGCTTAATCAGAGAATACGGTATAAAGGCAGAGGCTACAAATTGTCTTTTCCCGGGTGAAATGGTTCTTTCAGGCAGTACATGTGATTTTAAAATTGTTGATGAATATACAAACCGTATGTTTACAATCTTATCAGGGTTGGGCATAAAGGTTTCTGTTTTTGGCAGCGGCGGTGCAAGAAATATCCCTCAGGGTGAAGATGAAAATGAATGTATGGAACGTCTTTGCAAATCAGCCTACATAACTGCAGAAAATGCAAAGAAAAACGGTATGATTGTTGCTGTTGAGCCGTTGCGTAAGTGCGAAACCAATGTTATAAACACAGTCAGTGAAGCTGCTGAATTTTGCAAGGCAGTCAATCATTCATCACTTATGATTAACCCTGACCTTTATCATATGGCATCAGAAAATGAACCTTTTGAAAATCTTGCAAGGTATATTGATAAGATAGCTCATATTCATATCGGTGATTATAATAAGCGTGAATATCCAACATATAATGACGGATGTGAATACAAAAAAATACTTGGTATATTGCAGAATGCAGGTTATCAGGGTAGGGTTTCAATTGAAGCAGCTACTTCTGATTATGGCTCTGATTGCCGCCGTGCATTAGAAATTTTAAGAAACAGCTTATAATTTTAAGATAATCCGATCTTGTGTCGGATTATCTTTTTTATTGAAAAGATATATGTGTTGTGCTATAATCGGTTTAAAAGGCAGATACATTTCAGTATGAATTTCAGATATAATAATTAACGGAGTGATTGCTGTTTATGATTTATAATTCTACAGAAGAGCTTATAGGTTCAACACCTTTATTAAGGCTTAATAATATAGAAAAAGAGTTTAATTTAAAAGCAAGATTACTTGCTAAGCTTGAATTTTTTAATCCTGCAGGTTCTGTTAAAGACAGAGTGGCTAAAAAGATGCTTGACCAGGCAGAAAAAAACGGTCAGCTAAAGCCGGGCGCAGTGGTTATTGAACCCACATCAGGCAATACAGGCATAGGTCTTGCTGCAGTTGCCGCAATAAGAGGGTACAGAGCCATAATTGTTATGCCTGACACAATGAGTGTAGAACGCCGTCAGCTTATAAAAGCATACTGTGCAGAGGTTGTTTTGTCAGACGGCAGTGAGGGGATGGCAGGTGCTATTAAAAAGGCGGAGCTTTTAGCTACAGAAATCCCCGGTAGCATTATTGCAGGTCAGTTTGTGAACCCTGCGAATGCTGAAGCTCACAGAGAAACAACAGGCCCGGAAATCTGGTCAGATACTGATGGTGAAATAGATTTCTTTGTGGCAGGTGTAGGAACGGGAGGAACAATCACAGGCACAGGTGAGTTCCTTAAATCAAAAAAAGCTGATATCAAAATTATTGCTGTTGAGCCTGAAGATTCTGCAGTTCTTTCTGGTGAGGCTGCCGGCAGCCATAAGCTTCAGGGCATAGGTGCAGGTTTTGTGCCTGAAATTCTTAACACTGATATATATGATGAAATTATTAAAGTGGATAGTGAAAGTGCTTTTGAAACAGGCAGACTTCTTTGCAAAAAAGAGGCAATCCTTGCAGGTATTTCTTCAGGCGCAGCATTAAAAGCGGCTATAGAGGTTGCAGCATGTGATGAAAATCAGGGCAAAACAGTTGTTGTGCTTTTACCTGACACAGGCACAAGATATTTATCAACAGAGCTTTTTTCGGAGTAATTATGATAAATTTAGTTAATGAGTTAAAACAGAATAAAAATATTTCTGACGATAAATTAAAGCTTTTGATAGAATCGTCAAAATCCAATGAAGCTTTGTTTGCAGAGGCTGATAAAGTCAGGCGTGAAGTTTATTCAGATGAGGTATATATCAGAGGTTTGATAGAGTTCACCAATTACTGCAAAAACAATTGCTATTACTGTGGCATTCGTTGCGGTAATAAATCTGTTGACAGATACCGTCTTACAGAAGATGATATTCTGTCTTGCTGTGATGAAGGTTACGCGTTAGGTTTTCGTACCTTTGTTTTGCAGGGTGGTGAAGATCCGTTTTACACTGATGAAATGATGTGTAAAATTATTTCATCAATAAGAGAACGGTTCCCTGATTGTGCAATTACACTGTCTGTAGGTGAAAAAAGCAAAAAGAGCTATACAGATTTTTGGAATGCAGGGGCAGACCGTTTTCTTTTGCGTCACGAAACTGCAACAGATGACCATTACCAAAAGCTTCATCCTGATTCGTTGAGTTTATCTGCACGAAAAAAATGCCTGTTTGATCTGAAAGAAATCGGTTATCAGGTAGGCTCAGGTTTTATGGTTGATTCACCTTATCAGACAACAGATAATTTAATAAATGATATAAGATTTTTGCAAGAGCTTCAACCTGACATGATAGGGATAGGCCCTTTTATACGTCACGAACAAACTCCTTTTGCATCATTTGAGAGCGGAAGTCTTGAAAAAACATTAAGATTGATTTCAGTTTTAAGATTGATATTTCCAAAGGCTCTTATACCGTCAACAACAGCTTTAGGTACCATTCACCCTGAAGGCAGAGAAATGGGATTAAAAGCAGGTGCAAATGTTGTGATGCCAAACCTTTCTCCAAAGAGGGTAAGAGAGTTGTATAAGCTCTATGATAATAAAATCTGCACCGATGAAGAAGCGGCAGAAAGTATTGAAAAATTAAAGAAAAAAGTTGAATCGGCAGGTTATCGGGTTGTGACAGCAAGAGGAGATGCAAAAAAATGACAAAATGGGATTTTTATACTTCAAAAGAAATTAAGCCGGCAGGTTGGCTCAGGCAGCAGCTTCAGCTTCAGGCAGATAGCTTAAGCGGTAATCTGGATAAAATGTGGCGCGATGTAAAAGACAGCGCATGGATTGGCGGTAACGCTGACGGATGGGAGCGTGTTCCTTATTGGCTTGACGGTTTTATCCCTCTTGCCTATCTTCTTGATGATGAAGATAAAATCCGTAGGGCAAAAAAATATATTGATGCTATTATTGCTCAGCAGAAGCCTGACGGTTGGATTTGCCCTTGTGCTGATGAAAAAAGAGCCACCTATGACACTTGGGCTGTTCTTCTTATTTCAAAAATTCTTACTGTTTATTACGAATGTTCAGGTGATGAGAGGATTCCTGAGGTTCTTTATAACACCCTTAAAAATTATTATACTTTGTTAAAAAACGGAGATATCAGGCTTTTTGATTGGGGTAAATACCGTTGGTTTGAAGGCTTTATCGCTATAAACTTTATTTATAAAAGATATAAAGAAGAATGGCTCAAAGACCTTGCTGAGATTCTTAAAGAGCAGGGTGCAGATTATAATGCAGAGTCTGTAGCGTGGCAGCGTCCTTTAAATAAATGGACATTTGGTACCCATATAGTAAATATAGGTATGATGCTTAAATCAGAAGCGGTTTCTTGCGGGATTTTAGGTTCAGATTACACTGACAATGCCGAATATTTACATAACATTTTATCAGACTATAACGGCACACCTGTTGGTATTTTTACAGGCGATGAGTGTCTTTCGGGTCTTAGCCCGATTCAGGGCACAGAGCTTTGTGCTGTTGTTGAGCAGATGTATTCTTATGAGTATTTGTATGCTTATACAGGTGAAAACAAATGGGCAGAAAGGCTTGAAATGTTAGCTTTTAATGCATTACCTGCAACAATCAGTGATGATATGTGGACCCATCAGTATGACCAGCTGAGCAATCAGATATCGTGTCAGAAATTCCCGGCTAAACCGATTTTCAGAACAAATGGCGGTGAATCTCATCTGTTCGGTCTTGAGCCTAATTTCGGTTGCTGCACAGCTAATTTCAATCAGGGTTGGCCAAAGTTTGCGTTGAGCGCTTTTATGCATAATGACGATACGGTTATCAGCGTCTTACCCGTACCGTCAGAGCTGAAAACAAAAGATAAGCATATAGTTGTCCAAACAAATTATCCTTTTGAAAATAGTATTAAATATACCGTAACAGCAGATAAAGCATTCGTCTTTAAAATCAGAATTCCGTCATTTGCAGAGAATCTCAAAGTCAACGGCAAAAAATCAGATGTTAAAGATTTAAGCTTTGATATAAATGCAGGTGAAACTTATGAAATAATAGTTTCTTTTGAAGCAACACCTTATTTTGTTCAAAGACCTCATAATCTGAGAACTGTTAAATGCGGCTCACTGGTATTTTCTTTGCCTGTGAAGTTTGAAAAAAATATGCTTGAGTATGAGCGTGATGGAGTGGAGAGAAAATTCCCTTACTGTGATTATGAACTGATACCTGTATCAGATTGGAATTATGCCTATTGTGATACTTCACTTTCGGTTGAGTCTCACGGAGTTTCAGAAATTCCTTTCTCTTCACAGAATCCTCCCGTTACAATCAAAGCAAAAGTTCAAAAAATTGATTGGGGATATGAGGACGGTTATGATACCGTGTGCGCCAAAGTGCCTGAATCAACAACTCCTGTATCTGAAAAAGAAGAGATAGATCTTTATCCTTACGGTTGTGCTAAACTTCGCATGACAGAGATGCCCCTTATATAAAAATTCCCCGGAACACATAACTTGTGCTCCGGGGTTATCGCTTTAATATAATTCTTTAACCATTTGCTGATAGGGGAGAATCTCAAAACCTAATGAAGAATAAAGCTTTTTAGCCTTAATGTTGTCTTCTTCAACTTCAAGTCGGATTCTTGTACAATGAGGCTCAATTTCTTTTTTGATAAAATTAAAAAATTCTTTACCTAATCCCTGACCTCTGTATTCAGGGTTTATGAATATTTCTTCAACCCATGCAACCTTGCCGCCGGATTCTTGTGAAAAAGTATAAGCCATAAGTAAAAACCCTGCATCTGTACCGTCTTTGTCAATAAAAAAGCATTCGGCATAGTCATTTGATCTCATAAGCTCTGCCCATGTAGCTTCTCTGTGAGAGTCAGGCACAGGGTGCAAAACAGCTTCACTGTGATAGAAGGCATCGGTGAATTGCATATAAAGTTCTTTATCTTCAGGTGTCGCTTTTCTTATCATAAGTCCTCCGAAAAACCATTGAATTTTAAAATATTATACAACATATCATCAAAAAGTCAAATTTGTATTGTTTTTCTTCTCTTAAGAGGTTATAATCAGATAAAGGAGATGTTAATATGATTATTGATAAAGCAGATAACCTTTTACAGTATAAAGATGAATATCCTGTTTTTGAAAAAATATATGATTTCATAAAGCAGCATAATCAGGAACATTTTGCTCCCGGCACATATAAAATTGACGGTGAAAAGCTTTTTGCTTCAATTGCGCAGTACCGTACAGATGCCAACAAAGAGGTCATCTTTGAAGCTCACAAAAAATATGCAGATTTGCAGTATATTGTTACCGGTATGGAAAAAATCGGTTGGGCACCTCTTGGTGACATTGAAGCTGATATGGTCAGTGAAGAATATTCAAAAGGCGGCGATATTGCTTTTTATGAAGGCAAAAGTAAGTTCGATTTTGTGCTTACCAAAGGCTCATTCCTTTTCTTGTTGCCTGAAGATGCACATGCTCCGTGCCTTTGTGCCGACAAAGAAACAAATGTAGAAAAAATTGTTTTCAAAATCCGGCTTGATTAAAATATTATGCGAAATATAAAATGGCTGACACTCAATGTGTCAGCCATTTTTGTTATATGTTTTCGATAATATTGCTTTCACCTGTCTGAACGTTAAATCTGAGCATTCTTTCTCTGCCGTCTTCGGTGTAATCAAGTCTTATAATATCAGCACTTTCAAATTCAGCTGCAAGAACCTTATATTCTTTATCTTTAAAGAATTCAATCATGTAGCGGAGCTGATTTTCACCGTAATCACCTGCATTGTCAGAGACGAACAAGACATTTCCGCAGATAGCGTTGATTTTACCTAAAAGAAGTCGCTGATTCCAGGTGTATTTGATATTGTCACTTCTCAAGAATAAAACGTCAGGGTCGTTGCAGAAAGCTCTGCCGTCAAGATGGTTACGGAAAATTGTGTTGATAATAGCATTTTGTGATGATGGTATTTCATTGTTGATACCGAGAACATTGAGAATATCACCACCAAAAGATTTGTTGGCGTCGCAACCGATTCGACAAGCGTCAAAAATACCCATACAAGCGCCAAGAGGCACACCACAGCCCAGGATCAGCTTGTCACCGCAGATTTCACGCAAGAAATCAACAGCATCGCACATAATCTCACCACGTGTTTTGCCGCGGCGAGGCTGCATACACTGGCTGTAAAGGAAGTCCAGCTTAACCATGTCATAACCCCATTCGTTGAGAACAACATCAAAAACTTTTTTGAGGTATTCTCTTACTTCAGGGATATAAATATCCATAGTGTAAGCACCGCCCCAACCCGGGCAGCTAAGAAGCAGTTTGCCGTCTTTAGCATCGCGGATAAACCAATCAGGGTGCTCTTTAAGAATTTTTGCGCTTCTCTGAGCATTGAAAGGTGCAAGCCAGATACCTGCCATATAACCTTTGTCGTGGATTTTATCGGCAATATATTTCATTCCGTTAGGGAATTTCTTTTTATCAGGGATAAGCCAGTCACCGACAGCTGATTCATAACCGTCATCGACCTGGAAAATACCAACTTCGTCTTTTGCCTTATCCATACCGTCAAGGTCGCGCAGAATGATATGCTCATTGATTTTCTGGAAATAGTTATACCATGAAGTGTAACCTGCAAGATGAGAAATTCTCGGCTTCTTAACATTTAAGAAATCAAAGAAGTATTCATCAAAAGCTGCATCAAATTCTTTGCTGATAACAGTGATATCAAAAACATCAAGAACCTGACCTGCCTGAATAGCCTTACCCTCAAGGTCTTTTTTGATTGAGAAAAAGCCGTTGACCATATCAACTGAAAAAATTGTATACCCGTTGCGCTCACTTTTTGAGCCGTAAAGGGTTATGTTTCTGTCACCCTTTTTACGAAGGTAGCAATATGTATATGCGTGGAAAGAGCCCTTGTCACCGTATTTAGCGAAATGATAGTCGCTGAAAACGGTGCAGAGAGATTTTGTGAATTTTGAAATATTTGATACTTTGAAATATCCTTTAAGGTTATCTTCTTTTGAAAATTCTCTTGAAGTTGTCCATGACTGATAGCCGTTAGCATAGAACAAATCGTCATCTTCAAATTTTAATGGTTTAGTGATTGTAAGACCGCCGAGAACCATATCTTTCTTTGCTGTGATTGTTGCTTTGATTCTGCCGTTTTCTTCAGTATAATTAAAAGAAAAAGCAGGGTTATCCATATTTTCATAAAAAGTAGGCTGACCGTTGATGGTCATATCAGCATAAAGCTTATACATAAAACATACCCCATTTCTAATCAGTTGGTTTATTATACCATAGACAAATAATTAAATCAATAAAACTTTATCTTCTTTCTACAAACCAACTGCCCAAAAGATTGCCTGATAAAGCAGGGGAGCGTTCAAAAAACAGGTATTTCTCTTTACCGTTTATCATAATTGTATATCTGTCACCTGAACTGCCGGCTTTTGCAGCGTAAGCCTGACGAATATCCGTAACCTTATCGATTGAATAAACGGAGCCGTCTTCCCACTTGATATTTTTAGGCAGCATCTGACCGTATATGTCAAAGCAGACATCTACAGAAACATAAACTCTGTTTTCCATTTGCTTACCTCATTCCTTAAAGTCTTTTAAAAAATTGCCCATAGCATTTATAGGTGCATCGGCAATATCATATCCCTTTTGCCTTAATATTCTGAATTTAAAATCAAGCAGCTCTGCGGGAACATACAATCCGCATGCAGCGTGAAAAAATGAAATATTATCACTTAATATTTTTAAAACATCGTCATCATTGAGCAATAATTCTGCCGCGAATATATTTGCCTCATACTCATATTTATCGGTTGAGTCAAAAAGAGTAAAATCATGGAATGCATTTACCCCTGAAAAATTTTCGTGTAAAACAGCGTGACCTAACTCGTGGGCACAGATAATTCTTTGCAAATCATCAGATAAATCACTGTTTATGGTTATACTTTTGATTCTGCTCTGGGTCAGGTAAAAACCCTTACAAGAGCCTGAACCGGCACCCATAGGTGCAAAAAGAGTCAGAATACCCATATTGTTGCAAAGCTTAAAGGGGTCAGTCTCGTTATATTTATTTTTGATTTTTTCAACCGATTTACATATGTTTTTAAAATCAGTCATAAAAACTCCTTATTTTTTACCGAATGTTTCTTTTGCTTTGTTTTTACATTCAAGATAAGCCTGCATAACCGCTTCAAAATAAGCGTCTTTTGCCTCTTGCGAAATTTCACCGCCTGCAAAAAGGGCAGCGTTACGCTCCATCAGAAAGTCGATTTCTATAGCCGCTTTATCACCGTATCTGGCTCGTGCCTCTTCAACAAAAGGCTCTTTTTCAATGCCGTATAATGGGTCATCAATATCATCATTTGTAAGATAATCAACAGATACCTTCAGCGTCTGAGCCAGTTTTCTCATAGTTGATGCTCTTGGCTTTGTGTCAGTTGTTTCATAAGCAACAACTGCTCTTGTTGAAACACCGATAAGCTTACCCAATTCCTCCTGACTTAGTTTTAAAAGATTTCTGCTTTCCTTTACTTTTTGAGAGAAGTTTTTCATAAAATGCTCCTTTCAGAAATTTCCGTTGACAAACTTCGTATCAAGTTATATAATAAACACGAAGTTTAGGAAGTTAAGACGATTATAAAACACAAAACTTCCTTTGTCAATAGGAAGTTTATGGAGTTGAGCAGATTTATGAAAAAGACACCTGTTATATTGCACAGTGATTTGAATTGCTTTTATGCATCTGTTGAAATGATGCTTAACCCACAGCTTAAGGGTAAACCTGTTGCCGTTTGCGGCAATACAGAAAACAGGCACGGTATAGTTTTAGCTAAATCAGAGCTTGCAAAAAAATGCGGTGTTAAAACCGCTATGGTAAATTGGGAGGCAAAGCGTCTTTGCCCTGATTTAATTATGGTTGAGCCTAATTTTGACCAATATATCAAATATTCCAAATTGGCAAGGGAGATTTATTACAGATACACCGATTTAGTTGAGCCTTTCGGTATGGATGAATGTTGGCTCGATGTTACTGACAGTCAGATGCTTTTCGGCTCAGGTTTTGATATTGCTCAAAAAATCAGGCGCGAAATGAAGACGGAGCTTGGGTTGACCGTGAGCGTAGGCGTGTCATTCAACAAGGTCTTTGCAAAACTCGGGTCAGATATGAAAAAACCTGACGCAGTTACAGAAATAAAAATTGATGATTTTAAAAATAAAGTGTGGCCGTTGCATGTATCAGAGCTTCTTTATGTGGGCAAATCAACAGTAAAAAAGCTGGAGTTTTACGGTGTACACACAATCGGCCAGCTTGCAGCAACTGACCCTGAACTTTTAACA
Organism: Acutalibacteraceae bacterium; assembly: GCA_045126895.1. Lineage (GTDB taxonomy): Bacteria > Bacillota > Clostridia > Oscillospirales > Acutalibacteraceae > CAG-488. The sequence continues at coordinate 44,014 of JBGVPE010000002.1, read as the reverse complement.
AATTGGTTTGGCGTCAAGGGTGAGCAACTGTGGCATTTTGCTAACGGAACAGATACATCAAAAGTAATGCATAAAGATTATAAATCAGAGGTTAAGTCAATCGGCCACGGTATTACCTGCAAAACAGACCTGACAACAGAGAAAGAGGTCTGGCTTGTTATGCTTGAACTCAGTCAGGATATCGGTCATAAATTAAAAACCCATAACCTTTCAGCCAAAAGTGTTCAGATTACAATTAAAAACAACGACTTAACATCAAAGCAGTATCAATGTAAACTGCCTTTCCCTACCCAGAGCGCCCATATAATAGCCTGTACGGGACGCAAACTTTTTAACGATAATCTGCCGCCAAAAATCAACATCAGAGCTGTTACGGTAAGGGCAATCGATTTATGCTGTGCAGACGAAGCTTTTCAGGTGAATATCTTTAACGATATCAATCAGATAGAAAAAATTGAAAAACTTGACAATGCAGTTGAAAACATACGCCAACGCTTTGGTAAAAAGGCGGTTTACTCAGCCGCACTCCTTGAAAACACAAAAATGGTTACTGACAGAACCAATGAATTAACCCTCCCGGGTCAGATGCATAAATAAAATGTTACATTTTGTGCTTTTTGTTGTTATATAGTTAAGTGGATTTATAAATAAGCTACGGTTGATATAAATCCCATTTCAGCCGTATTATTGACAAGGTTTGTTTACTGAATTATAATGATATTGACTTGGAACGGGGGCGCTAATATGATTCGTTATATTTTGGCATTTATTGCATCTTTAATTTTTGCTTTTTTAGGTGTTTTATTGGGTAAGGCTTTAAAATATAATTTCAATAAAATATTATATGTGTTCACTTGTATTGTTTCCGTTGTTATTTTTATAGTTTTGTCAATGATACCAATGGAAAATGCTTTTGTTACCTTTAACTCACCGAAAGATTCTGTTATATATACTTACAAAGAATACGATGCCGTCGAGATTTCAGAAATTATATATGGCAAAAATTCATGTATGTTGTTAAGTGAAATTAATGATGCTCCACAGTTTTCTAAAAAATCTGAAAAAGGTTGGAAAGTTGCAAGTGTAAAATTTTCACGTTTTGATGATTGTATTGATAATTGCTATATTTCAGTTTATAAAATACGAAATACTAATGATTATTATATTGGTATAACTGTTTATTATAAGTCTTCTCCCTTTATAACTGACAGCAACAAAACCGAATTCAAAAGTTTTGAAAGTAGTGAACTGACTCGTTTCTTCGGATATGTAAATAACTTTGATGAAACATATACCATTAACATAAACGGAACAACAGTTACTTTAGGTGAACTTTATTTTTGAAGAACACAAGTGGACCGTCCCCTTGTGTTCCTGTGATTATAGGATATTGTGAGAATAAAGCACGAGAGCATTTTTTGCAATAGGAGATTGTTATGTCATATATTTATAACTCGATATCATTTGAAATATATACAATTATTTGTATAGCTCTTATCCCTTGTGGTTTTTATTCTGCTTGGATAACTGAAAAAAGAACACCTGGACACCCTGGAAAGTATTTATGCATAGCAATGTGCTTTGTTGCTCCGGTGTTATGGTTAGCACGCTATGTAGATGAATGTTCTACAAATGAAATACTTTCCGATATTTTAGATATTGTTGCTTTGATTGTAATGATACTCTTTTTTATAGGGATATTTGTTAGTTTATACTTTGCCAACAAATATGGTTATACTGATCAAAGCAAGATGAAGATAATAATTCCACTACTCAAGTTTTGTGCAATAATATTTATGTTTTGTGTTGTTGGAATTCTTGTTTTAAGCTATATTTAATGCATAACAAAAGTTTATACTTCTCTTGTGTTATCCAAAACTAAACAGGGGCAGTTAACCCTTCCCCTCAACCCACAAAGAGTATGATGCATGGGGTAAATGCTCAACAAGCATACAGAATATGTGGGGGACTATTAAGGGAGGCTTCAGTGTGAAAAAATATTATTTACTGATTTTTGTAATTATAGTTGTTGCTACTATGTTTTCAAGCAATTTGGGAATAAAATTGGAATCTCTGCCCCCAACTATTCAAGGATTATCAATGCTTGCATTTGTTATTCCGACAAGTTTACTTTTATATTTAATAAGTAAGGACAGAAAAATTAAAAATGGATTTAGAACATTGGCTAAAATAGGACTTGCTTTTTTAATTTTATGTTATGTAGGTGGGTTAGTAGCAGAATTTGTTTAACACAGAATAATGCATAGAATTGTCTCCTTGGTTTACCTAAAAAACTAAAAGCAATCATAAGACACTTCTCTTATGATGAATGAAGATTAACAAAACAAATTAATAAAGGCTGATGCATTTAAAATGCATCAGCCTTTTATTTATATTATAAAACTCTTTTTATTTTTCAAGCTGTTCTCTCTGAGCGAGAACTTTCTGATGAATTTCTTCTTTTGTTTTACCTGTTAATTTATAGAAGAAGAATGGTACGCCTGCAAGGAACATCATAATACCATGAACTATTGTGTAGAAAAACAGCATAAGAATTTTTGTTTTCAGGCTTTGTTCAGGGTTGGGGTCAAGGTCTGTGGGCTGGATATACTGAATAATTGAGTTTTCACCATAAAGCACCTGCGGTGCAAGAGCACTTGCGATAGTGCCGCTGATGAGTGTGCCGATTGAGATAACAAAGGGGAGAGATGCATCAAGTCTTTTACCTGTTTTTAATTCAATATCTTCAAGCACATCAGCCTGGAACATACTCGGTAGAAGGTTTGATGCACCAAACTGAAGACCGATAAGGAAAAGGAATAGAATAAACACAATCTGCAGAACAGGGCTTGGGTTTTTGAAGTAAATATATCCTACTGCAAATGCCGCAGTGTTAGCAATTACAGAGTAAATTCCGCTGGCTATATAAAGCACCTTTGAGTTGAATTTTTTTAGTAAGAAGTTGATAACAAGCATACCTACCGCTGTGCCGATACCTGTGGGAAGCCCGAAAAGCAAAAACTTTGATGTTGAGCCGAGAAGTGCAGCTGCGAGGAAAGTACCCATGTAATTAGCGATTCCTCTGAAGTTTTTAAGGAATTCTGAAATAATAATAACCCAGCCGTATTTGTTTTTAAGAATATCACCGAAGCCTACAAGAGGATTCTTTTTCTCTTCTGTATAAACAACTCTTTCTCTGACAGAGTTCATACCAAGAAGAACGGTTATAATACCCACAACGCTGCAAAGACCTGCGCCGATAATATACTGAGTACCCTCATTCTTCCAGATAAGGCCGATAACCAACACAATAACCAACGGTGCAGAGTTACCTACAGCAGACGAAATACTTCTGAAAGACAGTATGTTATCACGCTCTTTCATATTAGGTGTCATAACATTTGCAATCATATTCACCGCATTACCGAAGTTACATACAACACCCCAGAGCACACCAAGTGTTACAACATAAATCATAAGTATTGAGCCGGTAAAGCCTGCAGGTGTCCAGAATGAGAGCATAAGCAATGCACCCATCGGTATTGCAACAAGCATGGCAATAGGCTTGAATTTGCCGTGTTTACCCATTTTTCTGCCGTCAATATACATGGCAATAAAGAAGTTGAGAGCAAAGCAGATGATGCTTGTCAATGTGTTAAAAAGTGATGCCTGGTCTTCTGTTAAGTGAAGTACGTTGACGTGGTAAGCGTTTCTGTATGAGCCTACCATACCTGTCATATTTGTATAAAAGAATATGCCGAGAAGATAAAGAAAAAACTCGCTCTTTTTTACAAATTTTTGATTTTCACTTTTGATTACGGCATTTATTGCTTCCATAATAATGCTCCCTTGTGATTATTTTAAAGGACCTGAAACAAGTATAGCATTGTTTTAAAAATAATTCAACATAAATGTCAAAACAGAAAAAACAAAATCCGGAATACATTGCAGTATCCCGGATTGATTATTATGACAATTTGTAAAGTGATGCTGTCTGAGTGCTTAAATTATCAACATACCATGTGTTTTTGATTTTGATAACATTTATATCTATGCTTTCTGCTTTTTCACCGTTTATATTGATTCCAACAGTTACTGTTACAGCGTCATTTATATCATCTGCAGAAATCTTGTATGTTTCAAGTGTTTCTTTATCAAGTGAATTTTTGTATCGGTCAAGGTTATCACATTTTTCTGTATGTGTTGCGTCATAGGTGATTTTGTAATCTTCACCGTATTTTTTCTCATACATACCAACAGATTTTTCACTTGTTTTAAGGCCTGTGTTTTCATCAATAACTTCGTCAGTGCCTGTAAGGTAATCACCGTATGCTGCAACATTAGCCTCCAGAGCAGTGAACATAATCTCATCTGTCATATATTTATCACCAAAGACGTTTTCACGCACTTCAACAAGCTTTTTAAAGTATTCGGTAAAAATAGTTTGGTAATTATCCCAACCGTTGTTTTCTTCAATAAGCTTAACAAAGTAAGGGTACATTCCGTCAATAACCTTACCGGCTAAAGCGCCTGTGTCGTTGCTTGTGGCTTCAGATATGTAGCTTTCATCATTGTAGCCTTTAAGTGAATCTGTGTCATCACCGGGCTTATAATTGCATTCAGCATAAATAACAGGGAACATATAATATTCGCGGATGTAGTCACCGTATTTATAGTTTTTGCTTATCATTGCATTTTTGTATGCATTGTAGCCGTCACCACGGTTTACTACGCTTTCTGTGAATGCAACCGCAACCTTTTCGGCACTGTAGCCGTTATATCTGCTTTTAAAGGTTGTAACAGTGATTGTTGCAAGAAGACCGGCAATTACAAAGAAAACGATAGCAGCGTATAATTTGGTGTTAAATTCTTTTTTGCTTTCAGCCATAATACCGCCTCCTTAATTATCAACAGCCACAGCATTTTGCTCACGGCGTTCAATAAGTGCCTTTGTGATGTTCTCTTTCTTTTCACCTATCATATCATAGAAGAAAATCGGAACAGCCTGTAAAACAACAAAAACAGCAGGGATAATAGTGTAAATCATAAGAATTTTATCAAGTGTTGCATCACTCTGGACTGCATAAGCAACGTTAGCATCAGTTGATGCAAGGTAGCCTGACCAGGTGTAAAGAAGCCATGGGCCGAGAGCTTTTGTGAATGCAGATGCAACCTTTGAGAAAAGACCGTATCCTGCATAAGCAAGACCTTCCTGACGCTTGCCGGTTTTGAACTCAATTTCGTCAACACAGTCGGCAATCATAATGTTTGGTGTAACGTTTGTGTTGCCGTGCTGAAGTCCGCAGAAGAAGTTGAGAATAAGGAAGGGGATAATAAGTCCGCTGTTAAAGCCGATACCTTTTGAAACAAGGAAAAGGATAGAAAGTGATGATGCACCGTAAACACAGAACAAAATGAAAGTCTTTTTAGTTGAAAACTTTTTAAGCACTAAGTTTACAAGAAGTGTACCTACAGCAGTACCGATACCCATAGGGAGAAGTAAGGCGAGCTTCAAATCTTTTGAACCTAAAAGATAAATTGCTATGTAAAGTGAAACTGTGCCGTAAACTCCGCGACCAAAGCCTGCAAGCTTTGTGAGAGAAACCATAAGAAGATTTTTATGAGTGAAAACAACCTTAACAGCATCTTTAAGAGAAACTTTTTCTTGTGTAAAAGGAACTCTTTCTTTGTTGTTTGTAAAGAAAATCATAACAAACAAAATAAGACCGAGGGCGCAAACCGCAGTTGAAATCAAAAGGTCAAGACCCTGAGCCTCAGCGTTTTTATACTGCTGCTGACCCATAACAGCCTTCATAATAAGACCGACTACAAGAATGACTACCATACCGCCGCTCTGACCGACTGAACGAAGAAAACTTGCTATTGAAATAGCGCTTGATCGCTCAGATGGGTTAGGGGAGCAAAGAGAACCGAAACAGTTGCTCGGGCTTTCAACAGCACAGCTGAATGCTGTATAAAGGGAATAAATAATAAACATCCAGATAATTGCGAGAGTCTGATTATCAGTATTCGGTGCTACAAAAACAAGCATTGAAATCAAAGCAAGGGGAATAACTCCAAAGCCGATCCAGGGCTTTACCTTACCTAATTTTGTTCGTGTGTTGTCAACAAGATATCCGATTACAAGCTCACAAACAGCACCTACAATACCTGCAACAAGGAAAACCATAGAAATAGCATTTGACATTACCTCACCGTCAAAACCCTTGCCCTTAAAAGCAAAGTCAGCAAAGAATGTTGCTGTGTAGTCAGGCATCCATCCGGTCATAAGAGCAACGCCGAAAAGACCGATACCGAATGTGGCTATTTCTGACGGTTTCATATATTTTTTCATAGATTTATCAGCCATAAAAAACCTCCTGAGAAAAGTTAGGAACATTATACCATATTTTTTATAATTTACAATAATTATATTAAATAACATAACCCCCGAACCTTTTTGAAAGGTCGGGGGCTGATTTGTTATTTCACAAGTACTTTTTCTTTGCTTTCTTTTTTGCTCTTATCAAAAAATGATGTGAAGTTTATGATGAATAAAAGAACATACACTACCCACATCGGCAGGTTTTCAATAAAAGCGCTCTTGCCTACAGTAACCAGTAAAACAAGCATCAATAAAAGCACCGCAACAAAAACAACAGTTGCAACTATGTATTTTTTATCTTTCTGCTTTGATTTGTGAAGCAGGAAGATTATCACACCTGCAGCACCCAGGAATGCGAAAATCAAGGCTGTTGCCCAGTGAGATAAGCATCTGGCAGTCATCACAAGGTCAAGACCTGCTGACGGAACATTTATTGTAACATAAATTGCCGCACAGCCGAGGGATGCTATAATTGCCCCTGCTTTGCCAAGGTAATTGTTTTTGCGATACATATAAATCGTATTTGTAAAAATAGAAAGTGAAGCAAGAACACCCCATATCTTGAAATACCAGGGATAACGAAGGCCCAGCATACTTGCAGTTACATCGGTGAGAATGTTGCCGAATTGCTCAGGGAATCCGAGAAAACCATACCATGTGATAAAGGCACAGCCGATAATAAGATTGATTGCGCAAAAAACGGTTGTTACTTTGTTAATCTTTGGTGCAAAAAGAACCTTACTCATAAAAATGCCGTATAAAAACAGAAGCACGGTTGAAAAAATCACCCACAGCCAATATTGTGTTTCATTGGCATATAACGGTTCAAAAAGCATACCGTCAAATTTTGCAACAAATTCTTCGGCAGGGAGTATTGCATCACTATCAGTTGGTATAAGATGAGGATATTTATCCCAACTCATAAAAAAGGACATCCAGATACCGTACACTGCGGCAATAACACTCCACATAGCAACATAAAATCTTTTTATTTTGTTATTCATTAAATCACCTCACAAAGTTATTTTATCACTGTTTTCTATGAAATCAACAGAAATATTCTATATTATAATTGTTTTTTATTATTTTGAGTGGTACAATAACCGTAATATGATAAGAAAAATAAAGGGATGATAGATATGCATAAAAAACTTGCTCTTACTCCTCCAATGGGATGGAACAGCTGGGATTGTTACGGTGCAGCTGTAAATGAAGAGCAGCTTCTTGCCAATGCAGATTATATGGCAGAGCATCTTAAAGACTATGGTTGGGAATATGTTGTTTGTGATATTCAGTGGTCAGAGCCTACCGCAAACAGCTTTTATTATAATTACTTTGCACCACTTTGTATGGATGAATATTCACGACTTATCCCTTCTGTTGAAAGATTCCCTTCTTCAGCTGACGGGAAAGGATTTAAACCTATTGCCGATTACATTCACTCATTAGGCCTTAAATTCGGTATACATATTATGAGAGGTATTCCGAGGCAAGCAGCACACCGTAATACCAAAATCAAGTGCGAAGGCGTTACCGCAAGGGATATTGCAAATCCATCTTCAATCTGCTTATGGAACCCTGATATGTACGGTCTTTATTCTGACAAGAAGGGTGCGCAGGAGTATTATGATTCAATCTTTGAGCTTTACGCTTCATGGGATGTTGACTACATAAAATGCGATGATATTGCAAATACAGAGATGTATCCTCATAACCCCTACTCTGCAAGAGAAGAGATTGAAATGATAAGAAAAGCCATTGATAAATGCGGCAGAGATATGGTTCTCAGTCTTTCACCGGGACCTGCTCCTGTGTGTGAACATGAGCATCTTGCAGCTAACGCTAACCTTTGGCGTATGACAGGTGATTTCTGGGATGAATGGAGTAAGCTCCACGCTATGTTTGAGCGTTGCTACACCTGGCAGGAGTATGTTCAGCCGGGTGCATGGCCTGATTGCGATATGCTTCCTCTTGGCAGAATTCAGATTACCGAGGAGCTTCCGCAATACAGAAACCGCTACACACGCTTCACCCACGATGAGCAGATAACAATGATGACTCTTTGGGGTATTTTCCGTTCACCGTTAATGATGGGCGGAGAAATGCGCGAAAATGACGATTTTACTCTTTCACTTCTTCAGAACAGAGAGCTTATTGATATGCACAAAAATTCTCAGGGTGCAAGGCAGTTTAAACGCGAAGAAACAGATGGCAAAGGTGAAATTATCTGGACATCTAAAGGTGAAAACTGCAAGTATGTTGCGCTTTTTAATACTGATGACAAAGAAAGAGAAATCAGTTTTGATATTAACGATATCGCAATCGGCGGTGTTGAATATGTTGTGTGGGATATGTGGGCACACGAAGAATATACCGTAACACACGGAGTCTTTTCTGCAAAAGTCAACCCCCACGGAGCAAGACTTTTTAAGGTTGAGATAAAGTAAAAGAGAAAGCCTATGAAGTTAGTGATAGCTTCATAGGCTTTTAAGTTGTCACAGAAAATATAAAGAGTGCAATACCAAACGGTATTACACTCTTTATGAAGATGACGTCTAATTTTGATACAAAATTTAGGAGGGGGGTCAAATTTCTCGGTTTTTTGGGTTAGGGGGGTCAAACATGCCGTTTTTCGAACCATGGGGGGTCAAATGGAAAAATCGAGTCATTTTTACACCTCATCTTTGTACGGATCAAGGGGCGGTTTGTACTTTTTCAGCATCTCCTCCTTGCATAAATGCAGTTCTTTTTCGTTGATGATACCACGGGAGTGCATCAGCTTGAACATAATGACAGCGTTCATATAGTGGAGCTGTCTTTCGGTTTCTTCGGGAGTCATCCCCGGCAATGGCTTTTGGATTTTCATAAAAGCACCTCTTTCAAAATATTAGCCCTGCGGCTTGGTTTAATAAAGATGCTCATAAATTCCAAAAAGTCAAGTCCCCGAAAAACAAAATCACCGCGCCTATTATAAGCAGACGCGGTAATTGATAAATTATTGTGAACGATTTTTGGATGCTAATTGATCGATATAATTGTTAATAAAATTAATACACGCTTCAACAAAATAGTACTTAAAACTCTCATACTGCAATGTAGTTTCAAAGTGATATGTAACTAATTGTTTGGATTCATTTGCATATGTGTTTTTAGATAGTAGTGGTTCTTTTGTTTCTATATGTGTCAACCATGTAGAATCATCGTTATAAGCAAAAATTTGTAGTTCCCAATAATTTCCGTCATGTACAACCATATCTCGCATTGATTTTATTATTAATAAAATGTCATCAATTGAAAGATCAAAACTTTCATCAATTTCTATGCCGTTTTCTGAATGCTCAATAAAGGAAAGAGAAAAGTTGTCCAAAATATGCTTTTTTCCTTCTACGCTAAACAATGTTGCAAAAGAGTGGTAAAATGCTGTTGTTTTCATATCTGATAGTTTGGCTAAAGATTCCATACAGCACTTTAGGAATAGCATTCGCAGCCCATCTCTCGCAGGACTAATTTTATCAATTTCAGTAGCTAATGTAACAAAACGTTGTACTTGAAAAAGCATTTGCCTTGGCTTTCTATCATCCCAATCAAATTGAAAAATACGGTTGATAAATGAATTCAAACTCTCTTTTTCAGAAAAATACGGGAAATAGAACTCCTTGGTTTCTAATAAATACTTTTCTTCTAATTGTGTTAAAGTATTATGCATAATTCACCTTTTCAACAATTACTTTTTGCCTTTGTTTTTTCTGCATATAGGACATCCATTGCCATTATTTCTGCTGTCTATTCTTGCTTGCCATTCGTGCCCTTTGACACACTTCCACCAGACCTTATTATGACTATTAGATGTTACGTCCATAGGTGTTAATCCGTTGTTTTTTTCATAATTCCATTCACTTGCTAAAGATGGATTAACTGTTTGTAAATCGTTTTTATTACTAACTACATATTGTCCCGAACAATATGGGCATCCTCTACCATTGGTTCGATTCTGAATTACAGCTTGCCACTCGTGACCTTTGTTGCATCTCCACCACACTTTTTTGCCACTATTCGGTAACACATCTGCAGGTGTTAAGTTGGTATTCTTTTCATAATTCCATTCTTTTGCCAGAGCGGGATTGACCGTTTGTAAATCATTTTCACATTTTAAAGCTCTTTGACCAGCACAATATGGACAAGCGCTCCCTTTATTTCTATTAACTACCGATGCTTGCCATTCGTGACCTTTGCTACACTTCCACCACACTTTTTTGTTGCTACCAGGCGTTACATCCATAGGTGTTAATCCATCATTTTTTTTATAGTTCCATTCCTTTGCTAAATCGGGACTAACCGTTTGCAAATCGTTTTGGCCGCTAATTACATATTTGTTTGAACAATACGGGCATCCTGTGCCGCTATTTCTGCTATTTATCGTCGCTTGCCATTCGTGTCCTTTATTACATCGCCACCATACTTTTTGTCCACTACTAGCAGTCACATCTATAGGTGTTAAACCCTTATTTTTTTCGTAATGCCATTCTGTAGCTAGTACCGGATTAATTGTTTGCAAATCATTATATCCTTTTAATACTTTTTTTTCCTGCACAATATGGACATCCTCGTCCAATGTTTCTACTTCCTATAGTTGCTTGCCATTCGTGACCTTTGCTACATTTCCACCATACTTTCTTCTTGCTATTAGCTGTAAAATATTCAGGTTTTAGCTTGCCGTTCTTTTCATGATTCCATTCGCTTACTAGAACTTGGTTAGAGAACATAAACGAGTTTTCTTTTTCCATATGTTCTCGTAGGTGTTCTATAGCTATAGTATCTCTTTCAATATCAATATCTACTAAAATTCCAATTATCTCGTATAAAACAGCTTTAAGTACTTTTGACAAGTCTTCCCCATTTCTTTGAACGATATAATCTATAGAACTGTCATTTAATGACGATAATCCTTCCCTAATCCGATATAATTTGATTCCTTCTTTTTGACACGCTAAATTTTTCTCTAGATCTTTTTCGGATTTATTTTTATGCCAATAATAGCCGTCATACTCAATAGCAACTTTTTTGATAGGAATATAAACATCTAACTCAAACCCTTTTTCTTTGTACGTATGTATTGCTTCTATGCCATACTTTTTGAGATAAAAAACAATCGCATATTCAGGGAAAGAAGTGTTTTGTTCGGAATTGCAAACAGGGCATCCTCTACCATTAGTTCGATTCGCAATTACAGCTTGCCATTCGTGCCCTTTTTTGCATTTCCACCAGACTTTTTTGCCACTTTTAGGCATTACGTCTGAAGGCGTTAATCCATTATTTTTTTCATAGTGCCATTCTTTTGATAGAGTTGGATTAATTGTTTGCAAATCGTTATAACCTTTAATAATGCTTTTGCCTGAGCAAAAGGGACATCCAATTCCATTGTTTCTGCTGTTTATCGTAGCTTGCCATTCGTGTCCTTTTTTGCATTTCCACCATACTTTTTTATTGCTGTTTGGCATTACTTCCGCAGGTGTTAACCCGTTGTTTTTTTCATAGTTCCACTCACGGGCTACGGTCGGATTAACTGTTTGTAAATCATTAAAACCTTTCAAAACTTTTCTACCTGCACAATATGGGCATCCTTGCCCTTTATTTCTGTTTCCTATTATTGCTTGCCACTCGTGTCCTTCGTTACAGACCCACCATGCTTTTTTATCGCTACCAAGAGTTAATGTTTTAGGGTCAAAACCCAAATCGTTATTCTTTTCCCAATTCCATTCTGCCATCAGTTCGGCATTATCAATTACGTATTTCTTTTCTGCCATAACCTTGGCACCTCACTTTTATAAATATCTTTTATGATATTATACCATAAATTTCTTCTATAGTAAATATGCACTGTTTTATGATAACAACAAACAAGAAAGGAGTGATGTTATTTGTTTGTTTAACTATTTTTGAATCAGTAAAAATTCGACTGGAGAATGTGAAAAATGTTTATAAAAAGAAAAATCCAAACTCAACATAAAGCTGAATTTGGATTTTTGGTCGGAGTGAAGAGACTCGAACTCCCGACATCCTGCTCCCAAAGCAGGCGCGCTACCAACTGCGCTACACCCCGAAAACTATATATTGTTTCACAACAAGCGATATTATATACCATCTGAACAGTTTTGTCAACACCAAAATCAAAATTATTTTAAAAAATTTGATTAAAGACGGATATAAATAAAATAAGGCCGTTTCTTGAACCGCCAACACATCTATTTTACCAAAAATAAAACTCAATGTCAATATTTTAACAAAGATTTAATTGTCATAGTACACAAAATCTATTTAATATATAAAAATATTTTATCAACTTTGTATAAAATGTGCATTGAAAAAGAGCAAAACCTGTGGTATTCTATAGACAAAGAAAGGGTGACGCCAATGTACTGATAAAACCTGAATAAATTAAGAAAAGGTGAGTACGATGTACAGGTAAAAATCCTGAACGACTCAAAAATTTAATGAGTCACCGGGTATTAGCTTTCTGAAAAGAAAATATTTCAAACAAAAGCAATCTCGCTTATGAGAAAAGATGTAGTAATGTGAATTGAAATTGATTTCGTAAATGGAAGTTATACCCTATCTGATAGAAAGAGAGGTATACAAAATGATGTTAGATAACAAAAGTGAACAGAAGTAACCCTTGATCGGCAAAATGTGTAAAGAAACATCGATCAAGGGTTATTTCAATTTTATAACATTTTTGCACCCTATGGGGTGTTTTTTTATTTTCTGATAAAGTGTGTAGGCTGCCACTTTTCTTTTTCAGGGATTCCGAACTGCTCTTTGCCTAAAGCAATACTTTTTATAAGGAAGGTCATGTTTTCAGCAAGAAAACGCATTGTCTGCAGACCTTCTGCATCATAAACAGCATCACCGGGTGCTCTGCCGTGAACACTGTTCCAATATTGGCTTGACGCTATCGGCATACCTGAAATGGTAAAGTATTTATTAAGCTGGTCAAAGGTTGAAGAAAGACCGCCTCGTCTTGCAACAGCAACAGATGCACCTACCTTCATCGTTTTGCAGAATGATGTACTGTAAAACAGTCTGTCAAGCAAAGAAATCAGCGTACCGTTTGCAGATGCATAATAAACAGGGCTTCCTATTACCATTCCGTCACATTCTTCAAACTTTACGGCAAGTTCATTTACTATATCATCAATTGAACATTTGCCGTTTTTATAGCAATATCCGCAAGAAAGGCAACCGCGAATTTCTTTGCTGCCGATACGGATGGTTTCTGTTTCTATACCGTTTTTATGAAAAACATTTTCCATCTCAGCCAAAGCGATTGATGTGTTACCGTTTTCACGCGGACTGCCGTTGATTATTAAAACTTTCATTATAAACAACTCCTTCTGAGTGAGTATACCATATTCTGATGTTGCTTTCAAATTTAATTTATAAATTGGTTATCTATGATTTTATAAATTAATTAAAACTCGGTAAGCAGTGGATGTTTACCGAGTTTTTTTATCAGAAAAATTTGTTTTTGATTTTTATAACAGTTTCATTTGTTATGCCGATATCTTTAAGATATCCGTCAATACTGCCGTATTTTGTGTTAAGGTAATTGATAACATAAGCAATACTGTCAGGTGTGCTTTTAAAGCTTTCTGCATTTTCATCCCATACAACACCGTCACTTTTTTTCTTCTTGATAAAAGGGAGAATATATGTGTAAGTTGTCTGAAAGTCTGCGATAATATCTTCAACGCAAACCCCTGCAATATGCAAAAGAAGCATTGTCAGCATACCTGTACGGTCTTTGCCGAAAAAACAATGGTAAAGAACGCAACCCTCTTTGGCGTCAGCGATTGTTTCAAGAGCTTTTTTATAGTTATCTTTATAATTTTCAAGGCTGTATTCATAAGATTTTTCTAAAGACTGATGATACATTTCGCTGATAGCTGCATTAAATTCCAGAAGGCAGATATTATGATAATCAACCTCATCAATGAATTTGAAAACAGAGGGGATTCGTTCAGCCTCATCTTCATCGCGTAAATCAATTACAGTTGTAACACCGTGTTTGAGAACTTCAACAATATCGTTTTCGGTTGGTGTTTCAGGTATTCCGCAACGTAAAAATCTGCCGTATTCAGTGAAACCGTTTTCACACGGATATCCGCCTAAATCGCGGCAATTCAGAATATTTTCAAGCGGTAATCTTTTTGCACATCCCATAATATACCTCACTTAAAACTAAAATATAATAAAACTATAACACCGAGTAAAATTCTGTAAATACCAAAAGCTTTAAACGTATGCTTTTTTACAAATTTTAAAAGCCATTTAACTGTTATAACAGAAACTAAAAAAGCGGTAACAAACCCAATAATCAATATAACGAGTTCATTCATCGTGAAATTAAATCCAAAATCCAACAGCTTTATTGCACTTGCACCTGCCATTATAGGTATTGCCATAAAAAAGGTGAATTCTGCCGCAGAGGTCCTGTCGGCACCAAGCAGCATACCGCCTAAAATTGTAGCACCTGACCTGGAAGTTCCCGGAATCAGAGAAAGAACCTGAAATCCGCCTATCAGTAAAGATGTTTTCTGATCAATTTGTGAAACATCAGTGAAGGCAGGGGAGCAGGTCTTTTTTCTGTTTTCTATTATTATAAATAAAATTCCGTAAATAATCAAGGTGAAAGCTACAGTTTTATATGAATAAAAATACATATCAATAACTTCATCAAAAAGTATACCGATAATGCCTGCAGGAACACATCCTATAAAAATTTTACCCCAGATAGATAAAATATCTTTTTTAATAATTATGCCTGATTGAGTTTTCTCCAAAGGGAAAAGTCTTTTTATAAATGTCAGCGCTATAGCCATTATTGCACCAAGCTGAATTACAACACTGTACATAGAATAAAAAGAATCGGTAACATTATCAAACTGCAAAAATTCACGCGCAATAATCAGATGCCCTGTACTGCTGACAGGCAGCCATTCGGTGATGCCCTCAATAATACCAAGTATAAATGATTTTAAAAAATCAAGCATATATATCCCTCCAAGAGATAATATATGCCGTGAAAAAATTTATATAATCTGAAAATGAAAAATCCCCAAACTGAAATCAGTCTGGGGATTTACTTTATGGTGACCCGGACGGGAATCGAACCCGTGTTACCGCCGTGAAAGGGCGGTGTCTTAACCGCTTGACCACCGGGCCTTGTTGGTAGCGGCAGTGGGACTCGAACCTACGACACTCCGGGTATGAACCGAATGCTCTAGCCAACTGAGCTATGCCGCCGAACTACTGTGTTGCTCTCAACAAAGCTTGTTCATTATAATACATGAAATTGCATTTGTCAACACTTTTTTGAAAATTTTTTCAAAAAAATTTCGCCCCATATTATTTGGGGCGAAAACTTAAATTTTAAACAAGTTTTTTGCATTGTTGTTTGTAATATCCAGGACTTCCTGCGCAGTGGTATTTCTTACTTCAGCTATCACCTGAGCGATGTAGGGGATAAGAGAAGAATCGTTTCTTTCACCTCTGTGAGGAACAGGTGCCATATATGGGCAATCTGTTTCAATCAGCAGCTTATCGTCAGGCACAACTGCAGCAACGGAGACAGGTTTTTTTGCATTTTTAAATGTAACTGCGCCACCGAGACCGATATACATACCTAACGCGATAACCTCTTTTGCCATTTCGGCGCTGCCGGAGAAACAATGAACAACACCTTTGGGTCTGTATTTTTTCAAAAGCGTCATAGTGTCTTCGTGAGCTTCTCTGTCGTGGATTATAACAGGCATATTTTTTTCGGTTGCTAACTGAAGCTGCTTTTCAAAAATACTTTTCTGAATATCTCTTGGTGAAAAGTCATAATGATAATCAAGACCAATCTCACCAACAGCAACACATTTTTTATCATTGAGCATATCTGATAACAATAAAAGGTCATTTTTACCCACATTTTCAGCTTCGTGAGGATGAACACCAACTGCAGCATACATATTCCGGAATTGAGAAGCAAGGTTCAGGGATGTTATGCTTGATTTTAAATCACTGCCGCAGTTGACAATACCTGCAACTCCGTTATCAAAAAGCTTATTCAATAATTCTTTACGGTCATCAGCAAATCTTTCATCATCGTAATGAGCGTGAGAATCAAAAATATTGCAATACATCAGCCGATCACCGAACCTGCAGGGATTGATTCATCAACCAAGAGAACCTTTACATCGTCCTCTGAGCATTCAGCAGAGAGAATCATACCGTTTGACTCAACACCACAAAGCTTAGCAGGTTTAAGGTTTGCAACAAAAATAATGTTTTTGCCGATAAGCTCTTCAGGTTTATACCATTTTGCAATACCGCTTACAATTGTTCTCGGTGAAGCTGAACCGTCATCAATAGCGAATTTCAAAAGCTTGTTTGAACGCTTTACGGCTTCACACTCAACAACCTTACCAACGCGAAGTTCAACCTTTGCAAAATCCTCAATGCCAATTTTAGCAAGACCCGGAATCTCTTTCTTTTCTTCTTTTTCTTCTTCAGCTTTCTGAGCCTCAGCGCGTGCATTTATTTCTTCAAACATTTTTTCTGCATCAATTCTGCCGAAAAGAGGAGTTGCAGCGCCTACATTCTTGCCGCTTTCAAGTGCACCGAAGGTATCAAGACTCTCATAAGAGTCGATGCTGCAATTCATCTGTTCACGGATTTTAACTGCAGTTTCAGGCATAAACGGGCTGATAAGAACAGAAATGAAACGAATAGCTTCAAGAAGATTATAAAGAACTGTGCCAAGACGCTCTTTCTGAGACTCATCTTTAGCGAGTGCCCAAGGCATTGTTTCGTCAATATATTTGTTAGAGCGTTTAGCAAGGTTGAAAATAGCTTCAAGAGCATCGCTGACTCTGTATGTTGCAAGAAGCTCCTCTACCTTTTTAACTGTTTCAACTGCTGTTGCTGAAAGCTCAGCGTCAATGTCATCAGCCTTTGAAGGTGCCTGAATAACACCGCCGAAATACTTGTTTGTCATAGCAATTGTACGGTTAACAAGGTTACCTAATGTGTTAGCAAGGTCAGAGTTGTAACGCTCAATAATTGTTTCATAGGTGATTGAGCCGTCAGATGCATAAGGCATTTCTGAAAGAAGATAATATCTTACTGCATCAACACCAAAGAGGCTTACAAGGTCATCAGCATAAATAACGTTGCCTCTTGATTTTGACATTTTATCTGTGCCGAAAAGAAGCCATGGGTGGCCGAATACCTGTTTTGGTAAAGGCTCACCGAGAGCCATAAGCATAATCGGCCAATAAATTGTGTGGAAACGAACAATATCTTTACCGATGATATGAACATCTGCAGGCCAGTATTTTTTATAATTATCGCCTGAACCGTCAGGGCTGTAGCCTAAAGCGGTGATATAGTTTGACAAAGCATCAATCCATACGTAAATTACATGGCCCGGATCGAACTCAACAGGTATGCCCCATTTAAAAGATGTTCTTGAAACGCAAAGATCCTGAAGACCCGGTTTTATAAAGTTGTTGAGCATCTCTTTCTTACGGCTTTCAGGGTAAATGAAATCAGGGTTGCTTTCGATAAAATCTTCAAGCTGCTTCTGATATTTTGAAAGCTTTAAAAAATATGCTTCTTCCTTAGCAGGTTTCACTTCGCGGCCGCAGTCAGGGCACTTGCCGTCAACAAGCTGTGATTCAGTCCAGAATGATTCACAAGGTGTGCAATAAAGACCTTCATATTCACTTTTGTAAATGTCACCCTGGTCATAGAGCTTTTTGAAAATTTTCTGAACAGCTGCTTCGTGATAATCATCTGTTGTTCTGATAAATTTATCATAAGTAGTGTTAAGTAAATCGCAGATATCTTTGATTTCACCTGCAACTTTATCAACATACTCTTTTGGTGTAATACCTGCGGCTTTTGCGTATTCTTCGATTTTCTGACCGTGCTCGTCTGTTCCTGTTAAAAAGAAAACATCGTAGCCCTGAAGTCTTTTGTATCTTGCAAGTGCATCGGTGAGTACAATTTCATAACTGTTACCGATATGAGGCTTGCGTGAAGTGTAAGCAATAGCTGTGGTAATATAATACTTACCCTTGTTCATAAAATCCCTCCAAACGGAAATTAAATATATACCCATTCATTATATACTATTTTGTGTCAGATTATCAATAGCCAAATGCAAAAAGCTGCAAGATTTTTCCTGCAGCTTTTTAATATTATCGCTTTAATTCATCAATCATTGTAAAATGCTGGGTATAAAATGCATGTGTAGTTTCAGTGTCGGCATTAAGGCCTATAACTGTACCGTGGTCACCTGATTTAACAGGCATAACATTCCATACACCTTTTTTTACTTTTTTACCGGTGTAATCAACCCATTGATCATCTGCGGGGAATTTGGCAGAGATTACATTAACAAGGCCGTCATTAGGCTGCCAGGATTCATCTATATTGATTCCACCGGCAGTGGTACCTTTGTATGAGCCCATTGCCAGAGCTATCGGATAAAGAACGGGCAAAGTGCCTGATACGGGAACTTGTCCGCTTAAAAAGCTTCCGTCTTTAGTTGCTGAATATGAATAAGAGAAATAATAAACATCATCAACAGTTTTGATTTTTTTATTTATTTCTTTTGCTCCGTCAGGCGACAAATCATACCCGGCATGGTCGTTGCCTGAATTTGTTACAGTTTTTATTGTGTTGATTATATCATGCTTGTTGCCGTTTATTTCATTTATGCCGAATTGGTCGAGCATAAAGTCATAAACGCTGTTTACAGGTGAACTGATATCTGCAATAGCAAAGCAAAGTGAAACCAATAATTCGGTTGTGTTGCCGATACCTGCTATTCCACCCACATCTTCTAAAATACAGGTAAGACTTGAACCGTTATGAGGTGCACACAAAGTGGTAACGCTGTTTACCCAATCACCTTTACCGCCTGTGAAAAGGGGAGAGGTTTCGCCGCCGGTAAGATTTTTTTCAGCTTCATCACCGTATTCAAGAAGAGATGTCAGCATTCTGACAGTCGCTCCGCCAAAGCTGTGCCCCACAAGGTTTATTTTAACCCGCTGACCGCCATTGATTTTTTGACCCCAGTTTTCAACAAGAGGTGTGGTGTATTCTCTGCCGTAGCGTGAATGATTATGCTCTTTAGAATGAGCTTCACCGTAGTCAACTCTTGTGCCTGTAAGCTGCGCATAAAGCTCACAGGTTCTGTCCCATGTGCTTGAGAGGGGACCTACACAGGGAGCATGCACTTTATAACCCTGCTGTTTTAAAAATTCAGTTAAACTGCCTGTGGTTGAACCCCAGTAATTTATTACTGAATTAAGGGTTCCTTTTTCACCCCAACCGCCAAGACCGTGAACGAGAACATAGTCATATTGAACCTTGCCGCCGCATATTGCCCACCAGGCTTCTTTTATGCCGCCAAAATATACGGGCAGTGCAACCATACTGATAACAAGGCATAATGAAATAAAAACAACTATCGTTTTAAATAAAGGTGATTTTTTCATAGAATCCCTCCCTTATGTGATAATTATACATCATCGTTTTTTAAAATGCAATAATTGTAGAAACACGGTGACAAGCTATTGCTTGCCACCGCTATTTAAGGAGGTAAAAATTTTGATGTCCGTCTGTATGTTAATTCATTGTTACGGGTATAAGTATAGGTTGACATTGTGCAGTGATTTCATCTGAAACAGCATTCTGCTCTTTGATAGCATCAACAGTTGTGTTGAATTTTCTTGCAATATCCCAAAGCGTTTCTTCTTCATCCGGGAAATAAATTGCAATACAAGCCTGAGTGCTTTGCTCTTTTGGTGATATCACTGCATCAACAAGAATTTTGGTGTTGCCTGATGAAAATGCATCAGCGTCAACAATAAATTCTGCTTTGATTTCTGCTTTCCCGTTTGTGATTGTTCCTATGGAGTGACCGGTGTTTGTGATAAATGCATTACCAATTATATTAGCTTGAACATCAATATTCTTTTCAAAATCAAAATCAAATTCTCTCTGGCAGAAAACAGGCTTGCCGTCACTGTCAAGAGCAATAATATTTACAGGGATTGATGAGTGGATTTTTAGTTTACCTTCATTAACTGATTTACCGATTTTTGGCTGATTAAACCACATACAGCATAAGCTCTCAATACTTTGAGCAGATAAATCCACTGTGTTTTTCAAAGTAACAGTTTCGTGGATTCTGTTGCATCGGTTTAATGTAGTTACAGCTTCATATTTGGCATTAAGCTCACCATCTGTGCAGTATGCATCGGTTATATAAGTGATAGGTGTCTGTTCATAAGCTTTGATCTGAGTGTTGACAATGCTGTTTACCTCAATAAGTCTCGGGTCAGAGTTTGAGTCGTTTCTGATTATGCATTCATCACTTAAAATATCAAGGAAGATATCAACCGATGAATTTTCGGTGATTCCCGTGGCATCAATAACCTGATTTATAGGTATGCTGTGGCTGAATTTTACTGTTTGAGAATGATTTTCTCTTGTGCAGTAAATCAGATTTACACAAAGCTCACCTTTTAAAAGAATTTTATCATTTACAACCCTGGTATCGTTTAAGATAGGGGTCATACAGCAGTTGATTACTTGCTCAACGGGTAAGTAGTCAGCAGGTAATTCTACAGTTTCGGTTATTGAAAATTGTTTGCAGTCACAGGCAATAAGATTAGAAACTTCTTCAGTTGAAGTTTTGAGCTGAACACCTTTTTGGTTGATTGTGCTGATTATTTCATTTTTTGATACTGTACAAATTTTAAATACAATATGCATTACTCCGTTAATCTCAACCCGTCTTTTACTTACGGCACGGCAGTTTACATACTGAGTATCTGCCTTGGTGAATAACGTACCTGTGCAGTCAGCAGGAATCTGAACGTATTTTGAAAAAGGAACATCCTGCTCATAGGTACATATATTATTGTTTTCGTCAGCATAGATAATACGGATAAGAGCGTTGCCGTCAGCACAGGCGCGGTCTCCCGTGATTTTATTTGATATAATTTTTGGTGAAACACAGCATTTCAGAACCCTTATAATTTCAGGGTAATAATCAGGCAAAGAAATATCTGAATCCAGGGTATGTTCACAAGAGCCTTCAAATAAATCTTTTATAATTCCCATATTTTCAGTTAAACAATCTAAAGTCATAAACCTCACCTTTTAAATTTATTTTCATCACAGTATATGACTTTGAATTCTGAAATATAACAAAAAAACAGAGATGGAAATTCCCATCTCTGTTGAATAAGATATTTAATATTAAAATGCCCAGTTACCGTCTTTGAAAATCTGCACTGTTTTACCGTCACGGGTTTTAGCTGTTATATTAAGGTCAGCATCACCAATCATAAAATCTTCATGAACTATTGACTTGTTAATGCCTTTTTCACGGCATTCTTCAAGAGTCATATTTTCATTACCTACAATACTTGATGAAAAGCCTTCACCTAAAGCTAAATGACAGGCTGCATTTTCATCAAAAAGTGTGTTGTAAAATAAAATTCCGCTGTTACGGATAGGTGAATCATAAGGCACCAGAGCGCATTCGCCAAGATATGCTGAGCCTTCGTCCATAGAAATAAGCTCGTTAAGAAGAGCTTCGTTGCTTTCAGCCTTTGCTTCAACAGCTTTGCCGTTTTCAAATCTGATATAAAAATTCTCTATCAGTTCACCGCGATATGATAACGGCATGGTAGAGTAAACTACACCCTCTGCAACGCCTTTTTTGGGTGAAATAAATACCTCTTCACTGGGGATGTTAGGGTTATAATAATTGCCTGAAAGAGTGTATTCACCGCCACCCAAAAACTGTGAGTCTTTAATAAGTCCTACAGTCAGGTCAGTTCCCTTAGGTGAAGTATAGTGCAAAGATTCAATATCAAGGGAGTTAAGGTAATCGCATTTTCTTTTAAGGTCTGCGTTATGCTCATCCCACTCTTTTTGAGGGTCATCACCACATCTTGAAGTTGTAAGGATTGCCTCCCATAATTTTTCAACAGCCTCATTCTTTCTGCAACCGGGGAAAACTTTTTTTGCCCACTCAACACCGGGCACTGCAGCGATACACCACTGATATTTATTTTCCATCTTATCTCTGAAAGGCTTTATAACCTGATATCGTTGCTGAGAACCTTTTGAATATTTTTTCTGATTTATTCCGTTAAGTCCGTCAGGGTCTTCAGAAAGAAGGTAAATCATAACCGGTAAAACCTCAACTCTGCGCTTAAGCTTCTCAACCTCCCAGTCGAGAACTGTGCCGAGAGTTTTAACAGAACGGTATCGCACATGAAGCTTTGTCAAGGGCTGATAATTCCACTCAACATCAACCCGGGAAGCACCTGCTTTGTAGCATTCGTCAACTACCATTTTAACAAATTCAGGTTGGTCAAGCTCGGCAAAAATCATAACCTCCTGACCTTTCTGAACTCTTGCGCCTACATTTGCAATAAGTGAAGCATATTTTTTAAGTCTTGTTTTTTTCATAGTAATCCTCCTGTCTGTGAGTATTATATGTCGATGTGTTTATTATTTCAAGAAAATTTTAAAAATCAAGGTTTTTTCTTGCAGTTTGCATTTACTTTTATGCGTTTTTTTGGTATAATGCATAGAAATTGCGCTTTAAAAGGATTTTATTGTAGTAATATGTTAATTGACTAAAGCGTGAAAGCGATTTATAATACTGTTATAATATCCTGAATAGGTGGAGGATTTTGAATGTTTGACTTTTTTAACTCAATGCCGACAGAAGAAAAGCTGATATATGAGCTTTCAAAATTATATGAGCAATACGGCTATCGTAAGTTCTGTATGGCAAAGTTTGAAGAATACAGTTTTTATAGTGATAACAGAGATTTTTTATCTTGTGAGGGTGTTATTGCCTTTAATAATTCTGACGGTCGTCTTATGGCTCTGAAGCCTGATATTACACTGTCTATTGTTAAAAATGCGAGAATAGAAAAAAACAGCTTCACAAAAACATATTACAACGAAAACGTATACCGTATTTCTGACGAAACAAATGATTATAAAGAAATTAAGCAGACCGGCGTTGAGCTTATGGGTAACATCGATTTTTACTCTATTGCAGAGATTGTTACCCTTGCTTTAAAGAGTCTTGATAAAATAGACGTTAACTGTGTCCTTTGCCTTTCACATATGTCTTTTATCAGCAGTGTTCTTGATGAAATGAAAATCCCTTCATCTGCAAAAGAGCAGATTATATTCTGTGAAAAAAATAAAAACGCTCACGATATTAAAGCAATCTGTCAGCAGTATGATGTTGAAGAGAGGTATACTCAGTACCTTTGTGCATTACCAAACCTTAACGGCAATTTTGAAGAGGTGCTTAAGGGACTTCGTTCTGTTTCGATGAACGAAGCCACTGATAAAGCCTGTGAAGAACTTGCACAGGTTTATGAAACACTTAAAAATGTAAACCTTGCAGACCGTGTGCAGTTGGATTTATCTGTTGTTAACCGTTCGTCATATTATAACGGAATAATTTTCAACGGTTATGTCAAGGCGTCACCAACACCTGTTCTTGCAGGCGGCAGATACGATAATCTTGCCGGTAAAATCAGAAAAGGCATCGGAGCTATCGGATTTGCCGTTTATCTTGATAATCTCAATTTGTATTATCCTGTTGAACGTGAGTTTGACTGCGATATTCTCATTCTTAATAAAGGCAATCATTCAGAAGCGAAGCTTATGAAGATTGTAGATTCTTTTGTTTCAAAGGGAGAAACTGTCAGAGTTGAAAAAGAAATCCCTGATAATTTCAAAGCGGGTAAGGTTCTGGTCTTTGACGGTGAGGAGGTTAAATGATGCTTAATGTTGCGTTGCCCAAGGGCAGATTAGGTGATAAAGTTTATGAACGTTTTGCTTCAATCGGTTATGATTGCAGTGAAATTTATGCCGATAATCGCAAGCTTGTTTTTGAAAGCGAAGAAAATAATGTCCGTTACCTTCTTGTGAAGCCGTCAGACGTTGCAATTTATGTAGCAAGAGGCGCAGCAGATATCGGTGTTGTAGGTAAAGACATTTTAGATGAAGGTGATTTTGACCTTTATGAATTGCTTGATTTAAGATTAGGTGTATGCAATATGTGTGTTGCTGCTAAAAATGATTATGTTGAGGACCCGGAGCGACCAATCAGGGTTGCTACCAAATTCCCAAATATTGCTAAAAAATATTATTCATCATTCAATCGCGAAATTGATATTATCAAGCTTAACGGTTCAATTGAGATTGCGCCATTGTTAGGGCTTTCTGATGTAATTGTTGATATTGTTGAAACAGGCACAACTCTTAAAGAAAATAATCTTCGTGTTTTTGAAAGGTTTTTGCCTATCAGCGCAAGACTTATTGCCAACAAATCTTCATATCGCTTCAAAGGTGATGTGATTAACGATATTACTACTCAGCTTCGTGAAAAGCTTATTCAGGAGGGTAAAATATGATTAAAATTATTTCAGCCGCTGATGCAAGACCTGAAGATATCCTTACAAGAGATATAAAAACCAAAAGCGGTGTTGAAGATATAGTATCTGATATTATTGATAATGTCAGAGAGAATGGCGATAAAGCCCTTATTGAATACGGTGCTAAATTTGACGGTGCAGATATAACCGCTCTTGAAGTTACTCAGCAGGAGATTGATGAGGCTTTTGAAAGCGAAGACGCAGATTATATCGCAACACTTCAGAAAGCAAGAGACAATATACATAAATTCCACTCACATCAGGTAAGAAATAATTTTACCATCAATGATGAAAGCGGCATTATTTTAGGTCAGAAAATCACACCTATTGATAAAGTAGGTCTTTATGTGCCGGGCGGCACTGCAAGATACCCTTCATCTGTGCTTATGAATGCTATCCCTGCTAAAATCGCAGGCGTTGAAGAGATTGTTATGGTAACTCCGCCTGATAAAGACGGTAATGTTCCTGTCCCTATTCTTGCAGCTGCAAAGGTTGCAGGTGTTGACAGAATTTTCAAAACCGGTGGTGCTCAGGCTGTTGCAGCCCTTGCTTACGGTACTGAGTCTGTACCTAAGGTTGATAAAGTTGTTGGACCGGGTAATGTGTTTGTAGCAACTGCAAAAAGAATGCTTTACGGCATTGTTGATATAGATATGATTGCAGGCCCCAGTGAAATTCTCGTTATTGCACAAGGCAATTGCGACCCCGAGCTTGTTGCTGCCGATTTGCTTTCTCAGGCAGAGCATGACAAACTTGCAAGCTCAGTTCTTATCACAGACAGTGCTGATTTAGCGCAAGAAGTAAGCAAAGAGCTTGAAAAACAGATTCCTGAACTTCCACGTGCTGAAATTGCAAGAGCATCAATTGACACAAACGGCAAAATTATTATTGTTGATAATCTTCAGCAGGCTGTTGAAATCAGCAATATGATTGCACCCGAGCATCTTGAAGTATGCGTTGACGAGCCGTTTTTGCTTCTTAATTCAATAAAGCACGCAGGTTCAATTTTCCTTGGTAAAAATGTGCCTGAATCATTAGGTGATTATCTTGCAGGTCCTAACCACACCTTACCTACATCGGGCACAGCAAGATTCAGCTCACCTTTATCAGTAGATGATTTTATAAAAAAGTCATCATTTATATATTATTCACGCGAAGCACTTGCAAGTGTAGCTGATGATGTTGTACGCTTTGCTGAAAAAGAAGGCCTTCAGGCTCACGGCAGAGCAGTAAGTAAGCGTAACAAGAAATAAACCCTTAAGGAGATTTACTATGAGTCGCTTTTTAAGAGACAGCTTTTCATCCCTTGTACCATATACACCGGGTGAACAGCTTAACGATAAAAAGTACATAAAACTTAACACTAACGAATCACCGTATCCTCCGTCACCAAAGGTTAAAGAGGTGCTCAATGGTGAGTTGATTGATAATCTGAAGCTTTACTCTGACCCTGAGCTCAAGGTGTTGAAATCAGCTGTTGCACAGCATTTCGGCGTTGAGAGTGAGAATGTTTTTTGCGGTAACGGTTCAGATGATGTTATTGCATTTTCAATCATGGCATTCTGCGGTAACGGCGGTGAGCTTTGCTGTCCTGATATTACATATAGTTTTTATCCCGTATATTGCGATTTGTTCGGTGTTAATCTTATTCAGAAACCTCTTAAGGATGACTTTACTGTTGATATAAATGATTATATCGGTATAAATAAAAATATTATTATCGCAAACCCCAATGCTCCTACAGGACTTGTTCTGAGTGTAAGCGATATTGAAAAAATTGTCAGCTCCAACCCTGATAATGTAGTTATTATCGATGAGGCTTATGTTGATTTTTGTAACGAGAGCTGTGTGGGGCTTTTATCTGAATATAAAAATCTTATCGTTACCCAGACTTTTTCAAAAAGCCGTTCGTTGGCAGGCTTGCGTTTAGGCTTTGCTTTGGGTGATAAAGAGTTGATTGCCGATCTGGAAAAAATGAAGTTTTCATTTAACCCGTATAATATAAATACTCTCACTGTTACAGCAGGTGCAGCAGCGATTAAAGATATTGATTATTATAAAAATTGCAATCAGAAAACCATTGAAATAAGAGAACAGACAAAAAAGGCACTTTCTGATATTGGTTTTAATTGCCTTGATTCTCAATCAAACTTTATATTTGCAAAGCATGATAAAATACCTGCCGAGCAGCTTTATCTTAAGCTTAAAGAAAATGGCGTGTTGATCAGATATTTTAATAAGCCGAGAATCAGCGACTATGTCAGAATTACCGTTGGTGATGATGAGCAGATGAGCAGACTTGTTGAGCTGATAGCGATAATCTCAAAGGAGTTTTAATATGAGAAAATCACAGATAAACCGTAAAACAAGAGAAACAGATATTTCATTATCAATTGACCTTGATGGTTCAGGTAAATGCAATATAAATACCGATTGCGGTTTTTTGAATCATATGCTTGAGCTTTTTTCAAAGCATTCAAGAATAGACCTTGACGTTACCTGTAATGGTGATACTGAAGTTGATTTTCATCATACTGTTGAGGATGTGGGCATTGTTCTTGGTCAGGCAATTTCACAGGCATTGGGTGATAAAAGAGGCATTACCCGTTACGGCAGTATGATTCTTCCTATGGATGAAACTCTTGTTCTTACCGCTATGGATATAAGCGGCAGAGCATATCTTAACTTTGACGCTCAGATGCCTTGCCAGAAGGTAGGGGATATGGATACCGAGCTTGTTGAAGAGTTTTTCTGGGCATTTGTGAGGAATTGTAATGCAACACTTCACATCAAGCTTCTTGACGGTAAAAACACCCACCATATTATTGAAGGCATTTTTAAATCATTTGCAAGAACAGTTAAAGCTGCAGTCAGCATTGATGAATCACTTAAAGGTGAAATTCCTTCAAGTAACGGAGTTTTATAATGATAGCAATAGTAGACTACGGCTGCGGTAACCTGTATTCACTTTCAAGCTCATTGAATTTTCTGGGTATTGACTGTAAGATTACAGGTGATATAAACGAAATCCGTTCAGCTGATAAAATAATTCTTCCCGGGGTAGGCGCTTTTGGCGATGCTGTTAAAAAGCTTCACGATGCAGGTCTTTTTGATGTACTCAAAGAATGTGCTGCTGAGGGTAAATATATTCTCGGTATCTGCCTTGGTATGCAGATGCTTTTTGAAAAAAGCTATGAATATGGAGAGCATGAGGGACTCGGCTTTATAAAAGGTGAGGTATGTCCTTTTGAAGGTGATATTGAGCCTTCACTTAAAATTCCTCATATGGGTTGGAATAAGCTTGATCTGAAATGCAGTGATGACCCGATTTTTAAATATATAAATCAGAATGACTATATGTATTTTGTTCATTCCTTTTATGGTAAAAACTGTGCTGAAAGCATTATTGCTGATGCAGAATACGGTGTAAAAGTACCTGCGGTTGTTAAAAACGCTAATGTTTACGGTGCGCAGTTCCACCCTGAAAAAAGTGGAGAAAAAGGTCTCGCACTTTTAAAAGCTTTTTCAGAACTTTAATAGGAGGCAATTATGGAAATTTTTCCTGCGATAGATATCCGCGGAGGTAAAGTGGTGCGTCTTACAGAGGGCGACTATGACAGAATGACGGTTTACAGTGATTCTCCTGAAAAAATAGCACAGGAATTTATTGAAAAAGGTGCTAAAAATCTTCATGTTGTTGACCTTGACGGAGCTAAAGACGGAACAACCGCTAACTTTGAAGTGATTAAAGCTCTTTGTAAATATGATGAGCTGTTTATTGAAGTCGGCGGAGGAATTCGTGACATTGACAGACTTAAAGCATACCTTGATTTAGGTGTAAACAGAACTATAATCGGCACAGCTGCCGTTAAAAATTATTCTTTTGTCGAAAAAGCTGTTGAGCTTTACGGTGATGCGGTTGCAGTCGGCGTTGATGCAAAAGACGGCAAGGTTGCAGTCAGCGGATGGCTTGAGGTTACTGATGTGGGTTCAGTTGACTTTTGTAAAAAGCTTCGTGATACAGGGGTTAAAACAGTAATATATACAGATATTTCAAAGGACGGTACTCTTACCGGTACTAACCTTGAAATATATAAAGAGTTAGCAAAGATAGATGGTCTTGATATTGTTGCTTCGGGCGGTATCACTTTTGAAAATGAGATTACTGAGCTTGCAAAAATGAATACCTATGGTGCTATTGTAGGCAAAGCAATTTATTCAGGCAGACTTTCATTAGAGCGGGTGCTCGAATTAGCAAGGGGGTAAATTATGATAACACGCAGAATTATTCCTTGCCTTGATGTGCGTAACGGCAGAGTTGTAAAAGGTGTGAATTTTGAAGGGATTCAGGATGTTGCATCACCTGTTGAACTTGCAAGGTTTTATAACGAAAGCGGAGCAGATGAGCTTGTTTTTTATGATATAACGGCATCTTATGAAAACCGTGGACTTTTTACCGATGCATTAAAAGAAGTTGCATCTGAGATTTTTATACCTCTTACAGTAGGCGGAGGTATCAACACTCTTGATGATTTTGAAAGAGTGCTTGGCTGCGGTGCCGATAAGGTTTCTGTTAACAGCGGTGCTATTAAAGACCCTACTTTGATTGAACGCGCTGCAAGAAAATATGGCGACCAGTGTGTTGTTCTTTCGATGGATATCAAACGTGTTGACGGTAAATTCCATCTTTTTTCAAAAGGCGGACGAGTTGATGAAGGTATTGATGCTATTCAATGGGCGGTCGACGGTGTCAACCGCGGTGCAGGTGAGCTTGTAGTTAACAGCATTGATACAGACGGTGTTAAAAACGGCTTTGATATTGAAATGCTTGAGCAGATTCAGTCAAGAGTTTCGGTTCCTGTTATTGCCAGCGGCGGAGCAGGTAAAAAAGAGGACTTCCTTGATTTGTTCAATGCAGGCTGTGCAGATGCAGGTCTTGCAGCTTCAATTTTCCATTTTAAAGAAGTTTATATTAAAGATTTAAAACAATACCTTAATGATAACGGTATAGAAATGAGAGTGTAATTATGACAGAGCTTAAATATAATTCAGATGGTCTTATCCCTGCAATTGTGCAGGATCACTATACAAAAAAGGTTTTGATGCTTGCTTATATGAACGAAGAAAGCCTTAAAATCAGCCTGGAAGAGGGCATGACCTGCTTCTATAGCCGCAGCCGTCAGGAGCTTTGGCGTAAAGGCGAAACATCAGGCAACAGACAGCATATTATGTCTATCAGAACAGATTGCGATTGTGACACTTTGCTTATTGATGTTGTTAAAGACGGCCCTGCTTGCCATACAGGCAGCGAAAGCTGTTTCTTTAATGTAATTGATGAAAAAGATGATGAAGCCTTTTCTTATGAAGGTCTTTATAATATGCTTTTAGGCAGAAAGCTTGAGAAAAAGGAAGGCTCATATACAACTTATCTTTTTGAAAAAGGGACCGATAAAATTCTTAAAAAAGTCGGTGAAGAATGTACCGAGGTAATTATCGCCGCTAAAGCTCACGATAAGGAAGAAACAATTTTTGAAATTGCAGACCTTCTTTATCATGTAACAGTTCTTATGATTGATGCAGGTATTTCAATTGATGAAGTAACTGCTGAGCTTGCAAAACGCCATGTTGTTGACCATAAAGTTAAGCAGGAGCGTATGCAGTGATAACCAAAACCCTGTCATAATTGACAGGGTTTTATAAATATGCTATCATTTTACAGGTGATTTGATGAATGTACTTTCTTATGTAATGGTTGCCTTTGCTCTGATTGCTGCGGTTGACAGAATTTTTGGCAGTAAGCTTGGCCTTGGCAAAGAGTTTGAAAAAGGTATATATATGTTAGGTCCGTTGGCGATATCAATGGTAGGTATGATTATTATGTCCCCGTTGATTGCTCATTATATGGAACCTGCCCTTAAATCCTTGCCGGATTTTATTGACCCTTCAATCATAACAGCCTCAATTTTTGCTAATGATCAGGGTGGTGCCTCTCTTTCTGACCAGCTGGCAAGGAATGAAAGCTTAGGTTACTTTAACGGTCTTGTAGTTGCATCTATGATGGGTTGTACAATTTCTTTTACTGTTCCTTTTGCGATGAGCGTTGTTAAAAAAGAACAGCATAACGATACCTTGCTTGGTCTTTTGTGCGGAATAGTTACTATTCCGATCGGTTGTATTATTTCAGGTCTTATTTTAAGAATACCGGTAAAAATGCTGATGATAGACCTTATTCCTATTGTTTTATTTTCAGCAATTATTGCAGTAGGTCTTTGGCTTATTCCCAATATATGCGTTAAGATTTTCAGTGTATTGGGTTACATAATGAAGGCTATTATTACGGTAGGTCTGTTTGTGGGTATACTCACATTCTTAACAGGTATAGCACCGTTACCTCATGTTGATTCTATTGAGAATGCAATGTCTTTGGTGCTTAATGCTGCCTGTGTTATGACAGGTGCATTACCTTTACTTTATATAATTTCAAAAATTCTTGATAAACCTCTTAAAAAAGCAGGGCAGAAGCTACAGATAAACAGCGCTTCGGTTAAAGGTCTTGTATCAACTCTTGCTACAAGTGCAACAACCTTTGAAGATATGAAAGATATGGACAGAAGGGGAGTAGTAATCAATTCTGCTTTTGCTGTATCTGCTGCGTTTGCCTTTACCGATCATATCGCATTTACCCTTGCATTTAATGATGATTATATTTTAAGCGTTACAATCGGTAAATTGATTTCAGCAATTTGTGCCGTGTTTGTAGCAATACCTATGAGTAAAAAGTTGATAAAAAACAGATAAAGCTATCGCAAATTAAAGCGATAGCTTTTTACTTGTATTGACTTTATATTTGTAATACTGTAAAATATCCGTGTATAATTAAAAGATAGGGGATGGGTTTTTAATGAATAAAAAGTTAGTATCACTTGATAAAAAAAGTATACTGTTTTGTTGCTTTGTTTTTATTGCTTTCACTGTTTTAGCCTATTTATTCCCTTACTCAGGTGATGACTGGGCATGGGGAAGTCAGATAGGAATAGAAAGATTCAACACGAATTTTGATAACTATAACGGTAGATATGCAGGTAACCTTTTGGTTATGCTTTTAACAAGAAACCGTATTATCAGAACATTGTTTATCTCGGGTTCAATGCTGTTACTAAGCTTATTGCCTAAAATGTATTCTAAATCAAAAGGTGTATCTTCAATTGCATTGGCAGCTTTTTTGCTTTTGATTACCCCTAAAGAGATTTTTGTTCAGTCTGTTGTATGGACATCAGGTTATGCAAATTATATTCCGCCTATTCTTATTACGGTTTTATATTTTGTAATTGTTAGGAATATATTTGAAGAAGGAATACCCAAATATAGCAAGTTTATGCCTATAGTTACATTGATTTTGGGATTTTCAGCATCTTTGTTTATGGAAAATGTTACATTGTTCAGCGTAGCAGTTTCGTTTTTGATTATGGTATTTACTTTAATAAAGTTTAAAAAATTATATTTTACCCAAGTCGCATACTTTGTGGGTGCAGTTGCCGGGGCTGTGATGATGTTTACAAACTCAGCTTACGGTCTGATTGCAGACAATTCAGACGGCTATCGTTCAACTGCTTTGAGTGAAGGCTTAAAAGAGACATTGATAAGCCATTCAGAAACAATCAGCGAATTGCTTTTTATTGATAATTTACCGATATTTTTTGTTATCAGTGTTTTATCTGTTTTTCTTACAATGCATTTTGTTAAATCAAATAACAATAATGCTGCAAAAACAATTGCTTATGGTTCACTGTTTATAAATATTTTGAGTTTGTTCATATTGTTTGCTAAAAACAAATTCACTTATTGGCTTGTTGATGTTAATAGTGACAACGCTAAGCTTTATACATTGTATTTTGTTGTGCTTTCAATTTGTGCTTATTGTTTAAGCGTTTTTGTAAGTGTTGTTGTTTGTGTAAAAGAAAATAATGATAAGTTTAAAATGCTGCTCGTTTTAGCAAGTGTTCCTGTGGTAACAGCTCCGTTACTTGTTGTTAATCCTATAGGTCCACGTTGCTTCTTCCCACCATATTTCCTTTTGATTGTTTTCGGAGTTGTTCTTTATGATTATTTGAAGAAAGAGATGAAATTCAGCTCACATTGTCAGAATACTCTGTTTGTTACATTCACTGCAGGATGTATGGCTTCGTTAGTATTTTTGTTCAGCATATATTCAACTATTTATACTTATGACATGAAACGAAATGAGTATGTTCAGAAGCAGGTAGATGCAGGTCATCAGGATATTACAATATGCAAACTTCCTTATGGCTCATATGTCTGGACAGGGGACCCTGCATCATCTCCGTGGAACGAGAGATACAAATTGTTCTATGGATTTGATAAAGACTTAAAATTTGAATTTGTATCGTATTCTGAGTTTGATGAATGGATAGAATTTTTTAATGAAAATTAAATAACTAACACGGCTGAAATTAATCAGCCGTGTTTTTTTGCAAAAAAATAAAGCTCCGAGTAAATCGGAGCTTTGATAATTGAAATGATTATCTCTTTGAGTTATAAGAACGGTGTTTTGTACCGTTTTGAACTGTTTTGAAAAGTCCTTTATTATAGCGGTTTACTTGTTTTATTGTATCATATCGTTTTGTAAATTTCAAGACCGTTTTATATTTTGGGACATCAAACAGACATCAGCGGACATCAAAATACTATTGCAATTTTAAGGAAATCAAGTCCGCAACCTTTGCCTTTGCACTGTCAAGAACATCTGCATACACATTCGCAGTTGTTGATACATCAGAATGACCGAGCAATTCAGAAACAATTTTCAAATCAATACCGCTATTTATTAAAAGTGTGGCGTTGCAGTGCCTTAAACTATGCAATGTAATGAAGTCAAAGTCTGTACCTTTAACAAATCGCCTGAATTGTGTGTTGAGTCCTGACCTGTCAACATAATTTCCGCTATCGGTTGTAAAGACCATTTCAGGATATTTATAATCTTTTCCGAGTTTTGCTATCTTTTCATCATTATACTGTTTCTGCTCTAAAAAGATTTTTGCCAATATATCCGATAATGCAATATATCTATTACTTGTTTTAGTTTTCGGCGGTTGTAACCAATGTTTACCGCCTACATCTGTTAGTGTGTTTTCAATGTGAATAGTTTTATTTTCAAAGTCTATATCTTGCCAACGCAGAGCCAAACATTCACCTGAACGCATACCTGTATATAACAAAACTTTAATAATACGGTTGAACTGTGTGCTATCTTCAACCATTTTCAATAAGTCTTTCGCTTGATGTTCATTAAGGAAAGGCTTTTTTTCTTTTGGTTGCTTTGCCTTTGGTAATATAACCGCTTTTGTGCAGGGTGTTTCTTTTATAAAACCCTGTTCAACGGCACGAGCGAAAATGCTTTGAAGTATAACATAAACTTTTCTGCAAGTCGCAGGGGCGTATGTGCGAGTCTTAAAAAAGGCGGTTATCTTTGCAGGGGTAAAGTCTTTAAGTTTGATGTTTCCGAGTTCAGGCAATAAATGATTTTTTATCTGACTTTCATAATTATATGCCGTAATCTCTTTTAGTTCGTTCTTTGCATAGTTATCAATAAACCATTCAGCCATATCACAGAAACGCATATTTTCATTTAGTGAAGTCATACCCTTGCATTTTCTTTCAAATTCAATAGCGAATTCGTGAGCAAGTTTTTCAGCCTTTTTCGGAGTGGTATTTTCAGGCGGTTTATATGTTGTTGTTTTTCGTATCTTTTTACCGTTCACATCAAGACCGAGAGAAACAACAATCTGAAAAGTATTTCCACGCTTATTTATCGTTGCCATTGTTTACACCGTCCTTATAATTTTTTAAGAATTCCCAATATTCTGATAAATTTTCTACAGAAGCCCTATTTTTAATTTTATCACGGAACACCGAGCATTTATCAAGAAAATTGTTTATTTCCTCATTTCCGTAATTTGTTGTATATGTAGTCATTGCATTATAAATTCTTTTCTTTTCTCTTTGCAATTCTTGACTAATATTTCTAACAGCCTGTTCACAGTTATGCTGTGTATATCCTGAAAAAGTAGATTTACGAGGACAGTACTTGTTTTTTAATGTTGTAGTTGCAAACCACCTGCCACAATGTTCACACTTCACTAATTTTAAATTGTTGTACGCATAATAGTACAATAATGAATAAATTACTTCTTTAATCGATTTTATATTTTTAAACTCAATGCCGTCATCAATGTTTATTCTGTTAATTGGCAAATAGTTAATATTCAGACCGTGTAGTATACGCATTTCTTCCATATCTTTTAATGTTAAATTGATTTTATCTTCACCTGATAAGAAACTATAAATAGTATGCATAATAGTACCGCTTTCTGATATCCCCCAAATTGTTTTCGATTTACCCTTGCCTACTAACTGATTTATAATTGTATTTGTTAAATAACCAACTTCCTCATAATTTTCAGCAGGGAATTCTCCCTCAAGCATAGCAAGAACATTTCCAAACGCACAATTAGTCGTACCGAGTCTATAATATTCTTTCATATCAACAAATAAATCTGTTCTTTGTGGTGTTATTACTAATTTTTTCATATAATCGCCCTTTCTTTGTTTCCTTTCAATTTTATTATACCAAAACATTTTGACAATGTCAATAGTTGTTTGCTTAATGTAAAATATAAGCATAGGAAGTCGACAACCTAAATATTTGTGAAAGGAATTACCGATGAATAATTTAGATATTCGTATCAAAATCAAAGAAAATAGACTCTGTCATTATGAAGTTGCCGCAAAAATCGGCGTTTCTGAATATACCCTTTGTCGTTGGTTAAGAGCGGAACTTTCAGAAGACAAAAGAAACATCATTTTTAAAGCAATTTCCGATATTATAGGCGGTGATAAATGATGAAAACATTTTTAACTATCAGAGAAACGGCACGCACAAATATTTTATCTGAATATGCTTTAAGGTTAATGCTGAAATCGGGCAACCCACCCCCACACATTACAATCAATAAAAAAGTAATGATAAACTATCCCCTTTTTATTGAATGGCTTGATAATGAAAGCAAAAAGGCGGTGAGTAGTTGAACCACCTGAAGCAAAAATCTGTGTGGATAAATTGGCGTTTTGAAAAGGACAGAAACGGCAGACCGACAAAAGTACCTAAAAACTCCCGAACAGGTGGAAACGCACAATCGGACAATCCGCAAACTTGGAGCAGTTTTTCAAAGGCTGAAGCCGAAAAACCAAAATATAGTGGTATTGGCTTTATGTTTGCGAATGGTATTTGCGGTGTTGATATTGACGGTTCAGACGGACATACAAAAGAGAACCCCTTGACCGCTGAACTGCTTGAACTGTTCAAAGGTACATATATCGAAAAGAGTCCGAGCGGAAGCGGTTATCACATCATTTTTAAGTGTGATATAAGCCAAATTCCCACAAAAACAGACAAAGACGGAAAAACAAGGTTAAACCCTGCTTATTATCAAAAAAACCCTAAAAACGATATTGAGTGCTATATTTCAGGTATTACTAATCGCTTTTTTACCTATACAGGTAATCGAGTATCAGAGCATAGCGAAATAACAGACCAAACAGAGCAGGTTTTATATCTGTTAAACAAATTTATGTATAGAGGTGATGAGCGTATAAGTACAGCAATTCTTGAAAGAGCAAGGAACGCAAAGAACGGAAACAAGTTTATTGCTTTATATGACAATGGGGATATTTCCGCATACAACAATGATGAAAGCAGTGCTGATATTGCTTTATGTAACATTCTTGCTTTTTATTTGCAGGGTGATACCGCCGCTATTGATACGGCTTTTCGTGAAAGTGCTTTATACCGTCCAAAATGGGAGCGGACAGACTACCGAGAAAACACTATATCAAAGGCTGTTGCTTTGTGTGGCGGTGAGTATTACAAAGGCAGAGGCAGACCACGCACACGCACACAGAACGAGCCTACAACCGAAGATTTTACACCCGAAGTATTAAGTGCTTACCTTGAAGAAAACGGCATTACAGTTCGTTTTAACGACATTACAAAAGCAGTTGATATTGAGGGTATGAATAACGAGAGTGCAGAGCATATACAGGCTAATATATCGGCTATTCTGTATAGTGAATTGCAGAGTCAATACAAGCGGTGCAATATGCAGATTATTTCTTCTTACCTTGATATTATTGCAAGTCGAAACAGATACAACCCTGTACTTGATTTTCTTGACAGTGTGGAATATGACGGTAACGATTATTTGACAGAATTATACGAAATTCTCAATATTTCCGCTGATGATACATTAAGCCGTACACTTATAAAAAAATGGCTGTGGCAATGTATTTCAATGCTACAGAATAACCCTGTTGAGCCGTTCGGTGCTGACGGTGTTCTTGTTATCACAGGTAAACAAGGTATCGGTAAAACAAGCCTATTCCGTAAACTTGCACTGAAACCGCAGTTTTTCAAAGAGGGTATCGCTTTAGACTTCAGGGATAAAGACTCATACATTCGAGCGTTGTCCTGTTGGATAGGTGAACTTGGAGAAATTGAAACAACTTTCAAATCTGATGTTGAACGCCTAAAGGCATTTATAACACAAAATGTTGATGAATACCGAAAGGCTTACGGCAGAGGCGATATTCGGGCAGTACGCCGCACTTCTTTATGTGGTACTTGCAACAGTGTAGAATTCTTAATTGATTGCACAGGAAATCGCCGCTTCTTTAGTGTGGCGGTTGATGAAATCGACCTTGACAGACTTTCAACTTTCAATGCCGTTCAGTTATGGAAACAGATACAGGCTTTATCAAGTGGCAATTTACAAGGCTTTAGGCTTACAAAGGAAGAACAAAAGGAACTTGCAGAGCGTAATGCCTTACACGAAAAGAAGCTCAAAGGCGAAAACGAAATTGAGGATATTCTTAATGCTGTTGATAATGCAAAGTATAGAATGAGTAACGAGTTAATGACGGTAACTGACTTTAAGCAGTTATATAATGACGAACTCCGAGCCTATTCCGTTGCACAAATCGGCAAAGTGCTTGATAAGTTAGGTTATTCGGCAGAGGTTAGGAAAATCAACGGACGAACTCAAAGATTAAGAGTCCTACCGAGAAAAATATATAACAATTATTATTAAATAGGTTGCGGTTTACAGTGGTTACAGGTAACTCTATGGGACGATAAAAAATAAATAAAATAATTTATTTGATTATTATGTTACAAAGGAATTTACCGTAACTTCTGTAAATTGCCGTAACTTTTAAGAGGTGAAGCGTATTAAAATACTGTTTCAAACGAAAATCGGCACTTTCAGAGGTTGTCCGTGTGTGTTGCAAAGAATAGATGATACACCGATAAACTATGCTGAATGGTGCGTACAGTTCGCAGGTAACGGACATTATTTTTCTGAATATGATGAAGCCGTTGCATATATCCGAAAAAGAAAGTTTTTAAGCAACAATCAAATTGAAATGATAGCGAGGTGTTAAAGATGACCGATTATAACAAAATGCTTATTGATTTATTGAATGAAAAAATTTTGCGTTTGAATATTGAAAACGACTCTAAAAGAAAGGAAATAAACCGCCTTAAAAAGCGTATTAAGGAATTGGAAAAACAAAATGATAAAGTTTCTTAAAAGATGTATTCGGCGATTATTTGCGAAATTTGCTACAGATAAAGGGGGTGTAAAGTGTGCAAAAGAAGAACGACGAGATAATTCTGTCTGCACTGATTGCGTGCGGAAGTGTTCGAGCTGCTGCCAAAATTGCCGAATGTTCAGAAACGACAATCAGAACAAGGCTGAATGATGATGATTTTCGACACAGGTACGAACAAGCAAAAGGGGCGATTTTAGCCGAAGCCTGTGACGCTATTTCTGCACGCTTAACCCTTGCTGTTGATACTTTGTGTGATGTGTTGGAAGACACCAAAAACGCCGCCACAGTTCGAGTTTCGGCGGCTGACAGCGTACTCAGGCACGGACTTAGGTATATTGAAGTAGCGAACATTCTTGCAAGATTAGAAGCCATAGAAAAGGCACAAAAAGATAATACTTATTGATTTGAAAGGATATGATTTTATTATGACTACAAAAAGAGATTTTTATTGGGATATTAGAAGTATCGCAAATTCGGCTATTGAAGATATGAACGAATTGGACAAACAGGCAAAAGCCATTGATGACAAAATCCAAAGCAAGCGATATACCCCTGATGTAATTTCAAAAGAACTTATGCCTGAACTTCAAAGTATCAAGCGTGAGATTGGCAAGCGAAAAGAGGAAGGCTGTAAAGCAATTCGTACTCGTTCTGATGAATATATTGCAGAATTGCGAAAGGCAGACCAACTAAACCCCGATAATTTAACTGATGATATTAAACTGTTGCAATCAGGCGTTGCTCTTTCGGTTGATGATTTAGAAATGCTCTTTGACCGTAATGCAGGCAATAGCACTATGCAAAAGTTAATTTCTGATTATGCAAAACAGCACGATAGGGATATTCAGCGTTATTATAGACCAACTCACGCCGATTTGATTATAAGCGTTAATACTGTCCCTGAAGCAATGCAAACTGTTTTGAATTGGTACAATAAGCCGAGTGTTTATGAAAAACTTATGGGTGAGGGGTCACAGTTCGACCAATATTTTTGCAATGAATAATAACATAAGAAACACGCAACGCCGTTTGCAAGATATTGAAAGGCTGTTAAAAATAAAGCCTGTACCGAGTTTTGACGAATTCAAATGCGAGTGGGAAAGAATGGACTCTCTTTCCTGCTCCGTTCTTGCGGCAGAGGCAGAAAGCGGAGATTTTGAAAATCTTGACCGAGCAAGGCAAAAATATATGATTGCTGTTAGAACTTATTTACTTGAAATGGGTGTTATAAATGGCAATGAAAAAAGCCTCCGAGAAATTGCAACGGAAATGGAGAATACAAATTGAAAGATATATTATCACGATTAAAAGAGTTAGAACGCACGCAACCGTCAAGAGTCGCTGTGTTCTATCCTGACGGAAAAAGAGTCGAAGTCAACGCCTTAAAAGCCTTTAATATGGCTGTAAATTGCTCTGATGATATTTCTTTTCAAGCAATAGATAACAAGGCTATGACAACATTATTAAATGCTGTTAGAGAGTCCACAGCAAAGGCGGTGGACGAATGACCGATAAGGAAAAAGCCGCTATTTGTTTGATGTGTGATAAACCCGAATGTACAGGTGAGGCAAAGTGCTTTGCTAAAAGGCAGAAAGAGTATCTAAAAAAGTATAATGAAGAACGCCGAAAAGGTGAACAAGCACTCAATTATATTTGTAATGTGGAATACTCAAAAGTCAAAAGGAAAGCAAGGGCAAAGGCTATAAACAAACACAGAAAGGATAATGTATAAATGAAAATAGCAAAACGCCTTGAAAATATCGAGGCACATATTGAAATGCTGACAAAGTATGCTCCAATTATTGTGGCTATTGATAAACATATTCATTATGATGAACTACCAAAAGACGACTATAAAACCCTTTATTGTGAGTATATCGGCATAGACCGAGAAATCTTTGAAAAAGTATCGGAAATGGTTTTAGGTGATTTACATATCATCTTGCGGAAAATAGAACCGCCTACAGATAAAGAACTGCAAGAAATAATTGCAGAGGTTGAACAAGAGGTTTTTAATTAAATTGATTATTCCTTTATAGAGTCTCCTTTCTAAAAGAGAACCGTTCGGCATATTGTCGGGCGGTTTTCTGTTGCAAAATAAAAGGCGGCTGACCGTGAAAAGTCAACCGCTTTTTGCTGTTTTTTTATCGTTCGGACATCAAACGGACATCAAAAAAGGCTTGCAACAAGGTATAAACCCTGTAAACAAGCCATTTTCTTGATAAAATAATTATCTCTTTGAGAACTGTGGTGCACGACGAGCGCCTTTGAGACCGTATTTCTTTCTTTCCTTCATACGTGGGTCACGTGTGAGGAAGCCGGCTTTCTTAAGTGCTGCACGAAGTGAATCGTCATACTGAAGAAGAGCTCTTGAAAGACCATGACGGATAGCACCTGCCTGGCCTGAAACGCCACCGCCTGCTACACGGCAAACGATGTCAAATTTCTCAGTTGTGCCTGTGAGTTCGAGAGGCTGACGAACGATGAGCTTAAGTGTATCAAGACCGAAGTAATCGTCGATTTCTCTGTCGTTGATGATGATTTTACCTGTACCTGCGTAAACACGTACTCTTGCTACTGATTTTTTTCTACGGCCTGTACCGTAAAAATATGGATTAGAATCGTACATTTAAATAGCCTCCCTTCATTATAATTCCCAAGCTACTGGCTGCTGAGCAGCGTGCTTGTGTTCTGCGCCTGCATAAACGCGAAGTCTTGTGAGTGCATCACGACCGATAACTGTATCAGGAACCATGCCCTTAACAGCGAGCTGCATAGCGAAAGCAGGTTTTGTACGCATAAGAGTGCTGTATTTAACCTCTTTCATATTGCCGATGTAGCCTGTGTGATGATAATACATTTTCTGATTGAGTTTGTTACCTGTGAGAACTGCTTTCTCAGCGTTGATGATGATTACGTGGTCACCACAATCAACATGAGGAGCGAATTCAGGCTTGTGCTTACCGCGAAGAAGAACTGCGGCCTGAGCAGCAACGCGACCCATTGGCTTGCCTGCTGCGTCGAGCACATACCATTTGCGATCAATCTCGCCAGCTTTTGGCATGTAAGTTGACATAAATCAAACCTCCGTATAAATTTTAACTGCTCGAATATACTAACACATCAACAAAACAATGTCAACAACTTTTTTGCGATTTTTTAATTTACAATTTCAATGCTCGATTTTTCTTCGTTTTTCTCGTTTTTTCATATACAATGCTCAATTTTAATTTTTAAAAAAATTTTATTTTTTCATTGATTTGTCAAAAAAGAGCAGGTTGTTTTATGCAATTTTAAAATAAAATCAAAAAAAGAATAAAAAACTATTGACAAACATATAATAGATGTGTATAATAAATGAGCGCTTTGAGAGAGCGCAACTGAATATCGCGGAGTAGAGCAGCTTGGTAGCTCGTCGGGCTCATAACCCGGAGGCCGTAGGTTCAAATCCTACCTCCGCAACCAACAATGCGAACCGATTTAGATATCGGTGCAGAAAATCCAGTAACCACAACGGTTACTGGATTTTTTTTATCTCATTTTTCCAAGTGAAACTCAATAGATATCATAAGCCCAAAACGGCTTTCGGGGAGGACTTGAACTAAAACAAGTAACTTTGCAAGTGCTACTTGACAAAATCAAGTGATATATTCTTTCTTTTTCCGTGAATTTTTGTTATAATTAAGTTAGTTAAAAAAGGAGGAGACTTTTATGACAGTTGGTGAAAAAATACAAACATATAGAAAACAACTCGGAATGTCGCAAGAAGAACTCGGACAAAAATTGCTTGTCAGCAGACAAACAATCAGTCTTTGGGAAAAAGACCAAACGGTTCCTACAATTGATAACTTAATAAGATTAAGAGAAATATTCGGTGTTTCGGTTGATGAAATATTAGGCTTTGAGAATATAGAGCAAAACGATGAAATTTTACCGAATGAATCGTATCAGTTTGCTTTTTCAAAAGAAGAATTGAATGAAATATATCGTTTACAAAGAAGAAGTATTTACAAAAGGCCTGTAATTTCCACCGTACTTTGTGTTTTGATGATTGTGTTTTTTATCGGATCATCTGCGCCAGACATTATGATTGGCTTTGCTTTCGGTATGTTTCTAATCGCTGCTATTTCGCATATTAAGGGGATTCGAGCATATAGCAAGGCTTGGGAAAACAGCACAGAACGAATTTGCAAATCAATTTATGAATACAAAGTTTTTGATAATTATATAAGTGTCAATATACATCGTGAAAACGAAAGAATTCGAGAATCAAAATGTTTCTTTACAGATATTGAACAAATTCAGCAGTTCGGTAAATGGCTTTTCTTACAATTCGGCGGACAGTCGTTCATTATACGAAAAAGCGATTTGAAAGAAAACTCCGCATTTTATTCATACATGTATAAAAATCCAGCTAAGACAGTAGATACCCCAATACCAAACAAATGGAGGACTACATCGGTTTTACTATTCGCAGCTTCGTTGTTATCAATTTTAGGAGCGCTTGCTTTAGTTGGGGCGATGTCTGAGGCAAACGGACTTTTTACAGAAAATATGTGGGCATTCTTTTTGATGACGCCCATTCCTATTGCATCAATTGTTTTAGGCTATGTTTTAAAATCAAAGGGATACAAGT
Source organism: Acutalibacteraceae bacterium (assembly GCA_045126895.1). Lineage (GTDB taxonomy): Bacteria > Bacillota > Clostridia > Oscillospirales > Acutalibacteraceae > CAG-488. Next base: position 762 of record JBGVPE010000002.1, on the reverse strand, counting down.
ACAAGAAAAATATAATAGTCGGGTTTATAATGACATTTTTTCTATGTGTGTACGGATCATTTGTGTTTATTTTTTAGGATATCTAAATCGGTGCAACTTGCCAAATCAGATACCGCTGTTGATACAATCGTGTCGACAGCGGTATCGTTGTTTTACTGCAAAAAGCCTTATAACACAGCCACTTATAAAAACAAGCGTTGCATTTGTGAACTAACCTTTACCTCTTGCAACGCTTTTTATCATTTAATTGATTACATGAAAACCTATATCACCTATCGTTAAGCAGTTCGATTACCTAATTTTTATAATTAAAACTTGACGATTAAAATTTACCATGAATACATTATCTCCGGATTCTCAAAAATTTCATCAAGCTTTTTTATAAAAGGAGTAAGTTCGTAAGCTCCACCTATTTTGTGGTCAAAATTCAATCCGAAAGGTAAAATTTGTTTAGTTCCCAAACGCAAATTTCCATTTTCGTCTTCATAAACACACTGTTCTTCTCTGAGTCTGCCCATACTGAAAAGAAATACCTGAGGATACAGAAGAGGACCGCTTACAATATTAAAATTAGAATTATTGCAAATAGCACCCCAGTTCGTAAAACAAACTGTGCCCTCATTCAATTCCTCTATTTTTACATCACAATCCGGTTGTAAATCTTTTTTACCTATAATTTTAAGAAAATCCGATTTAAGTGTTTTTGACAGATGAACTACCTTTCTTTTGCCGAAAGAAGCACTTAAAGACTGACACAAAGGA
>JBGVPE010000001.1:0-13914 GCA_045126895.1 Acutalibacteraceae bacterium | reverse complement strand
TATAAACTATTCTTTCTATTCACCGGCAGAGCTTGATTTGCTTAATTTAGCAGAAGATGCAGCTGAAAGAAATTATGTTAAAATCAGCAACCCTCTGAGTGAAAACTATTCAATTATGCGCTCAATGCTTGCTCCATCAATTGTAAGAATAATCTCTCACAATATGAAGAGAGGCAACGAAGAAGCAAGAGTGTTTGAGATTGCAAATGTATTTATTCCAAACGAAGCACCTGTTTCAACTATCCCTACCGAAAATCAGCGTTTTGCCTTTGGTGTTTATGGTGATGATGAAGACTTCTTCACAGCAAAAGGTGTTCTTGATGCAATTGCTGCAGATTTTGGTGTGAAGTTTGTTTATGAAAAAGAAACAAAACCGTTCCTTCATCCGGGCGTAAGTGCTGCTGTTAAATGCAACGGCAAAAAGATTGGTTGGGTAGGTCAGCTTTCTTATGAAGTTGCAGATGCTGCCGAAATCACTAAGAAATGCTACTTCAGTGAAATTGATTACGATGCTCTTGTAAAAGAAGCACCTGAGTCATGCAAATATGCTGCAGTTTCACCTTTCAGAAGTGTGAAACGCGACCTTGCTCTTGTGGCAGATGAAGCAACAACATGCGGTGAAATTGAAACAGTTATACGTGATGCTTGTAAAGCTGTAACTGAAATCAAGCTCTTTGATGTTTACAGAAGTGATGCTATCGGTGAAGGCAAAAAGAGTATGGCATTCTCTGTTACATTTGCTTCAGGTGAAACAGAGCTTATGCCTGATGATGCTGATAAATATGTAAATAAGATACTTAAATCTCTTGAATATAAAATCGGTATCAAATTAAGATAAATAAAAAAGCCTTGTTAAGCGGAGTGTTCATAAGGACACTCCGCTGTTTTGTTGCCAAAACAGAAGTATAAAGCCCCCGGTGCGACATTGTTGTTAAAAATGTCATTTGAAAACATTAAATGTTACTTGAAAACGGAGATAATACTCTGTATAATATAATTGGTATATAAGGGGACTAAATACTCCTCAGAAGAAAGAAGGTTTGTTATGGCATCTAAAAAGATATCAAAATCAGAAATATCAGCAGGGATTAAAAAGATGAATTCCTTCGGACCGCGTATTACAGGCAGCGAAGGTCAGCTGAATTTTATAAAATACCTTCAGAAAGAAATTCAGGATATGGGTGTTGAGGTTTATCGCGACCCTCTGTTTTTCAAAAAATGGGAAGAAAAAGAGTCTTCATTAAAGCTGTTGAATTTTAACGGCCGTGAGGATATTGAAATAGCTTCTGTTTTTCCGTATTCAGGTGAAACTAAAGAAAACGGTATCACAGCAGAGTTGCATTATGTAGAAGATAAGCTCGGCGGCTACGCAGGTGTAAAAGGTAAAATTGCAGTTATTGAGATTTCAGAATTCGACTCAATTCCTGCAGAGGCTGTTTATAACAAACGCTCAAGCTATCCTCATGATGTAGATTTGCCCGATGAGTATGCAGGGCCGATTGTTACATCATTTGTAAAATTTCAGTATGCCCGCCTTGCAAAGCTCCGCGGTGCAAGGGCTGTTATTTTTATCTGGAAAGGTATGGCTGACGATTGTGTAAAAGGTCAGTATCTTCCTTTTGCTCTTGAGTATCAGGGTATTCCTGCGATATGGGTAAACAGTAAAAACGGCAAACGTATTATTGAAGCTGCAAAAGGCCGAAGGTCAGCTACATTAAAGCTTATTGCAGACACTTGCACAAACGCTTATACTGAAACTTTTTATTGTATACTTAAAGGCAAAAATGAAAAAGAAGCAGTTATCGTCAACACTCATACTGACGGCACTAACTGCATTGAAGAAAACGGAGCGGTTGCTTTACTTCAGCTTATAAAGGTTCTTAAAGAAAAAGAGCTTTCAAGAACTCACATTTTTGTTTTTTCAACAGGTCATCTGCGTCTTACAAGCTTCAAAGATGCTGAAAACGGCGGTGAACGTGCAGTTTCAAAATGGCTTGGTATGCACAAGGATTTGTGGGACGGCAAAAAAGGCCATCTTAAAGCTGTTGCAGGCATTACTGTTGAGCAGTTAGGTGCAATGGAGTGGGAAGATGATGACGGTGAATACAACCCTACAGGCGATATTCAGACCGAGCTTGTATACACTGCAAATGAAAATCTTGATAAAATTTATATAAACAGCGTTAAGGACAGAGAGCTTGTAAGAACACTGACACTCAAAAGCCATAACCTTTTCCATTTAGGTGAAGGTCAGGCCTTGTTCAGCGTGGGTATCCCTGAAATTGCTGTTACAAGCGCACCGGACCATCTTTATGCTGTCAGTGATTCTCATGAGATGGAAAAGTTCAGCGCTGATCTTATGTGTGAACAGGTTTCAACCATTGAAAAAGTTTTGGCAGAGCTGGATAATATGTCTGCTCTCGAAATCGGAGAGTGTGAAGATACAACATTCTGGAACAGAAAAAATATTACCGACAAAAAAGACGAGAAATTTAAAAATATCAAAGAAAAGATGAGATCTGCAAGAAAAAATAATTAGGAAGTGTAGTTATGTTAAAACGAGTTTTATCAGCGATTGTGCTGCTTTTGTTGGTGGCTGTATGTTTCGTATTGTCAACAGAAACAGCAATGCTTCTTGTAGCAGCTTTCGGTATTCTGAGCTGCCATGAAATGGGGAATGCTCTCAAAAACCTTAATCGCAACATCATAAAAGCTATACCGATGTTATTTATAGTTGTTGCTTCTTTGGCAATATACTTTAAATTAAACATGATATATCTTATGGCTTTTGCATGTGTTGCATTTGTTGCTACTTTTGTAATTTGCATGAAAAGCAAAAAAAGAACATCACAGGATGCTCTTGCAACATTAAGTACACTTTTATACCCCGCCTTGCCGTTTATCGGTGTGGTGTATGTCTGCTCTTTACCTGCACCGAAATGGATTGTTATTTTTGTTACAGGCTTTTTGAGTGCAGTTTTATGCGATACCTTTGCACTTTTTGGCGGTATGGCATTCGGCAAACACAAACTTGCACCTACAGTCAGCCCTAATAAAACCATTGAAGGTTCAGTCACAGGTTCGGTTGTTACAACTGCAATATCAGTAGGTGCATGGTTTTTGTTCAAAGATTATATAGATTACAGCCTCTGGGCATTTGCTCTTACAACAGCGTTTTGCACAGTTGTTGCTCAGATTGGTGACTTATCTGCATCTTTCATTAAAAGAGAAGCAGGTGTCAAAGATTTTGGCAATCTTATTCCGGGTCACGGCGGTGCACTTGACCGAATTGACAGTATGATGTTTTCTATTCCCACAGCATATATTCTTTTGACAATGTTTGAAGGTATCTGATTTTAGCGAAAGAGGAATGATTATGAAAAAAGTACTTATGGTATATAATCCTACATCAGGCAAAAATTCCGCAAGAAAAAAGCCTGATGAGATTATCAGAATTTTCAGAGAAAATGGGTTTTCTGTTACTGAAAAGACAACTACATGTGTTGGCGACGGTACACAGATAGTTAAGGATAATCTTGAAGGTCACGATCTTGTTGCCTGCTGTGGCGGTGACGGAACATTTAATGAAGCTGTTAACGGCATTATGGCTCTCGATTCTAAAAAACCGCTTATGTATATCCCTATGGGTACTACAAATGACCTTGCTAACACTATCGGTGTAACAAAAGATATTGAAAAGCAGATTGACCTTTATAAAAAGGGCTATGTAAACAGCTATGATATCGGCAGCTTCAACAACAATCATTTTAACTATGTTGCTTCTTTCGGTGTAGCTACAGACGCTTCTTACATGACCTCTCAGAAGTTTAAGAATATGTTTGGCTATGCTGCTTACAGAGTGAACGGCTTTATTCTCAGAATGCCTCATTACATAAAAACACTTCGTGCTTATCATATGAAAATAGAGTATGACGGCGGCGTATTAGAAGATGATTTTTATTTTGGTGCAGTTTCTAATACAAACGTTGTAGCAAATCTTTTTAAATACGATAAACTCTGCATCAAGCTTAATGACGGTGAGTTTGAATGTCTCTTTATTAGAGGCGTCAAGGGTGTTCCTGATGTTTTCCATCTGCTTAAAAAGGTTATTGACCAGGATTATGACGGTAAGCAGATTATTACCTTCAGAACTAAAAAATTAAAAATCACCGGCGCTGAAGAAACTGCGTGGACTCTTGACGGTGAATTCGGCGGCAATCATAAAAATATCGATATTGATGTTAATGCAGGTGCAATAAATATTGTTTCACCGCCGAGCAAGTATTTCTTAACCGATAAAGAACCTTATAAAGAAGATGAAAAGGTTTTTGGTGAAGAAGATTTACAAAAAAGAAACAGAAAGACAAAGGGCTGATATCAGCTCTTTTCTTTTAGGTTGACTCAATAAACGGTTAATGTTAAAATACTGTGAGAAAGGAGTGGTTGTATGTACGAACCCTTAGCACAAAAAATAAGACCGCAGACCCTTGATGAAGTTGTCGGTCAGAAGCACCTTATCGGTGAGGGTAAGCCACTTCGCAATATTATTGAATCAGGTGAGCTGCCGAATCTTGTTTTTTACGGACCGTCAGGTGTGGGCAAAACAACGGTAGCCAATATTATAGCTAAGGCAACTAATCGTAAATTTTGTAAGCTTAACGGTACAACAGCAGGCACGGCTGATATTAAAGCCGTTGTTGCTCAGCTTGATACATTTGAAACAATAAACGGTATTCTGCTGTATCTTGATGAAATTCAGTATTTTAACAAAAAGCAACAACAGACACTTCTTGAGTATATAGAAAGCGGCAAGATTACGCTTATTGCCTCAACTACAGAAAACCCTTATTTTTATGTTTATAATGCAATTTTAAGCCGTTCAACTGTTTTTGAATTTAAAACTGTTGATGCTCAGGATATTGAGGGCGCAGTTAAACGCGCTTTTGATATAATGAGAAAAGAAAGAGATGAAGAAATTTCTGTTGACGAAGAAACCGTCAGGCACATTTCAACAGCTTGCGGCGGAGATGTAAGGAAGGCGATGAACGCAGTTGAGCTTTGCGTTCTTTCAACAAGAGCAAAAGACGGCAAAATTAATATTACTCTTGACACTGCAAAAGAACTGACTCAACGAAGCGCTATGAAATATGACAGAGACGGTGACGAGCATTATGATATAATCTCTGCTTTTCAGAAGTCTATGAGAGGCTCTGACCCTGATGCAGCTATCCATTACCTTGCAAGGCTGCTTGAAGCAGGGGATTTGCCCTCTGCCTGCAGACGCCTCCTTGTGTGTGCGTGTGAGGATGTAGGTCTGGCATATCCGATGATAATACCTATTGTAAAAGCTGCAGTTGATACAGCCTTGATGGTGGGCTTGCCTGAGGCAAGAATCCCTCTTGCGGACGCTGTTATTCTTGTATGCAATTCACCAAAATCAACAACAGGCCATGATGCAATAAACGCTGCTATGGCAGATATTGCAAAAGGAAAAAGCGGACCTGTTCCCCGTGCTTTACAAAACAAGCATTTTGACGGGGATGATGTGGCTGTCAAAGGTCAGTTTTATAAATATCCTCATGAATATCCTAATCATTGGGTCAGTCAGCAGTATTTGCCTGACACCTTAAAAGATGCCAGGTATTATGAGTTTGGCGACAATAAAACCGAGCAGGCAGCCAAGGAATATTGGGGTAAAATAAAGCGATAAAATCCCGGAGGGGTAAATATGAGTGAAAAAGGTGTTCATGACGGACACAGAAAAAGAATGAGGGCATCATTTCTCAAAAGAGATTTTAATTCGATTCCTGAACACGAAATTCTTGAAATATTGCTTTTTTATTCTCATCCGAGAAATGATACCAACGGACTTGCACACAGACTTATCAAAACTTTCGGCAATCTTGAGAATGTTCTTTCTGCACCTTATGAAGAGCTGATAAAGGTTGACGGTATCGGTGAGAATGCAGCAACACTGATTATTTTGTTTTCACGCATTTCTTTGAGATATGCAGATGCGATTCGCAGAGAAGATTCTGATGAATGTGAGAAGGATATTGACGATTATCTTATAACTTATTTTGCGCATCAGCAAAAGGAACAGGTAATAGCAGTTTTATATAATAAAAAGGGCAGATTGATGAATACGGCAGTTATTGGCAGCGGAGGGATTGAAGATGCAACCTTCAGCCCCAGGGAATTGGTAGAAACTGCTATGAGATGCAACTCTTACAAAGTTATTATTGCTCATAATCATCCTCAGGGCTTTGCAGTGCCGTCACTTAAAGATAAAGAAACGACAATAAAATTAAAAGAGATATTGAGTTGTGTGGATATAGAGCTGTTAGACCATATAATAGTAGGCGATAATGAAACTTTCTCTATGAAAAACAGCAAAAAATATTCTGATATTTTTTAAAAATCAGTTGACAATTAAATTTTGTTGTGTTAATATACTATGGTAGTCGAGAGACGAGCGCTGCTAGCTCAGCTGGATAGAGTGTTTGGCTACGAACCAAAAGGTCAGGGGTTCGAATCCCTTGCAGCGCGCCAACAAAAAGACCACATTTGTCTAACAGACGAATGTGGTCTTTTTAAATCATATTATTATTTCATTGGCAGAGACTGTTCTCTGTTGTGTTATACTTTTGCCAGTGTTTAAATGGAGGGAATGATATGTCCAAAAATAACGGCTTTAAAAGAACAAAGGGCGCATGCTATTTTACTTATGTTGCGATGTCATCAGTTTTCAGTTTGCCGCCATTATTGTTTGTGACATTTCGTGAGATGTATGATATTTCTTACACCTTGCTTGGTACTTTGGTGTTGGTGAATTTTTGCACTCAACTTATAATTGACCTGATTTTTACCTTTTTTACAAAGTACTTCAATGTTCACAAAACAATAAAACTTATGCCGGTGATTACAACTGTTGGTATGTTGATTTATGCTATTGTGCCAACACTTTTCCCTGAGTATGCCTATGCAGGTCTTGTTGCGGGTACTGTTGTTTTCTCTGTATCGGCAGGTTTGTGTGAGGTTTTGTTAAGCCCTTTGGTTGCGGCAATACCATCTGAAACTCCTGAAAAAGATATGAGTATGCTTCATTCTTTATATGCTTACGGTGTTGTCAGTGTTGTTGTTATAAGTACAGTGTTTCTCAGGTTGTTCGGCACAGAGAATTGGATGTACCTTACTTTATTCTGGGCTTTGTTACCGTTGGTGAGCTTTACTTTGTTCTGCATTTCACCTATGCCTGAAATGAATATCAATCAGAGCACAGTGTCAAAGTCAAACAAAAAACAGACAAAAGGCCTTTTGCTTTGTGTTCTTTGTATTTTTCTTGGCAGTGCAGCCGAGAACTCCATGACCAACTGGATTTCAGGTTATATTGAAAATGCTTTGCATATTTCTAAGGTCGTAGGTGATGTTTTAGGTATGGCTGCTTTTGCAATACTTTTAGGCATCGGCAGAACTTTATATGCAAAATACGGTAAAAATATTTCAAATGTATTGCTTGCCGGTATGATAGGTGCTACCGTGTGCTACTTTGTTGCAGGTTTGTCATCAAATGTTATTGTGTCAATGGCAGCGTGTGTAATTACAGGCTTGTGTACATCTATGCTCTGGCCGGGCACATTGATTCTTATGGAAGAAAAGCTGACCGGTATCGGTGTTACTGCATATGCTCTGATGGCTGCCGGCGGAGATTTCGGCGGCTCAATTGCGCCGCAGCTTCTCGGTGTGGTTGTGGATAATGTGTCTGCAAGTGAGTGGGCGAGTGATATCAGCTCACAGCTTATGATGACAACTGAGCAAATCGGTATGAAAGCAGGCATGCTGGCGGCAGCAGCTTTCCCTCTTCTGGGAATCGGGTTGTTATTTTATATTAAAAAATATTTTAAAAATAAAAAAGCATAAATAAAAACCTTGCAAAGCAGCAGCTTGGCAAGGTTTTACTTTTAGTCAGATTGTGAGAGCTTTTTAATAACAGTTTTATAAAGGTAAATAAACAGCAGACCTGCAACCAAAACAGACATAATTTCTGCAACAGGGAATGCCCACCATACATTATCAAGCACATTGGTTTTTGCAAGAAGATACGCTGCAGGTATAAGCACAATCAACTGCCTTGCAATTGATATGCACATTGAATACACGCCTTTGCCGAATGCCTGAAAAACTGAAATGGCAACAATTGAAAAACCGGCTGCAATATAGCTCAGGCTGATTGTTCTTAAAGCAACTACGCCGATTTTTATCATTTCTTCACCGGCGTTGAATATTGAAAGCAGAAACTCCGGCGCTAACTGCATCATCATAAGCCCTATTGCCATAAAAGAACAAGCAAATGTTAAAGAAACCTTTATGGTTTTTAAAACTCTGTCACGGTTTTTTGCACCATAGTTGAATGAAATAATTGGGATAACACCGTTATTAAGTCCAAAGATAGGCATAAATATAAAGCTCTGAAGCTTAAAGTATACACCGAATACTGCGGCTGCAGTTTCTGTGAATGCAATAACAATTTTATTGATAGAGAAGGTCATAACTGAACCGACAGCAACCATAATTATTGAAGGGATGCCGATAGCGTATATTCTGCCGATAATTTTAAAATCAGATCGGAATGTTTTAAGGTTAAGCTGAATGTCAGGGTTCTTTTTCTGATTAAGGATAATTGCGATTACAGCTGCAATTATCTGACCCAAAACAGTCGCAACGGCTGCACCTTTAACCCCCATTTCGGGAACACCGAAATAACCGAAAATGAAAATAGGGTCAAGAATAATATTTGCTATTGCACCGATACCCTGAGTTATCATGGTGTAGAAGGTTCTGCCCGTTGACTGCATAAGTCTTTCGAAAATAATCTGAAGAAAAACACCGAAAGATACACAACAGCACACCTGAAGGTAATCACTGCCTTGCGCAATTATTGTTTCGTTATCGGTCTGAAGTCTGAAGAAAAGTTCAGTGCCGAAGAGACCGAAAATTAAAAATATCACATAAGCAACAAGGGCGAGAATTATGCCGTTTGCAGCAACAGAGTTTGCACGCTTGTAATTCTTTTCGCCAAGACTTTTTGAAAGCAGTGCATTAACACCAACGGCAGTACCTGTAGCGAAACCGATTAAAAGGTTCTGCGCAGGGAAAGCCAGAGAAACTGCAGTCAATGCCTCTTCGCTGACTCTTGAAACAAACATACTGTCAACAACGTTATAAAGTGCCTGAACAAGCATTGATACCATCATCGGCAAAGACATTGTTGTAACTAATTTAGGTATAGGCATATAGCCCATTTTATTTTCACGTTCCAATTTTTCACATCCTCACAAAAATGCACACACCCCTATGAGTGTGTGCTTGAAATTTAAGCCATCAGCAGAGCAACTATAGTAGAATACATCTTTACAGGGTCCTGCAAAAATTTCTCTTTAACATGGTCTGCCTGGTCGGAATCAGCCACAAGAAGAGAAACACTTAGTAATTTATCATCATTATCCATTATTGAAATTGTTATGTTATAGCCATTGTCACAAGGCTGAATTTCAATTTTATTTTCCTGTTCACGTCTGAGCTTTGTCTTCATTTCAAGTGCAGCGTTAAGCGCAGTTTCTCTGACAGAATAGGGAAGGGTATTTTCTAACTCGGAGGTATTGTTCTTGCCAAGATCGGTAGGGTAAAGAACTTCGTCATCATCGGTGTACTCAATACGGATATTGCCGTTTTTGATAACCTCAGCCAGAGCTTCGTTGATTTCAAAATAGTTGGCAAGCTCTTCACCTGTAAGAATCTCGTTGAGCTGATTTTTTGAAATACCGTCATCTAATTTGCAGATAAGGTAGCATATAAGAAGCTTTATTTCATTTTTTGAGCGAAGACCACCCGGCTTTATGCCCTGAGTGAAAGCATCATATATTTCCATATTCTAGCCTTCCTTTTAAATTATTCGATAGGGATTTCAATCGGGTTTCTTCCCTGGAATAAGGTTACGCTGTCAAAACCGCAGCGTTTTGCAATATCCATACCTGCATCAATACCTGCGCCGAGATGCTCAACAAAATGAGCGTCTGAGCCGACTGTAACCATCTTTCCGCCTAATTCTTTAAATCTTTTTACAACATTTTCATCAGGCATTGTGCGGCCTAATTTCTGGCGAAGACCTGATGTGTTGATTTCGAGTGCTCTGTCATTCTCGACGAGTAAAGCAAGAGCTTCGTCAACCTTTTTCTGATATTTTGTCATATCAACAGGTATGCCGTGCTCACCAACGATGTAGCGCAGAGGGTATGTGATATGAGCCATTGTGTCAAATTTGCCCCATGCTGCAAGAGTGCAAAGCTCGTCAAAATATTCTGTGAGGAGCTTGTCGATATCATATTTTGAATAATCAAGATACCAGAAATCCTCTTCACCGCGAAGGTTGTGGATTGAACCGATAACAAAATCGTAATTGCGTTCAGATAAAATCAATTCAGCTGTTTCGGTGTCATAAGTTGGCTGACCAAGCTCGATACCTGCACAAACGACTAATTTGCCTTTGAATGCATCACGTGCCTTACAAACGTCAAAAAATGACTGAACTGCAGTTTTGTCAAAATTCTTTTCGCGGTAAAAGTCAACTTCAATATGGTCAGTGAAAGCAATTGCTCTGAGACCTTTGTCACAGGCATTTTCACACATATACATTGTGGAATGGTTGCCGTCAAAAGAATTGTCGGTGTGGGTGTGCATATCAATAATGTTTTTGTATTTCATTTCAATACCTTCTTACATAAATATCTACACTATATAATAACTCATATAAAAAATTTTTTCAACTCATATAATTAAGTTTTATTTTATTTTATGAATTAAATTTTAAAAAAGACAAATACTAAAAACAAAAATGATAGGAGATGAATAGAATGATTGATAAATTGTCTTTGATTCTTGTTATTATCGGGGCATTGAACTGGGGCAGCATAGGTCTTTTTCAGTTTGATATAGTCGGTTGGATTTTTGGCGGTCAGGGTGCGCTTATCAGCCGTATTATCTTCACGTTGGTAGCTCTTGCCGGTGTATGGTGTATCTCAATGCTTTTCAGAGAAGAAGAGCATGTGGAGCTTGGCACTGAAAGCTCAGCAGGTTAAAAAAGAAGGGTCGGGTGTTCAGATTATGATGAATACCCGGCTTTTTGTCGGTGCTTAAAATCATTGACAACCCTGAACCGATGGTATATAATTTTTACAGCATCTGAAAGGGGATGACTTTATGAATAAATTGCCGCCGCTTAAATTTAAAAACGGTAAATTTAAAATAATGGTTGTGGGCGATTTACATGAATCTTATTTTGAAAAGGGTTCAGATGAACATCTTAAATCAGCCGATATGACAAAGCTTATGCTTCGTGCTGTCAGTGAGCTGAAGCCTGACCTTGTAGTTTTTGCAGGTGACAATGCTCAGGCTGAAGATGAAGTAAAAATGAGAGCCGTTATCAGCAAAATCACATATCCGCTTTCGTCTTATGATGTACCTCTTGCTATAGTTTTCGGTAATCATGACAGAGAGTGTAATGTCCCTTTGGAAAAACAGCTGGAGCTTTACTCTCAGGAGCATGAATTGTTTTATACTTATGACGCCGTACCTGAATTAACAGGATGCGGTAACTGCAATTTACTTATTAAAGACAGTGAGGGTAAAGAAGATATACTCAACATCTGGCTTGTTGACAGCAATAATTTAGCAGAGGATCAATCTCTTTCTTATTATGATTGGGTGCACGAAGATCAGCTTCAGTGGTACAAAGATACTGCCGCCAAAATAAAAGAGGAACATGAGGGTAAAACTATCCCGGCTTTATGGTTTATGCATATTCCTGTTTGTGAAGAATATGCCCTTTTAAGAAAAGCGAAATTGTATGAATTGCCTGATTCTGTTAAAGGCCACAGAGATTGGAGCAAAAACAATTATGTTCTTGCTCAGGGTGTTGAAGGTTACCTTGGTGAAGGTCCTTGCTGTCCGTGTATCAACAGCGGTGTTTTTGATGCATGGAAAGAAACGGGCGATGTTATGGGTGCTTTCTTCGGTCATGACCATATGAATGATTTTGCAGGTTATCATGAAGGGATTTTGTTAGCTCAGTGTAAAACTGCAGGCTTTCAGCCTTATACAGACGGTTGCCGTTCAGGTGTAAGACTTATAACTTTAGATGAAAACAATATAGGTGATATAAATACAAGAATGTATCACTTCAAGCAGTTTGATCTTAAGAGTGAAAGCCTGGGTCCTGTTCAGCGTAATTTCACTGACCGTCAGGTTATGAAAATAAAAGCAGCATCATGGATAGCAGGCGGTGTGGCCGCAACAATAGCAGCAGCAAAAATAGCTAAAAAATTCAAGAACAAATAAAAATCACCCTGGCGTTTTCTGCCGGGGTGTTGTTATGATAAAACGTTAAATGCTGCTTGAATCTTCGGGATATGTGATTATGGGTTTGCCGTCTTTGCCTAACAAAGGCGTAAGTCCGCCTGCATACCCGCTCTGATGGAACAAATAATTAACACCGGTTTCTTTGTCAACCCAGATTTCAGTAGAACCCAGGCTCTGAGTGTAAACTTTTTCGAATCTGCTGTTTTTCGCCATAGTAAACTCCTTTAATTTAAAGAATGTAAAAACGGCAGAGGGTTAGTGCTCTGCCGTTTGATAAATATTAAAGATTTTTAGCAAGGTCTTTGATATACTCTTTGAAGTCTTCAGCAAGTTCAGGGTGCTTGAGAGCAACTTCGCAGTTAGCTTTCATAATGCCCATTTTGTTACCCATATCATAACGGATACCGTCAAAGTCCTGAGCAATAAGACCCTTCTCTTTTGCAAGACGGGTAAGAGTATCTGTGAAATAAAGCTCTGTTCCTTCAGGAGTGTTTTTAAGGTCTTCTTCAAGATAATCAAAAACATCTGAAGGCACAACAACACGACCGAGGATAGAGTAGCAAGACATAATCTGCTCTTCTGTAGGCTTCTCAATGATGTTGTGAACGTTCATAAGATTGTCTTCAAGGTCTGTAACATCAAGTGAACAATATTTTGAAACATCTTTACGAGGAACTTCTTTAACACCTACAACGCCTTTACCGTATTTGTCGTATGTATCAACAAGCTGTTTTGTAACAGGGTAACCTTCATAGTTCATGATAACATCATCGCCGTAAAGGATAGCAAAAGGTTCATCACCGATGAAAGGCTTAGCTTTGAGAATTGCATGGCCGAGACCTTTTGTTTCTTTCTGACGGATGAAGAAAACGTTTGCGATATCAGCAGTTTCTTTAACTACATCGTAAATGTCTTTCTTTGCCGGATTTTTAGAAAGCTGATCTTCAAGCTCATAGCTGTGGTCAAAATGATCTTCAATAACGCCTTTACCACGGTTTGTGATGATGAGAATATCTTCAATACCTGCTGCAGCGGCTTCTTCAACAATGTACTGAATCGCAGGCTTATCAACGATGTTAAGCATCTCTTTCGGTACAGATTTTGATGCAGGGAGAACGCGTGTTCCCAAACCTGCTGCAGGGATGACAGCTTTTTTAACTTTCATAATATTTACCTCCAAAATATAAATTATTTAAAAAATTCAGAAATTACAGTGCCGATATTTATAAGAATAGAAACCAGATAATCGTTAAGCAGATAAACTGCAGCAAAAATAAGTGGCGCAACACCGCCCTTACTTATCATAACCGAGCGCTGATATTGAATATCAGACGAGGCTTCTTTGATTACACCAATATCTGTTTTCATCTTTTTCTTAACGAGAAAATCGGCAACAAGTGCAGCGGCAGTGTTAGGGATAAGTGCAGTTACAAGAAAATATATTCCGAAATCCTTGAGCATTGCCATATAGCCATCTAAGAATGCTGAGTTTTGCATCAG